>NZ_JBOBQG010000002.1:0-653136 GCF_050585845.1 Curtobacterium sp. AB451
CGTCAGAGATCGACGTCCGCGAGCACCCGGTCGTCGCCGCGGAGCCGCACCTGCACGCTCGCGATGTCGTCCCGCCGGACGTCGGTCGAGGCGGACAGGCCCCGTGCGTCCTCGCCGGCGGCGGACCACGACGCCACGGTCTGCACCGTGCCGTCGTCCTGCACGACCACGAGGTCGTACATCACCGACCCGTCCGCGGCCCAGGACGTCCCGCCGTAGGAGCAGCCCCAGTCGAAGCGCGTGCCCCACGGCTCGCCGCTGACCGCCAGGTCGACGTCGAGTCCCCGCTCGCCGACCAGCGCGTACCGGTCCGCCGCAGCCGACGCCGAGGCCGGTCCCGCCTGCACGGACGGGTCGACACGGGCCGTGCCGACCGCGAGCCCGCCGAGCACCGCGGCGACGACCGCGGCGGCGGCCGTGGCCGCGACCCAGACGCGCCGGCGACGCCGACGGTGTCGGACGCGGTGCGCGACCGAGGCGAGGGTGCTCTCGGAACCGGTGTCGCGCCTCCCGTCCGGCTCCGCGATCTCCACGGCCTGGTCCGCCGGGAGCTTCGACAGCAGGCCCGGCAGACCGACGAGCTCCGCGACGGCGGCCGCACAGCGGTCGCACGTCTCGAGGTGTCGCTCGTACTCGAGCCGCTCGTCCGGCGGCAGGGAGCCGAGGACGTACGCGGCGTCCCACTCGGCGTAGCGGTCCTCGCTCATCGGGTCACTCCTCGTTCCTGCAGCGCGAGCCGGAGGGCCCGCAGCCCGTAGTGCAGGCGCGACTTCGCGGTGCCCTCGGGGATGTCGTGTCGTCGGGCGATCTCGGGGACCGTGTGCCCGAGCCAGTACGCGTCGACCACCACCCGACGGTGGTCGGGGCTGAGCGACGCGAGGGCGTCCGCGACGACGATGCGGTCGAGGACGGCGTCGGTGCGGTCGGCCTCGACCCGGTCGACGGGCAGCTCCGTGCCGTGTTCGCGGCGGTTGCGCGCCGACCGGGCGTCGTCGACGACGAGGTTCCTGGCCACGGTGAAGAGCCAGGCGCGTGCGCTGTCCGGGGCGCGTTCGAGCACGGCCGGCCGCTGCCACGCGCGCACCATGGTCTCCTGCACCACGTCCTCGACGGTGTGCCCGTCGCGGGTCAGGTGCCGGACGTACCGGGTGAGCGCGTCGCCGTGCTCGCGGTAGAGGGTCGCGAGCAGCTCGTCGGCGGACCTGCCCGTGGCCATCACTTCGCCAGGTCGAGGGAGAACTCGACGGACCCCTTCGGGTCCACCGTCACGAAGCCGAGCGAGGGGGCCTCGACGCCGTAGTCGGCGAAGGTGATCGGGACGCTGCCGGCGACCTGGACCGTGCCGTCCTTCGCGACGGCGACCTGCGCGTCGGCGGTGACGGGCTTCTGGACGCCGTGCAGGTCCATCGTGCCGGTGAGCGTGACGTCCTGCGTCGTGCCGTCCAGCGCCTTCGACACGTCGACCGGTTGGGTCAGCGTGAACGTCGCCGTCGGGTGCTGGTCGGTCTGGAGCGCGGTGTCCCGGAAGTACGCGTCGCGGGCGGACTCGGGCGTGGTGATCTTCGCGACCTCCACCGTGACCGTCGCCTTCGTGAGGGACCCGCCGCTGACCTCGGCGGTGCCCTCGACGTCCTTCGTGCGTCCGACCACGTTCACATCCTGGCCCTGCAGGACCTCGTGCACGCGGTAGCCGGCGAACGAGTCGCCGGTGCTGGTCCAACTGCCGTCGGCCTCGGCGGCGGTGAGCGAGCCGGAGCCACCGGACGGGGCGGCACTGACCGAGGGGGCCGCTGCCGCCTGCCCGTTCACGGTGTTCGCGTAGATGACCGGGCCGACGATGGCTGCGGCCACGCCGACGACCACGACGCCGGAGGCGATGCCGATGATGACCTTGGTGCGTGTGCGGAGTCCCATGCCCTGACGACGAGACAGGGCGCCGGATCGTTCACCCGGGTTCCGCACGAGCGGCGGATCGTCCACCGGCGTTCGGCATGATGGGGCGGTGGACATCGTCATCGCCGGTTGCGGCGACCTCGGGATCGAGACCGGCCTGCGGTTCGCCGCCGCCGGACACCGCGTGGTCGGACTGCGGCGGCGGGCCGAGCTCGTACCGGCCCCGCTCACCGGACAGGGGGTGGACCTGCGCCGATCCGTCCCCGAGATCCCTCGGGACACCCGGGTGGTCGTCGTGGCCGTCGCCGCCGGGAGCCGCGACGTCGACGAGTACCGCGCGACGTACGTCGACGGGCTCCGGAACGTCCTGGACGGCATCGACGCCTCCGGTGCGGCCCCGCGGGTGATCGTCGTGTCGTCGACCGCCGTGTACGACGTCGACGACGGCAGTACCGTCACCGAGGACACCCCGGCGACCGGTGGCACCCCCACCGCGGACGTCCTGGTGGAGGCCGAGGCCCTGCTGCGCGACCGTGCCCCCGGAGCCGTGCTCGCCCGGCTGTCGGGGGTGTACGGCCCCGGACGGGAACGCCTGATCGACCAGGTCCGGGGCGGGTCGGCACGCCGGGCCCCGGTCGACGGGGCGTCGCCGCACACGAACCGGATCCACCGCGACGACGCGGCTGCGGCCCTCGTGCACCTGGCGACCCTGGAGGACCCGGCGCCGACGTACCTCGTGACCGACGACGAACCGTCGCGGCTCGACGACGTGTACGCGTTCCTCGCGGCCGAGCTCGGTGTGCCGGTGCCGCAGCGGGCCGCCGCCGAGGAGGGGACCGTCGGACGGCAGGGCGCCGGCGACAAGCGCCTGTCGAACGGCCTGCTGCGCGGGACCGGCTGGGTGCCGCGGTACCCGACGTTCCGCGAGGGCTAC
This sequence comes from Curtobacterium sp. AB451, assembly GCF_050585845.1. Taxonomy (NCBI): domain Bacteria; kingdom Bacillati; phylum Actinomycetota; class Actinomycetes; order Micrococcales; family Microbacteriaceae; genus Curtobacterium; species Curtobacterium sp. AB451. The sequence continues at coordinate 2,828 of NZ_JBOBQG010000002.1, forward strand.
CGCGCCGTGCTCGCCGGGGACGGCGCCCGGCACGCCTGACGCGGCACGCGGCACGCGGCGCGCGCCGCGCGGCACGCCACACGCCTGACGCGCAGGGCGCCAGGCAGGGGGGCGGGGCGGCACCGTCCGGCACGGCCCCGCCGCCGGGTCAGCCGACCTCGGCGCGTCGATCAGTGCTCGTCGTAGTGGTCCTCGTGACGGGCGTGACGGTGTCCGTCGTGCACGAAGTCGACGTGGTCGCCGTGCTCGACGGTCTCGTGCTCACCGCCGTCCTGCTCGTGGTCGTGCTCGGCGACGTCGTGCTCGGCGACGCGGTGCTCGTCGTCCGCGGCGGGGCTGGGGGTGGTGTCGGTCATGGTTCCTCCTTGTGAGATCGATTCTCAACAGGAGGATACGGCCGGACGCGCCCGTTGTCCGCTCAGTGGTGCCGGTGGTCCTGGATCGTCAGGCGCGGCCCGAACGACGGCTTCCGGAACCCCGACCCGCCGATGAGCCGGACGACCCGCTCCCGGTGTCCCCGCCACGGTTCGAGCAGCTCGAGCATCCCGTCGTCGTCCACCGGTCCCCCGGTCAACGCCCACCCGACGAGCGCCGGCACGTGGAAGTCCCCCACGCTCGGCGAGTCCGGGTCACCGTGGGCGCGCTGCGCGGTCTCGGCCGCCGTCCACTTCCCGATGCCGGGGACCGACTGCAGTCGGCTGGCGACGACGGCGCCGCCCCGGCCGAGCGCGAGGGTGCGTTCGAGCGCCGGCGCCACACGGACCGCGCGCATCACCGTGGCGGATCGACCGGGTTCGATGCCGGCGCGGTGCCACTCCCAGCTCGGGATCGCTCCCCACCCGGCGGCGGTCGGCGGGACGGCCATGTCCGCCGGGGCCGGTCCGGGCGCGGGCGTCCCGTACCGCCGGACGAGGTACCGCCAGGCACGCCAGGCCTGCCGCGAGGTGACCTTCTGCTCCATGATCGCCGGGACGAGGGCCGCCATCACGGTGTTGGTGCGGAGCAGGCGGAGACCCGGTTGCCGGTGCCGGGCGTCGACGAGGAACGGGTGCGACGAGACGTCGAGCTCGGACCAGTCGTCCCCACGTCCGAGCAGTTCGGGCGCGTGCGTGACCGCCCAGGCGGCGCCGTCGCCCCACGCCGAGACCGCGATGGCGTCCGAGCCCGTGCGGCGCACGAGCACCGAGGCCGGTCCCTCCGGCGTGCGGAGCGCGAGCCACGTGTCGGCGCCGACCACGCGGAAGGCGGGGTCGCCGGAGCCGCGCTGCAGGGGCCGGAGGGTCGCGCGGACGTCCACCGCGCCTCCTGGCCGGTAGACGGTGTCGACCCGTGGGACGGCAGACGCGTCGGAGCCAGCACGCGACACGGCCCCGCCGACCCGCACCGCGGCGTCACCGGTGCCACCGGCGGCGGAGGACGGAACGGCGAGGGACACACGCAGGATGGTAATGCGGAACCACCGTCAGTCATGATGGGCGTGTCCCACTGCACCCCGACGACGGAGTTCCCCATGCGCATCGGCATCCTCACCTCCGGAGGCGACTGCCCCGGCCTGAACGCGGTCATCCGCGCGATCGTGCTGAAGGGCATCGCGATCTACGGACACGAGTTCGTGGGCTTCCGCGACGGATGGCGTGGCGTGGTGGACGGCGACATCGTCCCGCTCGGCCGCAAGGACATCCAGGGCATCGCGAAGCAGGGCGGCACGATCCTCGGCACGAGCCGGACGAACCCCTTCGAGGGCCCGAACGGCGGCGTCGAGAACATCTCGGGGACGCTCGAGCGCCACGGCATCGACGCCATCGTGGCGATCGGCGGCGAGGGCACGCTGGCCGCCGCGAAGCGCCTCACGGACGCCGGGCTGAAGATCGTCGGCGTCCCGAAGACGGTCGACAACGACCTCGGTGCCACCGACTACACGTTCGGCTTCGACACCGCGGTCGCGATCGCCACCGAGGCCATGGACCGCCTCCGCACCACGGGCGAGTCGCACTCCCGCTGCATGGTCGCCGAGGTCATGGGCCGGCACGTCGGCTGGATCGCCCTGCACTCCGGCATGGCCGCCGGTGCGCACGCGATCCTCATCCCCGAGCAGAAGACGAGCATGGAGCAGATCGCCGCGTGGGTCCGGGCGGCCTACGACCGTGGTCGGGCGCCGCTCGTCGTCGTCGCCGAGGGCTTCGTCCCCGACCACGAGGACAACGCGCACACCGAGCGTGGGCTCGATGCGTTCGGGCGACCGCGCCTGGGCGGGATCGGCGAGCGCCTCGCGCCGCTCATCGAGGAGATGACGGGCATCGAGACCCGCGCCACCACGCTCGGCCACATCCAGCGCGGTGGCACGCCCACGGCCTACGACCGGGTGCTCTCGACCCGCCTCGGCCTCGCAGCGATCGACGCGGTGGTCGAGGAGCGCTGGGGCCGCATGGTGGCGCTCCGGGGCACCGACATCGAGCACGTGTCCTTCGAGGAGGCGCTCGGCGAGCTCAAGACCGTGCCGCAGGCCCGGTACGACGAGGCCGCCATCATGTTCGGCTGAGGCGGGCCGGGCCCGGCCGCCCGGCTGGGCCGGGGCGCCGGCCCGGCCGGGGTACCTGGTCGAATCGCGCGTACCCGGCCGTTTCTTCCGACCAGGTACGCCCGAACGCATCAGGCATCGCGGGCGTCCTGGGAAGGAAACAGCGTCCTGGAGGCGCGGGTAGCGTCCGACACGTGACCCGCGCAGTCCTCGTCTCCAGTTCCGCCCCGCCCACCGTCACCGACGTCGACGTCGCCGACCCCGCCGACGGCGAGGTCCTCATCGACGTCACGTACTCGAGCGTCAACTACAAGGACGGGCTGGCGCTGGCCCGGAACCCCGGGGTCGCGCGGGTCGACCCGCTCGTGCCGGGCATCGACGTCGTCGGCACCGTCTCGGCCCTGGGGGCGGGCGTGCACGACGTCGCGATCGGCGACCGGGTCGTCCTGAACGGGGCCGGACTCGGCGAGACCCGGCACGGCGGCTGGGCTGCACACGCGGTGGTGCCGTCCGGATCGCTCGTCGTGCTGCCGGACACGATCGACGACTCCTTCGCCGCCGCGATCGGCACGGCCGGCTTCACCGCGATGCTCAGCGTCCTCGCACTCGAGCGGTTCGTCGAACCCGGCAGCGGTCCGGTCCTCGTCACCGGCGCGTCCGGCGGGGTGGGCACGGTGGCGATCGCCCTGCTCGCCGCCCGCGGCCACCAGGTCACCGCGTCGACCGGCCGCAGCGCGAACGAGGCCTCGCTCCGGGCCCTCGGCGCCACGGACGTGGTCGACCGGGCGACGCTGTCCGACCTCGGCAAGCCGATGCAGCGTGCGACCTGGGCCGGCGCGGTGGACAGCGTGGGCGGTGCGACCCTCGCGAACGCGTTGGCGACCACGAAGTGGGGTGGTGCAGTGACGGCGTGCGGGCTCGCCCAGGACTCCGCACTGCCGACCACCGTGCTGCCGTTCATCCTGCGCGCGGTGTCGCTGCTCGGGATCAACTCGGTCGACGCCCCGCTCGAGCTGCGCCGTCGTGCGTGGGAACGGCTGGCCACCGACCTCGACCCGGCACTCCTCGCCGGGGTCACACGCGTCGTCGGGCTCGAGGAGGCGCTCACCGTCGGACCGCAGGTCGTCGCGGGTGCCGTGCACGGGCGCACGGTCGTCGCGGTGGACCGATGACCGAACCGCGGTACGGACGCTCCTGAGGACGCGGAACCGGACCCCGAGCATTCATTAGCAAGCGTTTGCATATTGACACGCTAGGATTTGAGTACGGAACACCTGAGCCTGTGAGGAGCCCGGCATGCCGGTACCCAAGTCAACCGTCGAGAACTCGCCGCGGAAGCTCCTGCGCGACGTCGTCCTCGAGAAGATGCTCGCGGCCATCCAGGACGGCACCCTGCAGCCGGGCGAGCGCCTCAACGACGACGAGCTCGTGCAGTGGCTCGGGGTCAGTCGCACCCCGATCCGCGAAGCCATCGCGAAGCTCGTCGACTACGGCCTGGTCGAGATGGAGGCGAACCGGTACACCCGGGTCGCGACGCCGACGGCCGAGCAGTTCGACGACGCCCTGCAGGTGTTCGCCGGGTTCGCCGAGCTGGCGACCCGCTGGGCCCTCCCGAAGCTCGACGACGCCCAGGCCGCCGAGCTGATCGACATCCTCGAGCAGGTCCGCGAGCACGCCGAGCACGAGGACCGTGCGATGAACGCCGACGTCCAGCACTTCGTCGAGGCGGCGATCCGCGCTGCGGACAACCCACTGCTCTCGACACTCTCGAACTCGGTCATCCCGCGGGTCCAGTTCGTCGCGCTCGCCGAGGACCGCTTCACGTTCTGGGACGGCAGGTTCTCGGTCGACCCGCTGATCGCCGCGATCCGGAAGCGCGACGGTGACGCTGGCGGCGCCGTCATCCGCACGCTCGGTGTGACCCTGAGCGACCTCCTGCAGCGGCTCCGCGCGAGCCAGTGACCGGGCGGGGCGAGGCCTCCGCGTGACCGACGACGACGTCCTCGTCCACGCGACCGGGGTCCGCGTGACCCGGTCCGGCCGCGACCTGTTGCACGACGTCGACCTGACCGTCCGGCGCGGAGAGCACTGGGCGCTCCTCGGGCCGAACGGCGCCGGCAAGTCGACCCTGCTCGCCGTCCTCGGAGCGACCGGTCACCCGAGCGCGGGCACCGTCGAGCTCCTCGGACGGCGGCTCGGTCGCGTCGACGTCCGGGAACTCCGCGAACACATCGGGCACGTCGACCCCCGCCACCGGATGCTGTCGCCCCTGACCGTGCTCGAGACCGTGCTGACCGGACTCACCGGCACGACCGACCTCATGATGCGGTGGGAGCCGTCGGCCGCACAGGTCGCCGCGGCCGAGGCCCACATCGCCGACGTCGGGCTCTCCGCCCGACGGGACGCCCGGTGGCCCGTCCTGTCGCAGGGTGAACGCGGACGGACGCTCATCGCACGGGCCCTCATGGCCGAGCCGCGGTTGCTCCTGCTCGACGAACCGGCCACCGGACTCGACGTCGCGGCGCGCGAGCACCTGCTCGAGACCGTGGACGCCCTGCGCCACCGGCACCCCGAGCTCGGCAGCGTGATGGTGACGCACCACCTCGAGGACCTGCCCGCGTCGACCTCGCACGCGATGCTGCTGCGGGACGGGGTCGCGGTCGCACAGGGCACCTCGGACGAGGTCATCACGTCGTCGGCGGTCTCGCACGCCTTCGACTTCCCCCTGGCGATCCTGCGGGCTGAGGGACGCTGGGCCGCACGCCGGGCGTCCTGACCCGACGCGCTACGCGGCCGCGCTCGCTGCCGCCTTCGCCGCCGCCGGCAGCGCGTCGAGCACCCGCCCGACGGCACGGTCGTCGTGCGCAGCGGTGACGAACCACGCCTCGAAGACACTCGGCGGCAGGGTGACCCCGGCGTCGAGCATGGCGTGGAAGAACGGCGCGTAGCGGAAGGTCTCCTGCGCCCGCACGTCGTCGTAGTTCCGCGGGGCGACGTCGGTGAACGCGAACGAGAACAGGTTCCCGGCGTGCTGCACGGTGTGGGCCACGCCCTCGGCCGACAGCGCATCGCTCGTCGCCCTCGCGATGGTCGTCGCCGTGCGGTCGAGCTGCGCGTACACCTCGGGCGTCGCTGCGCGGAGGGTCGCGATCCCGGCCGCGACCGCGAGCGGGTTCCCGGACAGGGTGCCCGCCTGGTAGACCGGGCCGAGCGGTGCGAGGAAGTCCATCACCTCACGCCGGCCACCGAGGGCGGCGAGCGGCATCCCGCCGCCGATGACCTTGCCGAACGTGACGATGTCGGGCTTCCACCCGGCGCCGTCCGGCACGACCTTGGACGCCTCGAGCCCCCACCAACCGGCGGAGCCGACCCGGAAGCCGGTGAGGACCTCGTCGACGATGAGCAGCGCGCCGTGCGACTGCACGATCTGCGCGAGGGCCCGGTTGAAGCCGCGCTCGGGCGCGAGGACGCCCATGTTCGCCGCGGCCGCCTCGACGATCACGGCGGCGATGCGCTCGGAGTGCTCGTCGAACGCCCGGCGGACCGCGTCGAGGTCGTTGTACGGCAGGACGAGGGTCTGGGCGGCCGTCTCGGCGGTGATGCCGGCGGACCCGGGCATGGCGAGTGTCGCGACACCGGAGCCCGCCTCGGCGAGCAGGGAGTCCGAGTGGCCGTGGTAGTGCCCGGCGAACTTCACGAGCAGGTCACGACCGGTGTAGCCGCGGGCCAGCCGGATCGCGGTCATGGTCGCCTCGGTGCCCGTGGACACCATCCGCAGCTTCTCGATGGGACCGTCGCCGTCCACCGACACCCGCTGCTTCACGAGCTCGGCGAGCTCGGTCTCACCCGGGGTCGACGCCCCGAAGCTGAGGCCACGGGCGGCCGCCTGCTGCACGGCCTCGACCGTGGCGGGGTGGGCGTGCCCGAGGATCGCCGGCCCCCACGAGGCGACGAGGTCGACGTACTCCCGCCCCTCGGCGTCGGTGACGTAGGCGCCCTTCGCGCTCGTCAGGAAGCGGGGCGTGCCGCCGACCGAGCCGTACGCGCGCACCGGCGAGTTGACCCCGCCGGGGATGCTGTTCTTCGCACGGCCGAAGAGCTGGTCGTTGGTGGTCATCGGGCGGCCTCCTGGTTGAGCGTGCGGGCGATGTCGACCGCGAAGTAGGTGAGGATCGCGTCCGCTCCCGCGCGCTTGATGCCGACGAGGGCCTCCATCGCGGCGGCGTCACGGTCGATCCAGCCGTTCTGCGCGGCTGCGGTGATCATCGCGTACTCGCCGGAGATCTGGTACGCCCACACCGGCACGGGCGAGGTCGCGGCGGTCTCGGCGAGGACGTCGAGGTAGCTCATCGCCGGCTTCACCATGACGATGTCGGCACCCTCGGCGATGTCCTGCTCGACCTCGCGGAGCCCCTGCCGTCCGTTCGCGGCGTCGATCTGGTAGGTCCGACGGTCGCCGACGAGCGAGGAGTCGACGGCTTCGCGGAAGGGGCCGTAGAACGCACTGGCGTACTTCGCCGCGTAGGCGAGCAGCGCGGTGCCGCTGTGCCCGGCCGCGTCCAGCGCGTCACGGGCGGCCGCGATCTGGCCGTCCATCATGCCGCTCAGGCACACGAGCTCGGCACCGGCCTCGGCCTGCACGACGGCCATGTCGCGGTAGCGCTCGAGCGTGGCGTCGTTGTCGACCGATCCGTCGGCGGCCAGCACCCCGCAGTGGCCGTGGTCGGTGAACTCGTCGAGGCACAGGTCGGACTGCACGACGAGCGCGTCGCCGACCTCCTCGCGCGCGATGCGGATCGCCACGTTGAGGATGCCGTCGGGGTCGGTCGCACCGGAGCCCTGCGCGTCCTTCGCGGTCGGCACGCCGAACAGGTTCACGCCGCCGATGCCCTGACCGGCGGCCTCGACGAGCGCACGCCGGAACGAGTCGAGCGAGTGCTGCTGCACGCCCGGCATGCTCGTGATGTCGATCGCCTCGGTCGCCCCCTCGCGGATGAACATCGGCAGCACGAGCTCGGCGGGGTGCAGCCGGGTCTCGGCGACGAGTCGTCGCATCGCGGGCGTGGCGCGGAGTCGACGGGGGCGGACCTGGGGGAAGCGGCCGGTCACGGTGTGCCTTCCTGTTCGGGGGCGGGGTGGTTCAGGCGCTCGACGACGGCGTCGAGCAGGGATTCTGCGGAGCGGTCCGGGGCGACCACGTGCACGGGGAGTCCGGCGGCGCGGGCCTCGGCAGCGGTCCCGGGGCCGATGCACGCCACGAGCGTGCCGGGGGCGAGCGGGACCGTCCGACGAGCGACCTCGCGCGCGACGCTGCCGCTCGTCACGAGCACGACGTCGGGCGGGGATCCGGGGGCGACCGGCTCGTCGCCGGTCCCCACGGTACGGTACGCGACGACGTCGTCCACGTCGATCCCGCGGGCGCGGAGGCCGTCGACGACGGTCGGTGCGGCGAGGTCGGACCGCGGGAAGAGGACGGGGCCCGGGGTGTTCGGGAAGGCGCGGACGAGGGCGGCACCCGAGGCCTCCGGGGGGACGAGGTCGACGACCCAGCCCGCAGCACGGGCGGCTCGCGCGGTCGGCTCGCCGACCGCCGCCACCCGCAGGTCGGACGGGAGGCGCGACACGCGTTCCGCGATCACCCGCACGGCCGTCGCACTGGTCACCACGATCCATGCGTAACCAGCCACGCCGGTCACGCTTGCGACGGGATCGGGCGATCCGTGCCTCCTGGACCGTGCAGCGGCCTCGAGCCGGTCTACCGCCGCATCGAGCGGAGCCGGGTCGGACGGCGGTTCGTCCGCGATCAGCGGGACGACGAGCGGGTCGAGGCCCCGTTCCCTGGCGGCCGCCGCGACGCGCGCACCCCACGCTCCGCCGCGCGGGACGAGCACGACCGGGGGTCGTGCCGGGTCCGGGACGGGGTCGACGGGCTGCGTGGCGACCGCCTACTCCGCCGGGGTCGCGAGGCCCGGGCCCGCGGTGTGCGGACCGTCGGTCGTGTCCTCGGCGACCGTCGTGGCGAGGTCCGCGAGGTCGGCCGCGCCGTTCTCGAGGAGTTCGGCCGCGACCCGACCACCGAGCGCCAGTGCCTCGTCGAGACGGTCCTGCGCGGAGCCGTCCAGGACCGCCGCGTGCGAGGCGGTCCGGTACTCGGAGCCGTCGGGGCGGTAGACCGTCGCCGAGACGAGGAGCATCTCGGCGTCGACGATCGCGGTCGCACCGATCGGGGCGGAGCACCCGGCCTCGAGCTTGGCGAGCACCTCGCGCTCGGCCGAGACCGTGAGGCGCGTGGGTGCGTGCTCGATCTTCCGCAGGGCGGCGAGGAGGTTCCGGTCGGTCTCGTCCGCACGGGTCTCGATCGCGAGCGCTCCCTGTCCGGGGGCGGACGGCCAGAAGCCGAGGTCGAGCAGCTCGGTCGCCGCATCGAGCCGGTCGATGCGGGTCAGGCCGGCCGCTGCGAGGACGACGGCGTCGAGGTCGTCGTCCACCCGACCCAGGCGGGTGTCGATGTTGCCGCGGATGTCCACGACGTCGAGGTCCGGGCGCTTCGCTCTGAGCTGCGCGACGCGGCGCGGCGATCCCGTGCCGACCTTCGCGCCCTCGGGGAGGGACTCGATGGTCGCGGCGTTGCGGGCGACGAGGACGTCGCGGGCGTCGGCGCGCTTCGGGACCGCGGCGATCGTCAGGCCCGGGTACGGCGCCGTCGGGAGGTCCTTGAGCGAGTGCACCAGGACGTCGACCTCACCCGCGACGAGGGCTTCGCGGAGCGCGCTCGCGAACACCCCGGTCCCGCCGAGGCTCGCGAGTGACGCACGGTTCGTGTCGCCCTCGCTCGTGACCGTGACGAGCTCGACCGGACGACCGGCCGCCGTCGCCAGACGGTCGGCGACGTCCTGCGACTGGGCGACCGCGAGCCGGCTGGCCCGGGTGCCGAGTCGGATCGGGGCGGGGCCGTCGGCACGCGTCGGAGTGGTCGCCTCGGTCACGGAGCGAGTCCGGCAGCGGCCGGCTTGAACCCGGCGCGCACGTTCTCGCAGCACCCCGGACGGCACACGTCGTACCAGGGGCCGAGGTCGGTCTCGTGCGGCCGCTCGCTCGTGGGGGTGCCGTTGACACGCTCGAGCACGAGGTCCACCAGACCCGCGACGTAGGCCGGGTCGACACCCGGGGTCTGCGTCCGGAGCGACCAGAAGCCGAGCTCCTGGGCGGTCTCGGTGGCCTCTTCGTCGAGGTCCCACATGACCTCCATGTGGTCGCTGACGAAGCCGAGCGGGACGATGAGGACGGCACGCGTCGGCCCGCCCTTGAGGTCCTCGTTCATGTAGTCGTTGATGTCGGGCTCGAGCCACGGCTGGGTCGGGGGGCCGGAGCGCGACTGGTAGACGAGCTTCCACGGCGGCGTGCTGGTGCCGCGGAGCGACGCGTGCTCGGGCTGCTCGAGGAGCTCAGCCCACGCCTGGTCGAGGACGACCTGCGCGACGGCGAGGTGCTGGGCCTCGTACGCGCCGTGCTCGTCGAAGCCGCGGTCGCTCGGACCGGACTTGGCGGCGTCGCTCGACGGGATCGAGTGCGTGGAGAAGAGCACGTGCAGCTCGGTGGCCACGTCGAGGCCCTCGTTCTCGGCGATCGCGCGTGCCATGCCGTCACGGACGCCGTCGACGAACGGTCGGACGAAGCCCGGGTGGTCGAAGAACTGCCGGACCTTGTCGATCTGGATGGTGTCGACGAGTCCGGTCTCGGTCAGCACGCGCGCGTAGTCCTCGCGGTACTGCCGGCACGAGGAGAAGGACGAGTAGGCGCTCGTGGCGATCGCGATGAGCTTCGTGTAACCCTTGTCGGACGCCTCGGTGAAGGCCTCTTCGAGGTACGGCGCCCAGTTGCGGTTGCCCCAGAGGACCGGCATGTCGATGCCACGCGCGGCCAGCTCGTTCTCGAGCGCCGCCTTGAGCGCACGGTTCTGCGCGTTGATCGGGCTGACGCCGCCGAAGTGCCGGTAGTGGTGGGCGACCTCTTCGAGGCGCTCGTCCGGGATGCCCCGACCACGGGTGACGTTGCGCAGGAACGGGATGACGTCGTCCTGCCCCTCGGGCCCGCCGAAGCCGGCGAGGAGGATCGCGTCGTACGCGACCGGGACCTCGACGTGCTCGGGGCCGTCGGCGGCGGCAGGGGTCGCGGCGAGGACCGTGCCCCGTCCGTTCGTGATCATGCTCGTGTCGGTCACGACAGCACCTCCGGCAGCTCGGTGGTCGTCACGCGACGACCGGTGAAGAACGGCACCTCTTCCCGCACGTGCATGCGGGCCTCGGTGTAGCGCAGGTCGCGCATGAGGTCGACGAGGTCGACCAGGTCCGGGCTCTCGAGCGGCAGGATCCACTCGTAGTCGCTCAGGGCGAACGTCGCGATCGTGTTCGTCAGCACGCGGCGGTACTTGGCGCCGGCGATGCCGTGGTCGCGGAGCATCGTCGAACGCTCCTCTTCCGGCAGGAGGTACCACTCGTAGGACCGGACGAACGGGTACACCGTGATCCAGGCCTCCGGTTCCTTGCCGCGCAGGAAGGCCGGGGTGTGCCGCTTGTTGAACTCGGCTTCGCGGTGCATCGCCATCACGTGCCAGACCGGCTCGGCGTCCTGGAAGAGCGCCGTCCGACGGATCTCGCGCAGCACGGCCTGGATCGCCTGGGCGTCGTCGCCGTGCAGCCACACCATGACGTCGGCGTCGGCGCGGAAGCCGGAGACGTCGTAGAAACCACGGATCGTCACGCCGCGCTGTGCGGCGGCGGTCACGACGGCGTCGAGCTCGGCCACGGCGTCGTCACCCGTGCGGTGGATCGGGCCGAGCGGACGGCGGAAGACGGCCCACAGGGCGTAGGCCGTCAGCAGGTTCGGGTCGATGCCGTCGGGGGAGGTCTCGTGTGCGTCGTGCGTGGGCACGGTGGAACTCATGTGTCCATTGTCCTATCGGTCACAAAGGTGACGCCGCTCCCCTTTCGACGGCGAGCGCTACCGCCGTCGGAGCACCGCTACGACGATACCCCCGACCACCGCCACGCCCGCTGCGAGCCCGGCCAGGTAGGGCACCGGCTTCTCGTCGATCCCACGCTTGACCTTCGACGCGGCGATGCCGATCTGCTTCGGGACGTTGAGCTTGTCCTCGATCGCGTCGAGGGTGTCGAACAGCTGCGCGCGGGTCGCCGCGACGCGGTCGGCCAGGTCGTCGTGCTGATCGGTCACGTGGGTCCTCCGAGGGGTGGGGTGGTGGACGGAGCGGTCGTCGCTAGAAGCGGCCGCCGACGTCCGGCTTGCGGGCGCCGTACTGGGTCGACGGGGTCGGCTTCTTGCCGAGGCCCTTGACCGCGTTGACGTCGTTCTTGACGCTGTCGATGGTGCGCTTCGGCGTGAGCGGGAGGCCCTTCTTCAGGCGCTTCCAGCCGAGCAGGCCGAGGATCCCCGCGACGATCAGCATCACCACGGCGATGACGAGTGCGGCGAGCCACGCCGGCATCACGGTCGCGAGACCCATGACGGCCGCGGTGAGCAGCACGCCGATCGCGTAGAGGACGATGACGAGGGCGCCCACGAGCAGACCCGCGGCGAGGCCGAAGATCTTGGCCTTCGTCAGCATCTCGGCCTTGAGCAGGTTCAGCTCGCCCGTCACCAGCTCCTTGACGAGCTTCGGGACGTCGCCGACCAGGCCGAACAGCGAACGCGGCTTGCGGTCGCGGGTGTCTGTCATGAGGCCCGGCTGTCCTTCTTCTGCCCGACCTTGCGGACGACCTTCTTCGTCTGCTCACCGACGAACTCGGCGACGTCGGGGGTCTTGTCGGCGATGAACTCCTCGGCGACGTGGACGCCCTTCTGCACGCCGTTGCTGTTCCAGATCTTGCCGCTGACGGTCTTGATCTGCTCGTACCGCGCCCGTCCGGCTCGCGATCCCAGGACGTACCCGAGAGCTGCGCCGGCGACGAACAGGAGCTTGCCTCGCATGTGCGATTCCTCCGTTGGGTCAGTGTGCGTGGTCATGCGCCGAGCGGAATACGTCCGGCGCTCACCGCAACAGTAGCCCTCTCGCGGTGTGTGGTCCGCTCAGGAATCCAGGATGTGCACAGCGGCCGTGCGCGCCGCCTGGACGATCCCGGCCAGACCCCGGCCGCTCGACGCCTCGCCGATCCCGACGACGCCGTCCGCGAGGCCGGCGGCGGTCGTGTCCGGACCGTGCCACCGGACGCGTGCGGCGCCGACGACGGCGGACACCGGGATGCGCACGCCGAGCAGCGCGGCGGCGTCCTGGGCCGCGCGGGTGCCGACGGGGTCCCGTGGGTCGACCGGGAGGCTCCTGCCGGTCTCGACGGCGTCGGCGGCGGTCGCGTAGCTCAACCGCAGGACGTGCCTGCCCGCGGCGGCCTCGGCCAGCCACGGCCACTTCACGGTCGCGTGCGTGATCGCCTTCGCCCGGACCGACGGCGCATCGGGGTGCACGAGCATGCCCGTCCCGCGCGGCGCGGCGTCGAGTTCGCGCTGGTCGACGACGAGCGTCACGAGCTCGATGCCCGAGCGCTCGGCCCCGGTCGCGCGCGCGGGGTCCGCCGTCGACGCGAGCACGTGCTCGGCCACCAGCCGCTCGGTCTCGCCGTCCTCGGTCCGGACCTCCACCGCGTGCTCCTCGATCGCGGTCGCCCGGGTGCGCAGACGGACGTCGACGCGGTAGGTCTCCATGTCGGCCACCAGCTCGTCGACGAGCCGCACGATGCCACCGCGGATGCCCTGCACGGCCGACCCGGCCGTCGCACGGGCATGGAGCGCGAGCACCGCGCGGGCGAGGGAGCCCTCGCGGAGCAGTGCCGCCCGGAGTCCGGGGGCGACCCGGTCGGGGTCGAGGTCGTCCGGGTGCGTCGAGTGCACACCCGCGACGATCGGCACGACCAGGTCGTCGAGGACCCGGTCGCCCATGCGCTTCCGGACGAGTTCGCCGAGGGACGCGGCCTTCGCGCCGACGGGGGAAGGCAGCAGCGAGTCCATCTGCGCCCGGAGCGCCGCCTTCTGCCCGACGACCGCGAGCACGTCGGCGGCCATCGGACTGCCGGGGATGCCGAGCAACCCGGTCTCGGGGATCGGCGAGGTCCGGCCGTCCCGGGTCATCAGCCAGGCACCGCGCGGATCCGGTGCGGTGATCTCGTTGCCGAGGCCGAGCTCGATCGCCAACCGGCCGACGGCGTCGTTCCGGGTCGCGAACGAGTCCGCCGCCATGTCGAGGTCGAGCCCCGCGACGCTGTGCCGACGGACCATGCCGCCGAGCACGTCGGACCCCTCGACGAGGACGACGTGCGCGCCGCCCTTCGCCAGGTCCCGCGCCGCGACGAGGCCGGCGACCCCGCCACCGACCACGACGACGTCGGTCACGCGTGCCCTCCGGTCGCCGCGGCCGTCCCGTCCCCGAGTTCGTGGACGAGCGACACGATGCGGGTGAGCACGGTCGGGTCGGTCTCCGGCGGCACGCCGTGCCCGAGGTTGACCACGTGCGCCCGGGCCGCGCCGCCCCGGAAGACGACGTCGCGCACGTGCGCCTCGAGCACCTCCCACGGAGCGGCGAGCATGGCCGGGTCGATGTTGCCCTGCACCGTGACGCCGGTGCCGACACGGCGGACGGCCTCGTCGAGCGGGAGCCGCCAGTCCACGCCGACCGCGTCGACGCCGACCCGGTCGGTGCCGAAGGTCGTCATGTCGCGGAGCACCTCGCCGCTGCCGACGCCGAAGTGGATGCGCGGGACGCCGAGGTCGGCCACGTGGGCCAGCGCGTCGGCCGAGTGCGGGGCGACCCGCGCGACGTAGTCCGCACGGGACAGTGAACCGACCCACGAGTCGAAGAGCTGTGCGGCGGACGCCCCCGCGAGCACCTGCGCCCGGAGGAACGCCCCGGACACCCCGGCCGCCCAGTCGAGCAGGCGTGCCCAGGTCTCCGGCTCGGCGTGCATGAGGGTGCGGGCGCGGATGTGGTCCTTCGACGGACCGCCCTCGACCAGGTAGGCCGCGAGCGTGAACGGTGCGCCGGCGAACCCGATGAGCGGGGTGTCGCCGAGCTGCTCCACCGTGCGGGCCACCGCCTCGGTGATCGGGGCGAGCGCGGCCTCGTCGAGCGTGCCGAGCGCGTCGACGTCGGCCGCGGTCCGGATCGGCGACGCGAGCACCGGCCCGCGCCCCGGCACGATCTCGACGTCGACGCCCGCGAGCTTGATCGGCACGACGATGTCGCTGAAGAAGATGCCGGCGTCGACCCCGTGCCGACGGACCGGCTGCAGCGTGATCTCCGACGCCATCGCCGGGTCGAGGCAGGCGTCGAGCATGGCCGTGCCGACGCGCAGGTCGCGGTACTCCGGCAGGGAGCGCCCGGCCTGGCGCATGAACCACACCGGCAGGGTCTCCGGCCGGTCACCCCGGAGCGCCCGGACGAGCGGCGAACCCGACGTCCGCCCGGAGACGAGCGGGTGTTCGGCGGGGAGAGCGGTGGTGGATGCGTCGGTCACCGCACGATTCTCCCATCGGCGAACAGGATGTATCCCGAGCACGCACGACGGGATCGGGCGTGCACCGGAACGCGAGTTACCATGGAAGACGTGCTCATCTGTCTCACGGCGTCGCATCGCAACGCCAGCTTCGATCTCCTGGAGCGACTGAGCATCGGCGCACCGACCGCGGCGAGCCGTCTCGTGACGGACTCCGGCGTGTTGGACGGAGCCGTCGTCCTCGCCACGTGCAACCGCTTCGAGGCCTACCTCGACATCGCCGGCGACGACCGCGACTCCGCCGTCTCGGCCACCGTCGACGCCGTCGCGACCGCGAGCGACCTCGACCCCGCCGAGGTCCTCGACTCCGTCAACGTGCTCGGCGGCAAGGACGTCGTGCAGCACCTCTTCGCCGTCTCGAGCGGGCTCGAGTCCGTCGTCGTCGGCGAGACCGAGATCTCCGGGCAGGTCCGCCGCTCGCTCGAGGACGCCCGCGCGAACGGCACCACCACCTCGGACCTCGAGCGGCTCTTCCAAGAGGCGGCGCACACCTCCCGGGGCGTCAAGACCCGCACCCGCATCGGTGCGGCCGGCCGGTCGCTCGTGCGCCTCGGCCTCGAGCTCGCGTCGTCCCGCGTCACCGACTGGGCCCGGACCCGCGTGCTCCTGATCGGCACCGGCAGCTACGCCGCCACGACCATCGCCGCCCTGCGCGACCGCGGCGCCGACACTATCCAGGTCTTCTCCCCCTCGGGCCGGGCAGCGTGGTTCGCCGCCAAGCACGACCTCGTCGCCGCCCACGACCTGCGCCAGGCCATCGGCGCCAGCGACGTCGTGATCACCTGCACCTCGAGCGAGGTCCCGGTCGTCGAGCCCGCCGACCTCGACGACGGCGTCCGGCGCATCGTCATCGACCTCGGGCTCCCCCGCAACGTGGACCCGGACGCGGCCGACGTCGACGGCGTCGAGCTGCTCGACCTCGAGACCATCAGCATCCACGCCCCGATCGCCGAGCTGAACGCCGAGTCCGAGGCACGGGCGATGGTCGACGACGCGGTGTCCCGGTTCCGGGCCCAGGCGCTCGAGCAGTCGACGACCCCGGCGCTCGTCGCGTTCCGCAAGCACGTCTTCGACATCCTCGACGACGAGATCGACCGCGCGAAGCGCCGCGCGGACGGTGACGACGCCTCGGCCGAGCAGACCGAACGCGCGCTGCGGCACCTCGTGGGCGTCCTGCTCCACCGTCCGTCGGTCCGCGCCCGCGAGCTCGGTCGCGCCGGCCGGGGCGAGGAGTTCGTCGGGGCGCTCGACGCCCTCTTCGGCGTCCGCCCGGAGCCCGAGGCCGACGTGCCGGCACCCGTGGTACCGCTCGCGGAGCGCACCGCGCCCGAGCTGACCGTCCGCGACCGCACCGACGAGGCGGACGCGAGCTGAGCCTCCAGGGCCGTCCCCCGACCCTGCGCGTCAGCGCGCTGCTGCTGGTGCGCGACCGCCGGGTGCTCATGGTCCGCGCGCGCATGCGCGACGTGCTCTACCTGCCCGGCGGCAAGGCGGAGCCGCACGAGACCGACGTCGAGGCCGCCGTCCGCGAAGCCCTCGAGGAGACCGGACTCCGCCTGACCGCGGCCGACGTGGAGCCGTTCGGCACCGTCACGGAGCCGGCGCACGGCCAGGCCCCGGGGACGATGGTCGCGATGGCGCTGTTCCTGGCACGTCCGGGAGGCGCGCTGGACACCGCCACGCCGGTCGCGTCGGCCGAGGTGGACGAGATCGAGTGGGTCACCTCCGCGGACGCGGACAGGTGCCCGCCGGCGGGCGTCGAGACGCTCCGCCGCCTCGTGGCGGCGGGCCTGGTCGACTAGGTCCCGGGCCTACGCCTGGTCGCGGTCCGTGTAGTGGCCGACCTCGCCGTCCGGCGTCGGCTCCGCCTCGCCGGGGATGTCCGACTCGACGTACTCGCCCTCGCCGCCACCCTCGGGACGGGTCTCGCCGGGGATGTCGCTCGAGACGAACTCACCGGCGGGCTCGTTCGAGGGCACCGGGGTCTCGCCGGGGATCTCGCTGTCGGTGAAGGCGCCGGCGCGGGGCTCGACGCCGTCCGCCCGACCCTCGTCGCCGCGTGCCTGTTCGTGCTTGCCTGCCATGTCGACCTCCGTTGCTCGTGCGCTCGCGCGCGTGCTCCGGAGTGTGCTCGTGACGGCTGGGCGCCACCCGAGTCGTGTACCCCGCGCCCGGTGGTTGTGTTGGCGCATGCACCGTCGCACACGTTCTCCCCTCGTCGTCGCCGTCGGCATCGTCGCCGTCGGCCTGCTCGCCGGGTGCTCGTCCGGCGGCACCTCGGACCCGACGGCCACGACCACCGAGACCGTCACGGCGACACCGACGGCGACGCCCTCGTCCGTCCCGTCCGGCTCGTCGTCGTCGGCCTCGGCGGGCGGCGCGTCGACCGGGTCGTCCGGTGGCTCCTCGAACGCGGGGTCCTCCGGTACCGGGTCGTCGGCATGCGCGACGTCCTCGCTCGCCGGGAGCATCGAGGCCGGCAGCGGTGGCGCTGCCGGGAGCACGTACGTCCACCTCGTCCTGCGGAACACCGGGTCGTCGACCTGCACGCTGCAGGGCTGGCCGGGGGTGTCGTTCGTCGGCGACACGAACGGCACGCAGATCGGGAACGCGGCGACGCTCGACCGGGCGGCGCCCCACCCGACCGTCACGCTGGCGTCCGGCGAGGAGGCCGTGGCACCGCTCAAGGTCGCGAACTCGGAGAACTACCCGGAGTCGACGTGCGACCCCACCTCGCCCGACGGTTTCCGCGTCTACCCGCCCGGCTCGAAGGCGTCGCTGTTCGTCCCGTACACCGAGTTCGCCGCGTGCCGGTCGAAGGACGTGACGGAGCTCGACGTCCAGGCCTTCGTCCCCGCGGGGCAGGCGACCGACTGACGTCTGCCAGCATGGACGGGTGCTGCTGATCACGGAGGGACGACCGGACGGGGACGAGCTCCTCGCGCTGTACCGCGCGGTCGGGTGGACGGCGTACACCGACGCCCCGGAGACCCTCGTCGCCGCGGTGGGCGGATCCCACCTCGTGCTGACGGCCTGGAGCGCGGACGGCTCGCTCGTCGGCCTGGTCCGCACCGTGTCGGACGGCGCGACCGTCGTGTACGTGCAGGACCTGCTCGTGCTGCCGGACCGCCACCGGATGGGGATCGGCGGCGCGCTGCTCGACGCCGTGCTCGAGCGGTACCCGGACGTCCGACAGACCGTCCTCACGACCGACGCCGAGCCGGGTCAACGGGCGTTCTACGAGTCGCGCGGGTTCGTCGAGGTGCACGACGTCCGGCCGGCCCGCTGCGGTCGTTCGTCCGGCTGCGCTGACCCGGCCCGCTCAGGACTCGGGGTCGTCCGTGGACGCCCGGACCTCCTGCGTGCACCGGCAGGCCTCGGCGAAGGAGATCAGGGAGTCGGTCACGAGCGTGAAGGTACGCTCAGCGGGCCGCGGCCTCGTGCACCGTCTCGAGCACCTCGGTGCCCATCGTCCGCAGGGCGTCGATGACCGCCAGCCGCCGCTGCAGCGAGGCGTCGTCGAACGTCACCGTGACCGCGTAGCTCACCGACGAGCCGGGCCCGCGCAGGATCCCGGCCTCGGCGCGGACGCCCGTGCCCGAGCCGGTCGCCGAGACGACCTGCAGGCCGTGGTCCAGTGCTCGGTGGGCGAGCGGGTCGAGCCCGAAGGACCCCGCGACGAGACTGAGGTCGGACGCGAGCGACAGCCAGCCGAGCACCCGGTTCGACACCGCCTCGTCGACGACCTCGCCGAGCGCCAGTCCCCGCATGAGCCAGGCGAGCTCACCCGTCGGGGCGACCGAGGCGTCGGGCGCGTCGTCCGGCCCCCGGCGGTCCCGGACGCGGTCGATGAGCGCGGTGCGTTCGATCCCGAGGGCCTCGGCACGCTCACGGACCGCATCGATGCCGACGGTCGACAGCAGCGCGTTCATCGCCCAGGCGTCCGCGCTCGCACCGACGAGGGTCGCCAGGTCGGACACCTGCATGGTCGGCTGCTGCAGGAACTGCCAGAGTCCCGCGCCGGTGGCGGTGTCCCGCGCCATCCGCTGCAGTCGGTCACCGTGCAACCCGCCGTCCTCGAGCCGTGCCGCGACCTCGACGAGCAGCAGCACGCGCCCGAGGCTCGCCACGGGCTGGACGAGCGTGTCGTCCACCGCCAACAGGGCCTTGCCGGTCGACGTGTCGATCACCGAGGCGCTGACGGACGCACCGTCCCGTGCGAGCGCTCCGAGGGCCTGCAGCGTCGACGCGAACCGCTCGTCGGCACCACCACGGTGCCGCCCGCGGGCCCGGCCGTCCGTCCCGCCGGCGTGCTGGCGTCGGCGGGACCGGCGAGCCGACCCCGGCTCCGACGACGGAGCCGCGTCCGGCTCGGCCATCACCAGATCGCGACGCGCTCGGCCGGGTCGAGGTACATCGCGTCCCGCTCGGTCACGCCGAAGGTGTCGTAGAAGACGTCGATGTTGCGGACCACCTGGTTGCAGCGGAACTCGGTCGGCGAATGCGGGTCGATCGTGAGCAGTCGGGCGGCTTCCTCCGGTCGGATCGCCATCCGCCAGGCCTGCGCCCAGCTGAGGAAGAACCGCTCGGCGCCGGTCAGGCCGTCGACGACGGGCGGCTCCTCGCCGTCGAGGGAGAGCAGGTAGGCCTTCCACGCGATCGAGAGCCCGCCGAGGTCGCCGATGTTCTCGCCGATCGTCAGGGCGCCGTTGACGTGGCCGTCCGGGACCTCGGTGGGGACGAGCGCGTCGTACTGCGCGATGAGGGCCTTCGTGCGCTCCTCGAACGCCGTGCGGTCGGCCTCGGTCCACCAATTCTCGAGTCGCCCGTCGCCGTCGTACTGCGAGCCCTGGTCGTCGAAGCCGTGCCCGATCTCGTGGCCGATGACGGCACCGATCGCTCCGTAGTTCGCACTCGCGTCGCGTGCGGCGTCGAAGAACGGGAACTGCAGGATCGCCGCGGGGAACACGATCTCGTTGAAGCCCGGGTTGTAGTACGCGTTGATGGTCTGCGGCGTCATGAACCACTCGTCGCGGTCGATCGGCTTGCCGATCTTGCCGAGCTCGCGGTCGACCTGGAACGAGGCGACGGCACGGACGTTGCCGACGAGGTCGTCGGCGGAGACCGGCAGCGCCGAGTAGTCGCGCCACTTCACGGGGTAGCCGATCTTCGGCGTGAACTTGTCGAGCTTGTCGAGGGCTCGGGCACGGGTCTCGTCGGTCATCCAGTCGAGGCCGGTGATGCTCTGCCGGTACGCCTCGACGAGGTTCGCCACGAGGTCGTCCATCGTCGCCTTCGAGGTCTCGTCGAAGTGCTCCTGCACGTAGATGCGCCCGACGGCCTCGCCCATCGCGCCCTCGACGAGGGAGACGCCGCGCTTCCAGCGCTCGCGCTGCTTCGGCGCGCCGGTGAGCGCGGTGCCGTAGAACGAGAAGTTCGTCGCCGAGAACGCGCTCGTCAGGTAGGCCGCGGAGCCGCGGATCACCTGCCACCGCAGCCAGTCCTTCCAGAC
Source organism: Curtobacterium sp. AB451 (assembly GCF_050585845.1). Taxonomy (NCBI): domain Bacteria; kingdom Bacillati; phylum Actinomycetota; class Actinomycetes; order Micrococcales; family Microbacteriaceae; genus Curtobacterium; species Curtobacterium sp. AB451. The sequence continues at coordinate 23,415 of NZ_JBOBQG010000002.1, forward strand.
CTCGAGCGGCTGCTCGTGCAGCAGCTCGGCCAGCCCGGTCACGAACGACGGCTCGCGGACGACCACGGTCTCGAAGGCGCCGGCGGGGGCGTCGATCGCCTCCCACCAGAGGCGGAGGTCGATGCCGTCGGCGAGCGCCTGGACCTCGGCCCACGGCAGCTTGTTGTAGGTCTTCTGGCTGTCGCGCGTGGTGACGTTGTCCCAGTGCTTCGACGCCAGCGCGGTCTCGAGGGCGACGACGTGCTCGGTGCGGTCGCCGCCGTCCTCGAACCCGGCGAGCGGGAACATGGCGGCGACGAACTCGCGGTACTTCGTGCGGATGTCGGCGAAGCGGTCCTCGCGGTAGTAGGACTCGTCGGGCAGCCCGAGACCGGACTGCTCGAGGAACACCACGTAGGACTCCGGGTCGCCCGGGTCGTTGTCGACGAAGAGCTGCAGGAAGCTCGGCAGACCCAGCCGCTCGAACCGGCCGACCAGGCGTACGACGTCGTCGACCGAGTCGACGGCCGCGACCTCGGCGAGCAGGGGCTCGATCGGCGCGGTGCCGAGCGCCTCGAGCCGCGCCTCGTCGGTGAACGAGGAGTACAGGTCGCCGACCTTGCGCTCCTCGGTGCCGGGCGCCGCCTGCTGGGAGCGCTCGATGATGTCCCGAACCGCGATCTCGGCCGCCTCGGCCAGCACCGTGAACGAGCCGTACCGCGCCTTGTCGTCGGGGATCGGCGTCGACGCGATCCACGAGCCGTTCACGTGGCGGTACAGGTCGTCCTGCGGGCGGACCGTGGCGTCCAGCTCGTCGGTGTGGATCCCGGAGGTGCTTGCGACGTCGGTCATGCGGTCCACGATAGCCACCACCGCCCTGATGGAGCAGGACGGGCGGGAGCGTCACGAGCGGTCGACAGCCACTAGCGTCGTCCACATGGGACTTCCGTGGAAGCTGCACGGTGACGGCGCGACCGTCTCCGCGACGACGATCGTGGCACCCGACGAGCGCCTCACCTGGGGTCGCACGATCGGGCTCGGCGTGCAGCACGTCGTGGCGATGTTCGGTGCGACGTTCCTCGTGCCGCTCCTCACCGGGTTCCCGCCCTCGACGACGCTGCTCTTCAGCGGCATCGGCACGATCCTGTTCCTCGTCATCACCGGGAACCGGCTGCCGAGCTACCTCGGGTCGTCCTTCGCCTTCATCGCGCCGATCGCCGCCGCGACGAAGATCGGCGGCATCCCGCTCGCGCTCTCCGGGATCATCGTCGTGGGTGCGCTGCTCGCGGTCGTCGGGGCCGTGGTGCACCTCGCCGGTGCCGGGTGGATCGACCGGCTGATGCCGCCGGTGGTGTCCGGTGCGATCGTCGCCCTGATCGGCTTCAACCTCGCGCCGGCCGCCCGCGACAACTTCACGAAGGCCCCCGTCGTCGCGGTGATCACCCTCGCCGCGATCATCCTCGTGACCGTCCTGTTCAAGGGGCTCATCGGCCGTCTGTCGATCGTGATCGGCGTCGTCGTCGGATACGTCGCCGCACTCATCGGCGGCGAGGTCTCGTTCGACGCCGTCCACAAGGCCGCCTGGATCGGTCTGCCGGAGTTCACCGCGCCGGCGTTCGACGGATCGCAGCTCGCGATCTACCTCGCGTTCGTCCCGGTCGTCCTCGCGCTCGTCGCCGAGAACGTCGGACACGTCAAGGGCGTCGGGCAGCTCACCGGCCGCGACCTCACCCCGCTCACCGGACGCGCGCTCTTCGCCGACGGCGTCTCGACCGTCCTCGCCGGGCTCGGCGGCGGTTCGGCCACGACCACGTACGGCGAGAACATCGGCGTCATGGCGGCCACCCGGGTGTTCTCGACCGCGGCGTACTGGGTCGCGGCGATCGTCGCGGTCCTGCTCGGCCTCTCCCCCAAGATCGGTGCGGTCATATCGTCGGTCCCGCCGGGGGTGCTCGGCGGCGCGACCACCGCGCTGTACGGCCTGATCGGCGTCATCGGCATCCGCATCTGGGTCGAGAACCGCGTCGACTTCGCGAAGCCGAAGAACCAGCTGACCGCGGGCATCGCCCTCATCATCGGGATCGCGGACTTCACGTTCGCGTTCGGCCAGGCGAGCTTCGGCGGCATCATCCTCGGCACCGTCGCGGCGATCGTCGTCTACCACGTGATGGACCTGGTGGGCCGTGCCCGCGGGACCGACGAGGCGACGCCGGCGGCGTCGGACGAAGCGCACGCGGCGACCGGCGGCGTCCCCGCCGAGCCGCGCGGCGACTGACCCGGCCGTCTCGACCCGTCGGCCGACGGGACGGGGCGAGCCGCGCCTCCCGGACCGCGCTCAGCGCAGGCCGGTCAGTCCGATGACGAGCTGGACCACCCCGAGGACGACCAGCACGACCACGAGCGACCGCGCACCCCACTCCGCGATCCACGAGCGCATCGCCTCGAGCGGGCGCTCGGCACGCCGCCCGAGAGCCACGGCCAGGACGATCGGCAGCAGCACGACGGCGCCCGAGGCGAGCACGAACAGCGCGCCGACGACGAGCGTCTCGACCGCCCGCGGGTCCTCGTCGCCGAACGTCAGGCCCGCTGCCAGCGCCAGGACGACCGACTTCGGGCTGAGGAACAGGAGTGCGCCCAGGCCGAAGGCCCGGCCGGGACCGAGTGCCTCCATGGCGTCTGCCCAGCGCGTGCTCGCCGGCGATCCGTCCGGCAGGCGGCGACGCGCCCACTGCCACGCCGCGATCGCGAACAGCACCACCGCAGCGGCGAGCGCGACCAGCGCCTGCACCGGCGGCCCGTCGCCCGTCCCGGTCGGGAGCTGCTCGCCGACGGCCACCGCCACGACGAGGGCGACGGCCACGGCGGCCATCCACCCCAGCGCGCACGCGAGCGCCGATCCGTAGCCGCGTCGGTGCCCGAGCAGGAACACGACCGAGGCGATCGGCAGGGGGCTGAGCGCGATGCCGATCGCTGCCGGCACCAGTGCGGCGATGTCCACGATCGGAGCGTAGTCCGGCCGGGAGGCGCGGGTCGGCCCCGCCCCGCGGCCCGCCTCGTGCGGGTGGCCGAGTCCACCGCGCGCCACGGCGGGCCCGCATCGCCGCCACAATGGGTCGGTGCACCGACCGACGCCACCCGCGCCCACCGAACGACGCGCGGTCGACCGCGACATCGTGCGGCTGGCGGTGCCCGCCCTCGGTGCGCTCGTCGTCGAGCCGCTCTTCCTGCTCACCGACACCGCCCTCGTCGGACACCTCGGCGCGACGGCGCTGGCGGCCGTCGGGCTCGCGGGTGCCGTGCTGCAGACCGTGACGGGACTGCTCGTGTTCCTGGCCTACTCGACCACCCCGGCGGTCGCGCGGGCGCTCGGCGGCGGTGACCGGCCAGGCGCCGTGCACGCGGGCATCGACGGGATGTGGCTCGCGCTCGGCCTGGGGGTGGTGCTGGCGCTCGTCGGCTGGCCGCTGGCCGGTCCGCTCGTGTCGCTGTTCGGTGCGGCGCCCGAGGTCGCGGCGGCGGCGACCGCCTACCTGACGGTGTCGCTCATCGGCCTGCCCGGCATCCTCGTCGTGACCGCGTCGACCGGCCTGCTGCGCGGCCTGCAGGACACCAGGACCCCGCTCGTCGTCGCGACCGTCGGCTTCGTGACGAACGGGCTGCTGAACGCCGTGCTCATCTACGGCGCGGGCTGGGGCGTCGAGGGGTCGGCCGCCGGCACCGTCATCGTGCAGTGGGCGATGGCGATCGTGTACGTCCGCATCGCCGTCCGTGCGGCCCGGTCCTCGGGGGCACCGCTGCGTCCCGGCGCCTCGGGGGTCGCCCGCGCGCTGCGGTCCGGCGCCTGGCTGTTCCTGCGGACCGCGTCGCTGCGCGTGGCGATGCTCGCGACCGTCGCCACCGCCGCCGGCCTCGGGACGACCGGACTCGCGACGACCCAGGTCGGCCTGACGGTGTTCTCGACCCTGGCGTTCGCGCTCGACGGCCTCGCGATCGCCGGGCAGGCGCTCGTGGGGCACGGCCTCGGCGCGCGCGACCCGGCACGCGTCCGACTCGTCACCCGCCGCCTCGTGCTGCTCGGGATCCTGGGCGGGGTGCTCCTCGGCGTGCTGACCGCCGCCGTGAACGGGGTGCTCGGTCCTGCGTTCTCCGACTCGGCCGCCGTCCGGGACGCGCTGCCGCTCGTGCTGGTGCTCATCGCCGTCGGGATGCCGGTCGCGGGGTACGTGTTCGTGCTCGACGGCGTGCTCATCGGCGCCGGGGACGCGCGGTACCTGGCGATCGCCGGGGGCGTGAACCTCGTCGTGTACCTGCCGCTGCTCTGGTGGGCGGGCGGGACGCTCGGCGGGCTGTGGGCGGCCTTCGCGCTCGGGTACATCGGCGTCCGGGCGGTGACGCTCGGGCTGCGGGCGCACCGCCGGGGCTGGATCGACCAGGCGATGACACGGTGAGCGTGCGTCCGGCTGCCGCTCCGGCCGCGGCCTCGTCCGTCGCGTCGTCCGCGGTGCTCGCGACCGTGGGCATCGGCGTGCAGGGCGTGGCGAAGCTCGTCGTGACCGTGGTCGTCGGTCGGGTGTTCGGCACCGAGACCCTCGGACAGACGACCGCACTCCTGTCGCTGTCGGTGTTCGTCGCCCTGCTCTGGCCGAACGCCGCCGGCAACACCGCGTCGCGGGCCCTCGCGATCGCCCTGCGCGGACGGCGCTCCGACGCCGCGGTGAACCGGCTGCTCGGCCGGTCGATGCTCGTCTCCACCGTCGTCCTCGCCGTGGCCACCGTGCCGATCGCGCTGGCCTGGGGCAACGGTCCCGGCACGGTGCTCGGCGGGGTCGCGGTCGTCGTGGGCTACGGCCTGTACTGCTACGCCCGCGGCGCCCAGCTGGGGTACGGCCGGGCTGGGCGGGTCGCGCTCTGGGACTCCGTGACGAGCGTCCTCGCGCTCGGGTTGCTCGTGCTCGCCTGCGTCGCCCGGCTCGAACCGTTCGTGCTGCTGCCGCTCGCGATCGGGTACACGGTGTTCGCGATCGCGTGCTGGCCGCGGGGCAACGGCCGGACGGGGCAGCAGGAGCCAACCGCCGGGGTCATCGGCTTCGCGGCCTGGAACGTGCTCGCCGTCGTGACCTCGAACGGGTTGCTCCAGCTCACGATGATCTCGGCGCAGGTGACGTCGTCGGCGCGTGACGCCGGGGTCTACGCGGCCGCGTTCACCCTGGCGACGCCCGCCTCGATGCTCGGGCAGGCGCTCGGGCAGGTCCTCGTGCCGGCGTTCGCGCACCGGAGTGCCCACGGGTCGCTCCGGTCGCGCGGAGCGGCACTGCTCGTGGTCGGGTTCGCCGCCGGCACCGCGGTCGTCTTCGGGCTCGTGGCGGCGCTGGCCGGGTGGTTCCTGCCGATCGTCTACCCGGCCGAGGGTGCCGCCGCCGTGGCGGACCTCCGGTACCTGATGGTCGGCGTCTGGGTGTTCACCGTCGGGCTCGTCCCGGCGGCGTTGCTCCTGGCGGCGGGCCGGTCCAGGCAGGTCGCCTCGGCGTCGGTCGCCGGGTTCGTCGTCGGGGCGGTCCTCATGGCGGTGCTCGGGCCCGTCACGGGCGTGGCTGGTGGGACCACCGGGTTCCTCGTGGGGAGCGTGGTGAACCTCGTCGCGGTGGTCGGCCTCGGCCTCCGGCGCGGGTGAGCCGCTGGCGCTCGTCGCCGCGGTCGCTCGTCGCCGCGGTCCCCCGTCGCCGCGGTCGCCCGTCGTCGCGGGCGCTCGTCGCGGCTCAGGGTCGATCTCGGAGGGTCGCGCTCGGGAGCTCGCCGAACTCGCGTTCGTAGTACCCCGAGAACCGACCGAGGTGCCCGAAGCTCCACGCGGAGGCGATCGTCGCGACCGTCGCCGTCCCCGGTTCCGCGTGCTGCAGCGCCTCCCTGACGTGGCGGAGGCGTTCCTGCCGCAGGGCGACCATGGGGGTGGGGAGGTCGGCCCGCACGAACGCCTGCTGCAGCCCGCGTGCGCTGAGTCCGGCTGCCGCGGCGATGTCCGCGGTGGTGACCGGGTCCGCGGCCCGGTCGACGATGAACTGCAGGGCACGGCCGACGGCTCCCGGGTACTGCCGGACGAGGTCGCCGACCGGCTCCACGAAGGTGTCCAGCAGGAGGTTGCCGAGTGATTCGGTGAGCAGGGCCCGGCGGACCGGGTCGGTGTCGGGTCGCAGCAGCTCCGGTGCTGCGACGGCGAGTCGCCGTTGGAGGGTGGCGAGGGCGACCGGGTCGGGGCGTCGGAGGAACTCCAGGCGTCGCGGCTCCTCGCCCCGTCGTGCGGCGTCGAGGCCCTCGAGGAAGTCGGCGCCGAAGTCGACCGCGTGCAGCACGGCACCCGCGGGAGCGTCGAGCGTGAACGCCCGTCCGGTGGGGTACATCACCGCGGTCCCCGGCCGGAGGACCTGCTCCTGGTCGGTCCCGGCGTCGATCACCGCGGTGCCGTGCTGCGCCCAGGTGAGGAGGTAGTGCCCCTCGGGTTCGATGCGTCCCCAGCGGTTCGCGGACAGGGTCGAGCTCCGCAGCGTCATGGCGGCGTCCCCGACGCTGCGCACCCGGTAGGAGAACGAGTCGGCTGCCGGGGTGAGCGCCACCCGGTGCGCGTTGTGCAGCCGCTCGTAGAACGAGGTCGCCTCGTCGAGGTCGTCGCCGCCGGTTTCCTGCCGCGACGCCGTGCCGGCGGCGGCCGTCTCCTCGTCCATCTCCACGGCAGCATAGGTCGTCCGCGCCACCGCGGCCATCCGAGGTGCTCGTGGCGGACGATGCACACGTGCCACGATGTCCGCATGGGGCAGGGCGCACGCGGGGTCGACGAGGGCGGTGGGCGCCGCGCCTTCCGCAACCAACTCGCCGTCGTGGCGGGGATCATGCCGGTCATCGGCTTCGTGCTCGTCGTGGACCGGCAGCAGATCGGACTCCTCGCGACCCTCGGCACCGCGCTCCCGCTCGTCGCGCTGGTGCTCGCGGCCGTGGTCCCGCAGGCCGTCGACCCCCGACTGTTCGCGCTCGTCCTCGCGCTCGACGTCACCGGCATCGCCTTCATCCGAGGCGACGTGCAGTCGATCGGGGTGAGCGCGCTCTTCGTGCTCCCGGCCATGTGGGCGGGCTACTCGTTCGGCCTGCCCGGAGCCGCCTCGACGACGGGGGTCATCGTGACGCTCCTCTGGATCGGCGCACCGGGCGAGTGGGACCGGATCGACACCGCCGACACGGCGCGCCTGGTCTCCTTCCCGCTCATCGTCGCCGCGGTGAGCGGCACGGCCGCGGCACTCGCCCGACGTGGCGCAGCGCGGCAGTCCGTCCTCCACGAGCAGGCGGCACTCCTCCGGACGCGGCTCCTCGAGGTGAGCACGCGTGAGGCACTGGTCCGCGCGGTCCTCGACTCGGTGGACTTCGACGTGCTCGCGTTCGACGACCGCGGCCGGACCACCGTCACGAACCGCGGACGCGGTGGCTGGGCCATCGAGGACCCCTCGGGCCCGGGGACCGAGCGACGGCTCGACGACCTGGTCCGGAGCACGATCGACGGTTCCGAGGCCGAGGACGAGCTCGTGGTGGTGCGCCGCCCGGACGGCAGCACGAGGAACTACACCGTGAACACCCGGTTGCTGCCCGTCGAGGGCGGCGGCGGCGTCCTCGTCGTCCGCGACGTGACCGCCGAGCGACGCGCATCGTCGTCGACGCTGCCGCCGACGTCGATCGGTACGGCTGGCTCGTCTCGTCGCAGTGTGTCAGTTCGGTCCTGGCCGTCGACAGCTGGGGCGCAGCGATCAGCCGGTTCACCCCGCCGCCGACGTGGTTGCTGCTCGGCGACACCGCGACGATGAGCCGTGCGCAGCTGGCGTCGGCGGTCCGGATCAGCCGTGCGCTCGGCGTCACGGTGGTCAGTGACACGTCCGCGGACCGTGGCGGACGTGCCGACGCCGTCGCCGCCGGGGCCGTCGCCTGGGACGGGACCGCCGCGAGCGCCGGCGACGTCTTCACCGACTGACGAGGACGGGCGCCGCGCGACCGCTAGTCGCGCGGCGGGCCCGTCGTGTCCCCGATCCGGAGTTCCGAGCGGAAGGCCGCGGGCTGCGGCTCAGCCCCCTCGAGCATGGCCAGTGCGGCCCGGGCGGCCGCCTGCCCCTTCTGCACGAAGGGCTGCACGAGCGTGGTGAGCTGCCGGATGCGCGTGCGGTGGAACAGGCTGTCGTCCACGGTGATGCCGTCGAAGCCGACGACGCTGACGTCCTCGGGGACGCGGAGGCCGGCGTCCAGGGCGGCCGAGATCACGCCGACCGCCAGGACGTCACTCTGCGCGACGACCGCGGTGGGCCGGGGTCCGTCCGGGGCGAAGAGCGCGGTGCCGGCGATCCGCCCCTCTTCCACCGAGCTGCCGGCAGCTTCGATCGCGACGGCGTCCGGGTAGACACCACGGACCCCGCGCAGGCGTTCGAGCGAGGTGAAGGCGATCCCGGCGGCCTCGCGCTCGGCGTCGATCGGGCCGCGGCGGTGCGCACCGTCGAGGGGCAGCGACACGATCGTGACGGCCTCGTGCCCGAGGTCACGCAGGAACGCAGCGGCGCGACGCGAGGCCTCGCGGTTGTCGAGCTGGATCGGCACCGCACCCTCGATGTCGTCGGCCTCGATCGCGACCACGGGGATCTGCCGACGCCGGAGCACCGCGACCGCGGGGTCGATCCGGACGTTGCAGCCGACGAGGACGACGGCGTCCATCGGGGCGTCGACGAGCGGGACGGCACCCTGTTCGTCGTCGAGCGGGCTCCGCACGAGCAGGAGCGAGGCGCCCGCCGCCCCGGCCACCTCGGCGATGCCGTCGAGCGTCAGGACGTTCACCGGGTCCCGGAAGGCGTCGCTCAGTCGTTCGTCCATGACGACGCCGATGACACCGGACCGGCCACGGCGCAGGGAACGTGCACGGGGGTCGGGTCCGCCGTAGCCGAGCTCCGCCGCGGCGGCGAGCACGCGGGCCTTGGCGTCCTCGGAGACCGGACCGCTGCCGCTGAACGCGAGCGACGCCGTGGACGGCGCCACCCCGGCCACGCGGGCCACCTCGGTGAGGGTGGGACGGCGCGGCCGGACGCGGGCCGGGTCCGTCACGGCGCGCGGAGCATCGGCGGCGTCCTCGCGGAGGTGCTCGGTCCGCGACGCGCCGGGTCCTGTTGCCGGTTCGTCCATCGCCCGTTAGCGTAGCCGGAACGAGCGGTCGAATCGATTCGACCGAGCCGCGACACGCACGACCGCACAGCAGCGAAGCACGATGGGACCACCATGACGACGACGTCCGCCCGCACCACACCCACCACCCGGGCCTGGATCACCGCGGTGTTCGTCGTGTTCACCCTGTCCGGGCTCGACATCGCGACCTGGCTCGGCCGGATCCCGAGCGTCCGCGACTCCCTCGGGGCCAGCACGTTCGAGATGGGGCTGCTCGTGCTCGGCATGGCCGTCGGCTCGATCGGCGGCCTGACCTTCGCCGGGCACATCGTGGCGAAGCTCGGTGCCCGCCGGGGCGTGCAGGTCGCCGCCGTCTGCCTGACCGCCGGCATGGTGTTCGCCGGGATCGCGGTCTCCCTCGGGTGGGGCTTCGCCGCGATCTGGATCGCCCTCATCGCCTTCGGGTTCGGCAACGGCCTGTGCGACGTGTCGATGAACGTCTCCGGCGCCGCGGCGGAGAAGGCCGGCGGCCGCACGATCATGCCGCTGTTCCACGCCGCGTTCAGTCTCGGCACGCTCGCCGGTGCCGGCCTCGGAGCCCTCGCCGAGGCGCTCGACGTCCCCGTCGCGTGGCACTTCACCGTCCTCGTCGTCGTGACGAGCGCCGCGATGCTCGTCGCGGTGACGCGGTTCCAGGACGAGCACCGGTTCGAGGAGCACGTGGCCACCGACACCAGCCCGGTGCCGACCCCGGTGAGCCGCTGGCAGGTCTGGACCCAGCCGTCGACCCTGCTCATCGGCGTGATCGTGCTCGGGATGGCGCTGGCCGAGGGCTCGGCGAACGACTGGCTGCCGCTGGCCATGATCGACGGGCACGGACTGGACAACGCCGCGGGCGCCGCCGTCCTGACGGTCTTCCTCGCCGCGATGACGGTCGGGCGGGTGGCCGGCAGCCCGCTCATCGACCGGTTCGGGCGGGTGCCGGTCCTCCGGATCAGCGCTGCCGTCGCGGTCGTCGGCCTCGGCATGCTCATCTTCGTCCAGAGCGTCCCGCTCGCGATCGTCGGCGTCGTGCTCTGGGGCCTCGGCGCGAGCCTCGGCTTCCCGATGGGCATGTCGGCCGCGGCCGACGACCCCCGGACCGCCGCCGCCCGCGTCAGCGCCGTGGCGACGATCGGCTACGTGGCCTTCCTCGCGGGACCGCCGCTCATCGGGTTCCTCGGCGAGCACGTCGGGCTGCTCGGTGCGCTCCTGGTGGTCTTCGTGTTCATCATCGCGGCGGGACTCGCGTCGGGGGCCGCCCGCGAGCGCGGCGCCGCCGCCCGGCCGACGCGTGGCGGTGGTGACGGGGACGGCGGGGCCGAGCCGCGCCTCCAGGCTCAGCGCGCCGACGCGGCCAGGAGCGCCGACAGCGCCACGGGCGGTCGCGACGCCGGTTAGGCTTCCCGGGTGCGTCTCGTCATCGCCCGCTGCTCCGTCGACTACGCGGGCCGGCTCTCCGCCCACCTGCCGCTCGCGACCCGTCTCCTCATGCTGAAGGCGGACGGCTCCCTGCTCGTGCACTCCGACGGCGGCAGCTACAAGCCGCTCAACTGGATGAGCCCGCCGTGCTCGATCGAGATCACCGAGCCGGACGACGAGCAGGCGAGCGCCGGCATCACGCAGGTGTGGACGGTCACGCAGAAGAAGACGCAGGACAAGCTCATCGTCAGCCTGTACGAGGTCGTCGCCGACGAGTCCCACGACCTCGGCGTCGACCCGGGCCTCGTGAAGGACGGCGTCGAGGCGCACCTGCAGCAGCTCCTCGCCGAGCAGATCGAGCTCCTCGGCGACGGCCACACCCTGGTGCGCCGCGAGTACATGACCGCGATCGGTCCGGTCGACATCCTCGCGCGGGACGAGGCCGGGGCGAGCGTCGCGGTCGAGATGAAGCGCAACGCCAACATCGACGCGGTCGAGCAGCTCACCCGGTACCTCGAGCTGATGAACCGCGACCCGCACCTGCGGCCGGTGCAGGGCGTGCTGGCGGCGCAGACGGTGGCACCGCAGGCGCGCACCCTCGCCGAGGACCGCGGGATCCGCGTCCTCGTGCTCGACTACGACGCGATGCGCGGCATCGAGGGCGGGCACACCCGCCTGTTCTAGGGGATGTCGACTTCGGGACGCGCGCGTCCCGTCGACCGTGACGGTTCAGTGCGCCGTCTTGGTCAGCCCGTGCTCGGTCTTCTCCCAGTAGTGCGGACGGGTGATCAGCTGCCAGAGGCCCTTGTACGCGGCGACGGAGTGCAGGACCCAGTAGAGCGGGTTGAGCAGCGCCCAGCCCATCAGGTCGAACCGGGCCCGCTTGTACGGCCCCATCATCGTGAGGTAGATCATCGTCGCGTTGCCGAGGAGGAAGTCGAGCACGCACAGCCAGAGCACCGGCGTCGGGAAGATCGGCGCCGTCCACGACGTGGGGAGCACGAGCGTGGCGACGGTGACGACGATCCCGGGCAGCATGCCGAGGAACGTCAGCGGCGTCCCGGCGATGAGGAGTGCGAACGCGGCGGCGCGGCGCAGGCCGATCTCGCGGACGAGCGCCCGGGGCCTGCGGGCGTGCACGAGCGCGGTCTGCATGTAGCCCTTGATCCATCGGGAGCGCTGTCGGACGAAGTTCGGGATCGAGGTGTTCGCCTCCTCCATCGTCGTGGAGTTCACCACGGACACGCGGTACCCCACCGCTGAGGCGCGGATGCCGAGGTCCGCGTCCTCGGTGACGTTGTACGGGTCCCAGCCGCCGAGTTCGCGCAGCAGGTCGGTGCGGAAGTGGTTCGACGTGCCGCCGAGCGGGATCGGCAGGCTCCGGGCATCGAGGCCGGCGAGCATGTAGTCGAACCAGTACGAGTACTCGAGCGTGAACATGCGGGTGAGGGCGTTCTCGTCCGCGTTGAAGTAGCTCAGCGCGGCCTGGACGCACACGGTGTCGTCGCCGGCGCGGTCGAAGGTCAGGAACACCTTCTTGAGCTGGTCGGGGTCGGGGCGGTCCTCGGCGTCGTAGATGACGACGTACTCCCCCTGCGCGATCGACAGGCCCACGTTGCAGGCGCGGGGCTTCGTCTGCGGCGAGCCCGGCGGGACGATGACGATGCGCATCCAGTCGGGCGGTGCGGCGTCGACGACCGCCTGCCGTGTCTCGTGGTCCTCGGCCTCGACGAGCACGAGGACCTCGAGCCGGTCCTTCGGCCAGTCGAGCACCTCGAGGTTGCGGACGAGGTCGGCGACGATGTTCGCCTCGTGGAACACCGGCACGAGCACCGTGTAGGTGGGCAGGGCAGCGTCGTCGAGCGCGGCCACGTCCTGCACGGACACCTGCTCGACCAGGTCGAACCGTGCACCGACCATCGACACCCAGAACTTGAAGACGATGCCGGCGAGGAACCCCAGCGAGAGCACCGCGGTCACGATCGCGGCGGTCGTCCCCGGCGCGAGGACCAGGCACGTCGCGAGCGCGAGCACGGCGATCGCGCCGCCGATCCGCTGGCCGCGGGAGAGGACGGTGCGGGCGGACAGCGCCGGGTTCGTCCGGGCGAGGCCGTGGGCTGCGAGGTCCGCCACCTCCTCCTCGAGTTCGTAGGCGATGCGCTGCCGGACGTCGGACTCCGACGCGGTCCGGAGCACGACGGGCTCGCCGAACTCCTCGGCCAGCGCGGTCCTGAGGACGTCCGGGTCGGACCTGCCGCTCGTCAGGACGAGCACGCCCTCCCGGATGCGGGCGGACGCGACCCAGCCCTCGTCGACGTGCCGCTGGACCGAGCACCGGTGCGGCGGACGCCAGTCGGTCGGCGCACCGCGGTGCCGACCCTGCTCACGGACCGCGGCACCCGCCGGGAGCGCGAGGTCCGGGCGTGCTGCCTCGGAGCCGGGGTCCGGCTTCGGGTCGACAGCGGTCATCCGTGGACCGCCTGCACGAGCGCCTGCATCCAGACCACGACGACCTCGCGCTGGGAGGCGGCGACCCACGCGAGGGGGACCTGCAGGATCGCGAGGACGAGGACCAGCCAGCTGGCCAGCCGGCCCTCGACCCGCGGGAGGATGGCGATGGCGACGCTGAGGGTCGTGACGAACACGTTGCCCGCACTGGCGACGGGGACGAGTCCGATCGCGTACTCGCCGATGACGCCGGCGAAGAGCGCCACGACCAGGACGATCGCGCCCGGGCGGCCGGCCAGCAGCGCCAGCGCCGCGCCGGCCACGAGCATGGCTATCAGCAGCACGCCGTCGGCGGTGGCGAACAGGTGCTGCAGCCCGGTGAGTCGCTCCCCGGTGATGCTGATGGCCCCCCTGAGCGCCGCGAACGGGTCGTGGAGCACGACGAGGTCGAGGAATCCCATCGAGAGCGCGACGGCGATGCTCGGGAACACGACCACCATGACGTTCGCACGGCGGATCCCCCGCTGGCCCTGGCGAGCCAGGTCGAGCAGCGGCGCGGCGAGCGCCGCGATGACGACGTAGACGAACCCCATCGGGTCCACGAGCGTGCACAGCATCAGGGCGAGGCCGGCCCGGAAGCCCGCCTGGGTGTCACCCCAGGCGAAGAACCGCACCATCCGGACGACCGCGAGGGCGAAGAGTGCGATGCCGAGGAACGCCTGCAGGTCGTTCAGCGCGACGAACGCGTAGAGCGGGTTCGCGCCGAGGGCGATGGTGAACGCGACGACGTGCCGCATCGGCAGTCCGCGCTGCCGCATCTCCTGCGCGAGGAACTGCAGGAGCATTCCGGCGACGACGCCCCCGACGACCGCCGCGCCGTCGACCCCGAACGGCATGAAGCGCAGCAGCACACCGGAGACCAGCGGGTACAGCTGTCCGATCGCCTGGACGACGCCGCCGTCCACCGCAGCTCTTGCGCGGTCCAGCGTCGCCTCGTTGCCCGTCAGGCCGAGCAGCGTGGTGGTCGGGACCCGCACGGCGATCACCGCGAGCACGACGTACGGGAGCGCCAGCGCCGCACGCAGCAGCCAGCGGGCGGCACCGGGCGACAGTCGGGACGGCGGCGCTGGGCGCGCCGGGACGGGTTCGGGTGCCGTTCTGCGCAGGCGGGGGAGAGCGACGGTCATGCGGCTCCTTCGGGTGCAGTCCGCGGGGTGGACTGTACAGACCATTCCAGTCCCCCAAAGCGTGGACCGACAGCCCACGAACGGGGTACGCGCTCGCCGCCGCCGTCGCAACGCCGCGCGGTCGAGCGCCGGGGTTGACCGCCCGACCACGGCGCCACCGCCGCGCCACCACCGCCCCACCGCGCCGACGTCCGCCCGACCGCGCCGACTAGGGTGGAACGGACATGACGCGCCCGTTCTCCGCAATCCTCTTCGACCTCGACGGCACCATCAGCGACTCCGCGCCGGGCATCCTCGAGAGCATGACGCACACGTTCCGCACCGTGGGCGTCCCCGTGCCGGACCACGCGACGCTCATGTCGTTCGTCGGTCCGCCGATCCTCGACACCTTCCGCGACGCGATGGGGATGGACGCCGAGCAGGCCGAGCACACGCTCGCCGTGTACCGCGAGCACTACCTCTCGCACGGCGCACTCGACTCCGCGATGTTCCCCGGGATCGACGTCGTCCTCGGCACCCTGCACGCCGCCGGGCTGCCGATCTCCACGGCGACGAGCAAGCCCGAGACGCCGGCGACGTACATCCTCGAGCACTACGGCCTGACCGGCGACATCGACATCATCACGGGCGCGAGCGACGACGAGGTGCGCTCGTCGAAGGCCGACGTCGTCGAGGAGGCCCTGCGCCGGCTCGTCGCCCGCGGCTTCGACACGAGCCGCCCGGTGCTGATCGGGGACCGCCGGCACGACGTCGAGGGAGCGGCCGCGCACGGTGTCCCGACGATCTTCGCCGCGTGGGGCTACGGCTCCCCCGCCGAGGCCGAGGGCACCATCGCGCAGGCCGCGACCCCGCTCGACCTGCTCCCGATCCTGCTGCCGTCCTCGTGACGACCGGGGCGGGCGGCCGGGCCGGAGCGGGACTGCGCGGTGCCGCCTGGCTGCTGCCGGCCGCCATCGTCCTCATCGCGCTGAACTTCCGCGGGCCGATCGTCGCGACGGCGCCGGTCATCGGTGACGTGCGGGCGGACCTCGGCCTGACCGCGACGGTCGCCGGTCTGCTGACGACCATCCCGGTGCTCTGCTTCGCCCTCGCGACGCCGTTCGCCAGCTGGGTGATCGCCAAGGCAGACCCCGAGCGGGCGGTGTCGCTCTCGCTCGTCATCGTCCTGGCCGGCACCGTCGTGCGGTCGCTGCCCTCGGCTGCGGCCCTGCTCGTCGGGACCGCCGTGATCGGCATCGGCATCACGATCGGGAACGTGGTGATCCCCGTCGTCATCCGGCGGGACACCTCGCCCGAGCGGGTGGGCCTGGTCACCGGGGTCTACACGTCCGCGCTCAACGTCGGGTCGATGATCACCTCGCTCGGCACCGCGCCGATCGCCGCGGTGTGGGGCTGGCCGGTCGCGATCGCGGTCTGGGCCGTGTTCGCCGTGATCGCCGGGCTGGCCTGGACGTACGCGGTCGGGGCGCGGGCCGCGTGGCGCCGTCCGGCCGCGACCGAGCCCGTCGTCGAGACCGGGCCGATCGACCAGGTGCTCGGCACGGGGGCGATCCGGACGGTCGACCGCGGTGCGGGGTCCGCGCCGGTCCGCCCGGCTCGTCGGCTCATCACCTGGGGTCTGACGCTGGCGTTCGGCGGCCAGGCGTTCTCGTACTACGCGCTCACCGCGTGGATCCCGACCCTGCTGCACGACGAGATCGGCTTCTCGAAGGCGTCCTCGGGCGCGAGCTCGTCGGTGTTCCAGATCCTCGCAGTCGTCGGGGCGCTCGGTGTCCCCGTGCTCGCGTCGCGGTGGCGTCCGCGCGCGATCATCGCCCTCGTCGCGTTCCTCTGGCTCGCGATGCCCCTCGGGCTGCTGTTCGCCCCGCAGCTCTGGTTGCTCTGGTCCGTGCTCGGCGGCGCGGCGCAGGGCGGTGGCATCACCGTGATCTTCATCGTGATCGTCCGGATCGTCTCGAGCGACGCCGACGCCCGTCGGATGTCGGCGTTCGTGCAGGGCGGCGGGTACCTGCTGGGCTCCGCGGGACCGCTCGTCGCGGGGTCGCTGCACGGGGTCACCGGTGACTGGACGGCACCGCTGCTCGTCGTGCTCGTCGCGGTGCTGACGCTCGGGGTCGTCGGGACGATCGCGGCCCGCCGCGTCGCCTGACACCGTCGGTCCTGAGATCGCGTTCCGGCTCGACCGCGGATCCGCTGGTGACGACGGCTCGCACCCACACGTCGTCTCAGCGCGGCGCACGGCTTCGGGGTGAGCTGGCGGCGCGGTCCCGGGCCACCGTCATCCGGTGCGGCCAGGGTCCTGCAGTGTGGACACTCGACGACCCGCCCGGTGGCGGGACCAGCCGCTCGCGGCGCGCGGCACGCTGCTCCTGATCGCTCTGGGCATGACCGTGCTGCTCGGCTGGAACCTCGCGCGCGGCGGTGACTCCGGGTTCTACGAGGCGTCCGCCCGGTCGATGTCCGAGTCGTGGCCGGCGCTCTTCTCGGGTGCGTTCGACCCGTCGGCGACGGTGACCCTCGACAAGCTCAGCGGGTTCGCGGTCCCCCAGGCGCTCAGCATCCGGCTGTTCGGCGACTCCACCGCGGCACTCGCGCTCCCCCAGGTCGTCGAGGGCCTCGTCACGCTCTGGGCCTGCTCGCTCGTCGGACTCCGGTGGGCCGGGGTCGGGACGGGGCTCGTCGCCGCGGGTGCCGCCGCGACGACGCCGATCTTCGTCTCGATGTTCGCCCACCCGATGGAGGACGGCATGGTGACGGCGGCCCTGGCGGTCGCCCTGCTCTGCTGGCAACGCGCGGCGATCACGGGCCGGTGGTGGCCGCTCGTCGCCGCCGGGCTCGCGGTCGGCGTCGGGTTCCAGGCGAAGATGCTGCAGTCGTGGTTCGTGCTGCCCGCACTGGTCCTCGGGACGCTCGTCGCCACGGCCGGCCGCGACGGCACCCGTCTCGGCATCGGCGCCCGGACGGGTCGCGCGGTGGTCGTCGGCGGGGTGTCGGTCGTGGCGTCGCTCGTCTGGGTCGTCGGACTGGCCCTGACACCGGCCGGCGCCCGGCCCTGGATCGACGGCTCGACCGATGACAGCCCGTTCGCGATGGTGTTCGGCTACAACGGCATCGACCGGTTCCTGCCGGGAGCAGTGCCGGGCTCCGTCAGCACGACCGAGGGTCCCGCCGGACGGCCCACACGCCTGGGCGTGCCCGGCGGCGTGACGAAGCTCATCGAGCCGCACCTGGCGTCACAGGTCGCGTGGCTCCTCCCCGCGGCCGTGTTCGCGCTGGTCGTCGCGACCGTGGTGCTCGTCGCGCGACGGCGCTCGGCGTCCGACCCGCGTGCGGACGCCCGGACCGGGACCGCGGCACCCGTCCGGTCCGGCAGCGCCTTCGGGTCGGCGTTCGACACCCGCGCCGGTTCGGCAACGCTCCTCGTGCTCGGCGTCTGGCTCGCGACAGCGGCCGTCGTGCTCTCGGTGGCGAAGGTGCCGCACACCGCGTACGTCGCGGCGGTGGGGGTCCAGCTCGCCGTCCTCGCGGCGCTCGGGTGGCGCGGGGCCGTCGGCCTGCTCCGGGCGCAGTCGCCGTGGTTCCGTGCGGTGCCCGTGCTGCTGGCCGCCGCGCAGCTCGGGTGGTGGGTGTTCCTGGCCCGCGGTGCGTCGATGCCCCCGGTCCTCGCCACACCGGCGCTCGTCGTGGGGGCGGCGGCACTGCTCGCGGCGGTGGCCGCGTTCCTGTGGCGACCGCGCTGGGAGGGGAGCCGCGGGCCGGGGCTGCACCGCGCCTCCCGGAGCACCGTCGCCGTGGTCGCCGGACTCGCGCTCCTCGCCGGTCCCGCGGCGTTCTCGCTGCAGGCGCTCGACGCTGCACGCGACGGGAGCGGCAGCGACGCCTCGGTCGGCTCGTGGGTCGCGCGCTGGCAGGCTCCCGGGGGTCGTGCCGAGACCTACCGGGTGTCGCGTCCGGACTGGTGGGGCGGCTCGGCAACCCCGTACCCGGCGGTGTTCCGGCACCTCGTGGGGACCGCACGGCGGCTCGACGGGTACCGCGAGTCGGGGCCGCTCTTCCTGACGGACACGTGGCGCATCTCGTCGCCCGTGATCGACGCGACGGGGTTGCCGGTGCTGACCGACGGCGGGTTCTCGGGATCGGTGCCGGTCTTCACGTCGCAGCAGGTCCGCCGACGGATCGCCGACGGACTGCGCGTGCTGGTGGTGCAGGCCGGCGCGCCCGCGACCGACCCGGTGCTGCGGGCGGCCTGGGCGGGCGGGTGCCGTGCGGTCACCGACGTCGACCCGGGCGCCCGGGTCCCGGCACACCCGTGGGCGGTGACGGGTGTCGGGTGGACGGTGTGGCGGTGTGGCCTGCCGGGCCGGTCGGTGGACCGGCTGACCGGGCCGGCGCTGCCGCGACGCGCGCGACCCGCGCGGCGCGACGGCCTGGGCCGTCAGCCGGCGAGCAGCACCTCGCGCAACGACAGCGGCCGGCGCCCCGTGACCCGCTCGACGTCGCCCGAGACCCGCGCGAGCGCCCCCTCGGCGATCGCCGTGTAGGTGCTCACCCACGCGTCCGCCTGCCACGGCTCGGGGTCCCACTGCGCGCGTGACGCGTACGCCTCGTCGAGGGTCTCCGGGTGGTACGTGACCTCGCGCCCACGGACCTCGGACACGGTGGCGGCCGCCTCGTGCAGGGTGATCGCCGCGGGCCCCGTCAGCTCGTACGTCCGGTCGAGGTGCGCCGCGGGGTTCCGCAGGACCTCGGTCGCGACCCGGGCGACGTCGGCTCGTGCGACGGCTGCCATGGCCCCGTCGCCCGCCGGCCCCCGGATCGCGCCGTCCTCGCCGATCAGGTCCTCGACGAAGTCCAGGTAGAACGAGTCCCGCAGGAACGTGTGCGCCATCGAGGTCGCACGGATGGCCTCCTCGGTCGCCCAGTGGTCGCGGCCGAGGGTGAAGGTCGCGTCCGCGGCGGCACCCGAGAAGGACGTGTAGACCACGTGCTGGACACCGGCCGTCGCCGCCGCCGCCACGAACGAGCGGTGCTGGGCGAGCCGGTCCACCGCCTCGGCGCCGGAGACCATGAGGAGCAGGTCGACGCCCTCGAGCGCCGCGCGACCGGCGTCGGCGTCTCCGTAGGACGCGACCGCGACGTCCGTCCCGGGCAGGTCGGGCGCGCGGGACGCGTCCCGCACGATCATCCGGAAGGGCACCCCGTCGTGGGCGAGGGCGCGCGCCACGGCGCCGCCGATCTTGCCGGTCGCGCCGGTGAGTGCGATGGTCATGGTCGCTCCTGTCGTGGTCGTCGCCGTGGTCTGGTGGTCAGGTCCGGACGATCCTGGAGGCGCGGGTCGCCGTGGGTGCGACCCTCGCCGCGTTCACGCCGTCGACCTCGACCGCCCAGGTGCGGGCCGCCTCGTGGTCGCGGCCGTGCCGCATGTGGCGGCCGACCAGACGGTCGACGCGGACCTGGTCGTCGACGCTGCAGAACCAGGTCTCGGTGAAGAGTTCGGCGAGCGCCGCCCACGGGCCGGTGTCGTCGAGCAGGTAGTTGCCCTCGGACACCACGAGCCGGGTCCGCTGCGGGACGGCGATGCTGCCCGCGACGGGCTCGTCCACCCGGCGGTCGAAGTCGGGCGCCCACACGACGGCGTCGCGGTTGCTGCTCAGCCGGCGGACGAGCGCGACGTAGCCGTCACCGTCGAAGGTGTCGATCGCCCCCTTGCGGTCGTGGCGGCCGAGGGCGTCCAGTGCCGCGTTCGCCAGGTGGAACCCGTCCATCGGGACCTGGACCGCGGTGCCGACACCGAGAGCCGCGTCCACGCCGGTGACGACCCGGCGCGCGAGCGTCGACTTGCCGGCGCCGGGCGCTCCGGCGATGCCCAGCACGGTGCGCTGCCCGTCCGCGGCGAGCCGGACCGCGCGGGCGACCGCGTCGTCGACGGACATCTCGGGTGGGAGCACGGCTTCATCCTGGCAGAGCGGGCCGACACCGGCCCCCGGTGGTTCACTTGCCGCATGGTCGATGCGACGAAGGCGTTCAGCGGGTTCTCGGTGCGAGACGTGCCGGAGGCGAAGGCGTTCTACGAGGACGTCCTGGGGGTCGAGGTCACCGAGGACCACGGCATGCTCTTCCTGCAGCTCGGCGACGGTCACGGTGTGCTCGTCTACCCCAAGGGGCCCGCGCACGAGCCGGCGTCGTTCACGGTGCTGAACTTCCCGGTGCCGTCGGTCGACGACGCCGTGGACGAGCTCCGGGCGAAGGGGGTGACGTTCCTGCAGTACGAGGGCATGACGGACGAGAAGGGCGTGAACCGGAAGGGCGGTCCGCTCATCGCGTGGTTCACCGACCCCTCGGGCAACGTGTTGAGCGTCCTCGAGCAGTAGCGCTCCGCCCCTTCGGTGGGGATCAGCGGTGCAGGAGGCCGGCCCAGCCGAGGGCGATCGGCACGACGAGTCCGTGTCGTCGGTGCGGCAGGTCCGCGATCGGGATCCAGGCGGCCTCGTCGGTCGAGCCGTCCTGCTCGGAACGGAGTGTCCCGCCGGTGATCGACGCGCGGAACACGACCTGCACGGCCTTCATCGCCCGGCCGTTCGCGTGGATGCGGCGCTCGGCGGGGACGACGTGGTGGCGCACCCCGAGCAGTTCGCCGACGGCCGCCTCGTAGCCGGTCTCCTCGCGGATCTCCCGCACGACGGCCTGCTCGACGCTCTCGTCGAACTCGACACCGCCACCCGGCAGGGTCCACGTGCCCGCCTCGGGGATCCGCAGCTTCGCGAGGAGCACCCGGTCACCGTCGGTGACCACGCCGTAGGCGGCGAGCCGTGTGTCGTAGTCCGTGTACTCCATCAGCCGACCATGCCAGGTGCGCGCGTCGGTGGTGCCGAGCCGCGCCGCGCCCGGCGGACCGGTCCGGCACCGCACCCGGTCGGCGCGACCGCTCAGACGCTCGCGGTGGCAGCTGCCCAGCCGACGCGCATCCGAGCGACCGCACGGTCGAAACCGCCGAGCGGGTCGATGTCGTCCCGCAGGAGCGACTGCAGCTGCAGGCCCTCGTAGAGGGCGACGAGCTGTTCCGCGGCGTGCCGGGGCGAGGTGCCGCGCGGCTCCCGTCCGGCGACGACGTCCCGCGCGAGGGCGAGGGTGACGTCCTCGAACGAGCGCGTGTACTGGCCCCGGAACCATCCGGCGGCGGGGTGGTCGGGGCTCGAGGCAGCGCTCAGCAGCGCGGTCCGGAGCCGGACGAGCGCGGGGTCGTCCCGTCCGACCTCGAGTCGCGCGCGGAGGTACGCGACCGCACCGGACCGCTCGGCCACGACCCAGAGCGCACGGCGGCTGCCGTTGTTCCACCGGTCCATGACCGCCACGACGAGGAGCTCCCACAGCGGGTAGACGCGTCGGACCTCGGCCTCCGGGACCTCGGCGCGTGCGGCGACCTCGGCGGGTCCGACGGCGTGGAAGTCCGCGTCGCGGTAGGCCGCGATCGCGCCCGTGACGATGCGGGCGCGCAGGTCGGCGTCGGACTCGGGCATGCCGTCGATTCTCCGGGGCGCGTCGTCGCCCCGCGAGCCGCCAGTTCAGGGGTGGCGCCGGACGCCCGGCTGCACCGGACGGCCGCACCACGGCGGCCAGCCCCCGGCGCGGATCAGCCCCGGTCGAACGACAGGGTCTCGTCGTCCGCCGCGGTCACCCGACCGGTGCGCGCGAACTCGGCCCAGATCGCCCGGAAGGCCCGCCCGCGCCGCTCGACCTCGGGCCAGTCCCGCTCCGGCACGAACCGCGACCCGGCCCAGGCCTCGCGTCCGCCGAGCAGCAGCGGCAGGTCGCTCATGTGCACGGCCCCGGTCGGCTGCACGGTGACGCCGCGGTGCAGCCGGTACGAGGTCACCCGACCACCGGCCGCACGGTGCCGTGCGGCGAACCGACGGACGTCCCGCCCGTAGATGACCTCGGACAGCGGGCGCACGAGCAACCAGCGCAGCAGCGGCCGCACGGCGCGCACCCGGGCGAGCGACCGCAGCCCGGGGACGAGCGGCACGTACATCGCCGTCTCGTCCGCTCCCGAACCGATCAGGACGTCGACCGACGGGGCCGCATCGCTCCAGGCGCGTCCGGTGTCCCGCTCGGCGGGGAGCGGCGCGAACCCGTACTGCGTGCCGAAGGGCATGCCACCGGGCAGCCCGAACGGCGCGGCGGCGCGGGTGCCGAGCGCCTGCCGGTCGAGCACCTCGTCGAGCGGGGTGTCCGGGTGAACGGCGCCGACGGCCCTGGTCATCGCGCGGTTCATGCGCGCCCGACCCCGCGACAGCCCGAGCGGTGCGCTCTGGACGATGACCCGGCGGAACAGCCCGGCTGCGCCGTCGCTGATCACGAGGTGGGCCGCGGCGTCGCCCCCGGCGGACTGGCCCGCGACCGTGACGAGGTCGGGGTTGCCGCCGAACGCCGCGATGTTCCGCTGCACCCACCGCAGTGCCTCGATGATGTCGAGGAGCCCGAGGTTCGCCGGCACGCTCACCCCGTCGCCGAGGAACCCGAGCACGCCGAGCCGGAACGTCACCGAGACGAACACGACGCGCTGCTCGGTGACGAGGTCGCGCGCGTCGTAGATCGGCAGGTCACCGCCGCCGATGACGTACGAGCCGCCGTGGATCCAGACGATGACGGGCAGCCGCTCGCCCGGCCGGACGTCGGCCGGCACCGTGATCGACAGCCGTTGGCAGTGCTCGTCGGCGACGAGGCCCTCGACCGGGTGGAGCAGCTGGTCGACGAAGGTGGCCTGCGGCTGCGGTGCCACCGGCGACGGGGTGGTCGCCCGGAACGGCTCGTCGAACACCGGGACGGGCTCGGGCAGCGCGAAGCGCTCGGCGTGCGCGTAGGGGATGCCGAGCGCCCGGACGACGCTCCCGTCCGCCACGCCGGTGATGCGTCCGGCCGGCGGGTCCCAGGTCAGCGAGTCGGCGTCGAGCATCCGTCCACGCTACCCAGCGCGACCAGTGGACGGACTGGAGGCGCGGGGCGGGCCCGCACCGCGCCTCCAGGCCGGCTATCGAACCCGCTTGATGGGGATCACCACAAGGGCACCGAGGAGTGCGACGACACCCGCGGCCCAGCACATCAGGACGTAGTTGTCGGCGTGCGAGCTGCCGATCGACAGGAAGAAGAGCGAGATCGCCGGCGCGAGCGACTGGGGCAGGGCGTTCGCGATGTTGATGACGCCGAGGTCCTTGCCGGGACGGTCCGCGTTCGGGAGCACGTCGACGACGAGCGCGGTGTCGATCGCCGAGTAGATGCCGTAGGCGAAGCCCATGATCACCTCGGCGACGTAGAAGCCGTTCACGGTCTCGGCGTGCGCGAGGACGACGAGGCCAACCGCGAAGAGCGCCGTCGCGCCGCCGACGAACACCTTGCGGCGACCCAGCTTGTCGGACGCCCACCCCGAGAGCGCCGCGCTGACCAGGAGCGCGATCGTGTAGAGCAGCACGCCGAACGCGACGGCCTCGGTGGCGTCCTTGGCCTGCTCGATACCGATGTGCTCCTGCATGTAGAGCAGTCGGTACGTCGTGAACATGAACGTGGCGAGGATGATCAGGAAGCGCGACCACCACGCGAACGCGAAGTCCGGGTTCTTGATCGGGTTCGTCCAGAACGACGAGATGAGGTTGAGGAAGGTGAACTTCTTCAGCGTGTACGTCGGCAGCTCGTCCCGCGCGACGACCGCGTAGACGGCGACGAGGATGATCGCGAGGATGCCGGGCGCGATGAACAGCACGGGCAGGTTCGCGACGAAGAACACCGACAGGTAGGTGCCGGCGAGGACGGCGAGGTTCTGCGCGAGCGCGATGATGCTCGACGACCGGCCGCGCTGGAGCTGCGGGACGTTGTCGGCGAAGCTCGCCAGCAGGGTGGCGAGGGTCGCGTTGGCGGCGAGCTGGGCGAGCAGCCACGCGAGCGTCAGGTTGAGGACGTCGGGTGCGTAGGCGATCCAGGCCAGGGCGATCGCGAAGACCACGACCCCGCTCATGAGCCACGGACGACGACGACCCCAGCGGGTGCGGGTGCGGTCCGAGAGCGCGCCCGCGAGGGGGTTCATGATGAGCGCGCCGAACGCTCCGATCGGCAGGACGGACCCGATCACGTTCGCGGCGTCGTCCCCGACCAGGGCCTGCGCCTTGAGCTGCATGCTGACGTAGACCGGCGCCATGAGCGCGACGAAGAGGCCGAACTGTCCGAGGAACAGCGCGATCTGGTAGCCGATGCCCACCCGCATCGTGCTGACCGGCTGCGTGATGCCCTCTTCGGGGTGCAGCAGTGCCGGGCTGCCGGGTTCGGGTGTGCTCATGACGCCTCCTTGAGTCGATGCTGTGCCGTCAAAACCATCTTTCGCACGGTTTTGACTGGCTGAGCATACATCGACAGGTGTCGTTCATGGCAAGACGCACGTCACGGAGCGTGGCAAAACTACACACCGGGTGGTTTTTGGGGTAGCGTCGTCCTCGATCTCGCCGTGGAGCATCGCTCCTCGACGGACTGCGACCCCCGGTGCTGCGACACCTGGACGTCGCGACACCCAGTCAGGACCGAAGGAGCCTCACGCAATGCCCACCACCTCTGTGCAGCTGTACTCGCTGCGCGACGCCATCGCGGAAGACCTCGACAAGGCGATCGCCCGTGTCGCCGAGATCGGGTACGAGAACGTCGAGCCCTACGCATTCGTCGAGCGTGCCGCCGACCTCGAGCGGGCCTTCGCCGCCACCGGCCTCAAGGCCCCGTCCGGTCACGTCGCCGTGATCGACGCCGACGACACCGCCCCGATCTGGGACGCCGCCGAGCGCCTCGGCATCCAGACCGTCATCGACCCGTTCATCCCGACCGACCGCTGGCAGACCGCCGACGACGTCGCGAAGATCGCCGAGCGTGTCAACGTCCTCACCGCCGAGGCAGCCACCCGTGGCCTGCAGTTCGGCTACCACAACCACCAGTGGGAGTTCACGAACAAGGTCGACGGTCGCACGGTCTACGACCTGTTCGTGTCCCAGATCAGCCCGGAGACGGTGCTCGAGGTCGACACGTTCTGGGCGACCGTCGGTGGCGCCGACGCCCCCGCCGTCCTCAAGTCGCTCGGCGACCGCGTCGTCGCGATCCACGTCAAGGACGGCAAGGTCGACGGTGACATCCTCACCGCGCTGCCCTCGTCCGAGAGCGCACTCGTGGTCCCCGAGGCGCTGCAGCGCGCCTTCGAGAACCAGACCCCCGCCGGTCAGGGCGACGTCGACGTGGCGGGCATCCTCGCCGCCGCGCCGCAGGCCATCCGCGTGGTCGAGTTCGACGCGTACTCGGGCGACGTCTTCGAGGGCATCACCGAGTCCCTCGCATGGCTGAAGGACAACGACAAGTGACCCGTGTCGGGATCGGCATCATCGGTGCCGGCAACATCTCCTCGCAGTACCTGGAGAACCTGACCAAGTTCGCCGACGTCGAGGTCCGGTTCGTCGCCGACGTGCTGCTCGACCGTGCTGCGGCCCAGGCAGCGGAGTACGGCGTCGCCGCGTCCGGTTCGGTCGAGGAGCTCCTCGCCCGCGACGACATCAGCATCGTGATCAACCTGACGATCCCGGCGGCCCACGCCGAGGTCGACCAGCAGATCATCGACGCCGGCAAGCACGTGTGGAGCGAGAAGCCGATCGCGACCGACCACGAGTCGGCCGCCGCGGTCCTCGCGTTCGCGAAGGCCAAGGGGCTGCGCGTCGCGACCGCGCCGGACACCGTGCTCGGTGCCGGCATCCAGACTGCGCTGCGTGCCATCGCCCGCGGTGACATCGGCGAGCCGCTCTCCGCGACGACGCTGTTCCACGTCCCCGGTCCCGAGGCGTGGCACCCGAACCCGGACTTCCTCTTCGCGAAGGGTGCCGGGCCCCTGTTCGACATGGGCCCGTACTACGTGACGACCCTCGTGCACGCGTTCGGCACCGCCAGCCGCGTGCAGGCCGTGTCCTCGAAGTCGCTCGAGCGCCGCACGATCGCGTCCGGTCCCCGCGCCGGCGAGACGTTCCCGGTCGAGGTCCCCACGCACCACGCCGCGCTCATCGAGTTCGCCGGCGGGCAGTCCGCCCAGTCGACGTTCTCGTTCCAGCACGCGCTGCCGCGCATGGGCTTCGTCGAGATCAACGGCACGCTCGGGACGATCTCGCTGCCGGACCCGAACACGTTCGAGGGTGCTTCGCAGCTCTGGCGCTACGGCCAGGAGGAGCCCGAGACCCTCGAGGCCGTCGGTTCCACCTGGGGTCGGGGCACCGGCGTCGTCGAGCTC
Organism: Curtobacterium sp. AB451; assembly: GCF_050585845.1. Lineage (NCBI taxonomy): Bacteria > Bacillati > Actinomycetota > Actinomycetes > Micrococcales > Microbacteriaceae > Curtobacterium > Curtobacterium sp. AB451. Next base: position 49,956 of record NZ_JBOBQG010000002.1, read on the forward strand.
GCCCGCGCCATCGCCGAGGACCGGCCCGAGCGCGCCTCGGGTGCGGTCGCGCTGCACGTCCTCGACGTGCTGCTCGGCATCCGCGACGCGGCGGAGTCGGGCTCCGCGGTCGACATCACGTCGACGGTGGACCGCGTCCCGCCGCTGCCGGAGGACTTCGATCCGTCGGCCGCGGTGCTCACCGCGTAGGTTCCCGATCCGCAGGACGGCCGGCTCCGACAGGGGCCGGCCGTCTTGCGTTCGACGGGCCAGGAGGCGCGGCTCGGCTCCGGTACGCACGGTCCGCCCGGTCGTGGATCGCACACACCCGGCAGGAGCATCATGTCGGCATGGACGTCGAACGCGTGGCCGCGGAACTCGTCGACCGTGCGGACGAGCGCGGGCAGGGCGTTCTGCGCACCGACGCGTCGACGCCTATCGGCGAACTCCGTGCCGCCGTCCGAGCTGTCGCACGGTCACGGGGCACGCGGATCCGCACCGGGATGGTCGACGATGTCTTGGCGGTGGTCACGGTCGGCGCAGCGCTCTGGCAGGCGACGGTGTCGGAGATGCGATCCGAGCTGATAGCACCAGCTCTAGCGAACACCGTCGGCTGAACCGCCGTGGCGCCCGACGCTCGCGAGCCGTTCGAGGGCGGATCTGCACACGCGAGGATGTCCGCTAGTCCCGCAGGTACCCGGTGGCCGGGTCGATCTCCGCGAGGAAGCTGCGGATGTCGGCCGTCGCTCGTTCGTCCGTCATGAACTCGGCGAGCATCGCCGTGCGCTCTTCTGCCGTTCCGGCCCCGGCCAGGGTTCCGCCGAATCCGTAGCCGGGGTTCGGCCCGGTCAGCCAGGTGAAGTGGTACTCGGTACCGCGCACCGTCAACGCGAACGTCTCGCCGTCGACCTCGAGCTCCCGATGCGTCGACTCGTCCCGCCTGCCGGTCATGGCACCTCCGATCGTCAGCTGGCTCAGGAGCGATTGTGGCAGGCGGGTCTCGATGTCGCCGAGTCGGCTTCCACTGGCGGGTGGTGGGAGCGGCCTCCGCGCGTTCCGCGGGTCAGGAGGCGCGGCTCGGCTCCGGTGGGTCGGCTAGCGCCGGGCGGCGGCGAGCCATTCGCGGAACGCTGGACCGACCACCTCGACCTCCGGCTCCGGGAGGAGCGCGCCGTCCCGAAAGGCCCGACCCGTCCGGCCGGGGATCGGCAGCGGGACGGGCGCCACGCCGGGATGCGGCAGTGCGGTCGTCATCGCCCAGAGCGACATCGACTCCGGGCCCGCGACCTCGACCACCGGCTCGGTCCGATGCCCGGTCGCGACCTCGGCGATCACGGTCGCGACCGCCGCGAGCGCCACCGGAGCGATGGTCATCCCCGGCACGAAGGCGACGGGGCCGACGCGCATCCGCTCGAGGTTCTGTGCGGCGAACTCGAACCACTGGGTGGAGCGGACGATCGTAGCGTCCCGCCCGTCCGCAACCGCCGCCCGCTCCTGCGCGGTCTTGCCCGCGAAGTACCCGTAGCCCTGAACCTCGGGTCGGGTGCAGTTGAGGATGGACAGCAGCACGTGTCGCGCGCCGGACCGTTCGGCCGCCGCGCCGACCACCGCTGTCGAGCGCGTGAAGAAGTCCGTCGCACGCCGCCGACTCGTCGTGAACCGTCCGGTCGCCTCGACGATGACGTCCGGCCGCTCCGAGACGAGTCTGCCGGCCGCTTCGTCCGCGAGGACGTCAAAGCCCGACGACCGCGACATTCGCGTCACCGTGCAACCGTGCGCCCTCAGCGCGCTCTCGATCGCCGCTCCGGACAGCCGGCCCCCGACCACTGCAACCCGCATCGCGCCCCCTTCGGCCTCTACATCTGTAGAGAACACTACAATGGTAGAGGCGAGAGGGGAAGAGCATGGGGCGACGCGAGGACCTGGCGGACGCTGGAGTGCGACTCACTGCTCGCGGTGGAGTCCGGGCCCTGACCCACCGGGCGGTCGACGCCGAGGCGGGGGTGCCGGCCGGCTCGACCTCGTACTACGCGTCGACGCGTCGGGAGTTGACCGCACTCGTCGTCGCCCGCATCACGGAACAGCTCGCAACGGAGCTGGGCGCCCTCCGTCTCCCCCGGGCGCTGGACGACGCAACCGTCGTCGAGGTCGCGGCCACGTTCCTCCAGGCCCTCGCCGACCGCGCCGACGCGCAAGCCGCTCGTCTCGCCCTCCTCCTCGAGCTGCGCGGTGACGACACGCTCCGCGCGCCGCTCACCGACGCCGACCCAGTGCGCGTCGCACTGTTGTCCACGGCGCAGGACCTGCTCGACCGCATCGGAGTCGCCGATCCGGCGGGGTCGGCAGTCGACCTCGTCGGTCTCGTCGACGCACTCCTCCTCTACCGCGTCGCTGCGATCGCGCCGATGGACGACCGCGCGGTGCTCGGCGCGTACGTTGCCGGTCTGCCGCGCAGCTGAACGCCCCCTCACCCACTCGCAGCGATGCCCGGCGATCAGCACCGCCCGCCGCTGCCAGGATGAGCGCCGTGCGGAGACGGTGGGTGGTGCTCGGTGGGATCGCCGCCGTCGCACTGGTCGCCGCCGTCACGGTGACCGCGGTGTCGGTGACGCACGCGCAGGCCGTGGCCCGGCGACTCCCGCCCGCGAGCGCGTCCTCGGAGCAGGTCCTCCGCGTCTACCTCCGGGCCGCGACGGCACACGACTGCGGCCTCACCGAGGCCCTCTCCGACGGCGGCTCGGACCCCACTGCCTGGTGCGGCGGACGGACCCCGTCCTCGTGGTTCGACGACCACCCGGACCTGCTCGGCTACCGGCACATCGGGGCGGTCTCACGACTGAGCGCGAGGGAGACGGGCCGGTCGGCGGAAGAGTGCATCCCGGTCGACATCACCGAGACGAACATGAACGGTGCCGATCCGGGCGTGCTGGCGGGGTGGCAGTTCTGCTTCCGCCACACCCCGCAGGGCTGGCGCCTGACCGACGAGGGCTACGGCTGATCGAACGGGCTCCGGCTGACGAACGACGGTGACGGACAACGATGACGACCGGCCAGCGAGCGCCTCGGCTGGCCGTCGTCACCCGAGGAACGGGTCGACGACCGCCCAGGTCGCGTCCGGGTTCTCGAGGTGCGGCAGGTGGCCGGCGGCCGACACCACGCGGAATTCCGCACCCGGGATCGCGGCGGCGACGGCGCGCCCGTACGCCGGGGTGACGACACGGTCGCTCTCGCCGAACACCACGAGGGTCGGCACGCCGACCGCACCGAGCCGCCCGAGCAGGGTCGGGTCGCTCATGGACCGTCCGGCGACGGCTGCCATGGTCAGCCCGTTGGCCTGCTGCACCGCACGCTGCTCGTCGGTCATGGTGGCCGGATCGCGGTGTCCACGCTCGGGGTCGTGCCACGCGACCTCGGCGAGCCCGCGGGCATCGAGCGCGAAGAAGTCCGCGATGGGCTCGCCGTCGACCACGGCGCCGACACCGTCGATGTCGACCACCGCGCCGACCACGCCGACGTAGCGGTGGTCGGCAGCCGCGCGCAACGCCATCTCGAGCGCGAGCCACCCGCCGATGGACGAGCCGACGAGCACCACGTCGTAGAGCCCCTCGGCGACGAGTCCGTCGAGGTAGGACGTCGCGAGGGCCCCCACCGAGTCGATCTCGGCCGGTCGCTCGGTGCCGTCCCAGCCCGGGTGGGTCGGCGCGAGGACGTGGAACGACGGCGCGAGGTGCCGAGCGATCGCGGCGACCGTCTGCGGGCCACCGCCGCCGTGCAGGACGAGGGCGGTCCGGGGAGCGGGGGAGGAAGTGGACACCTGCGCGACCTATCTCAACATGTTTATCTACGGATGTTGATACGGTAGCACCATGACGACGGACCTGGAAGCGCTCGGACAGGCGGTCAAGCGCGCGCAGTACCGCAATCACCGCGCGATGGACGGCGCCCTGCGCGACGCCGGGGTGTCCCTCGTCCAGTGGGATGCCCTCCGTGCGATCGACCGGATGCCGCACGCGTCCGGGCACGACCTCGCCGTCGCGACCTTCCAGAGCGACCAGGCGTTCGGCACCCTCGCGAACCGGCTCGTCGACCGCGGGCTCATCGCGCGGACCGCGGGGCGGGGGCGGCGGATCGAGCACTCGCTCACCGACGAGGGACGCGCCACCCTCGCGCACGGCCAGCGCATCGCCGCCACGGTCCTCGACGACCTGTTCGCACCGCTCGGCGAGCACGACCGGGCGACGCTCGCGACGGTGCTCGGGACGCTCCTCCGTGACGAGGCACCCCCCGTCACTCGGACGGCCTGACGCCCCTCAGCCCGCCGGCGGCACGATCTGCTCGAGCAGCCGGAGCACCCGCTCGCCGTCCACGGCCTCGGGGTCGAGCAGCCACTGCACCTGCAGCCCGTCCGACGCCGCGATGCTGAGTGACGCGAGGTCGACGGGGTCGAGGTCCGCCCGGATCCGCCCGGACGCCTGGTCCGCCTCGATCAACGCCGCGAGCTCGGCCCGCAACCGGGTGAACCGCTCGCGCATGAAGTCCCGGGTGGCCGGGTGGCCCTCCTGCACGGCGTCGGCCGCCAGCGTCGTGTAGAGCTGCACCAGCCCGGGCACCGCACGGTTCCGCGAGGCGCTCTCGCGCATGTCGCCGATCGCGGACTTCATCCGGTCGGGGGCGCCCTGCTCGCGGACCTCGTGCTCGCGGTAGACCGCGAGCAGCAGCTCGTCGCGGCTCGGGAAGTAGTGGCGCAGCGCGGCGTGGGTGATCCCGAGCGCTTCGGCGACGGATCGCAACGAGGACGCGTCGACGCCCTGGTCGGCGACCATCCGGATCGTCTCGTCGAGGATCTGGGTCCGACGCTCGGCTCCCTTGCGGTAGCCGCGTCGCGGCGTGGCCGCGTCGTCGTCGGGGTGCGTCATGCCCCCAACTTACCGCTGGAAGGTTTCTTCCGGGAGGCGCGGATCGCCGGGGCGCGGGACCATCCGGTCCGTCAGTGGCCGGCTTCGTCGTCGACCGTGTACTCGTCGACCGGCGCGGGGGCTCCGCCGACGAGTGCCTCGGTGATCCGTGCGAGGCACCGGGCGAGCACGTCGTTCTCGTCGGACGACAGGTCGTCCATGACCCCGACCACGGCTTCGTGGAAGCGCGCGTAGGACGCGTCGATCTTCTCGGCCGCCTGGTCCGTCGGCTCGAGGACCTGGGCGCGACGGTCGGTGGGGTGCGGGGCGCGGACGAGGTCGCCCTTCTCGACGAGCCCGTCGACGATCTTCGTCACCGAGGCGTTCGACACCGCGAGCATCACGGCGAGGTCCTTCGGACTCATCGCCCGACCGTCCCGGTGCGCCTGGAGCATGTACCGCACGGCGAGGAACTCGTTCTTCGAGAGACCACTCTCGGACCGCGCCTGCTCGAGCTGCTGCTCCTCGGCGTGCTGCAACCGGAGGAGGGCCTCGAGCGCACCCTTCGCGGCACGCGTCCGGGGTTCCCGGGCGTAGAGGTGCATGTGCTCGCGGCGGACGACGGTCAACGGCATGTGGTCGGGTGTGCTCTCTGCCTGGTTCGGGTCGGGGATCTGGTTCGGACCGGTACGGCGCGGTCTAGGCGGCCGGGACCGAGAAGAAGTCGGCGTAGGACGGCTCGGCGCGGCCGGACAGCAGCGACGGGTCCTGGATGCGGCGCTGGACGTACGCGTCGATCACGGCGGGGTCGGTCAGCCCGACGCGCGTGTGCGTCCCGCTGAGCCGTGTCTGTCGCGGCATCCCGGTGTACGTGCTGTGCATTGCGATACCGCCCTTCGTCATCCGTGCTGTCCCGTGTGGACGTCAGAACTATTTCACGGAGTAAACGATCAGGGCAACGAACTGTTCGTGTTCTGTACGGTTAGCGCACCGAATTGTTAGAAGAACCGAACTACATCGGTGTCGTTCCGAGCATCGCCGCAGCCATCACCGCGACGGCGATCCCCATCGCGAGCGTCTCCACCCGGCCGAGCACCGGGGAGCGGTGCCGCACGCCGTCCCGCACCATCCGGGCGGTGAGGACCAGGTGACCGACCGCGAGGCCGGCCAGCACGAGGTGCCAGGTAACCCCGACGACACCGGCGTGCTCGTGCATGCCGGACATCCCGACGCCGGACGCGGCCGGGCCGCCCATCCCCCCGACCCCGAGCGCACCCATCGCGAGCAGGCCGAGCGCGGCGTGCAGTCGCCCGAACCGGCCGTGGGCCGAGGCGTCGCGACCCGCCGGGGCCGACCCGTCCCTCCGCGGCCCCGCCGCATCCGGACCGGTCTGGAACCGGTGCGCGGCCGCCACCGCGACGGCGAGCGCCGCGAGCACCACGAACCAGACGACGCCGGGCAGGACCCGTGGTGCGAACACGCCGTCGAGCATCGCCGCGACCATCACCAGCGCGGCGAGCACGTCGACCGCACGGCCGGGGCGCCAGGCCCCGACCGTGCAGCAGGCCCCGGCGGACGCCGGCACGATGGCGGCGAGCCCGAGCACGTCGGTCACGTCAGTGACCGTGCCCGTGGTCGTTGGTGGCCGCGTCGTGGGCGGCCTCGACCCCGTCGGACGCGTGGTGCGAGCAGTGCGACGCGGCCGTCGCGCCGATCGCCGCCGGCACGTTCAGCGCCGGGTTCCGCGGGAAGAACCCGTACGGCTTCAGCGTGAACTTTGCGTAGTCGACCGGCATCACGGGCCAGTCCTCGGGTCGCGGGAAGTGCGTCGGACCGAAGGTGTGCCACAGCACGATGTCCTCGCCGTCGAGCGACCGGTCGCCCTGGACGTACCGGGCCACTCCGTCGCCGCCGGGGTTCTGGTGCACGAAGTCCCCCGCGGCGAAGCGCTCCGCCGGGTCGTACTGCGTGACGTACAGGTGCTTCCGGGCGAACTCGGCACGGGACGCCACCGAGGACGAGTCGTCGGCGAGCAGCACCGGAGCGTCCTGCGGGTACAGCACGTAGCCGGTGGGACGGTCGAGGTGGTTGCGCTCCTCGGTGTTCGAGATGAACCACGTTCGGGCCTTCGACGCGTCGGCGAGCCGGCCGGACGTCGCCTCGGACGCGATGCGGGTCACGGACTTGGTGAAGGCGTTCCCGTGCTCGTTGCCGGGGCCGACCGGCACGCGGACGGCGTCGACCTCGTCCACGGCGTTCGACAGCCCGTCGACCATCATGTCGAGCCGCGCCGAGAACAGGTGCTGGTGGTACGGGGCACCGAGGCCGGGGGCGACCTCGGAGGCGTACGGGTAGTCCGCGCCGTCGTCGGAGCGTCCGGGGTAGGACGACGTGAAGAGCACACCGGTGAGCTTCGCCTCGCACTCGATCGTGCCGTCGAGGTACAGGTACCAGTAGAACCCGTAGTCGTAGTTGCCCACGGTCGTGAAGAACGAGATCACCAGGCGACGGGAACGACGGACCTCCTGCGAGCCGGTGTAGATGTCACCGTGCTTCCAGAGCGTGCCGAAGTCCTCCTCGTGCATGCAGATGCCGTTCCGGATGGTCTGCGGGTTCCCGAGTTCGTCGGCCAGCACGGCGTCGAAGTACCGGATCTCGCCGACGCAGTCGCAGCCGAGCTCGAGCGAGTTCGTGAAGCGTCCGAACAGGTACTCGCCGGTGTCGAAGTAGTTCTGCCAGAACCGCACCGGGGCCGGGTCGCCGTACGGCACGAGCATCTCGTCGATCGACGCCCGGTACACGATCGGGCGCAGCCGTTCGCCGTCCTGCCACGACAGCTGCCGGAGCACGAGCCCCTCGCGGGCGTCGAAGCCGACCTGGAACCGCCAGTTCGCCCACTCGACGAACTCGCCGTCGACGCGGAACGACGGTCCCTCGGGCTGGGTGATGACGATCGGCTTGAGGTCGAGCGGCTCGCCCTGCATCGCCGGGTCGTCGAAGTTGCCGGAGGTCGTCGGCACGGGCATCTCCGCCACGTCCACGATCCGCGTCACCGTGCGGTTCGCGGCGTCGACGTAGGCCGACAGCCCGTCGACGGGGTGCGCCCACACGTGGTCGGCGGGGTGGTCCTGCTTGAAGGCGAGGACGCGGAGGATGCGTCGGCCGACCTCCTCCGGGTAGTCGTAGTACCCGGCGGACAGCGGGACGCACTTGACCTCGTCGGCGGACAGGCCGCGCTTCGCCAGGGCGGCCACCCAGCGCTCGTCGGCGTTGGCGATCTCACCGACGGCGTCGAACTCCTCGATGAGGACCGGCAGCTGACCGCGGGAGCCGTCGAGGACGTCGGTCCGCAGCACCGCGCCGGTGGTGATCGACACGACACGGTCCGTGGAGCGACCGGTCGCCATGTCGAGCAGCATCACGCGTGCCGTGCGGTCCGGCAGGGGGCCGTCACCGGCCTGCCACGCGAGGACCTCGTGCTTGGGCGGCTCCTCGAGGCCGACGTACGCGAAGCGGGTGGTGTCGGTCCAGTCCGGCTGCGCCGTGACGAGGTCGCGGACCGCGGTGAACTCGTCGGGGGTCAGGCTGCCGAGCGGGTGCGCGGTGGTGGCTGCGTCGGTGGTCACGGTGGTCGGGTCGGTGATCGTCATGTGCGTGGTGCTCCTTGCGTGGTGCGTCGTGCGTGGGTCGGGTGGGTGCGGCCGGGAGGCGCGGTGGGCGTCCGGCGGGTCAGCTCTCGGTGGCGAGGCGGTCGAGCATCTGCTCGTAGCGGCTCCGACTGCGGCGGCGCAGCACGATCGCCTGCACCACGCCGACGGCGGGGACGACCACGACGAGACCGGTGAGCACGGTGCTCACGACGCCGAAGACGCTCGCCCCGGAGGCGTCGACGTCACCGACGAGCGTCGGGAAGTTCACCCAGATGAGGACGGCGGAGGCGACGAGCCCGACGAACCCGAGGCTCGGGGCGACGACCGTGTTCCAGACACGGCGGTCGGTCCGCGTGCGGCGGAAGTAGACGATCACGGCGAGGCTCGTCGCGGCCATCAGGATCGCGACCCCGAGGGTGGCGACGCCGGCGAACCAACTGAACACCTGCAGCACCGGGTCGAGCCCGAGCACCGCGAACAGGACCACGAGCACGGCGGCGGTCACGGTCTGCACGACGCTCGAGGTGTGCGGCGAGGCGTGCTTGTGGTGCACGTCGCCGAGGCGCGCGGGGAGCAGCGAGGCGTTCGCCATCGAGTGCTGGTACCGGGTGATGACGTTGTGGAACGACAGGACGCAGGCGAACATGCTCGTCAGCAGCAGCACGTTGAGCACGGCCTCGCCCGCCGTCCCGATGTACTGCGCCGCGGTGGTGAGGATGAGCGAGCCCGGGTCCTTCGCGGCCTCCGCGAGGACGCCGTCCGGACCCCAGGCCATCACGAGCCCCCAGGAGGCGAGCGTGTAGAACACCCCGATGCCGATGACGGCCGTGTAGGTCGCACGGGGGATGGTCCGCTCCGGGTCCTTCGCCTCGTCGCGGAAGATCGCGGTCGCCTCGAACCCGATGAACGCGGCGATCGCGAACATCAGGCCGACGCCGGGCGACCCCGACGCGATCTGCGTCGGCTCGAACGGTGCGAGGGACAGGCCGTCGGCCCCGCCGCGGAACACGATCGCCGCGACGAGGACGAGCACGATCCCGACCTCGCCGACGAGCAGCACACCGAGGACCTTGCTCGACAGGTCGATGTGCCGGTAGCCGAGGACTCCGACGAGCGCCACGACGACGAGCGACCAGACGTACCAGGGGATGTCCGGTCCGCCGAGGCCGGACACCGTCACGCCGAGCAGGTACCCGATGTAGCCGTGCACGCTGACCTGGATGGTCGTGTACGTCAGGAGCGCCAGGGTGGCGGCACCCGCGCCCGCCGGCCGGCCGAGCCCGTGTCCGACGAAGGTGAAGAACGCCCCGGGCCGCGGCACGTGCCGGGTCATGGCGGCGAGGCCCACCGAGAACAGCAGCAGGACCACGGCGGAGATGGCGTAGAGCGACGGGAACCCCACGCCGTTGCCGAGGAGCATGCCGAGCGGCGCCGCTCCGCCGACGACGGTGAGCGGTGCGGCCGCCGCGACGACCATGAACACGATCGCGGTGACGCCGAGCGAGCCGCGCATCGTCCGCTGCGGCGCGGGGACGGCTCCGAGTGAGGCGGGGTCCTTCGTGATGCTGGACATCGTGACCTTCCGGTTCGGGTGGGGAGGGTGTGCCGGGGTGGCGTGGGACCACGGTCCCGCGCCGCGGTTGCGGCCTCGTTCCGCCCGCGTGAAACCCGGTCGCGCCCGAATGGGACGCGCCCGCGGCCGGTGTCTCATTTGCGTGAGACGCGGGCGAAACACCGTCGGCACACCGGGGCAACGCCGCGGTCGTACCGTTGCCGCATGACCGCGCTCGACCGTGCCATCGCCGACCCGCCACGGGTGCCGGGCGTGGGCACACGGTCCCCCGTCGACGGACTCTCCCGGCGCAGCGTCGGCCCGGTCGACGTCCTCGCACAGTCGGTGTCCGCGGTCGCGCCGTCGGCCGCAGCCACCACGATCCCGGTGCTCGTCGCGACCGTCGCCGGGCAGGGTGCCACGTGGTCACTGCTCGCCGCGATGGCCCTGTCGTTCCTCGTCGGCCGCACCGTGAACCAGTTCGTCCGACGCGTCGCCGGCACGGGCTCGCTGTACACCTACGTGTCGCTCGGCCTCGGACCGGTCGCCGGGGTCGTCGCGGGGGCGGCGCTGCTCCTCGGGTACGGCTTCATCGCGATGTTCTCGCTGACCGGCAGCGGCTACTACCTCGACTACCTGCTGTCCCGGTTCGTCCCGGCAGCCGGCGGCAGCGCCCGCGTCACCGTCGTCGTGGTCGTGGCGATGGGCGCGGCCGTGTTCGCGGTCATCGCGCTCGGCGTCCGGGTGTCGACCCGCCTGACCCTGCTCGTCGAGACCCTGTCCGTCGCCGTCATCGTGGTGCTCATCGTGGCGCTGGTCGCCCGACTGCACCCCGTGGACGCCTCGGCGATGGCGCTCGGCCCGACGGCACCCGCGCCGTTCGCGGTCGGCACCGCCCTCGCGGTCACGGCGTTCGTCGGGTTCGAGAGCGCCTCGGTCCTCGGCGTGGAGGCGCGGCGCCCCTTCGCCACGATCCCGCGCGCGATCTCGTGGACGGTCCTCGTCGCCGGGGTGCTCTACCTCGCCAGTGCGGCGGCACAGCAGCTCGGCTTCGCGGCGATGGGCGCGGACCTCGCCGACAGCGCCTCGCCCGTGAACGAACTCGCGAACGCGTCCGGACTGCAGTGGATCGGCTGGGCCCTCGACCTCGGGATCGCCGCGTCGTTCGCCGCCTGCGCGATCGCCTCCACCACCGCCCTCGTGCGCGTCCTGTTCGCGATGGCCCGCGAGGGGGTGCTGCCGCGCGTGCTCGGCCGGGCGTCCCCGCGCTTCCGCACCCCGTTCGTGGCCGGCGTCCTCGCGTGCAGCCTCCTCACGGCGCTGCCGGTGGCCGGACTGGCGAGCGGCATCCCGACCTGGACGCTGATGGAGGCCGAGCTCGTGGTGGCCGCGCTCGGCTACCTCGCCGCCTACGCCCTGACCTGCTTCGCCGCCCCGGTGTTCCTGCGGCGGATCGGTGAACTGACCACCGGCGTCGCGATCGTGGCGACGGCCACCGGGGTGCTGCTCGCCGCCGTCCTCCTCACCTACCTCGGGGTCGAGGCAGCGTCGCCGCACTGGCCCGCGGTCGTCCTCGCCGTCGGGTCGGTCGCCGCCGTCGTCGCGGTGTTCCTCGTGGTGACCCGTCGGCGGCCGTGGCGGCGGGGTCGGAGCCGCGCCGTGTACGACGTACCGGTCGTGGCGGACCTGCTCCGCGCCTCCCGGCCCACCGACGGACCCGGCCACGGGACGGGGGTGCGATGAGCGAACCCGGTCTGCGCGCACGACAGCCGAAGGCGGTCCAGAACGCCCTCGCGGTGCTCGAGGCCGTCGCGCACGCCGGGCCGGGCATCACCGCGCAGCAGCTCTCCGACGTGCTCGGGATGCCGCGGGCGACCACCTACCGGCTCATCACCCTGCTCGTCGAGGACGAGTACCTCGTGCGGCTGCCCGACCTGCGCGGCTTCGCCCTCGGGCACAAGGTCGCCGAGCTCGCGGGGGTGACGGCACCGGTCGTGCCCCCGCCGCTCCCCCGCGCCGTGCGTGCCGTGCTCGCCGACGTGCGGTCGGCCGTGCGGGCCGGCGTCCACCTCGCCCGCTACGACGCGTCCGGGATCCGCGACCTCGACGTCGACCCGGACTTCCCGCTCCTCGACGAGCGGGCACTGCGGGCGACGCCCGACGCCAGCGCGATGGGGCGGCTGCACGCGACGGGCGGTCGCGGACCCGTCCACCAGACCGGCGCGTTCGCGGCGGGGTTCGGGTGTCTGGCGCTGCCGGTGCTCGGGGAGGACGGGCAGCTCGTCGCGGCGCTGACCCTGTCGGCTCCCGCGGCCCGGATCGAGGCGCCCGGCGCGACGCTCGGGCTGTTGCGGAGCGCGGTCTCGCGGCTCGAACCGCTGCTCGGCTGACCGCCGCAGATCCGCTGCTCCGAGCGGATTCCGAGCGTTCATTTGGCACTCACCAGGCTCGAGTGCTAGAACATGTCGCAGTTGAGTCGAGGGGACTCAACAGCAGACACGAAGGAGTTGATTCCGATGACGATGAACTTCGATCCGTTCCGCGAGCTGGACCGTCTCGCCGGCTCCCTCCTCGGCACCGCGGGCCCCCGCTCGATGCCGATGGACCTCTACCGCACGGGTGACCACTACGTCCTCGACGTCGACCTGCCGGGCATCGACCCGGGCTCCGTCGACATCGACGTGGACGGGTCCGTCCTGACCATCCGTGCCGAGCGCACCCTCGGCGCTCCGGAGGGCTCGCAGTGGCTCACGCGCGAGCGCCAGCCTGGTACCTACGTCCGGCAGCTGACGCTCGGGGACGGCCTCGACGCCGAGCGCATCACGGCCGGCTACGACAACGGTGTCCTGAGCGTCACGATCCCCGTCAAGGAGTCGGCGAAGCCCCGCAAGATCGCCGTCACCACGGGTGGCGGACGCGAGCAGCTCGCCGTCGGCAGCGGAGAGTAGGAGCGGCGGCAGTGTTCGACCTCGTCAACGCCCTCGCCGCGATCGCCGCCGTGACGATCGCGCTGACGTTCACGAGCCTCGACCGGCGGACGGCCGCCGTGATCGGGGCCGCGGGCAGCACGATCGGTGTGTTCCTCGCGTGGGTCGCCGCCCCGGGGGCCTGGACCGGTACCCCGGTGGTGCCGTGGATCGCCGCGGTGCTCGGGGCAGCCGGACTCGTCGCCGGGTGGAGTGCCGTCCGCCTGTACGACGGCGTCTTCGCGCCGCCACGCGTGGAACAGCCGGACGACACGGGCGCGGTCACGACGATCGGTCGGTGACCGCCCACCGGACGGGAGGCGCGGTGCCAGCCGGCACCGCGCCTCCCGTTCGTCCGTCCGTCCGTCCCGAGCGGATCGTGCGGGCGTAGCGTGACGGCGTGGACCTCGAACTCAAGAACCGTGTCGCGCTCGTCGTCGGAGGGAAGGGGTACATCGGCGCCGCCGTCGCCGATCGCCTCCGGGCCGAGGGGGCGACCGTCGTCGTCGCCTCACGGAGCGCCGGTGACTCCCCCGACAGCGTCGCGATCGACACCGCCGACCAGGCCTCCGTGGACGCCGGCGTGGCCCGCGTGCTCGAACAGCACGGCCGCATCGACGCGCTCGTCGTCACCGCGGCCCCGAGCGCCGGCACGCTCGACCCGGCGAGGAAGTCCGACCCGGAGCAGGTCCTCACCGCGATCGACGGCAAGGCGCTCGGGTTCCTCCGCGTCGCCAACGCCGTGCTCCCCGCCCAGCGCGGAGCAGGGTTCGGTCGTGTCGTGGTCATCAGCGGGCAGAACGCCTACCTGTCGGGCAACATCACGGCGTCGCTGCGGAACACCGCGGTGAGCGTCATCGCGAAGAACCTCGCCGACGAGGCCGCCGGCACCGGGGTCACGGTCAACGTCGTCAACCCGGGGACGGTGACGGACGCCCCGAGCGCCGAAATGCGACCTGGCGCCCCGGGAGAGTCGAGCCCGCAGCAGATCGCGGACCTCGTCGCGTTCCTCGCGTCGCCGCTGTCGGTGGTGTCCGGTGAGTCGATCGCGATCGCCCACCGCGTGCTGGGCCAGATCACCGTCTGACCGACCGCGTCCGCACGGACCAGACGCCTTCATCCGTGGGGATGAACGCGTTCACCCTCGCGCCCGATGCCGGACGCCGGGCGGTCGGCGAGGCTCGGAGCATGGACACCTCGACCAAGCACACGATCGCCACCCTGATGCTCTGCGCGGCGATCGTCGTCGTGACCGCCGTCGCGCTCCTCGCGATGTCGCCGACCCCGTGAACGGTGGCGGACCGCCCCGTGCGATGATCGTGCCGTGACGGAACGGGGCACGTTCATCCGGCCGCTCGCCACCCGTTCGATCATCGTCGACGTGGCCTGGGCGGCCTTCGCGGCGTTCGTCTTCCTGCTCCCCATCGACCTCGAGCTCGAGCACGCGAGCCTCGCCGCGGTCCTGGCAGCCGCCGCGGCCATCGCCCTCCGCCGTCTCTCGCCGACGGCGGCGATGCTCATGGTCGTCGTGCTCGGCATCGTGCAGGTCGGGGGCGGTGAACGGCCGTCGCTCGTGGACCTCGCCATCTTCGTGGTGATCGGCACCGCGGCCGTCGTCGGCACCCGCACCGAGGTCATCGTGTCCGGCGTGCTCGCGTTCGTGGCCGGCATCGGGGCCACGCTCTACCTCGCCCTGACCGGCTTCCGGTTCCTCGTGCTCATCAACGGGCCGCGCGACCAGGCGTTCCTCGCGATGGCAGCTCCGGTGACGGCGCTCCTCGGCGTGTGGGCCGGCGGCGTCGCCGTGCGGGCCTTCCGGTCGCGCGACCGCGAGTCCGAGCGCCGTGCGGACGCCGAGGCGGCGGCGTCCCGGGCCGAGGCCGTCGCGACCGAGGCCGAGGCCACCGCGACCCGCGCCATCGACGTCGCCGAGTCCGAGCGGATCCGTGCGGACATCGCCCGTGACGTGCACGACGTCGTCGGACACTCCCTCGCGGTGATCATCGCGCAGGCGGACTCGGTGCCGTTCCTCGACGACGAGGCCCGGATCCGCGAGGTCAGCGCCACGATCGCGAGCACCGCCAGGAGCTCCCTCGTCGAGGTCCGACAGGTGCTCGGCCACATCGACGGCTCCGGCGCCGCGACCGACCCCGGTTCGCTCGAGGAGATCGTGCAGGGGATCCGCGAGGCCGGGGTCGACGTCGACCAGGCGGTCCGCGGGCAGCCGGTGGTGCTCGGTCCGACGAGCGGGACGGCCGCGCGCCGGGTGCTGCAGGAGATGCTCACGAACGCCCTGCGGCACGGTGCCCCGGGCATGCCGGTCACCGTGCGGGAGACCTGGCGGTCCGCCGACCTCGTGCTCGAGGTCGAGAACCTGGTCCCGACCGCGAGCACCGGCCCGGCCACCGGCCCGACCGCAGGCACCGTGACCGCTGGCACCGGCCCGGTCGGCACCGGCCCGGTCGTCGTCCCGGTCGTCGTCCCGGCCGCGAGCACCCGCGGCTCGGGTCGTGGACTCGCCGGGATGCACACCCGGCTCACCGCACTCGGCGGCTCGTTCGACGCCGCCGTCCTGGACGACGTGTTCGCCGCACGCGCCCGCATCCCGTTCGACGTCCATGGGGGGACCAACCGATGACCGATCCGATCCGCATCCTGCTCACCGACGACCAGGCGCTGTTCCGTGCCGGCCTGCGCGTCGTGCTCGACGCCCAGGACGACATGGTCGTCGTCGGCGAGGCCTCCGACGGTGCCGAGGCGCTGGCGCGGATCCCCGAGCTCCGACCGGACGTGATGCTCCTCGACATGCGGATGTCGGGGACGGACGGCGTCGAGACCGTCCGGCAGCTGTTCTCCGGCGCGGTCGAGGGGCCGCTCCCCCGCGTGGTCGTGCTGACGACGTTCGGCCTCGACCCCGCGGCCGCCACGGCGATCCGGCTCGGCGCGAGCGGGTTCCTGCTGAAGGACACCACGCCACCGTTCCTGTTCGCCGCCGTCCGTGCCGTGCACGAGGGGAACTCGGTGATCGCGCCGAACGACCTCTCGCAGCTCTTCGGCGCCGACGTCGAGCGTGCCCCGACGCCCCAGCCCGAGGCGTTCCAGTCGCTGACGGACCGCGAGCGGATCGTGTTCGGGTGGGCATCACGGGGGTTGTCGAACGCCGAGATCGCGGCGAAGGAGTTCGTCACGGAGTCCACGGTCAAGACGCAGATCTCGAGCATCCTCGGCAAGCTCGCACTCCGGGACCGGGTGCAGCTCGTGGTCTACGCGCACGACCACGGACTCGCGGGCGCGCGCGACGCCTGAGCGGCTCACCTCTCCTCGAGTGCCGCCACCTCGTCGAGGATCGAGGCGATCGCGGCGGGGTCGTGCGCGAACCGGCCGAGGAACAGTCCACCGATCCGACCCCGGCCGCGGGTGAGGAGGCCCGGTCCGGCGCTGCCGCCGTAGATCACCACGGAGCCGGCGAGCTCCGGCCGGGTCGCCAGGTGCTCCTCGATCCCCGCGAGCACACCCACGACGTGGTCGTCGGGGGCCGGTGCCGGAGCGCCGATCGCCCACACCGGCTCGTACGCCACGACGAGCGGCCCCGCCAGTCCGTCCGCGATCGCCGTCGAGACAGCCCGGTCGAGCTGCGCGGTCACCTCGGCCACGGTCTCGGCACGGGAGGCGCGGCTCGTCTCCCCGACGCAGACCAGCGGCTGCAGGTGGTTGCGGAAGGCGGCGTGCACCTTCCCCGCGACCTCGTCGTCGGTCTCGTGGAACAGGGAACGCCGCTCGGCATGGCCGATCTCGACGAGGTCGACCCCGATCTCCCGCAGCTCGGCGCCCGTGACCTCACCGGTGTACGGACCCGGGTCGGCCCACGACAGGTCCTGCGCCCCGAGCTGGACGGGGGCGTCGGCCTCGTCCAGGATCCGCCGGACCGGCACGAGCGCCGGGAAGGTCGGCACGATGAAGAGCGACGCCGCTCCGGACGTCACCGCGGGGTGCCGCCGGGCGACGTCCGCGACCTCGGCCGCCCACGAGAGCGTCCGGGCGTGCGAGAAGTACGTCTTGAGCGACACCCCGACGGTGATCACGGAGCGACCGCCTCCACGATCAACGCGAACGACACCGCACCCGGGTCCCTCGTCCCCACGGCCTGTTCGGCGTGGGTCCGGGCCCGTCCCTTGCGCGGCACGAGGTCGGCGGTGGCGTCCGCCGCCTCCCGGGCAGCCGCGACCGCGGTCCGCCAGGCGTCTCCGGTCGCCGCACCCTCGCGCACCGCCCGGCCGAACGCGTCGTCGAACGGGACGAGCGCGTCGACCATGGTCTTGTCGCCGGGGACGGCGCCGAACGCGAGGACGGCCTCGGTGGCCGCGTGCACGGCGTCCGCGACGGTGGTGGCCGACGGACGCGAGGTGTCGCCGAGGACGCGACCCAGCGCCTCCAGGGCCGCACCCCAGATCGCTCCGGAGGTGCCACCGGCCTTGTCCGACCAGGCGTCGGCGGCGATCGCGAGCAGTCCGCCGGCGCCGACCTCGCGCTCGAGCGCTGCTCGCGCGGCGGCGTCCGCGGCGTGCACGCCGCGCTGCATGCCGATGCCGTGGTCGCCGTCGCCGGCCACGGCGTCCATCGCGCCCAGGTCGTCGGCGTGCTCGTCGACGACCGCCCGCGCCGCAGCGATGGCCGTCGCGATGCGTTCCGCGACCGCGTGGGACTCGGGCGACCCGGTGCCGACGACGATCCCCTCGTCGGCCTCGAGCGCCGAATCCGGCAGCCGCTCCGCGGCGACGGCGCCGCCCTTGCGGTAGGCCGGGGTGTCGGTGGGTGCGGCCCAGAGCTCCTCGAGCTCGTCGTCCAGCCAGAACAGCGTCAGCGAGACACCGGCCATGTCGAAGCTCGTCACCAGCTCCCCGACCTCGGGCTCGACGATGACGACGCCCGCGTCCGCGAGGCGCCGCTGCACCGAGCGGTAGACGACGAAGAGCTCCTCGTACTTCACGCTGCCGAGGCCGTTCAGGACCGGGACGACGCGGGAGCCGTCGACTGCGACGCCGGACGGCAGCTCCGTCAGCAGCTTGTCGACGAGCAGGTCCGCCAGTCCGGACGCGGTGGGCACGTCGGCTTCGTCGATGCCGCGTTCGCCGTGGATGCCCATCCCGATCGCCATCCGACCTTCCGGCACGGTGAACAGGGGTTCGTCGGCGCCGGGGAGCGAACAGCCGGAGAACGCGACGCCGAAACTGCGGGTCCGGTCGTTCGCCCGCTCCGCGATCGCCGTGACGGCATCGAGGCCGTCCCCGCGCTCGGCGGCCGCTCCCGCGACCTTGAACACGCAGAGGTCCCCCGCGATCCCACGACGCTCGTGCGCACGGTCGGCGGGCGCACTCACCACGTCGTCGGTCACCCGCACCGTGCGCACCGGGATCCCCTCGGCCTCGAGGGTGCGCGCGGCGGCGTCGAAGTTCAGGACGTCGCCGGCGTAGTTGCCGTACGACAGCAGCACCCCACCACCGTGCTCGGCAGCGCGGGCGACACCGGCCACCTGCTGGGCGCTCGGGCTGGCGAACAGGTTCCCCATCGCGGCACCGGCGGCAAGGCCCGTCCCGACGAGTCCGCCGAACGCCGGGTAGTGCCCGGAGCCGCCGCCGATCACGAGCGCCACGGTCCCCTCGGGGCTGGTGGTCGCGCGGGCGACCCCGCCGTGCACCTTCCGCACCCAGCGCGCGTTCGCGGCCACGAAGCCGTCGGTGGCCTCGTCGGCGAAGTCCGCCGGGTCGTTGAACAGTCTGGTCACGCGTTCGTCTCCTTCGACGTCGTGGTGCGGACGTGCGAGGTGTCGAGCAGGTCATCCGCCTTCGCCCCCCGGAAGAACTTCGTGCAGAAGATCATCACGGCCGCGACGAAGGCCAGGACCCCGAGCGACACGATGCCGAACGCACCGCTGTCGGTCGGCACCACGTCGTTGATCGCGGTGCGCATGATCGGTGCCACGAACCCGCCGAGGTTGCCGAGCGAGTTGATGAGCCCGATGCCCGCGGCGGCGGCCGCACCGGTCAGGAAGGCCGTCGGGTACGCCCAGGTGATCGGCCCCACCGCGAGGAAGCTCGCGACCGCCAGCGTGATGAACAGGATGCCCAGGACCGGTTGGCCGTTCGCACCGGCCCACGCCGACCCGAGGATCGACAGTCCGGTCGTGACGTAGAACATCGTGCCCCAGCGGCGACGACGTCCGACGGTGTCCGCCTTCGAGCCGACGAGGTAGCAGGCGACGAGCCCGACGAGCCACGGGATCGCGGCGACGAGACCGACCTGCCAGCCGACGTCCTGGCCGAGCAGCGAGGACACCTGCTGCGGCAGGTAGAACGTCGTGCCGTACACGGCGACCTGCAGGCAGAAGTAGATGATCGTGAAGTACCAGACGCGGCCGCTCGCCATCGCCTTCCAGATGCCGGTCGGGCCGTCTTCGCTGCGGGCGGTGTCCTCGCGTGCCATCGCCGCGGTGAGCGACGCCTTCTGCCCGTCGTCGAGCCACTTCGCCTGCTGCGGACTGTTCGTCAGGAACACCAGCGCGGCGATGCCCGCGAGGACCGCGAGCAGTCCCTCGCCCGCGAACATCACCTGCCAGCCGTGGAACGGGGTGGCCTGGTCGCCGAAGCTGATCAGGCCGCCGGAGAGCGGGGCGCCGATCATCTGCGAGAACGGCTGCGCCAGGTAGAAGATCGCGAACATCCGCACGCGGACCTTGTTCGGGAACCACTCGGACAGGTACATGATGACGCCCGGGAACAGGCCGGCCTCGGTCACGCCGAGGATGAACCGCAGGACGATGAACATCGTGTCGTTCGTCGTGAACGAGAACAGTGCGGCGACGATGCCCCACGTGATCGCGATGCGGGCGAGCCAGAACCGTGCGCCGAACCGCTTGAGCAGCAGGTTGGACGGGATCTCGAAGATCGCGTAGCCGATGAAGAAGATGCCCGCACCGAGTGCGAACGCGGCGTCGGAGATGCCGCGGTCGACGCTGAGCGCCTCCTCGGCGAACCCGACGTTGGTGCGGTCGAGGAAGGCGACGAAGTACAGGATGACGAGCATCGGCATGAGGTGCTTCGTCGCCTTGCCGATCGCCGACTTGAGGGCGGGGTCGTTGGTCGACCCGAGCGCGGGGGCAGGGGGAAGGGACACGGGTTCGCTCCTTTGCGAGCACGGTGCGGTTTCGGTGCGTCCGACGGACGGTCGGCCTGTCGGCCTGTCGGCCTGTCGGCCGGACGGGAGGCACGGATCGCGTCGCGCGGACGGCGCGCGACCCGTGGCCGGTCGGCTCTAGTGCATGTACAGGCCGCCGTCGACGTTGAGCGTCTGGCCGGTGACGAACCCGGCGTCCTCGCTGATGAGGTAGGCGATCGCCGCGGCGATGTCCCGCGGGGTGCCGATCCTCGGCAGCACGCCGTCGGCGGCCATCGCCGCCTTGCGCTCGTCGGTGAGCGTGCCGCCCATGATGTCGGTGTCGATCGGACCGGGGGAGATCGCGTTCACGGTGACCCCCTGGTGGCCGAGCTCGCGCGCCATCCCGCGGGTGAGTCCGACGACGCCGGCCTTGGCGACCGAGTACGGCGTCTTGCTGAACGTGCCGCCACCGCGCTGGGCCGACACCGACGACAGGTTGACGATGCGGCCGTAGCCGTTCCGCACCATCGACTGCGCTGCCCGCAGGCTCGCGAAGTGCACACCGTCGAGGTTGATGCTCAGCACACGGTGCCACTCCCCCTCGGGCAGGTCGAGGTACGGGTGGGCGGAGGAGACGCCGGCGAGGTTCACGAGTGCGGCGATCGGCGGCAGTGCGGACTCGATCGCGTCGAAGGCGGCGCGCACGGCGGCCTCGTCGGCGACGTCCGCCCCCGCGCCGACCGCCTGCACGCCGTGCTGGTCGCGCACCTCGGCGGCGACCTGCTCGCTCGCGGCCTGGTCGAGGTCGACGATGCCGACGTTCCAGCCCTGTCCGGCGAGGTGGTGGGCGGTGGCGCGGCCGATCCCCCGCGGGGAGGCGGCGCCGGTGAGGACGACGGTGCGGTCCTGGTTCGTGGTCATGGTGCGCTCCCTCAGTGGATCGGGGCCGGGCCGAGCTCGTCGAGGAGCTTCTGCATCGCGACGTAGGCCCGGTTGCGGTAGGCGACGAGCTCCGGGGTGCGGTCGGCCGGCACGTCGAGGTAGCCGGCACCGGACTTCGTGCCGAGCTCGCCCGCGTCGACGTGCTGCTGCAGCGACGGCGGGGTGGCGAAGCGCTCGGGCCAGCGGGTCTGCAGCGACTCGAAGCAGAACGCGTAGACGTCGAGCCCCGCCATGTCGGCGATCGCGAACGGGCCGAAGAACGGCAGGCGGAACCCGAACGTGGTCCGCACGATCGTGTCGATGTCGTCGGGGGTCGCGATGCCCTCGTCGGCGATCTTCGTCGCTTCCTC
Source organism: Curtobacterium sp. AB451 (assembly GCF_050585845.1). Lineage (NCBI taxonomy): Bacteria > Bacillati > Actinomycetota > Actinomycetes > Micrococcales > Microbacteriaceae > Curtobacterium > Curtobacterium sp. AB451. Next base: position 71,442 of record NZ_JBOBQG010000002.1, read on the forward strand.
GAACAGGGCGTACTGCAGGCGGTTGAGCACGAACCCGGTCGAGTCCTTGACCCGTGCCGACTGCTTGCCCGTGGCGGCGACGACGGTCTCGCCGACGGCGATCGCGTGCTCGTTCGTCGTCGGGTGCGGGATGAGCTCGACACCGGGGATGAACGGCGCCGGGTTCGAGAAGTGCACGCCGAGGAAGCGCTCGGGGCCGGTGACCGCCTCGGCGAGGGACTCGATGAGGATGGTCGACGTGTTCGACCCGATGACGGCGTCGGGACGGGCGGCGGCGCTGATGCGGCGGAGCGTCGCGTGCTTGATCTCGAGCTTCTCGGGGACGGCCTCCTCGATGAAGTCGGCCGTGGCGACCGCTTCCTCGATCGAGTCCGCGGCGCTGAGGTGGGCGTCGACGCGCGCCACGGCGTCGGCGGGGAACAGGCCGTCCGCGACGAACTGCTCCGTCTCGGTGATGAGCCGTGCCCGGTTGGACGCGGCGATCTCGGCGGAGACGTCCGCGATCCGGACGGTGTGGCCGGCGAGGGCGAGGACCTGGGCGATCCCGCCGCCCATGTAACCGGATCCGACGACGGCGATGTCGAGGGTGCTCATCGGGTGACTCCTTGCTTCGTCGCCCCGACCACCGAGGTGGCGAGGACGGAACGGATGTACTGCTGGTTGGTGGCGCAGACGCCGAGGCTGTCCCCGCCGTACTGCTCCGTCATGACGATCCCGCGGAACCCGTCGGCGACGGCGTCGCGGAGGACCTGGCGGTAGTTGATGAGCCCGGCCTCCATGGTGCTCGGCGCACTCGTCGCCCAGCTGCCGTCTCCGGCTTCGTCCCGCGTGTAGTTCTTCACGTGCAGGTAGTTCGTGAACGGCAGGGTCTTCGCGAAGAGCTCGCGCCAGTCCTCCACCGGGCGGTGCAGCCGGATGAGGTTCGCGACGTCGGCGTTCAGCCCGACGGTGTCGAGGCCGATCTCCTCGATCAGGCGAACGGCGCTGTCCGCGGTCCCGAGGTACGTGTCCTCGTAGAGCTCCAGGGCCATCGGCAGCCCGACGCTCGCGGCGTGCTCGCCGAGCTCGCGGAGGCGCGACACCGCGGCGGCACGGACCTCGGGGTCGTCGGGGTCCTTCGGCCCCTGGGCCGTCCAGAACCAGAGGGCCTTCCGCTGCGCCTCGTTGAACGGCTGGTGCAGCCCGGTCGAGAACACCTGCATGCCCCACTCCGCCGCCGCGTCGATCGTGCGGTGGGCGTAGGCGAGGTTGTCCTCCTCATGCCCGGGCTGGACGATGCTCCTGCGCTGCAGGTGCACCGACGGGATGCCGACACCGTGCGCCTTCGCGATCGCGAACAGCTCGTCGCGCCGGGACCGCTCGAGGTCGGCGGGTCGGATGTGGCTGTCGGCCATCTCGGCGAGCGAGAACCCGACCGCCTCGATCTGGGCGAAGACGTCGTCCCACACCTCGGGATCGGCGTCGTGGAAGGCGACCCCGTCACGGGTCACCGGCGGGAACCCGTGCAGACACGTCGCGATCGGCCAGGTGTCGGCCGTCCAGGTGGTGGCGTCCCAGTCTTGGGTGACCCAGTCCTGCGGTGTGCTCACGGGATGCTCCTTCGCATGTCGGGCTCGTCATCGAACCTCTTTCCTATAGGAAAGATACTCCGACGCAGCAGATCCGCAACCGATCCGACCAAACCCCCTGTCCGGGGGGCTCCGAAGGAGCCCGGACGTGGAGGATCAGGACGCCCGTCCCGTTGACCCGAACCTCGGGACGGGCGTCCACGCACGCCCGGTCGGTGCCGTGGACAGCGACCGCCGCGCCGATGCGGCACCGACGTCAGGCGGTGTGCGACGCGTCCGCTCGCGACCGGAGCCGTACGGCGTCGATGTGGTGCCGCATCGCCGCGACGGCCGAAGCCGGGTCCTCGGCCAACGCCTCCAGGATGTCCCGGTGTTCCTGGACGGCACGTTCGGTGTCGTCGCCGCCGCCCTCGACGATCTGCCGCATCCGGTGCACACGCGTCGTGATGATCTCGGACATCTCCTCGAGGAACGGGTTCCGCGTCGCGTCGAACACGAGCTGGTGGAACTGCCAGTCGGCCCGGAAGAAGCGGGCCATCAGCTCATCGGACGCCGCACCGACCCCGACGCCGGCGATCTCCCGGGCGACGGCCGCCTGCTCCTCGAGCGCCGCGGCCAGCCGTGTCCGCAGGGCCGGGACGTCGCCCCGCGCCGCCAGTTCGACGGCACCGGACTCCACGATGAGCCGAGCGTCGAACAACGCCTCGAGCTGGTCCCCCGCGAGCGGCGGCGACACCCGGTAGCCCTTGTTGGCCTCGCGCGTGACGAGTCCGGTGCGTTCGAGCTGCACGAGCGCCTCGCGCACCGGCGTCGGCGAGACGCCGAGGGACCGGGCCAGCCCGTCGATCGACAGGCGCATGCCCGGCTCGACGTCGTGGCCCATCAGCACCTCGAGCACCCGGTCGTAGACACGGTCGCGCAGCCCGAGCTGCGTGATGCGCTCGGTCCCGAAGCCCGGCAGCGTGGTCGACATGCGTCGATCCTAGAGAATCCAGGATCACGACCACCCCGAGCCGGCCGCGGTCAGTAGAGCGCGTCGATGCCGATCAGGTCGCCGAGACCGAGGGTCCGCTGACCGGTCTCGCACGTCGTCGACGCCGGCTTCATGACGAGCCCGCTCGACGACGCCGTGTGCCCGAGGCCCCAGGCGTGCCCCCACTCGTGCGTGGCGACCCCGCGCAGGTCGAAGCGCGAGCCGGAGCACGTCGTGGTGGCGGACCAGGCCACCGACGTCGAGTACCGCTGGTCGGCCTCGACCGCGACGCCCCCGCGGGACCAGACGCAGGTCACCGCGAGCGTCCCCGCGCGGAGCGACCCCCACCCGACCATGTTCGCGCCGTCGGACGTGCCGCAGCCGCCGGTCGCGGTGATGCCCATCGCGACCTTGCGGCTGCCGGTGTACGTGTCGTCCGCGGTCGAACGGACCGTCCGTCCGCAGGCCGTGGTCGTGCCGGTCCAGGCGTCCGCACCGGCACCGATCGCCGCGGCGCCCGACACCTTCTGGTTGTTCGGGTTGTACCCCCACTCGACGGGTCCGGTCCAGCGGAACCCGAGCTTGGCGTACGCCGTCGACGAGCAGCTGGACGACCCGCTCGCGGCCGCCGTGGACGACGCCGCGCCACCGGCGGTCCGGAGCGCGGAGCCGCTGAGGAGCGTGCGGTGGGCGAGGGCGGCCCGTTCCTGTCGGATCGCGGCCGGCGACCCGGACCAGTCGTCGTGCACGAGGACCGCGACGCCCGAACGGCCGGTGTTCGTGACCGACACGTCGCCCTCGTCGGCGGTGCCGGACGCACCGACCGGCATCGCGGACACGGTCGTCCCGACGGGCGGCACCCGGAACTGCCGGCCGTCCGGCAACACGACCGTGCCGTCCGACACGACGCAGCCCGTCGACAGCGCCGAGACGCTGATGCGATCCCCGCGGCAGGCCGGTGCCGCGCCGGCTCCGGGCACGCCGACGGACGTGGTGACGACCGCGGCGAGCGCGATCCCGAGCACGACCGCCACTGCGGTCACGGTGGACATCCGCACGTTCTCGACCCTCCTGGTCCCCGGTCCCCGGCAGCCCCCTGCCGAGCGCAGTCAGTGTGCGGAACGGGCCACGGCGCGGTCAACCCCCCGAACTGGCCGTGCATAACCTGAGTACCGCTCTCCTATTCTCGGTACGGGCGATCCGCCCACACGACCTGAAGAACGGAAGCACCTCGATGGCACGACCCGAACGCGCCGCCGGACGACCGAGGCGGTTCGTCCTGCCCCTGGCAGCCCTGGCCGTCACCGCCGCGACCATGCTGGCCACCGCTCCGGCGAACGCAGCACCGACCACGACCTCGACGCCCGGCCCACCGACGGCCGCGGCCACAGCCAGCCCTGCAGCGGGAGGGACCAGCTCGTCGTCGACGGTGGGGACGTCTCCGGAGGTGTCCACTGACGCAACGGGATCCCCCGAACCGACCGATCCGCCCGTTCCGACGAGCCCGCCAGCGACACCCGCGCCGCTGTCGTTCACCACGGCTGCCCCCACCGTCACCGGGAGCGCGAAGGTCGGTGGATCCTTGACGGTCGCCGCGCCGACGTGGAAACCCACTCCGACCACGGTCGGGTACCGCTGGTACCGGGACGGCGTGGCGATCGGCGGCGCGTACAAGACCCGGTACACGCCGACGGTGGCGGATCGGGGGCACAAGCTCAGCGTCGGGATCACCGGGTCACGGTCCGGCTACACGACGGCCACGCGCACCAAGGACGTCGGGGTCGTTGCCCGAGGAGACGCCCCTCGTGCGACGAAGAACCCTGCGGTCGCCGGCATCACCCGCAGCGGCAGCGTCCTCACCACCTCGCAGGGTTCGTGGAACGCCTCGGGGCTCACCTACCGGTACGAGTGGTCGCGCAACGGGACCGTCGTCCCGAGCATGACCGGTCGGACCTACCGACTGGGGTACTACGACGTCGGGGCGAAGATCTCGTCCCGAGTGATCGTGTCGAAGAACGGTTACGCCGACGGTGCCGCTCGCAGCGCGGCCACCGCCGCGATCTCGAAGGCCGCGGTGGCGTTCTCCGGGGACGGAACCTTCCGCGTCGGCACGCAGGTGAAGGCCGGCACGTACTACTCGACGACGAAGACGAGCCAGCTCTGCTACTGGGCGCGGCTCAGCAGCGCGCAGGGTCGCCTCGACGACATCCGAGCGAACGACCTCGGTTCCGGTCAGCGACTCATGACCATCTCGAGCTCGGACAAGTACGTCGAGCTCGACGACTGCGGCTCCTGGTACCCGGTCGGATCCGCGGGTCCGAAGCTCGCGAACATCAGCTCGGACGGCGTGTACGTCGTCGGACCACAGATCAGCGCCGGCACCACGTGGCGCACGTCTGCACCGGCCGGCTGCTACTGGGCGACCTTCTCGGCCGCGGACGGAGACATCGAGTCGATCATCGCGAACGACTACCGCGACGCACGGGCGACCGTCACGGTCACCATCCCGCGGAACGCCGTGGGCTTCGAATCGAGCGGATGTGGCACCTGGAAGAAGGTCGGCTGACCGACGTGTCGGACGGGAGGCACGGGTCAGTCCGGAACCGCGCCTCCCGACCCGCGTCGCACCGCGCGCGACGATCGCGGTCAGGGGACCTGCACGAACCGGAGCGCACCGCTCTCCCGCAGCCGGAGCCCGAGGTGCTGGTACAGGCGGATCGCCCCGGTGTTGCCCGCCGCCGCGTGCAGGAGCGGTGCCTCGCCCCGCGCCCGGATGCCGTGCACCACGTCGAGCACCAGCCGCCGCCCGAGCCCCTGTCCGCGGAACGCGTCGTCGGTGCACACCGCGCTGATCTCGGTCCAGCCCGGCGGGTGCAGGCGCTCCCCGGCCATGGCGACGAGACGGCCCTCGCGCCGGATGCCGACGTAGCGGCCGAGCTCGATCGTGCGCGGCAGGAACGGTCCGGGCTTCGTGCGTGCGACGAGCTCGAGGATCTCGGGGACGTCGTCGGGCGTGAGTTCCACGGCCTCGGCGTCCGCCTCCCCCTCGACGTGCTCGCCGGTGAGCTGCACCCCGCGCATGCCCTCGGCCGCGGGCCAGCCGTCCGGGACCACCGCCGAAGTCCCGACACGGACCACGGCCCCGGGACCGAGGAGCGCACGGACGTCCTCCCAGTCCGCGGGCGTGGGGCGGTCCGGGATCCCGGTCCAGACGGAGACATCGGGCAGGTACCGGACGACCTCGCCGCGGCGTTCGGCGAACCGGGCGTGGTGGCTGTTCAGCGCGGCGAGCGCGGGGTTGTCGAGCAGCCGGGTCGGGGTGCCGTCGTCGGCGATGGTCAGGTCCAGCGTCCGGAGGGCTGCGCCGCGGGCGTCCCCGGCCCGGAACCCGAGGTCCTCGAGACGTCGGCGGTCGCCGTCCGCCCAGCCGGCCGTGTCGGCGACGACGGCGGCGGCGTAGGTGGTGCGGGCGTGGTCGACGACGGCGTCGGCGTCCTGCACGTCGGTCAGGAGGACCTCTCCGGGACGGGTCAGGTCGGTCACGTCGGCACTCGTCGTCATGCCTCCATCCTGCAACGCCGCACGGACGGATCCGTGCCGCGTTGCACGGCGTGACGCGCACGCCGTCGACGTCAGCCCAGCCGGTCCGCCACGAACATCACCATCCGCCGCACGAGCTCCTCGCGCGACGCGGCCCGTCGGTACTCGTGCCCCTCGCCCGCGAGCTCGAGGTACTCCACGTCGTGCGACCTCGCCCGGAGCGCCGCGACGACCTGGTGCGCCTCGCCGATCGGCACGTTCGTGTCGAGCTCCCCGTGCACGACGAGGAGCGGCGCGGTGACGTCGTCGATCGCCCGCATCGGCGACAGGGAGTCCAGCAGGGCGGCGTCCTCGACGGGGTGCCCGTACTTCGTCGCGGCCGCCGAGGCGATCCACGGCTCGGTGTCCCGGTAGAACGTCGCGAAGTCGCTCATCCCGCACACGGCGACCCCGGCGGCGAAGACGTCCGGCGTGAACGCCAGGGACGCGAGGGTCGCGTACCCGCCGTACGAGCGGCCCTCGACGGCGACGCGGGACCGGTCGGCGTACCCGTTCGACACGAGGAACCGCGCGCAGTCGACGACGTCCGCGAGTGCGTTCCAGCGGAGCCCGAGGTCGTCGGCGTGCACGAAGTCGCGCCCGGAACCGCTGGACCCGCGGATGTTCGGCGCGAACACCGTGATCCCCGCCGCGGCGAGCGCCTGGTGCTGCGGCGAGAAGGTGGGTCGTTCCTGCGACTCCGGTCCGCCGTGCAGGTGGACGAGCGCTGCGCGGGGGCCGGGAGGCGCGGCACCGGCACCGGGGTCGCCGTCGGTCGGCGACGTGGCCGGGTCCACCGCTCGGTACAGCCAGCCGGTGAGCTCCAGCCCGTCGCGCGCCGCGAAGCGCTCGAGCGTCGGCTCGACCAGCCGCGCGTCCGGGAGCGCCGGGACGCCGGTGACCCGGCTCCAGGTGAGCGCGTTCGTGTCGAGCCGCCAGAGCTCCCGCGGCCGCGTGGGGCCCTCGACGGCGAGGAGCACGCTGCGCCCGTCGCGGCTGAGCACCGGGTCGGTGACGACCTCGCCGGGCAGGTCCGGCACCGGGGTGCGCGAGGCGTCGTGGGTGTTCACGAGGTCGAGCTCGCTCCGGCCGTCGACGTTCCAGACGAGCAGCAGGGTCCGTCCGGCGTCGTCGGCGTCGAGGTACTCCAGCTCGGCGTCGTCGCGCTCGGTGATCCGGCGGGGTGCTCCGCGCCAGCCGTGCGGGCCGACGGGCTGCGCGACGAGCCCGCGGCGGGGCAGCCCGTCCTCGGTGGCGACGTAGGCGACGAGCGGACTGGTCTCGCTGGCGGGCGCCGGTCGGAGGAAGGCGATCTCGGCCGAGCCGTCCGGTGAGTCGGCGAGCAGCGCGTGGCTCTCGTCGGTGAGCCGGTCGACGACCACGACGAACTCCTGGCCGCGCTGGCCGTCGCGGAGCACGACGAGGCGCTCCTCGACGCTCAGGTCGAGGATGTGGATGAGCTCCCCCACCGCGAGGTCGTCGCGGTCCCCGGAGACGGGGTCGACGAGGTAGGAGCGGGCGGGCTGGTCGGCCTCGGTGGACGGCAGGGTGATGACGACCCGGTGTCCGCTGCGGCTCCACGGTCCGAGCTCGGCGTGCTGGTACCGGGACCCGGCGATCTGCGCGGCGTCGGTGCCGTCCGGGCGGACCACCCAGACCTGCTGCTTCACGCCGCCGTCCGTCGCGATGGCGACGGCGAGCCACTCGCCGTCGGACGACCACGTCACCCGGATCACGGGGTCGTCGGACAGCCGGATCCGCACGGGCTCGGGTGCTTCGTCGCCGACGACGACGTCCTGCACGAAGACCTCGGGGGTGCCGTGCCGGTCGCTGACGAACGCGACGCGGCGGGCGTTCCGCGTCATGGTCGGCCCCCACGATCCCCAGGCCGCGACGAGGCGCTCGCCCAGGTCGGCCGCCTGCCGGACGCGGGTCGACGACGCGACGGGTGTCGCGCCTCCCGGCCTCACCGCACCCCCTGCTGCTGCAGCCACATCTCGATGAGGCCGAGCTGCCAGAGCGCGTTCGCGCCGATCTCGGTCCGCGTGCTGTTCGGGTCCTGGAGCATCCGCTCGACCGTACCCGGATCGAAGAGCCCGCGCTCCCGCGCCTCCGGGGCGTGCAGCGCCTGCCGGACCCGCTCGAGGTACGGACCCTCGAGCTGCCGGATCGCCGGCACCGGGAAGTACCCCTTGGTCCGGTCGATGACGGCGTCGGGGACGATGCCGCGGGCCGCGCGCTTCATGACGCCCTTGCCGCCGTCGGCGAGCTTCAGCTCCGGCGGGATCGCCCCGGCGAACTCGACGAACTCGTGGTCGAGGAACGGCACGCGCGCCTCGAGGCCCCACGCCATCGTCATGTTGTCGACGCGCTTCACCGGGTCGTCGACGAGCATCGTCATCGTGTCGCTGCGGAGCGCGGCGTCGACGCTCGTCTCGGCGCCGGGGACCGCGAACGCGGCGTCCACGAACGCGGACGGGGTGTCGTCGTCGCTCCGCCAGCGCTCCCCGAGCAGGGGTTGCAGGGCCGGCCAGCGGCGGTCCATGAACACCGACCGGTAGGCCTCGGCGGCCTGGTCCCGGGGGACGGAGGCGAGCGGCGGGTACCAGCTGTAGCCACCGAGCACCTCGTCGGCGCCCTGCCCGGACTGCACCACCTTGACGTGCTGCGACACCTCTTCCGAGAGCAGGTAGAAGGCGACGCAGTCGTGGCTGACCATCGGCTCGCTCATGGCGCCGATCGCGCCGTCGATGCCGTCGAGCAGGCGCGAGGAGGGGATCCGGATGCGGTGGTGGTCGGTCCCGAAGTGCCGGGCGACCTCGTCGGAGTACTCGAACTCGTCACCGGACTCGCCGCCGGCCGACTCGAAGCCGATGCTGAACGTGGCGAGGTCCTGCTGACCGGCCTCGGCGAGCAGGGCCACGACGAGCGAGGAGTCGATCCCGCCGGAGAGCAGCACGCCGACCGGCACGTCGGCGACCATGCGGCGCTCGACCGCGGTGCGGAGCTTCGCGGTGAAGGTCTCCTGCCAGTCCTGGTCGGTCCAGTCGGCCTTCTCCGGGTCGCGCTCGAAGCGGGGCTCCCAGTAGGTCTCGTCGCGGGAGGTCCCGTCGCGCTCGATCACCCGGACGGTGGCCGGCGGCAGCTTGCCGACGCCGGACAGGATCGTGCGGGGCGCCGGGACGATCGAGTGGAAGGTCATGTAGGACGCGAAGGCGATCGGGTCGATGCTCGTGTCGACGCTGCCCCGGGGGCCGCTGTTTCCGGCGAGGACCGCGGGCAGGGAGCTGGCGAAGCGGATCCCGCCGGGGACCTCGGCGACGTAGAGCGGCTTGATGCCGAGCCGGTCGCGGGCGAGGACGAGCCGGCCGCTGGCGTGCTCCCAGATCGCGATCGCGAACATCCCGACCAGGTGGTCGACGAAGCGGGTGCCCCACTCGGCGTAGGCGGCGAGGATGACCTCGGTGTCCGAGGTCGAGGAGAACTCGTGGCCTCGGCCGCGCAGCTCGTCGCGGAGCTGCCGGTAGTTGTAGACCATGCCGTTGTAGGCGATGGTCAGTCCGGCGCGCGGGTGCACCATGGGCTGCGCGCCGGCGGTGGACAGGTCGACGATCGACAGCCGCCGGTGTCCGAGCGCGACCGGCCCGCGCGCCCACAGCCCGTCACCGTCGGGGCCGCGGTGCACGAGGCAGCCGGTCATCCGCGCCACCGCCGCGACGTCCGGCGCCGTCCCGTCGAACCGGAGTTCTCCCGCGAGTCCGCACATCAGCGCTCTCCTGCCGTTCCGGTGATCCAGGTGTCCTTGGCGCCGCCGCCCCGCGAGGAGTTGACGACCATGCTGCCCTCCGGCGCCACCCGGGTGAGGGCGACGTCGGCGAGGTGGGTGTCGTCCGGCCCGGTCCCCGTGACGTACACGAAGGCCCGCAGGTCGACGTGCCGGGGGTCGAGCCCTGCCGGTCCGATCGTCGGGTGCGAGGAGAGCTGCACGACCTCTTGTCCGACCCACCGATCCGGGTCGGCGGCGATGGCACGGCGCCGCTCGGCGACCTCGGGGGCGCTGGCGCTCGGCCCGATCAGGACGTCACGCCCGCCCTCGCCGTCGACCGGCTTCGTCACGAGCTCGCCGACACGGTCGAGCACCGAGAGCCGTTCGCCGTCGATGCTCGTGCGGTAGGTCGGGACGGCGTCGAGCAGCGGCTTCTCGTCGAGGTAGTACCAGATGAGGTCCGGCACGTTCACGTACATGGCCTTGTCGTCGACGAGCGCGTTGCCCGGCGCGTTCGCCAGGTGCACGCCCCCCGCGGCGGCGACGTCGAGGACGCGCGCGCCGAGGTCCGGTGCGTGCTCGGCGGCGAGCGCGCTGACGTCGCGGTCGATGCGCAGGTACAGCCCGTGCAGGACGTCGCCCGTCCGCGCCTCGACGACGTGGCCGTCGCGGACGTCCAGGTCCGAGCCGGCCAGGAGGCGCAGCCCGGCTCCGTCGGCCAGCCGTCGGTGCTCGAACCACGCGCCGGCGGCGGGGCCGTCGGTGACGAGCGCGATCACCGGGTCCGGTTCGCCGGTCACGGCGGACGCGTTCGTGCGGAGCGTGTGCCGCAGGCGGTCGACGACGCCGTGCGGGTCGAGCAGGTGCTCCGGCCGCGGGGCGTCCGGCACGACGTCGTCCATCAGCTCGCGGAGCGCGATGCCGTACGCGACGCCGGAGGGCGACCGGACGTTGTCCTCGAGCACCCGCCACCCGCCGAACTCGTTGCGGACCAGGTCGAACCCCATCACCGACGCTCGAACGGCGTCCTCGGGCAACCGGGTGGCCGCCGGGTCCCAGCCGTCGGCGCCGACGAACTGGTGCTCGTCCATCGCGCCGTCGGACACGATCCTCCGTGGCCCGTAGGCGTCGCGGAGGAACAGCTCGATCGCGCGGGCGCGCTGCCCGAGGCCGGCGGCGAGCTGGCGCCACTCGTACGCGCTGATGGTCCGGGGCACGAGGTCGCACCCGAACGCCTGCACGCCGCCGTCGACCACGAAGCCGACCTCGTGCTCGCGGGTCCACGCGTCGCGGGCGGCGCAGCGCTCGATGGTGGCCTCGGCGTCCCATCCGCGGAAGAACGCCGCGAGCTGGCGGAACGCCGGGCGGGGCCGGGCTCCCGGTCCGACGGCCTCGTCGCCGGCGCGGACGCGGTAGGACGGGATCGTGACGGTCGGGTGGTCGTCCCTGCCGGACGGGGTGCCGGCGGTGTCCTCGACGACCGCGGCCACGACGTCGTCGAGCTCGCCGCGCTCGGCGTACGCGGTGCGCTGCCGGTCCGTCGAGTTCCCGCGGGCGAGGGTGTCCTCGGCGAGCGCCGCCACCGTGGCCCAGTCGCCGAGCTCCTCGAGCTCCGGACGAAGTCGTGACACGAGCTGCCGGACGGCGGTCTCGGCGGGGAGCCGCTCCGGGTGCTGCCCGAGGCCGAGCAGTTGGCCGCTCAGGCCGCTGCGTGCCGCCTGCCACATCGCGGCCCGGTGCAGCGGTTCGCTGCGCGGGCGCCACTCGGCACCGGAGTCGACCGCCTTCTCCGCCTTGCGCACGGCGGCGCGGAACAGGCCGGCGATGAGCACGGCGTCGTCCACGATCGGCGTCGCGTCGCACACCCGCAGCTCGAGCGTCGGGGCGTGCGAGGACGGCCGCACGTCGAAGTACGCCATCTTCTTGTCGGCGATCACGCCCGAGGCGATGAGGTCGTCGAGCATCGCGTCGTACTCGGCGGCGTCCCGGACCCGTCCGAAGCTGCCGGCCGAGGGCCACCGCTGCCAGATGATGCTGCGGAACGAGGAGTAGCCGGTGTCCTGCCCGTTCCAGAACGGGCTCGACGCGCTGAGCGCCAGCAGGGCGGGCAGCACGGGCGCGACGCGCTGGGCGATCTGCACCGCCAGGTCGCGGTCGCTCACCCCGACGTGCACCTGCAGACCGCAGATGAGCTGTTCGTCGACGAGCATCCGGTACTGCTCCTGCATGCGGCCGTAGCGGCCACCGGACGTCAGCTCGAAGTCGGCGTACTCCGACCGCGGTGCGGTGCCGGCCGCGGCGATGGTGACCCCGGCGGGCGCGATCGCGGTGGTGAGTTCACTGCGGAGGTCGACGATCACGCGTCGCAGGTCGTCGAGCGTGCGCACCACGGGGGTGTTCGTCTCGATGGTCGTGCGCTGGAGTTCGGCGCCGAAGCGGTCGGCGGGCAGTTTGGGCAGAAGGCGGGGGGCCTTCGCGGAAAGTCGGCCGGAATCGAGGTCGATGAGGTGCAGTTCTTCCTCGGCGCCGAGCGTCAGCTCTGCACTCATGGGCCGAACCTATCCCCGACCGCCCGGGATCGGCCCGGGGAGCCGCAGATCGTCGCATGCTCGAAACAAAGACTCCCGGGGTACACCCCGCTGGGAGCGCTGCGGGAGGGGCACGTAGGAACGAAGGATGCCCACCACCGTGTTCTGCCTGCACGCCCTCGGCTCGAGTTCCGAGGAGTACGCGGGGCTGCGCGCCCGCCTCGCCGGGACGCTCGACCTGGTCGGGATCGACCTGCCCGGGTTCGGGACGAGCACCGCGGCCACCGGGACGACCGTCGAGGAGATGGTCGTCCTCGTCGAGCGGGCGATCGGCCGGAGCGGTGCCACCGACTGGGCGCTGATCGGGCACTCGATGGGCGGGAAGGTCGCCTCCGTCGTGGCTGCGCGCACCGTGGACGGCAGCAACGGCCTGTTCGGCCTGCGTGCCGTGGTGCTGCTCGCCGCGTCGCCGCTCTCCCCCGAACCGATGGACGACGAGCGTCGGCAGTCCATGCTCGACTGGGCGTCCGACGGCGAGATCGGACCCGACGAGGCCGAGGCCTTCGTCGACGCCAACACCGCGTCCCGCCTGGCGCCGGAACCGCACACCATCGCCGTGCACGACGTGCAGCGCGCCGTTCCGCAGGCCTGGACCGACTGGCTCGTCCGCGGCAGCCGCGAGGACTGGTCGACCGTCTTCCCGCCGAACCCGGTCCCCGCCCTCGTGCTCGCCGGCGCCGAGGACGGCGACCTCGGGCCGGACGCCCAGCGCGACCTGAACCTGCCGCACTGGACCGCGGGCGAGTTCGACACCGTCCCCGGGGCGGCACACCTGCTGCCGTGGGAGCAGCCCGACGCCGTCGCCGACCGCATCCGCGACTTCTGGCGCCGCCGGGTCGACCACGGTCCCGTCGTCCCGGAAGGCACCGCGCGCGTGATCGCCTCGCCCCGGGTCAGCGCCCGCACCCGCGGCATCCTCGCCGTCCGCGCGCTGCCCGACGCCCCGGACCGCGAACCGCGTGCCCTCACCCGCGAGCAGCTCGACACGCTCCGGGCTCTGGCGCGTGTCGTCGTGCCGCAGCCCGGCGACCGCCCGGTCGACCTCGCGCTGCGCGTCGACGACCAGCTCGCCGACGGGCTCGGGGACGGCTGGCGACCAGACGGCCTGCCCGCCGACGTCGACGCGTACCGGGCCGGGCTCGACGCGCTCCGGAGCGAGACCGCGCACGGCGACGAGCACCTCGCCGAGGTCGTCGACGCCGTCGCCGCGGGCGAGTACACGCCCACCGCCGGGTCGCTCGACGGTCCGCAGCTCCGTGCGTGGCTCGAGGACGCCAGCGTCGACCTCGCCAAGCAGTGGATGGCGCACCCGGCGACGATGGCCGCGATCGACTACGACGGCTTCGCCAACGGTGGCGACGGTCTGCGCAAACAGGGCTTCCTGCTCCTCGGGGCCGGCGAGCGCGAAGCATGGGAACCGACGGGAGCCGGACGATGAGACTCGACCACCAGCGCCACCACAGCGAGGACGAGGTCGTCGACGTGGTCGTCGTGGGCACGGGAGCGGGCGGAGCACCCCTGCTGGCGACCCTCGCACGACGCGGACTCAGCGTCGTCGCGCTCGAGGCCGGCCCGAACACCGAGCCGGACGACCACACGCCCGACGAGGTCGAGGCACCCGGTGACATCAACTGGATGGACGAGCGCATCAGCGGCGGCAGCGCCCCGACCGCCTTCGGCCCGAACAACAGCGGCACCGGCGTCGGCGGGTCGACCCTGCACTGGGGCGCGTTCACGCCGCGGCCGAACCAGCACGACATCCGGCTCCGCACCGACTCCGGGCAGGGCGAGGACTGGCCGATCGACCACGCCGAGCTCACCCGCTGGATCGAGCAGGCCGAGCACGACGTCGGCGTCGCCGGACCCGCGCACTACCCGTGGGACCCGGAGCGCCGCTACCGCATGGGTCCGCCGCCGCGGAACGCCTCGTCGGACATGATGATCAGGGGGGCCGCCGCGGTGGGCATCACCGCCACCGACGCCCCCGTCGGCCTGACCACCGAGGACCGACACCAGGAGCACCACGGCCTGCGCCAGGCCTGCGTGTCCTGCGGTTCGTGCCACCAGGGCTGCCGGAACGGGGCGAAGGTGTCGATGGACACCACCTACCTGCCCGCCGCCGTCGCGTTCGGGGCGGAGATCCGCGCCGAGGCCTTCGTGCACGGCATCGAGCTCGACGCCCGCGGCCGTGTCGAGGCCGTCGTCTACCGCCAGGGCGGGCGGGACCACCGGCAGCGCTGCCGCTCGCTCGTCCTCGCCGCGGGCGGCATCGAGACGCCGCGGCTGCTGCTGCACACCGGTCTCGCGAACAGCAGCGGTCAGGTGGGCCGGAACTTCACCGCGCACGGCGCCACCCAGGTGTGGGCGACGTTCGACGAGTCGATGCGCTCCTACCGTGGCTACCCGTCGTCGATCATCACCGAGGACTTCATCCGCCCCGACGACGCGGACTTCGCCGGCGGCTACCTCGTCCAGAGCCTCGGCGCGCAACCGCTGACGTTGGCCACGAGCCTCGTGCGCGGCGGCGGGCTCCGGGGTGCGGCGCTCGTCCGTGCCCTGCAGGACTACCCGCGGATGGCCGGCGTCGGCATCAACGCCGAGTGCCTGCCGTACGACGACAACCGGCTCGTGCTCGCCGACGAGGTGGACGCGAACGGGGTGCCGAAGGCCCGCGTCACGTTCTCGCCCGGATCGAACGAGGAGGCCATCACCCGCCACGCGGTCCGGACGATGACCGCGATCGTCGAGGCGGCGGGTGGCACGGACGTCCGGGTCCTCGACCGCACGGCGCACACCGTCGGCACGGCGCGGATGGGCACCGACGCCGGGAAGTCGGTCGTGGACGCCGCCGGCCGGTCGTGGGACGTGCCGAACCTGTGGGTCGTGGACAACTCGGTGTTCCCGAGCTCCCTCATCGCGAACCCGGCGCTGACGATCATGGCGCTGTCGCTCCGCACCGCCGACCGGCTGCTCCGCGACGACGCATCCGCCGACCGTGAGCAGGCCGCGACCGCCGTCGCCTGACGCGGATCACGCAGGACGGGAGGCGCGGTGCGGGCTGGCACCGCGCCTCCCGTTTGCCGTCGGTGACGGTCAGTCGTCGGCGGGTGCCCGATCCCGGGGCGGCACGACGACGGGATCCGACCGGCGTGCACGCATGCGCGCGCGTCGGTCGACGTCGAGGCCGTCCTCCGGAGGGTCGTTCGCGTCCGAGCCCACGAGCCAGGTGAGCCCGCGCAGCCCGCGCCGGTCGTCGGAGACGAGTGCGATCGACCAGAGCGCGCCCTCGTGCTCGGCGGCGCGGCGCTGGGCCCAGTCGACGGCCTGCAGGACGTCGGCCTCGAGCAGGTCGGTCGTCTCGGTCGCGAACACCTCGCCTTCGGGGCGCTGGACGTACACGCGGAAGCGCGGGCGCGGGTCCTCCCACGTGCTGTCGCGCTCGTCGACCTCGATGACGTCCATCCCGTCACCCTACGATCTCGGGACCGCCCGGACGGGCACGCAGGGACCCGGGCGCAACCCGTGGACACGCCCGGACGCCGTGTGATGTTGCGTATTCCACGTTCTACCGGCAGTCTTCTCGTACCCAGCAACGACGCTCCGGAGGACTCTCGTGAAGCTCTGCACCATGACCCGCACACGGACCGCTCTGATCACCGCAGCCGCTGCGGCACTCTGCGCTTCTCTGCTCACAGCGACCCCGGCGAACGCCGAGAGTGGGATTCCGCAGCGAGTGACGACGCCGGCGACGCAGGAGCAGGTGCACGACTTCACCGCGTTGCTGGACGCGGTCGACCCGTCCACTCGTGCGTTCAACGCTCCGGAGGCCCTGGCAGACGGGGTCGCCGCGAGCGATGTGCAGGACTTCGCGGACACGTGGACCGCCCTGGGCGAAGGAGACGTCGTCGGTGTGGAACCCCGACCGACTGCGGTTCGGACGCTCGAACGGATGCTCGTGACCACTTCCGCATGCAGGGGCCGGAACACCTGGGACAGGACCGGACTGCAGTACAACTTCTACTTCAGCTCCTGCAAGGCGGGGGAGTTGTCCCGCGCGTACGGAACCGGCGCCGCAGCCCTCGGTGTCGTCACCGCCATCTGCGGAGCGATCGGGTTCGCTCCCGGCGCAGCAGGGGCGGGGATCATCGGCTCCATCCTCGGTCTCGGGGCCGTGGTCGTGAACAACTGCAACGCCAAGGGTCGCGGGATCATCGTTCGAGCGGTCCCGCCGGCAGTCTGGTGCAACAGCCAGTGAGCGGGACCCGCGCGTGAGAGTGATGAAGATCGCGTCGGTCGCCGTGGTCGCAGCCCTCTTCGTGGCGGCCCTCGTCGCGGGTTGCGTCAGCGATGTGCTGCCCGCAGGATCGGCCAGTGGACAACGGCTGTCCGCGCTCTCGATGATCGGCATGGGGTTGACGCTCGCACTGGGGCTCGCCGTCGGGTACTTCTGGTTGTTCCGGAGCGACGCCCCGAACGGACGGTCCCGCGATCGGTGACCTCGACACCAGGTTCGGTCCTCGGCGGGGTTCCCGCGCCGCTTCTGCGGTCAGCCGCGGGTGCGCGCCAACCGCCGGTTCAGCGCTCCGTTCAGCAGCGCCACGAGCAGCCCCACCGCGAACACGAGCGTGCCGAAGCAGAGCACCTGCGGCGGCATCCCGGCCTTGGCGGCGCCGTACACGAACAGCGGGAACGTGACCGAGGGCCCGGCGACGAACGAGGTGATCACGTAGTCGTCGATCGACATCGCGAGCGCGAGGAGTCCCGCGGCGAGCATGCCCGGGGCGAGCAGCGGCAGGGTCACGAGCCGGAACGCCTGGAACGGCGTCGCCCCGAGGTCCCCGGCAGCCTCCTCGAGCGCCCGCGAGGTGCCGGCGATCCGCGCCCGGAGGACCACGACGACGTAGGCGACGTCGAACGCCACGTGCGTGAGCAGGATCGTCAGGAACCCGGTGCCGAGCCCGACCGACAGGAAGAACGACAGCGACGCGGACCCGACGACGATCGAGGGCGCCGCGATGTCCGCGAACACGACGGCGTTGACGGCGCCGCGCCCGGGGAACCGGTAGCGCTCGAGCGCCAGGGCCAGCGGCAGACCGATCGCGACCGAGATGATCGCGGCGAGGAACGCGATGACGACCGAGGTGACGAACGCCTGTCCGAGCCCCGAGACGTTCACGAGGTTCGCGTACCAGTACGTCGTGAACCCGTTCCAGGCGAACGACAGCCGGTTCGTCGGGGCGTCGTTGAACGAGTACACGATCATGTAGACGATCGGCACGAGGGTGATCGCGATGGTCACCCAGTAGACGATCGCCAGCCACGGCCCGCGGCGGTTCACCCCGTGCCGGCGCGGACGGCCGGTGACGGCGCCGGTCGCGGGCGAGGTCGAGGCGGCGGACTGACGGGACGGTGCGACGGCGGTCATACGAGGTCCTCGAGGTCGTCGGTGCCGGAGACGCGGGCGTAGATGAACAGGATGATGCCGAGCACGACCATCAGGACGGTCGAGAGCGCCGCGGCGACGTTGTACTGCTGGTTGCCGGAGTAGGCGTCCTGGATCGCCTGCCCGATCGTGTACGTGTTCGTGCCGCCGAGGAGCGCCGAGTTCACCGGGTCGCCCACGCTGTCGATGAAGACGAGCACGACCCCGGCGAAGATGCCCGAGCGGGACAGGGGCAGCGTGGTGTGCCAGAACGCCCGGACCTTGCCCGCGTACAGGTCGTTCGCCGCCTCGCCGAGTCGGGGGTCGATGCGTTCGAGCGCGGCGTAGATCGGCAGCACCATGAACGCCAGGTCGTTGTAGGCGTCACCGAAGACCACCGCGCCGCCGGTGCCGAGGATGTGGAAGTCCTTGCCCGCCAGACCGATCGCCTGCAGCGTCGTGACGACGGGGCCCTGGGACGCGAGGACGAACGCCCACATGTCGGTCCGGATGACGAACGACACGAGGAAGCTGACGAACACGAGCATGAGCAGCGGGTTCTTCCACCGCGGGGACACCCGGAACGCGATGAAGTACGCCACCGGGTACCCGACGATGATGGTGACGACGGTGGCGGCCGCGCCGTACCAGAGCGACCGGCCGAGGAACGTCAGGTACGGCACCTGCGGGTCGATGAACAGCGCGCCGTAGACCCCCCAGTTCCACGTGAACGTGTAGCCGTCGTCCGGGTTGCCCGACATGAGCGAGACGACGAGGCCCGACACGAGCGGGATGACGAAGAACACCGCCAGGTAGGCGGCGCCGACGACGGCGAGCAGGAACGGCACCCGCAGCCGACGACCGCGCCGGACGGTCGACGGATCCGGTCCGGCCCCGCGACCGGCGGTCCCGGCCGTGCCGACGGCGACCGTGCCCGACGCGCTCACGACTGCACCACCGCGTTGAAGACACCGTTCCACTCCGAGTACTCGTCGTAGTTCTCGAACACCCGGAACTCGTGCGACTTGTCGAGCACCTCGGACGACGGGAAGACGAGCGGGCTGTCCGCCACGGTGGCGTCGTCCAGCTCGTCCCGGACGTAGTCCTCCGCGGCGGGCACCGGGCAGACGTAGTTGACGTAGTCCTCGACGATGCCGGCGATCTTCGGCGTGTAGTAGAAGTCCATCCACGCCAGCGCGGACACGGGGTTCGCCGCCTGGCGGGGGATCATGAGGTTGTCGTGCCACATCATCTGGCCTTCCTCGGGCGTGACGAACCGCAGGTGCTCGAACCCGGACTGCTGCGCCTGGAACACGTCGCCCGACCACGCCTGGGTGATCCAGGTGTCACCGTTCTCGAGCTTGTTGATGTAGCTCTGGTCGTAGAAGCCGGTCACGCTCGGGCGGAGCTTCCGCAGCCACTCCTGCGCCGTCCGCCAGTCGGCCGGGGTCGACGTCTCGGGGGCGATCCCGTTCGCGAGGAGCCCGAGGGACCCGAGCTCGGTGTTGTCGCTCATGAGTCCGACGCGGCCCCGGAACGCCGGGTCGAGCAGGTCCTGGAAGGACGTGATCTCGCGGTCGATGTACTTCGGGTTGTAGGCGAGGCCGGTGAACCCGGTCTGCCACACGACCGAGTGCTCGTTCCCGGGGTCGTAGGTCGGGTCCTTGACCGAGTCGCCGGCGTACTTCGCGAAGTTCGGCAACCGCGAGTGGTCGAGCTCGCACACGAACCCGTTCTTGATCATCTGGGTCAGCTCGAAGCCGTTCGTCATCACGACGAGGTCGTACCCGGTCGCTCCCTGCGCCCGGAGGATCGGCGACACCGTCGCGTAGAACGTCGCGTTGTCCTGGATCACGGCCTGGTAGTCGACCGTGATCCCGGTGGCCTCCTCGAAGAGCTGGATCGACTCGGACTTGCCGTGGTCGGAGTCGATGTAGAGCGGCCAGTTCGCGAAGTTGAGCTGCTTCGTGGCCGTCGCGTCGGCCCAGAACCGCTTCCAGTCCACGGGGTGTTCGGCGAGCGAGGCGGCGGAGCCCTTGATGCTGCACCCGGCCAGCAGCGCGGCGACCGCGGCGGCCCCGCCGCCGGCGAGGAAGCCGCGTCGGCTGACACGGGCGGACGTCAGTCCGCGCACGAGGTCCGGGCGCGTGCTCACGCGCCCACCCCCGCGGTGGCGGGTGCGGACTGGAGGCGCGGGTCGGCTCCGGCGGTGACGGTCGCGTCGGAGGCGGGGTGCGCCTCCAGGCCGAACCCGTGGTCGACGCCCCACGTGAGCCAGACCTCGGTGCCGGTGGCGATCCGGGGCCCGCCCTTCGAGTTCTGCGCGAAGACCGAGACGCGCCCCGCGCCGGGGACGTCGACGAGGTACTGGGTGCTGACCCCCGAGAACGAGACGTCGACCACCCGTCCGGGCCCGAGAATGTTGCGTCCGGCCTCGGGGGTGGGCTCCGCGGTGCGGATCTTGAGCTTCTCGGGCCGGACGCCGACGACCACGCGACCGGTCGTCGCGACGGCACGGTCCGCCGGGACGGCGATCGAGCCGGATGCGGTGGCGACGACCAGGAGCCCGCCGTCGGTCCCGCGGACCTCGCCCTCGAGCAGGTTCGACTGTCCGAGGAAGTTCGCGACGAACGCCGTGCGGGGCAGCTCGTAGAGGTCCTGCGGGCTCCCCATCTGCTCGATCCGACCCCCGTTCATGACGGCGACCGTGTCGGCCATCGTCATCGCCTCTTCCTGGTCGTGCGTGACGTGCAGGAAGGTGAGGCCCACCTCGGCCTGGATCGTCTTCAGCTCGAGCTGCATCTGGTGCCGGAGCTTGAGGTCGAGCGCACCGAGCGGCTCGTCGAGCAGCAGGAGCGCCGGACGGTTCACGATCGCGCGGGCCAGTGCGACGCGCTGCTGCATGCCGCCGGACAGCTGCGACGGACGCTTCGACGCCGACGCGTCGAGCTCGACGAGGTGCAGGGCCTCGCGCGCCTTGGTCATCGGGTCCGGGATCCGCCGGCGCTTCAACCCGAAGGCGACGTTCTCGAGCACGCTCATGTGCGGGAAGAGCGCGTAGTTCTGGAACACCGTGTTGACCGGGCGCTGGTACGGCTTCGTGTCGGTGACGTCCCGCCCACCGATCGTGATCGTGCCGCTCGTGGGCTCCTCGAGCCCGGCGACCAGGCGCAGGGTCGTCGTCTTGCCGCAGCCCGAGGGGCCGAGCAGTGCGAAGAACGAACCGGCCGGGACGGTCAGGTCGAGCGCGTCGACCGCGGTGTGGCCGGGGAAGGACTTGGTGATCCGGTCGAGCCGGAGATCGGCTCCCGATTCGGCGAACGTGCCGGTCATTGCCATGGTGCCTCCTGCTGCTCGGGGTCGGGGGTCGTGTTCAGCCGATGTAGGACATGACGTGCTTGATGCGGGTGTAGTCGTCGAACCCGTACTGGGACAGGTCCTTGCCGTAGCCGGAGTGCTTGAAGCCGCCGTGCGGCATCTCGGCGACGATCGGGATGTGCGTGTTGATCCACACGCACCCGAAGTCGAGGTCACGGGCGAAGCGCATCGCCCGTGCGTGGTCGGTCGTCCACACCGAGCTCGCGAGGCCGTACTCGACCCCGTTCGCCCAGGCGAGCGCCTGCTCGTCGGTCGAGAAGCGCTGCACCGTCTGCACCGGACCGAAGATCTCCTGCTGCACGGCCCGGTCGTCCTGCCGGAGTCCGGAGACGATCGTCGCCTCGTGGAAGTAGCCGGTGTCGCCCAGCCGGCTGCCGCCGAGCTCGATCGTCGCGTGGTCGGGGAGCGTGTCGACGAACGACCGGACCTGGGCGAGCTGGTTCGCGTTGTTCACCGGACCGAAGGAACCGGACGGCCCCGTCTGCGCGTGGGTCCGCGCCCGTTCGGCCAGCGCCGCGACGAACTCGTCGTGGATGCCGTCCTGCACGAGCAACCGCGTGGCGGCGGTGCAGTCCTGCCCGGCGTTGAAGAACCCGGCGGCGACGATGCCGGCGACGGCGGACGGGATGTCGGCGTCGTCGAAGACGATCACCGGTGCCTTGCCGCCGAGCTCGAGGTGCGTGCGCTTGAGGTCGCCGGCGGCGGCGCGGGCGACCTCCATGCCGGCGCGGACGGAGCCGGTGACGGAGACGAGCTGCGGCGTGGGGTGGTCGATCATCGCGGCGCCGGTGGTGCGGTCCCCGACGACGACGTTGAGGACACCGGGCGGCAGGAACTCGGCGGCGACCTCGGCGAGGAGCAGGGTCGACAGCGGCGTCGTGTCGCTCGGCTTGAGCACGGTGGTGCAGCCCGCGGCGAGCGCCGGTGCGACCTTCCACACCGCCATGTTGAGCGGGTAGTTCCACGGGGTGACCTGGGCGACGACACCGACGGGCTCGCGCCGGACGAACGACGTGTGGTCGGCCAGGTACTCGCCGGCGCTCCGCCCCTCGAGGTTCCGGGCCGCGCCGGCGAAGAACCGGATCTGGTCGACGGACAGCAGGATCTCGTCCTCGACGAGGGTGGCGCGGGGCTTGCCGGTGTCGAGCGACTCGAGGTCGGCGAACTCCTCGGCACGCTGCTCCATCGCGTCGGCGATGCGGAACAGGGCGAGCTGCCGTTCCCCGGGGGTCGTGCGGCGCCAGGAGTCGAACGCCGTGCTCGCCGCCGTGAACGCGGCGTCGACGTCCGCGGCGCCGGACACCGGGGACGTGCCGTAGGACCGCTCGTTCGTCGGGTCGATCAGCTCGAACGTCGTCTCGGCCCGGACCGGGGTGGACGCACCCCCGATGAAGTTCCGGACCTCGGCCGTCCTCGTGGTCTCCAGCATGGCGGCGATACTGGCACGGAACGGGGCCGTTCGGAAGAAGATTCCGCAGGTTGTGGTGAACCGTAACAACGGAAATCGTCGCGAAATATCGTGTTCACAACGAAATCCCTTGCGCGGTGGAGTAGCCGCTGCCATGCTGTCCGGCATGGCGGCAGCACCACGACGTCCGGGACCGATCGACGACACCTCGAAACGGATCATCGAACAACTCCAGGCGGACGGGCGCCGTCCGTACGGCGAGATCGGCAAGGCGGTCGGTCTCAGCGAGGCGGCGGTCCGGCAGCGTGTGCAGAAGCTCACCGAGACCGGCGTCATGCAGATCGTCGCGGTCACGGACCCCCTGCAACTGGGCTTCCACCGTCAGGCGATGATCGGCATCCGGGTCAGCGGCGACACCCGAACCGTCGCCGATGCACTCGAACGGCTCCCGGCGGTCGACTACCTCGTCATGACCGCCGGGAGCTTCGACCTCATGGTCGAGGTCGTCTGCGAGGACGACGACGACCTGATCGAGCTCCTGAACGGCACGATCCGGGCGATCCCCGGTGTCGCCGGCACCGAGACCTTCGTCTACCTGCAACTCCGCAAACAGCTCTACGACTGGGGAACGCGATGACCATCTCCGAACCACGTGCCCGACTGGGCTCCTACGACCCGTTCGCCCCGGTGGACGACGCCGCGCTGCAGCAGAAGTCGCGCGACCACCTCTGGATGCACTTCGCCCGACACGGCGCGAACCAGGCCGGCGCCGACGTGCCGATCATGGTCCGCGGCGAGGGGCACCACGTCTACGACAGCCACGGCAAGGAGTACATCGACGGGCTGTCCGGCCTGTTCGTCGTCGCCGCCGGGCACGGTCGGAAGCGCCTGGCGGAGATGGCCGCCAAGCAGGCCGAGACGCTGTCGTTCTTCCCGATCTGGTCGTACGCGCACCCCGCGGCGATCGAGCTCGCCGACCGCCTGGCCGACCACGCTCCCGGCGACCTCAACAAGGTGTTCTTCTCGACCGGCGGCGGCGAGGCCGTCGAGACCGCGTTCAAGCTCGCGAAGTACTACTGGAAGCTCCGCGGCAAGCCGATGAAGCACAAGGTGATCTCCCGAGCGGTGGCGTACCACGGCACCCCGCAGGGCGCCCTCGCGATCACCGGCATCCCGGCGATGAAGCAGATGTTCGAACCCCTGGCACCCGGCGGCTTCCGCGTGCCGAACACGAACTACTACCGCGCCGCCGAGATGGGCTTCGCCGGCGAGAGCGAGGAGGAGTTCGGCTTCTGGGCGGCCGACCGCATCCGGGAGATGATCGAGTTCGAGGGCCCCGACACCGTCGCCGCGGTCTTCCTCGAGCCGGTCCAGAACTCCGGCGGCTGCTTCACCCCGCCGCCCGGGTACTTCCAGCGGGTCCGCGAGATCTGCGACGAGTACGACGTGCTGCTCGTCTCCGACGAGGTGATCTGCGCGTTCGGCCGGATCGGCACCATGTTCGCGTGTGACACCTACGGCTTCGTCCCGGACATGATCACGTGCGCGAAGGCGATGACCTCGGGGTACTCCCCCATCGGCGCGACGATCATCAGCGACAAGCTCTTCGAGCCGTTCGCTTCGGGTGACACGACCTTCTACCACGGCTACACGTTCGGCGGGCACCCCGTCTCGGCCGCCGTCGCGATGGAGAACCTCGACATCTTCGAGGAGGAGGGACTGCTCCAGAACGTGCAGCAGAACGCCCCGCTCTTCAAGGCCGAGCTCGACACGCTGCGAGACCTGCCCATCGTCGGGGACGTCCGCGGTGACGGGTACTTCTACGGCATCGAGCTCGTGAAGGACAAGGCCACCAAGACGACGTTCGACGACGCCGAGTCCGAGCGCCTGCTGCGCGGGTTCCTGTCGAAGGCGCTCTTCGACGCGGGGCTGTACTGCCGCGCCGACGACCGCGGCGACCCCGTCGTGCAGCTCGCACCGCCGTTGACCATCGGCCAGCCGGAGTTCCGCGAGATGACGTCGATCCTGCGGAGCGTCCTGTCCGAGGCCTGGACGAAGATCTGACCGTGACCGGCTACCGGGGCGTCTCGTTCTGGCTCGACGCGCTCGTCACGAGCGGCCGCGACGACCTGACGCCCCGGCTGCCGCTCGACGGCGACACCACCGCGGACGTCTGCATCGTCGGCGGTGGACTGACGGGTCTCTGGACCGCGTGGTACCTGCACCAGGCCGACCCGCGCCTCCAGATCGTCGTCGTGGAACGGGAGATCGCCGGGTTCGGTGCGTCCGGCCGCAACGGCGGCTGGTGCTCGGCGCTGTTCCCGCGATCCGCCGACGCGATCGCACGCGAGCACGGCCGCGACGCGGCGCTCGCCCTGCGTCGGGCGATGCGCGACACCGTCGACGAGGTCGGACGCGCAGCGGCCGAGGCCGAGATCGACTGCGACTACGTCAAGGGCGGCACCGTCCTCTACGCGCGATCCGCCGTGCAGGAGCGCGCGGCCCGCGACGAGGTCGCCTCATCGGCCGCGTGGGGCGACGACATGACGTACCGCGACGCACGCCCCGGCGACGCGGCCGGATCGGCCGGCGTCGCGTGGACCCCGGACTGCGCGCGGGTGCAGCCCGCAGCGCTCGTGCGTGGCCTGGCAGCCGCACTGGAGGCGCGGGGCGTCCGGATCGCGGAGCACACGCCCGCCTCGTCCTGGGACCGGGGCCGCGTGGTCACCTCGCGCGGGACCGTGACGGCGGGCGCCGTCGTGATCGCCGTCGAGGGCTACGGCGCGCAGCTCGCCCAGACGAAGCGGCGGATCCTGCCGCTGTACTCGCTCATGATCGCGACGGCGCCGCTGCCCGCGGCGGTGTGGGACCGTGTCGGGCTCGAGCACGGCCAGACCTTCTCGGACCACCGCCACCTGCTCGTCTACGGGCAGCGGACCGCCGACGATCGCCTGGCGTTCGGCGGCCGCGGCGCCCGCTACCACTGGGGATCGTCCATCACCCCGGGGTACGACCGGGTCCCGCGGGTGTTCGAGCACCTGCGGCGGTCCCTGGTGGAGCTGTTCCCCGCCGTCCGGGACGCACCCGTCACGCACACGTGGGGCGGTCCGCTCGGCGTCCCCCGCGACTGGTGCGCGTCCGTGACCTGGGACGGCCACGTCGGAACCGCCGGCGGCTACGTCGGCGACGGCCTGTCGACGACGAACCTGGCCGGTCGGACGCTCGCCGACCTCGTGCGCGGCGTCGACTCGTCGCTGACCGCGCTGCCGTGGGTGAACCACCACTCGCCGGACTGGGAACCCGAGCCGCTCCGGTTCCTCGGCGCGAACGCCGGGCTCGTGGCGACCGACCTCGCCGACCGCGAGG
This sequence comes from Curtobacterium sp. AB451, assembly GCF_050585845.1. Lineage (NCBI taxonomy): Bacteria > Bacillati > Actinomycetota > Actinomycetes > Micrococcales > Microbacteriaceae > Curtobacterium > Curtobacterium sp. AB451. Next base: position 97,490 of record NZ_JBOBQG010000002.1, read on the forward strand.
AAGCACTGACCGGCCGGCCGAGCCTCGCGGCGCGGCTGATGGCGCCCCTGACCGGAGGACACTGATGGACGCTGACGTGATCGTCGTCGGGGCCGGGGTCTCCGGGCTCGCCGCCGCCCGGGCACTCGCGCAGGGCGGGCACCGCGTCGTCGTGCTCGAAGCCCGCGACCGCATCGGCGGCCGCACCTGGACGGACGACGCCCTCGGCGTACCGGTCGACCTCGGCGCGTCCTGGATCCACGGCGTCGAGGGCAACCCGCTCTGGGCGCTGGCACCGGCGTTCGGGATCGAGACCGTCGAGTTCACGGTCGGCAGCTTCCAGTTCGACGGCCGCCCGATCGGATGGCACGCCCCGTCCGGCCGGCGGCTGACGGACGCCGAGGCCGCGGCGTTCGTCGCCGACCTGCACGCCCTCGACGCCGCCCTGCCGGCCGTGGTCGAGCACGCGCCGCCACCGTCCACCTACGCCGTCGCGGTGAACACGGTGCTGCGCGACCTGCGGATCGAGGGCGACCGGGCGGCTCGGGTCCGCGAGTACACGGCGCACCGGTCCGAGGACCTCTGCGGTGCGCCGGTCACGGTCCTCGACGCGCACGGGCTCGACGAGGAACACGTCCCCGGCGACGAGGTCGTGTTCCCGGCCGGGTACGCCCAGTACGCGCACGCCCTCGCCGACGGGCTCGACGTCCGGCGTTCGTCGGTCGTCATGGCCGTCCGGCAGTCCGCCGACGGCACCGTCGTCGAACTCGCCGACGGCACGACCCTGTCCGCCGCACACGTCGTGGTCACCGCGCCGCTCGGCGTGCTGCAGGCCGGCGCGATCACCTTCGAGCCGCCACTCGACCCCGCCGTCCTCGACGCGATGGGCCGGCTCGGTATGGGCGTCTACGACAAGGTGTTCCTGCGCTTCCCCGAGCGCTTCTGGGGCGACGACTGGGTCGTGCGGCAGCAGGGCCCGGCGGGGGTGGACTGGCACTCCTGGTACGACATGTCCCGGGTGAGCGGGCAACCCGTGCTCGCGGCACTCGTCGGCGGGGCAGGTGCTCGGCGGATCGAGTCGCTGCCGGACGCCCTGGTCGTCGACGAGGCAGTCGAGGCGCTCCGTCGGATGTTCGGGGCCGCGGTACCGGAACCGGACGCCGTGCGGATCACCCGGTGGGCGGCGGACCCCTTCGCGCGCGGGTCGTACTCGTACCTGCACGTCGGGGCGTCCCCGGACGACCACGACCTGCTCGGGACGCCGTCCGGGCGGGTGCAGCTCGCCGGCGAGGCCACGTGGGGCGACGACCCCGCGACCGTGCACGGCGCACTGCTGTCCGGCCTGCGGGCGGCGGGGAACCTGCTCGGGCACGAGGTGACGCCCGCGTCGTTGGCGGAGCCGCTGCCCGGCTGATCCGGAACCGCGGTCAGTCGAGGGCCGGGGTGGCCACCCGGCACCGGACCACGCCACCCGGTCGGACGGACGTCTCGCGCGCGATCTCTCGCTTCCCATCGAGCAGGATCCGGCACGTCGCCGTCGCGCCCGCGCCCGGGGTGGCCCGCACGGACGCGCGCTGCTCGGCGAGGACGATCGTGTCGTGCGACCAGCGCGACCCGTCGCCGTCTCCGGCACCGGTCTCCTCGGAGCCGAGCCGGTGCACCTCCGGCACGTCGCCGCGGCGCTCGGCGCCTTCGACGCGCACGTCGGAGAGCTCGGCTCCGCTCGGCCGGTCGACACTGACCTCGTAGGTCACGGCCCAGGCGTCGCCGGTCTGCCGCTGCACGACGCTGCAGCCGGTGGCGAGGACGGCGACGGCCCCGGCCACGGCGGCGGCGGCGAGGAGACGGACGACGCGACGTTGCTGTTCGGACATGGCACCAGCCTGCGCAGCCGGGTCCCGGCGGTCGTCCCCCGCTGGGTGCGACGTCGTGCGACGACCGGTCGATCCCGGGTCCGTCGAGCGGTTGACATCCGCTCCGGGCGCCCGGACGCTCGGTACCGTCGAACGCATGGGAAGCGTGCTGCCGGGCGTGATCGCCTTCGTCGTCGGGATCGTCCTCGCCGTGGCGGCCCTCGTGCCGTGGACGGCGTGGGAGTACCGCCGTCACGGGCAGCTCGGCTTCCGACGCTCGCTCGTCGCGTTCGGCACGCTCGTCTACGCCCTCGCCCTCGTGACCTACACGCTGCTCCCGCTGCCCGACGACGTCGCCACGATGTGCCGGAACGCGGCCTCGCCGCAGCTGACACCGTTCGCGTTCCTCGGGGACGTCGCGAAGGAGGGCGGGATCTCCGGACCCCGCTCGTTCCTGTCCAACCCGGCGTCCGCGCAGGTGTTGTTCAACGTGCTGCTGTTCGTGCCCCTCGGCGCACTCGCCCGTCACGCCGTCGCCCGGACACGGGTGTCCACCGGTCTGCTCGTCGGCCTCGGTGCCGGCTTCGTGGTCTCCCTGCTCATCGAGACGACCCAGCTCACCGGCGACTGGTTCCTGTACCCGTGCGCGTACCGCCTGTTCGACGTCGACGACCTGCTCGCGAACACGACCGGCGCCGTCCTCGGCACCCTCCTCGCGCCGCTCGTCGGACTGCTGGCCGGCTCCGGCCGCACCACCGACGCCGAGGCGCCCCGGCCGGTGACCGCCGCACGCCGGTTCTCGGGCATGCTCGCGGACGTCCTGGCGATCTGGCTGCTGTCCGGCACGCTCAGCGTCGGGACGGCCCTGGCGTGGGCGCTCACCGGACGCGACGACCAGGACCCGGTGCTCGGCACGCTCGTCACCGTCGGTGCCCTGGTGGCCCCCGCGCTGCAGCTCGCGATCGTGCTCGCGACGGGTCGGACCCTCGGCGAGCACGTCGTGCGTCTCCGACCGACACCCACACCGGGGGCCGGGAGGCGCGTGGTGCGCTGGGCGCTCGGCTCCGGCGGGTGGGCGGCCCTGCTCGCCGTCGACGTCCCGTTCTCCGGGTTCCTCGCGTTCGTGCTCGCCGTCACGTCGGTCGTCGCGGTCTGGGCGACCCGCGGTCGGCGCGGGTTCGCGCTCGCGGTGGTCCGGGCGGACGTCGAGGACGACCGGGTGCCGGCACGCGGACCGGTCGCCGTGCACGCCGACTGAGCAGGTCCACACCGCGTTCTCCGCGGCTGCGGTCCTCGGCGGTGCCACACTGGCGACCGTGAGCACGACGACGCGGACGACACCCGAGCACGAGCACCGCGCACCGGTCGCCGTCGCCGTGCTGGTGAACCTCGCGCTCAGCCTGTTCCTGCCGGACGAGGTGCTGTTCTTCCCGTCCTGGGTCGTCCCGCTCCTCGGGGTCCTGCTCCTCACCCCGCTCATCGTGTTCAACCCGCGGCGGCTCAGCCGCGAGACCACGTGGTCGCGATGGCTGTCCACCGGTCTCGCGGTCCTGCTGACCGTCGCGAACCAGCTGACGGTCGTGCGGACCCTCGACGAACTGCTGCACGGGCATCCCGACGGCGGCGCGGTGCTGCTCACGGCGCTGCAGGTCTGGGTGAGCAGCATCATCGCCTTCGGGCTCGTGTACTGGGAGCTCGACCGCGGTGGCCCCGTGGCCCGACGACGGCCGGACCTGTGGACGAGGGACCGCGCCGACTTCCAGTTCCCGCAGGAGACCGACCCGACCTCCGCCGGCTGGCGACCGGTGTACCTCGACTACCTCTACGTCGCGCTGACGAACATGATGGCGTTCAGCCCGACGGACACCATGCCGCTGACGGTCCGGGCGAAGATGATCATGGCCTACCAGTCGATCGGGGGGTTCATCCTGCTCGCGCTCGTCATCTCGCGCGCCGTCAACATCATCAGCTGACCGCACTCCCGACGAGCATTTCCGACACGTCCCAGAGGCGAGTGGCGTCCTCGTCGCGGAGCAGCGGTGTCCACGGCTTCCGGCGGCCGGCCGGTCCGCCGAGCTGCCCGGGCCCGGTCGGACCGACGAACCCGCCGTCGAGGTCCGCGGCGGTCGCCGCGAGCAGGGCCGGCTCCGCCGCCGATGCCGGTGTCCCGACGAGCAGCCCGCGCGCCGACAGCCACCGGATCAGCCGGACGGCCACGGTGTCACCAGAACGTCCGATCTCCGGACGTGCGGCGAGCAGGCTCGTCGGTGCGACGCCGGGGTGGCTGACCGCGCTCGTGATCCCCCACCCACCGGCCCGGCTCCTCCGACCGAGCTCGAGGGCGAACAGCGCGCACGCGAGCTTCGACTGCCCGTACGCCCGCGCGACGTCGTAGTCCCGCTCGGACTGCAGGTCGTCCCACCGGATCGAGGCCCGCTGCGCCGCCACGCTCGACTGCATCACGACGCGGCCGTTCGCGGCACGGAGCAGGGGGAGCAGGCCGCCGACGAGCGCGACGTGCCCGAGGTGATTGGTGCCGAACTGCAGCTCGAAGCCGTCCCGGGTGGTCTGCCGCTCCGGTGGGTTCATCACGCCGGCGTTCCCCACGACGACGTCGATCGGCGTGCCCTCGGACCGCAGCCGCTCCCCGAGCGTCGCGACCGACTCGAGCGAGGACAGGTCGAGGTCCTCGAGCACCACCGTGGCTCCCGGGTGCCGCGCGGTGATCCGGTCGACGGCGGCCGAGCCCTTCTCGCGGTTCCGCACCGGGACGACGACCTCGGCACCCGCGCCGGCGAAGCGCGCGGCGATCTCGAGTCCGATGCCGTCGCTCGCCCCGGTCACGAGGACCCGGCGTCCGCCGAGGTCCGGGAGGGTCAGTCGTTCGTTCCGTGCCATGGTCCGCCTCTTCCGTCGTCGTGAGCACCCGATCCGGCACCCGAGACGATCGTCGCCGTGTCGTGCACACGCAACCACGGCCTGACGATCCGTGGCTGCGGTCGACGCCCCGGGAGAGGATGGGCGCATGATCGACCGAGCGTCCCTCGCGGACTTCCTCCGGAGCCGTCGGACGGCCCTGCAGCCCGAGGACGTCGGCCTGCCCAGGGGTCAGCGCCGTCGCACGAGCGGGCTGCGGCGCGAGGAGGCGGCGTTGCTCAGCAACATGTCCGTCGACTACTACGCGCGACTGGAACGGGAGCGCGGACCGCAACCGTCCGACCAGATGCTCGCATCGATCGCGCAGGGCCTGCGCCTCACGATCGCGGAGCGCGACCACCTCTTCCGCCTCGCCGGCCACGAACCTCCGACGGCCGCGTCCGGCGGCGACCACGTCAGTCCCGGCATGATGCGCATCTTCGACCGGCTCGCCGACAGTCCGGCCGAGATCGTCACCGAGCTGGGCGAGACGCTGCAGCAGACGTCCCTCGCCGCCGAACTCACCGGTGACGCCAGCGGCCGACGGGGCGACGACCGGAGCATCGGGTACCGGTGGTTCGCCGACCCGGCGTCCCGCGACGTCCACCCGGTCGAGGACCACCCCTTCCTGTCCCGGATGTACGCCTCGGGTCTCCGCACCGTCATCGCTCGCCGCGGTCCCGACTCCCGGGCCGCACACCTGGCCGAACGGCTCCTCGCGACGAGCGAGGAGTTCCGCGAGGTCTGGGCCCGCCACGAGGTCGGCATCCGCCCACGGGACCTGAAGACCTACCGCCACCCGGAGGTCGGGCTGCTCACCCTGCAGTGCCAGGTCCTGCAGGACCCGGACAGCTCGCAGAACCTGCTCGTGTACACCGCCGAACCAGGCAGTGAGACCGCCGAGCGACTCCGGTTGCTCGCCGTCGTCAGCTCGGCGGCCGGGCACCCCTGACCGTTCGGTCCGTCAGGCGCCGTGGGCCTCCTCGGCCACCGGCTGCCACTCGCGCCAGGTCGCCAGACGCGACTCGTAGTCCCGCTCTGCGATGCCGAGCGGCGCCTTCCCGAAGAAGACCCGCAGCGGCGGCTCGTCCGCGTCGACGACCTTGAGGATCGCCGACCGGGTGGCCTCCGGCTTGCCCGGATCGGCAGCGGACGGGCGCTTGGAGGCGGCCTCGCGCACGCCGGCGTAGGCGGCGATCTCCTCGCTGTGCTTCGAGGACGGACCGGACCAGTCCGTCGAGAACCCGCCGGGCTCGACGAGCGTGACGTGGATGCCGAAGCCCGCGACCTCCTGCGACAGCGACTGCGACAGGCCCTCGAGCGCCCACTTCGACGCGTGGTACGCACCGACCGTCGGGAACGCACTGATCCCGCCGATGCTCGACACCTGGATGATGTGCCCGGAACCCTGCTCGCGCATGATCGGCAGCGCCGCCTGGGTGACCCAGAGCGCGCCGAACAGGTTCGTCTCGAGCTGCGCGCGCACCTCGTCCTCGGTGAGCTCCTCGACCATGCCGAAGTGGCCGTAGCCGGCGTTGTTGACGACGACGTCGAGGGATCCGAAGTGCTCGGCGGCACGCTGGACCGCCGCGACGTCCGCCTCGCGGTCGGTCACGTCGAGCTGCACGGCCAGGAAGGTGTCCGGGTACTGGTCGACGAGCGCCTGCACGTCCTCGGGGTTGCGGGCCGTCCCGGCGACGGAGTCCCCGCGCTCGAGTGCCGCTTCCGTCCACTCGCGACCGAAGCCCTTGGACGCTCCGGTGATGAACCAGGTCTTGCTCATGTGTCCTCCTGTTGTCTGACCGGATCAGCCAACGCCGGGAGTTCTGGAGCCACCTCGACACCCGGGGGACGCGCGCGCCGATCGGACAGCCTCTCCGGCGACGCCGGCTCACGGGCGGGGTGCGGCGAACTCCAGGTTGACGTCGTCCGGGTCCTGCACGGACAGGATCACGAGTCCGAACGGCGGCAGGTCGGTCACCTCGCCGTGCGGGATCCCGGCCGCGTCGAGCCGACCGACCGCGGCGTGCAGCTCGTCGACCGAGGCGACCCGGAACGACACGTGGTCGAGGCCGACCCGGTCGGGGTCGAACCGGTCTCCCGCGGGCGCGACCGGACGGAGGCCGAGCGTCTGCCCGCCGAACGTGAAGGAGCACCCGCCGTAGGTCCGCCACGGATCGTCGTGGATCGTCGGGTCGTCGATCTGGTCGCTGAAGTCGCTCCCGGGAGGCATCCCGAACAACTGCTCGTAGAACGCCTTGCTGCGTCGGATGTCGGTGACCGTCAGCCGCACGTGCGAGAAGCCGAGCGGCGTGACGACGGGTTCGCTCATGCACCAACAGAACACCGTGGGGCTTGCGCTCGTTGATCGCACGATCAACAATGGCGACATGGACGTCATCACCGGCACACCGCAGCCGTCTCCCCTGCACGAGGACACGGGCCGCCCCCGACGCCGGGTGCGCGTCGCCCTCGTCCAGTCGCGCTGGCTCGACGACCCGACGGCGCACCGTGCACAGCTCGCTGACGGCATCGCCACCGCGGCCGCGAACGGCGCCACCGCGGTGTTCCTCCCCGAGCTCACGCTCTCGCGGTACCCGGGCGACACCCCGGCCAGCGGGACACCGAAGGACACGGCCGAGTCGCTGGAGGACGGCCCGACCGTCGCGTTCGCCCGGGACCGGGCGACGCAGCACGGGGTGTTCGTGCACGCGTCCCTGTACGAACGGCCCGACGCCGACGACCACCCCGAGGACCCCCGCGGCTACAACACGGCCGTCCTCGTGGCCCCGGACGCCACGCTCGTCGGTCGGACGCGCAAGACCCACATCCCGATCAGCGCCGGGTACTACGAGGACACCTACTTCCGCCCGGGCGCCGACGCCGATGCCTTCCCCGTGTACGAACCGACCGGACTCGGTGCCCGAGTGGGGCTGCCGACCTGCTGGGACGAGTGGTTCCCCGAGGTCGCCCGGTCGTACGGCCTCGCCGGCAGCGAGGTCCTGGCGTACCCGACCGCCATCGGCTCCGAGCCGACGTTCCCCGACTTCGACACCGCGCCGATCTGGCGACAGGTGATCGTGGCGAACGGGATCACCGCCGGGCAGTTCATGGTCGTGCCGAACCGGTGGGGCGACGAGGGCGACATCACCTTCTACGGGTCCTCGTTCATCTCCGACCCGTTCGGCCGCGTGCTCGTCGAGGCACCCCGGGACGCGAGTGTCGTGCTCGTCGCCGACCTCGACCTCGAGGCCCGCACCGAGTGGCTCCGGCTCTTCCCCTTCTACGTCACCCGGCGACCCGACCTGTACGGCACGCTCGTCGACCCCGTCGACGAGGAGCGCCACGCCTTCGGCGCACGCGACGCGGTCGACGCGGCCATCGCGGTGGCGGCGACCGACGCCGGACGCGAGGTGCGCGCATGACGTGGGCCATGCCTCCCGAGACCGCGCCGCAGGACCGCACCTGGATGGCGTTCCCACGCCCCGGGCTCACCCTCGGCGACGACCCGGCGAGCGCCGAGGCGGCTCGTCGCGTCTGGGCGGCGACCGCGAACGCGATCGCCGAACACCAGGCGGTCACCGTGGTCGTCGACCCGGTCGCGCGCGACGACGCCCGCCGGCTGCTGTCGGGCGGCATCGACGTGCTCGAGACGCCCCTCGACGACTTCTGGATGCGGGACATCGGCCCGACCTTCGTGCTCGACGACGTGACCGGTGCGCTCGGCGCCGTCGACTGGGTGTTCAACGGGTGGGGTGCCAACCCGTGGTCGACGTGGACGCGCGACGCCGAGGTCGCTGCCACGGTGGCCGCGGCGGCCGGCGCGGAACGGATCCCCTCGCTGCTCGTCAACGAGGGCGGGGCGATCCACGTCGACGGTACGGGGCGGGTCCTCGTCACCGAGACGGTCCAGCTCGATCCCCGTCGGAACCCGTACGCCGACCGCGCGCGGGTGGAGCACGAGCTGGCGCGGACGATCGGTGCGACCGAGGTGGTCTGGCTCCCGCGCGGCCTGACCCGCGACTACGACGGGTTCGGCACCCGCGGGCACGTCGACATGGTGGCGACCTTCGCTGGCGCAGGGATGGACACCGTGCTGCTGCACGCCCAGCCGGACGCCGGCCACCCGGACCACCTCGTGATGCCGATGGTCCGTCGGGCGCTCGAGGAGGCGACCGACGCCACGATCGTCGAACTACCGGCGCCGAGCACGCTCACCGACGCGGGCGGCCCGGTCGACTGGAACTACGTCAACCACGTCGTGGTGAACGGTGCCGTGATCGCGTGCGCGTTCGGCGATCCGGTGGCGGACGACCGGGCGCGGGGGATCCTCGCGGACGTGTACCCGGGGCGCGAGGTGCGTGCGGTCGATGCCCGCGAGGTGTTCGCCCGGGGCGGCGGGCTGCACTGCATCACGCAGCAGCAGCCGGCGATGCAGTAAAGATCACTTCAGTAGCCATTACGCACCGTAATGCGTACTGCAGTGACCATGAGTGAGCAGGATCCGCGACTCGCACAACCCTTCCCGGCAGCCATCACGCGTTCCGCGCGAGCGATCGGATCGGACCTCGCGGGGTGGCGGAAGATCCTCGGCCTGACGGCCGAGCAGGTCGCCGATCGCGCCGACATCACGCGGGCCACGCTCAGGAAGCTCGAACACGGCGACCCGTCGGTCGGGTTCCACGTCGTTCTGCGGACAGCACGTGCGCTGGGGGTGCTCGACACGCTCACCGAGGCGCTCGACCCGTTGCAGACCGACCTGGGACGAGCGCGGGCGGACATGCTGCTCAGGAAGCGGATCCGGTGAGCGCCCGCGGCGCAGGAGACGTCAGGCCGTAGGCGCCCCGAGCCCGACCCGCGGCTGCAGCCAGTCCAGCCCCGCGGCGAGCGCCGCCCGTGCCGTCACCCAGCTGTGCCGGCCACCCGGCACCACCCAGGTGGCGACGTGCATGCCCGCGGCCCGGGCGCGCTCGGCCATCGCCGGCATGACCGGACCGTAGGTGGTGTCGAGGGCCCCGGCGGCGAAGAACGCGTTCGAGTCCCGGAACGGCGCACCGGCCCGCAGCAGCGCCGCCGGCTGCGCGGCCGCCCACGCCGCCCGGTTCCCGGCGAAGCCCTCGGTGATCGTCTTCGTCACACTGCCGAGCGACGGCCCGTCCTCGCCCGAGACGTCGATGAGGTTGCCGAACCGCGCGGGGTCGCCGGCCCCGAGCTGGATCGCGCAGGTGCCGCCCTGCGAGAACCCGCCGATGGTCCACGCCGACGCGGCGGTCTGCACGCGGAGGTGGCTCGTCACCCACGCCGGCACGTCCTGGGTGAGGTAGGTCCGACTGTTGCCGAGCTTCCCGTCGACGCACATCGGGTTCGCCGACTGCGGGCCGAGCTGGTCGGGGACGACGACGACGGGTGCGAGGCCGCGGTCCAGCGTGGCGAGGGCGTCCATGGTCCGCTCGATCTGCCCACCGGTCTGCACGTCGTCGGGACCGGCTCCGCGGGACTGCCCGGACAGCAGCACGTCGACGGGGAGCGCCGGTGGGTCGGCCGTGAGTGCGGCCGGCGGCAGGTAGAGCAGTGCCTGCCGGGCGGCGAAGTGCGACCGCGTGGCCGGGATCGTCACGCGGAGCAGTCGCCCCGTCACGGGCAGGTCGGTGGGCGCCGTCCACGTCGTCGCGAGGTCGAGGCTCGACGGCTGCGGCGTGGTGCCCGGTGCCTCGGCGGCGGGGATCCCGCCGGTGGCCGCGGCGGTCGGTGCGAGCGTGGCGGGACGCACGGTCGGCACGCTCGTCGCGTGGGCCGTGGAGGCGCGGGTCGGCTCCGCCGCCACGGCTCGCCCGGCGGGTGCGGCGCTGGCCCGGTGCGCGGCTCCCCAGCCGCCGGCGGCACCGAGCGCGAGGCCGACCACCAGGCCGGCGGCGAGCAGTCCCGTCGAGCGGGAGCGGGTCCCTGGTGTCGGTGTCATCGGTCGTCCTCGTCCGGCTCGCGTCCGGCCCGGTGCCGGTCGCGCGGAGCCGATCGTAGGGAGTCGCGCCGGGAGGGACCCGGCGGTTCCGGGCCGCTGGCTGAGCGTCTTCCCGGCCGGTCCCAGGGTGCGCGCCGCGAGGGAACCGACGCCCGCGACGGCAAGCGACACCGCGTACAGCAGCGTGGTGACGGGTGTACTCGGTGGCGGGTCCGGCGCACGGCACCGCGTCGGTATCGTCAGCGGACCGGTCCACCCGACCCGGTCCGTGCACCGTCGCACGGACCCCGGCCCCCGCGGCTCCGGCCGCGAGCAGGAGGGAACTCCCCCATGGCGTCACCCACGATCGTCTCCGCCCCGCCCCGGCCAGCGCGCGGCGGGTCGCTGAAGCGGAGTCTCGGGCTGTGGGCGATCGTCGGCCTCGGGCTCGGGTACATGACCCCGACCGTGGTGTTCGACACCTTCGGCATCGTGTCCGGCGAGACGGACGGTGCCGTGCCGAGCGCGTACCTCATCGCGCTCGTGATCATGCTGCTGACGGCGATCAGCTACGGGAAGATGGTCCGCGTGTACCCGGCGGCGGGGTCGGCGTACACCTACGTGCGGGAGTCGATCCACCCGAACGCGGGCTTCATGGTCGGCTGGGCGTCGCTGCTGGACTACCTGCTGCTCCCGATGGTCAACGCGCTGATCATCCGCCTCTACCTCGAGCAGGTCTTCCCCGCGCTGCCCGCCTGGGTCACCGTCGTCGTCTACACGCTGTTCGTGACGACGGTGATCTGCCTGTCGATGCGGGGCACCTCGAACCTCAACATGGTGCTGCTCATCGGCGCGATCCTGGCGATGATCGCGTTCGTCGTCTTCGCCGTGATCGAACTCGTCGAGGGCGCCGGAGCCGGCACCGTGGTCAGCGCCGAGCCGTTCGTCCACGACGGCGTGACGATGTCGGCCCTCCTCACCGGGGCGACGGTCGTGTGCTTCTCGTTCATCGGCTTCGACGCGGTGACGATGTACACGGAGGAGGCGAAGAGCATCCGCATCATGCCGAAGGCGATCCTGCTGACCGTCCTCATCGGCGGCCTGATCTTCCTCGTCTCGGCGTACTTCGCCCAGCTCCGCTTCCCGACCAACGCCCCGTTCGGCGAGTTCACCGACGACCCGCTGCCCCAGATCGGGCTGCTCGTCGGCGGCAAGGTGTTCCAGGCCGTCCTCGTCTCCGCCGGGTTCGTCGCCGCCCTCGCCTCCGGACTGGCGTCCCACGCGAGCGTCGCCCGCATGCTGCTCGTGATGGGCCGCAACAACGTCCTGCCGAAGAAGGTCTTCGGCTACGTCAGCCCGCGCACCCGGACGCCCATCCCGAACGTCGTGATCGTCGAGGCGGTCACGCTCCTGGCGATGACGTTCTCGCTCGACACCGTCTCGGCCTACATCAACTTCGGTGCGCTCATCGCCTTCACCTTCGTCAACCTGACGGTGATCGTGCACTTCGCCTGGCGCCAGGGCCGGCGTCGCACCGCCCGCGACCGCTTCTCCTTCATCGTCCTGCCCGGCGTCGCGATGCTGCTGACCGGTGTTCTCTGGTCTCAGCTGCACGCCGACGCCCTCATCGCCGGCGGCGTCTGGGCCGCGATCGGCTTCGTGTACCTGCTGGTGATCACGAAGGGGTTCCGGATCCAGCCGAAGGGGTTCGACGAGAACCAACCCGTCACCGGCGTCAACAAGCAGCTGACCGACCAGGTCTGAACCACCGCCCGGCCCGAACCACACAGGAGACACGATGAACGACACGGCCACCGTCTACGCGGTCACCGACCCGGCCACCGGCGACACCCTCGCCACGTTCCCGACCATCACCGACGACGAACTCCGTCGGGCCGTCGACACCGCCGACCAGACGCACGCCGGGTGGTCCCGCACGAGCACCGTCGCCGACCGCGCCGCACTGCTGCACCGCGTCGCCGAGCTGTACCGGGAGCGTCGGGACGACCTCGCCGCGACGATCGTCCGCGAGATGGCGAAGCCGATCGACCAGGCCGTGGGCGAGGTCGACTTCTGCGCCGACATCTACGACTACTACGCCGACCACGCCGAGGAGTTCCTCGCCGACCAGCCGATCGTGCTGGCGGACGGCAGCGAGGGCAGCGCGTTCATCCGGAAGTCCTCGATCGGTGTCCTGCTCGGCATCATGCCGTGGAACTTCCCCGCGTACCAGATCGCCCGGTTCGCCGGCCCGAACCTCGTCATCGGCAACACCGTGCTGCTGAAGCACGCCCCGCAGTGTCCCGAGTCCGCCCTGGCGATCGAGGCGATCTTCCACGACGCCGGCTTCCCCGTCGGCGCGTACACCAACGTCTTCGCGACGAACGACCAGGTCGCCGACGTCATCGCCGACCCGCGCGTGCAGGGCGTCTCGCTGACCGGATCCGCCCGCGCCGGAGCCGCGGTCGCCGAGATCGCCGGCCGCAACCTCACCAAGGTCGTGCTGGAGCTCGGTGGGTCGGACCCGTTCATCCTGCTCTCGACCGACGACCTCGACGCCGTGGTCGAGTCCGCCGTCGCCACCCGCCTCGAGGGCAACGGTCAGGTCTGCAACGCCGCGAAGCGCTTCCTGGTCGCCGACCACCTGTACGACGACTTCCTGGCGAAGTTCACCGCCGCGATGGCCGCGGTCGCCCCCACCGACCCGACCACGCCCGGCGCCGAGCTCGGTCCGCTGTCCTCGCCGGCAGCCGCCGACCGACTCGCCGCGCAGCTCGACAGCGCGCGCGAGCAGGGCGCGACGGTCGTGACCGGTGGTGAGCGACAGGGCAACGCCTTCACCCCCACCGTGCTCACCGGGGTCACGCCGGACAACGACGCCTACCGCGAGGAGTTCTTCGGCCCCGTCGCCGCCGTGTACCGGGTCGAGGACGAGGACGCCGCCATCACGATCGCGAACGACACCCCGTACGGCCTCGGCTCGTACCTGTTCACCACCGATGCGCAGCAGGCGCTGCGCGTGGCCGATCGCATCGAGGCGGGGATGGTCTACGTGAACATCGTCGGCGCGGACAGCCCGGAGCTCCCCTTCGGCGGGGTCAAGGCGAGCGGTTTCGGTCGCGAGCTCGGCCCGCTCGGGGCCGACGAGTTCGTCAACAAGAAGCTGATCCGCATCGGCGGCTGACGACGACCCGGGAGCGCCGGGGGCGGCAAACAGGTCCGCTGTGGCCGCTCTTATATAAGCGGGTGTATAGTCACATCTCCAGGGACGAAGAGCGGAGGACACGATGACCGTCACGACGATCGATCTCGACCAGGCAGTGCTCGACACCGCCAAGGAACTCACGGGTGCGCGCACGAACCGCGATGTCGTGAACCGCGCACTCCAGACGCTCATCGCTGTCCGACGACAGCCTGCCGCTGTCGAGCGGGTCATCGGCCGGACCTTCACAGAGGAGCAGACGGAAGCTCCCGTCGTGCACTACGCCGCGCCGGGAGTCCCCTCGGACGAGGCGTGAGCGCCTACATCGTCGACAACTCTGTGTGGTGGAAGGCCGCACGCAGACCGGCCATCGCGGCGCGACTCCGCGTGGTGTCGACGCAAGACCTCATCCTCACCTGCCCACCACAGGTGCTCGAGTACTGCTTCTCCGCGCGCGATGCCGACGAGCATGCAGCGTTCCGGCGCGACATGGAGGTGTTCTTCCCTGCTGAGGAACATCCGAGCGAGGTCGACGTGCTGGACCTCCAGGCTGCGCTGTGGAACGGAGGGTACGTCCGAGGTGCAGGAGCAGTGGATGTGCTGATCGCCGCCTACGCGATCGCGAACGAGGCCATCGTGCTGACTGCGGACCACGACTACGACCACATCGCGGAAGTGGTGCCCGATTTCCGGCACGAGTACCTGCCGGAGCAGTGAAACCGGCCTCGAGTCGACGATGGACGGGAGGCGCGGTGCCAGCCGGCACTCCTCCCTCGCAGGCTCGGTCGGCGCGCCCCGCGCAACGCTTCGCGTTGCCGCTGAGCGGGGCGCGCTCCCGTCCGTCAGATGGTCGCGCGAGCGATCAGACCAACGCCGTGAACGACGCGTCGCGGAGCAGCACCGTCGTGGCGTCGTCACCGACCGCCTGGTCCGGGTCGCTCGACAGCCCGAGGGACCAGCGCCCACCGCCCGGCTTCTCCGGCAGGGTGAACTCGACGGTGGTCTCCGACGCGTTCAGCAACACCGCCACCGTGTCCTCACCGTGCCGCAGCACGAGCATGACCGCGCGGTTGCCGCCGTCCGCCCAGTCGGCGTCCTCGAACCCCCGCGCGTCGGCGCGGAGGACGTCGACCGTCGAGTCGGAGTCACCCGGTGCCGTGCGGTACCACTCGGGACGGAGCGACGGGTGGTCGCGTCGGAACGCGATCGCCGCCGTCGAGAAGGCGAGCAGGTCCCGGTCGGCCGCCGCCCAGTCGAACCACGAGATCTCGTCGTCCTGGCAGTAGGCGTTGTTGTTGCCGCCCTGCGACCGGGCGATCTCGTCGCCACCGAGGATCATCGGCACGCCGGCCGAGAGCAGCAGCGTGCCGAGGAAGTTCCGACGCTGCCGGTCGCGGTAGTCGTTCACCACGCCGTCGTCGGTCGGTCCCTCGACGCCACCGTTGAACGACGTGTTGTCGCTCTCCCCGTCGTTGTTGTCCTCGCCGTTGGCCTCGTTGTGCTTCTCGGCGTACATCGTGAGGTCGGCGAGCGTGAAACCGTCGTGGGCGGTCACGAAGTCGACCGAGCACAGCGGGGATCGCCGGGAGCCCTCGTAGACGTCCGGGCTGCCGAGGACCCGCTGGACGGCGTCGCCCAGGGTGCCCGCGTCGCCGCGCCAGAACGCGCGCAGGTCGTCGCGGTACTTGCCGTTCCACTCCGACCAGTCGGCCGGGAAGCCACCGACCTGGTAGCCCGCGGTGTCCCACGGCTCGGCGATCATCTTCACCTCACGGAGCACCGGGTCCTGGTGGATGATGTCGAGGAACGCCGAGTGCTTCTCCGCCTCGCCGTCCTGGCGGGTCAGCGTCGTGGCGAGGTCGAAGCGGAAGCCGTCGACGTGCATCTCCTCGACCCAGTAGCGGAGCGAGTCGGTGATGAGCCCGAGCGCCGCCGGGTGCGACACGTTCAGGCTGTTGCCGGTGCCGGTCGTGTCGAAGTAGTTCGCCTCGTCACCCTCGACCAGCCGGTAGTACGACTCGTTGTCGATGCCCTTGAACGACAGCGTCGGGCCCATGTGGTTGCCCTCGGCGGTGTGGTTGTAGACGACGTCCATGATGACCTCGAGGCCCGCGGCGTGCAGGGCCTTGACCATCGCCTTGAACTCGGCGACCTGCTGCCCCGCGGTGCCCGAGGACGAGTACTCGTCGTGCGGCGCGAAGAACCCGATGCTGTTGTAGCCCCAGTAGTTCCGCAGGCCCTTGTCCTCGAGCGTGGAGTCCTGCACGAACTGGTGCGTCGGGAGGAGCTCGACCGCGGTGATGCCGAGGTCCGTCAGGTGCTGGATCGCCGCCGGGTGCGCGAGTCCGGCGTAGGTGCCGCGGATCTCCTCGGGCACGTCCGGGTGCTGCTTCGTGAAGCCCTTGACGTGGACCTCGTAGAAGACCGTGTCGGCCAGCGTCGTGCCGGGTCGCGTGTCGTCGCCCCAGTCGAAGTCGCGGTCGGCGACCACGGACTTCGGCATCGCGGGGGCCGAGTCGGTCTCGTCGATCCGCTCCGGGTCGTCCATGTCGTGACCGAAGAGCGCCTGGCCCCACTCGTAGGTGCCGTCGACGGCGGTGGCGTACGGGTCGAGCAGGAGCTTCGCCGGGTTGTGGCGGAGGCCCTTCGCCGGGTCCCAGGCACCGTGCACGCGGAAGCCGTAACGGGTGCCGACGGTGACGTCCGGGACGACGTCGTGGAAGGTGTAGCCCGTGCGGTGACGGAGTTCGGTGCGGTGCTCGGTGCCGTCCTCGTCGAACCGGCAGAACTCGACGCGCTCGGCGCTGCTGGAGAAGAGCGCGACGTTCGCGCCGCCGTCGACGAGCGTCACGCCGAGCGGCGTGCGGGAGGAAGTGGTCATGTCGTCCTTCTACAGAACGGCAACTGTGACCCCGGCGTCCCGACGTACCCCGACGGGCGGGCCGCGGGCGATCCGTGACGCGGCTGCGTGCAGGACGGGAGGCGCGGTACCAGCTGGAACCGCGCCTCCCGTCCGTCAGCGGGTCGCGTCAGACCGCGATCCGGCCACCGTCCACCGGCAGGACCGCGCCGTGCACGAAGGACGCTGCATCCGTCGCGAGGAACACGATCGCCTCGGCGATCTCGCCGGCGGTGCCCGGACGGCCGGCGGGACCGGCCGCGGCGAGCTGATCGAGGCTCTCCCCCATCGCCGCCGTGCCCTCGGTCCGGGTCGGGCCGGGGCTCACGGCGTTCACGCGGACACCGGCGGGGCCGAACTCGGCCGCCCACGACTTCGTCAGCAGGACGAGCGCGGCCTTCGTCGAGCCGTACAGGCCCATGCCCGCCGCACCGAACTCCGCGACCATCGTCGTGACGTTCACGATCGCGCCCGCGCCTCGCTCGGCCATCCCCGGCGCCAGGGCGGCGACCAGGAAGTAGGGCGCCTTCACGTTGATGTCGTACACCTCGTCGAAACCGTCCGAGGTGGTGTCAGCCGTGGCACCGAAGGGGAAGATGCCCGCGCTGTTGACGAGCACGTCGACCCGCCCGTCACCGATCGCGAGGGCCGCCTCGGCGAGCTCCTTCGCGCTGGTGGCGTCGCGCAGGTCCGCTCGGACGAAGTCGGCCGCGCCGCCGGCAGCCCGGATCCCCCGCACGACCTCGTCACCCCGCTCGGCGTTCCGGCCGGAGACGACGACGTGCATCCCCTGGGCGGCGAGGCGTTCGGCGGTGGCGCGGCCGATGCCGCTGGTGGATCCGGTGACGAGGGCGGTGGTGGTCATGGTCGATGTCCTAACTGAACAGATCGGTTTGGTTACGGTGCTGGTAACTGTACAGATCAGTGCAGTAAAGTCAAACCATGTCCGACACCACGACCGGCCGCACGCGCCGCCGCCCCGCGTACGAGCGTGCGGTCGCCACCGCCGACCGGCTCTTCTACGAGCAGGGGATCCACGCGGTCGGGGTCGACCAGGTCGCTGCCGAGGCGGACATCTCGAAGGCGAGCCTCTACACGCACTTCCGGACGAAGGACGACCTCGTGCTCGGCTACCTCCAGGGTCGGAGCCGGTCGTGGCAGGAGCACGTCGCGGTCGAGCTCCCCGAGCGTGGCAGCACGCCGCGCGACCACGTCCTGGCGGTGTTCGACCTGCTCGGGGAGTGGTTCGAAGCGCCGGGGTACCGCGGCTGCCCGTTCATCAACGTCGAGGCGGAGTACGGCGCCGGGCACCCGACGCACGACGTGACACTCGAGCACCGTGCGTGGGTCCGGACCCTCTTCACGTCGCTGCTCACCGATGCCGGCACGGCGGACCCCGACGGCACGGCACTGCAGCTCTGCCTGCTCTACGACGGCGCGATGGCGAGCGCGCAGGCCGACCCGTCCAGGCCCTGGGCGGCGGCCGCGCGTGCGGCGGCCGAGCGGCTCGTCGAAGTCTGAGGTCCGGCCGCCCGACCAGCGGAACCACTCCGTGGTGCGCAGCGCAACTCCAGCTCTAGGATCACCACGTGACCACCGGTTCCCCGACTTCCCGCCCCGTCCTCGTGACCGCTGCCGTCGTGCTCTGGCTCGTGCTGTTCGCGTGCGACCTGGTCGCACGGCTCGTGGACCTGCCCGGGACGGTGTCGTCCGGTGGCCCCTGGACCCTGGTGCCGTTCGTCGTCGGGCTGGCGCTCCTCGCCTGGTTCGTGTTCGGTGCACTCCGCGTCGGTCGTGGCTCCGGACGCGCGCGGTTCTGGATGGCCGTGCTCGGTGTGGTCGGAGCCATCGGCGCGCTCCTGCCGCCGTACGGACTCGCCACCGTGAACGGCGCACTGGGCGCCGTCGCCGCGCTCGTGCCGTACCTGCCCGCTGCTCGCGGGTACTTCCCGCCGCGACCACGCCGTGCACCGAAGGTCCCGCAGCCCCGGGTCGTCGGTTGGGATCCTGACACCGGCGAACCCATCCGCGCCGCCGACTGACGAGGGCGCGGACCAGACCGCGCTACTCGGGGTCTGCGGGCTCGCCGCCGGAGTCGTGGTCGCTGTCCTGCTCCGGGTCCGTCGTGGCATCGCCCGAGGGCGAGCCGTCCGCCAGGTCCTCGGTGTACTGCCGCTCGGCATCGGTGGGGTCGCTGGTTCCGCTGGTGTCCGTCATGTCCCGGACCGTACGCGCGCTGCGTCCGGTGTCCGTCCAGCGGCGGGGCGCTCAGCGGACGAGCCGCACCGTCGTGTCGATCGGGCCGAAGCTCGACGTCGCGCCGTCGGCGACGAAGCCGTTCCGTCGGTAGAAGGCGCGCGCCCGCGGGTTGTCCTCGGCGACCCACAGCGATGCCGGACGCGCACCGAGCACGGCGTCGAGGAGGCCCTGACCGGCTCCGCCCCCGTGGGCACGCTCGAGCACGTAGAGCATGGTGAGCTCCTCCGGCCGCACGGCGTCGGGTTCCGACGTCGGCTGGACCGCGGCGAAGCCGACGATCCCCGTGGCGTCCTCGGCGACGACGGCGTCGAACGCCCCCTGGGCGAGGTTCCCGCGCCACATCTCGAGTCGCCGTCCCAGGTCGAACCACGGGCTGCTGTCCGGATCGTCCACGAACCGGCTGTAGGTCTCGCGCCACGACGTGGTGTGCACGCGCGCGATCCCCTCGGCGTCGTCGGCGGTCGCCGGGCGGATCGCCACGGCCTCGTCGTGCTGGTCTCCCATGGGACGACCGTACCGAGCGGACCCACACCGATGACGGACGGGAGGAGGGCCCCACCCGCCGGTTCCGTCGTGACGCGCCAGCGGCACGACGGCCGTGACGGGAGGGACGATGCGGGCTGGCACCGCGCCTCCCGTCCGTCTCGCCGTGGGTCTACTGCACCGCCGGCTGCGGCAGGGCCGCGAGGATCTCGGCCGCCGCTTCGCGGCCCATCCGCACCGCCCCGTCCACGTGCTGGTACCCGTGTCCGGCGAGGTCGCTCGACGCGAAGCGGATCGGTCCGACCGCCGCGCGCTGGTCGGCGCCGTAGCGGACGAGTCCACCGAGGTCGAAGCTCGCCGCGTACGCGCCACGGGTCCACTCCTCGGTGCCCCAGTCGCTCTCGTAGTAGACGACCGGACGACGTGCCTCGTCGCCGTAGTAGTGCGCGAGGGAGTCGAGCACCCGGGCCTTGCGGTCCGCCGTCGACAGCGCGAAGACGTCGTCGGCGTGCTGGTCGGAGACGAACCCGACGAGCGTTCCCTGCTCCGAGCCGTGCATGGAGTTGTCGTACGCCTCGTGCACGAGCTCGTACGGGCTGAACGCGGTCCCGGACAGCCCGGCGCCCCGCCAGAACGGCCGGTCGTAGACGGCGTGCACCTTGATGACGAAGCCCATCGACAGGTGCTGGTGGAGCTGGTGCTGCCGTCGGGGCAGCGGCGGCTCGTAGGAGATGCGCGAGTACAGGGGCGGTGGGACGGCCACGAGCGCCTGGCGGGCACGGACCTCGATGCCGCCGTCGGCGAGCGCGACGACCCCCTCGTCGTCCCAGCGCAGCGTGCGGACCGGGGCGTTCAGGTGGACGTCGGCGCCGAGCCGCTCGGCGAGCCGCTCGGAGACCTGCTGCATCCCGCCGACGACGCGCTTGTCGAGGATGAAGTCGGCGTCGACGAGGTTCGAGAAGCTCCCCGCGGAGGCCGCCATGAGCAGCGCCTGCAGCGCCGAGAACGTGTGCGCGGGCTTCGTCAGCATGGCGCCGGCGATGAACAGCTCGACGTTCTCGGTCGCGACCCGGTCGTCGCTCAGCCGGCGGAGCCACTCGCGGAAGGAGACCTCGTCGAGCGCCGCGGCGTCCGGGGTCTCCCACGGACGGTCGGGATCGACCTTCGCGACGTACCCGTCGACGACGGCCACGAGCCGCTCGATCTCGACGGCGGTGGCCTCGGGCAGCGGGAAGATGTCGCCGGTGTACTCGGTGCGGGTGCCGTGCTCGTCGACGTAGACGCTGGAGCCCTCGCGGTAGCGGTCGTAGGTGTCGAGTCCGAGCTCGTCGAGGGTCTCGAGGAGCGCGGTCTGGTCCGGGGACACCCACTGGCCGCCGATCTCGAGGGTGACGCCCTCGATGTCGTTCGTCCACGTGCGGCCGCCGACGCGGTCGCGGGCCTCGAGCACCGCCACGGTCTTCCCCTCGGCGACGAGCCGGTTCGCGGCGATGAGGCCGGTGACCCCGGCGCCGATGACGACGACGTCCTTCTCGATGGTCATCGCTGCGCTCCCTTCGTGCGCCCGAACGGGTCGGGCGTCAGCGTGTACATGGTCTCGAGGTACTCGGCGATGCCCTCGCCGCCGCCCTCGCGGCCGAGGCCGGACTGCTTCACCCCGCCGAACGGCGCCGACGCGTTCGAGACGACGCCGGTGTTGAGCCCCAGCATGCCCGTCTCGAGCTGCTCCATGAGCCGCTGCCCGCGGGCCGGGTCCTCGGTGAAGGCGTAGCCGACGAGGCCGTACTCGGTGTCGTTCGCCGCGTCGATCGCCTCGTCCTCGGTCGAGAACGTGCGGATCGCGAGGACGGGTCCGAAGATCTCGTCGTGGAGCAGGTCGCTGCCGGGCTGCACGTCGGTGACGACGGTCGGCGCGTAGAACGTGCCGGGGCCGTCGACGGGGTGGCCACCGGTCCGGAGGCTGGCGCCGCGGTCGAGCGCGTCGGTGACGAGCCGGTGCGCCTTGTCGACGGCGCGCTCGTCGATGAGCGGTCCGATGGCGACGCCCTCCTCGGTGCCGCGACCGACGGCCATGGCCTCGACGCGTGCCGTGAGCCGCCGGGCGAACTCCTCGGCGATGTCCTCGTGCACGAGGAACCGGTTGGCCGCGGTGCACGCCTGCCCGGTGTTCCGGAACTTCGCGGCGAGCGCACCGTCGACGGCGAGGTCGAGGTCCGCGTCGGCGAACACGAGGAACGGGGCGTTGCCGCCGAGTTCCATGCTCGTCCGGAGCACGTTCTGCGCCGCCTGCGCGAGGAGGGTCCGGCCAACCGGCGTCGACCCGGTGAAGGACAGCTTCCGGAGTCTGGGGTCGGCGATGATCGGCTCGGAGAGCGCACCGGCGTGGGTGGTCGCCACGACGTTGACGACCCCGGCCGGCACACCGGCCTCGAGCAGCAGGTCGGCGAACAGCAGGGTGGTGAGCGGGGTGAGCTCGGCGGGCTTCACGACGACCGTGCACCCGGCGGCGAGCGCGGGGGCGACCTTGCGGGTGGCCATCGCGAGCGGGAAGTTCCAGGGGGTGATGAGGAACGCCGGACCGACCGGCTTGTGGCTGACGATCGCGCGGCCGGTGCCCTCGGGGTTCGTGCCGTAGGAGCCGCCGATGCGGACGGCCTCCTCGGAGAACCAGCGGAGGAACTCGCCGCCGTAGGTGACCTCGCCGTTCGCCTCGGCGAGGGGCTTGCCCATCTCCAGGGTCATGAGGAGAGCGAAGTCGGCACGACGTTCCTGGAGCAGGTCGAAGGCGCGGCGGAGGACCTCGGCACGCTGGCGCGGCGGGGTCGTCGCCCAGCCGCGCTTGGCCGCTTCGGCGGCGTCCAGGGCGGCGACACCGTCCTCGGGGGTTGCATCGGCGATCTCGAGGAGCGTCTCGCCGGTCGACGGGTCGACCACCGGGAACGTCGCACCGTCGGACGCCGCTCGCCAGGTGCCGTCGATCAGGAGGCCCGTGGGAACCGTCGCGAGGAGCTCGCGTTCGGCGTCGGTGCGGACGGCCGCGCTGCGGTCGGTGTGGGTGCTGTGGTCGGTCTGGGTGTCGGTCATGCTGCGGCGAGTCCTTCCAGGACGACGTCCAGGCCTTCGCCGAGGAGGGCGTCGTCGATCGCGAGCGGGGGGAGGAAGCGGAGGACGTTGCCGTACGTCCCCGCGGTGAGCACGATCACGCCGTGCTCGTACGCGTACTTGACCACACGGCCGGTGAGCGCGGCGTCGGGTTCGCCGGTGGCCGGGTCGACGAGCTCGATCGCGACCATGGCACCGCGGCCACGGACGTCGCCGATGCGGGGGTCGGTCGACTGTGCGGCGCGGAGCCGTCCGAGCAGCACGTCGCCGATCGCCGCCGCGCGCTCGACCAGCCCGTCGTGCTCGAAGGCGTGGATCGCGGCGAGCGCTGCGGCGCACGCGACCGGGTTGCCGCCGTAGGTGCCGCCGAGCCCGCCGACGTGGGCGGAGTCCATGATCTCCGCACGGCCGGTGACGGCGGACAGCGGCATCCCGCCGGCCATGCCCTTCGCGGTCGTCACGACGTCGGGGACGATGCCCTCGTGCTCGCTCGCGAACATCGCGCCGGTGCGGGCGAAGCCGGTCTGCACCTCGTCGGCGATGAACACGACGCCGTTCGCGGTGGTCCACTCCGACAGCGCGGCGAGGAAGCCGGGGGCCGGCACGACGAAGCCGCCCTCGCCCTGGATCGGCTCGACGAGCACCGCGGCGGTGTTCTCGGCGCCGACCTGCTTCTCGATCTGCGTGATCGCGCGCTTCGCGGCCTCGACGCCGGACAGCCCGCCGTCGCGGAACGGGTACGACATCGGGACGCGGTAGACCTCGGGGGCGAACGGACCGAAGCCGTTCTTGTAGGGCTGGTTCTTCGCGGTGAGCGCCATCGTCAGGTTCGTCCGGCCGTGGTAGGCGTGGTCGAACACCACGATCGCCTGCCTGCCGGTGTGCTTGCGAGCGATCTTCACCGCGTTCTCGACCGCCTCGGCGCCGGAGTTGAACAGGGCGGTCTTCTTGGCGTGGTCACCGGGGGTGAGCCGGTTGAGCGCCTCGGCGACCTCGACGTACCCGTCGTAGGCGGCGATGGTGAAGCACGTGTGGGTGAACGCCTGGACCTGCTCCTGCACGGCGGCGACGACGCCGGGGTGCGCGTTGCCGACGCTCGTCACGGCGATCCCGGAGCCGAGGTCCACGAGCGAGTTGCCGTCCGCGTCGACGACCACGCCGCCACCGGCCGCGACGACCGCGATCGGCACCGCGACCCCGACACCGGAGGCGACGGCGGCGGCCTTCCGTTCGAGGAGCGCTCGGGAGCGGGGACCCGGCACCTCGGTGACGAGCCGCCGTTCCTGCGGCAGCGAGGGGCCACCCGTGGCGGCGCTGGTCGAGGGTGCAGCGGTGGAGGACATGCGGCGATCGTAGGAGCCACCCGCCCACGGCGGGGCTATCCATCGTGTACACCGACGGCCACCTCGATCGCCGCGAGGGATAGGGTGCACCCATGCCCGCGACCCTGCGCTCCCTGCTGCACCGCGCCGACCTGCGGCTCCGGCTCCTCACGGCGACCGACGCGGCCCTCGACGCGCCACTGTCCTGGCTGCACAGCTCGGACCTCGAGGACCCGACGCCGTTCCTCGCGGACGGGCAGGGACTGCTCACCACGGGCACCCAGTTCGGCGTGGACACGGAGGTCACGGCTGAGGTCGCCGACGCCTACGTCGCCCGACTGGTGCGCCGGGGCGTGGTCGCGCTCGGGTTCGGCGACGAGGTCGTGCGCACCGGCACCCCGCCCCAGCTGGTCGACGCCTGCACCGAGCAGGGGCTCGCGCTCTTCGAGGTGCCGTACGCGACCTCGTTCATCGCCGTCGCGCAGGCGAACGCGGACGCCGTCGCCCGTGACGCCAACGCCCGGAACGCCTGGGCCCTCGCCGCGCAGCGCGCCATCTCGCTCGCCGCCATGCGTCCGGACGGCCTCGGGGCGACCATCGCCGAGCTGTCCCGGCAGCTCGACGGGTGGGTCGGACTGTTCGACCTCTCCGGGCGGCTCGACCGTGGACACCCGGCAGCGGGCGTCACGACCGAGGACCTCGAGGTGCTCCGGGCCGAATCGCTCCGGCTGCTCCGTGCCGGTGCGCGTGCGAGCCTGCCGGTGACGACCGAGCACCGCACCGGGTTCACGCTGCAGACGCTCGGCAGCGGCGGACACCTCAGCGGCGTCCTCGCGATCGCGAACGGCGGGACGCTCGACCGGGCCGGCCGCGAGGTCGTGACCGCGGTGATCGCGCTGGCCGGTCTCGCACTGCAGCAGAACCGCGAGCTCGCCCGTGCGCGAGGGCTCCTCCGCACCGGACTCCTGACGATGCTGTCGGTGGGCGACCCCGCCGTGGTGGACTCGACCTCGCGCGAGGTGTGGGGACCGTTGCCCCCGGAGCCCGTCCGGATCGCCGCCGTGGACGTCCCCGACCAGGACCTCGACACCGTGGTGGACCTGCTCGAGCTCTGGGTGCAGGACCGCCCCGGGCAGCTCTTCTTCGCGACGGACGACGAGCTCTTCCTGTGCGTCGGCGCCGAGGACACCGGGATCGTCGAGGAGCTCGTGGACCGCTTCGACCTGCACGCCGGGCTCTCGGACGGCGCCTCCTACCGGTACTTCGGCCGCGCCCGGACCGAGGCCGTGCAGGCGCTCGACCGACGCCGTCAGGGACGCCCGGGCACCACCGAGTTCGGCGACCTCGCCCGCGAGGGGGTGCTCGCCCACCTCGCCCACGTGGACGTCGACGCCGGTGCCGTGGCCCGCGCGTTCCTCGCACCGCTCGTCGACCACGACCGGACGGCCGGGACCGAGCTCACCCGCACCGTGCGGGCCTGGCTCGAGCAGAACTGCGAGTACGACCGCACCGCACAGGCCCTCGGCATCCACCGGCACACCGCACGCGCCCGGGTCGAGCACGCCGGACGGCTCCTCGACCGGGACCTGTCGGTGTTCGCGACCCGCGCCGACCTCTGGGCGGCGTTCGTCGTCGAGGGCGCGTGAGCCGCGCCTAGGCTGGCGACGTGCCGACCACACCGACCCGCCGGCGCCTGAGCCCGGCCGAGCGGGACGCCCAGATCGCCGAGGCAGCCGTCGCCGTCGCCCGTGCCGAGGGCCTCGCCGCCGTGACCCTGCGCGGGGTCGCCGCGGCCATCGGTGTGGCGCCGTCCCTCGTGGCGCACTACCGCCCGGCGATGGAGGACCTCGTCGGCGACACCTTCCGCACCGTCGCGAGCACCGAGGTGGCCGAGGTCGCCCGGATCGTGCACGAGGGAGCCGACCCGGTCGGACGACTGGCGACCCTGCTCGCGTGCATCGCCGACCCGGCCCGCGACGACGTCGCCGCGCTGTGGGCCGACGCGTGGAGCCTCGGCCGGACGAACGCGGCGCTCGCGACCGCCGCCCGCGAGGTCATGGACGACTGGCAGGCCCTCGCCACCGGCGTGGTCCGCGACGGCGTGCGCGCCGGGGTCATGCGCACGGACGACCCGGACGCGGTCGGACGCCTGCTGTTCGCGCTCGTGGACGCCACGAACGGGTACGCCCTCGTGGACTACCTCGACCGACCCGCGCGCGAGGGCCTCGTCCGTACGACCATCGCCCGCGCCGTCGGGCTCGACGACGCAGCCCTCAGCGCCGCAGCGCCACCCACTGCAGGAGCATGATCGTCTTCCCGTCGGCGATCCGACCGTCCGCGACCATCGCCAGCGCCTCGTCCAGCGGGACCTCGAGCACCTCGATGTCCTCGCCCTCGTCCTCCAGCCCACCGCCCGCGTCGACGAGGTCGGCGGGTGAGTAGGCGCCGACGTACCCGTGCACGCGCTCGGTCACGGACCCCGGACTCATGAACGCGTCGAAGGCCTTCGTGAGGACGCCGAGCCGGATCCCGAGTTCCTCCGTCGCCTCGCGTCGCACGGCCGTCTCCGGGTCGTCCTCGTCGAGGAGCCCCGCCGCCGCCTCGACGAGCATCCCGTCCGGGTGCCCGTTGACGTACGCGGGCCAGCGGAACTGGCGGGTGAGCAGCACGGTGTCGCGCTCGGGGTCGTGCGGCAGCACGGCGGCACCGTTGCCCCTGTCGTACGTCTCGCGCTGCTGCCGGTCCCAGCGACCGTCACGGCGCCGGACGTCGAGCGTGGTGCGGCGGAGCACGTGCCAGCCGTCGGACACGACCTCGACGTCGCGGACGACCACGTCCGGGTTGCGGTCGAGACCACGTCCGACGGCGTCGAGGCCGGTGCGGCCGCGGGCGTCCGGGACGGAGGTGCCGGGTCGGGGGTCGGTCGTGCGCGCGTCGTCCACGCCGCCACGCTAGCGTCCCGCCCCGGCGCCGAGGCCGCCGGTACGATCGTCACGCCGCACCAGGGAGCGGCGGGGACGGGGCGACCATGACGACGACGGACGACCTCAGGCGATCACGCCGGACCCCACCCCCGGTCGTCCGGACCGCCACGATCCTCTGGGCCGTCTGGCTGGTCGTCGGCGTCGTCTCCACCGTCGTCGTCTCGGTGTCCGGGTCGGGACTGACCGGGTTCGGCGGCGTCCTCGCGATCGTGCTGTCGTTCGTCGTCTGGGCCCTGGTGGCCGCCGCGACGTTCCTGGTCCTCCGCGGATCGGCCGTCGCCCGCATCGTCCTCGTCGCGATCGCCGCGCTCCGCGCGGTCCTGAGCATCAGCGACGGCGGCCTGTCCACCGCGCTGATCCTGCTCTCGGTCGTCGCCGCGGTGCTGCTGTTCCTGCCCAGCGCGCGCCCCTTCTTCCGGCGCGCCGACGGTGCCGAGCCGAGCCGCGCCTCCAGGCCGACGGATCCCGACCACCCGCGGGACTGACGCCGCCACGAACACGAGAAGGCCCCCGGATCACTCCGGGGGCCTTCTCCGTTGCCTGGTGCGCGAGGGGGGACTTGAACCCCCACGCCGTTTCCAGCACACGGACCTGAACCGTGCGCGTCTACCAATTCCGCCACTCGCGCCAGCCCGAGAACACTACCACGCACAGACGCTGCCAGACGCCAACCACTACCATGCAGAGGTCGACGACCGAGAACACTGGAGACCCATGGGCCTGTTGGACAGCTTCGAGCGAGGGCTGGAGCGCGCCGTGAACGGCGCGTTCGCGAAGACCTTCCGCTCCGGCGTGCAGCCCGTCGAGATCTCGAGCGCACTCCGCCGCGAGCTCGACACCAAGGCTGCCGTCGTCTCACGCGAACGCATCCTCGTGCCGAACGAGTTCACCGTGCGACTCGCGCCGCCGGACTACACGCGGATGAACGACATCGGTCGACCGCTCGTCGACGAGCTCTCGCAGATGGTGCAGCAGCACGCCGTCGCGCAGAACTACTCCTTCTCCGGTCCGGTCACGATCCGCCTGCAGCAGGACGGCACGCTCTCCACCGGGATCCTGCAGATCGACTCGACGACCGTGCAGCGCGACGTCGCGTGGGTCGCGGTGCTCGACATCGGTTCACAGCGGCACAAGCTGCAGCGCGGGCGCACCGTGATCGGCCGCGGGACGGACGCCGACATCACCGTCGCCGACACCGGGACGAGCCGGAAGCACGTCGAGGTCATCTGGGACGGCAAGCACGCCCAGGCCAACGACCTCGGATCGACGAACGGGTCGAAGCTGAACGGCGAGCGCTTCCAGCAGGCGATCGTGGAGCCGGATTCCACGATCGAGATCGGTCGTACCCGTATGGTGTTCCGGGTGATACCCGAGAACGACGGAGGTGCCAGGTGACCACAGGGCTGACCCTGCTCGTCCTGCGCTTCGCGTTCCTCGCGGTGCTCTGGCTGTTCGTGTTCGTGATCGTCTTCGCCCTGCGGAGCGATCTGTTCGGCCAGCGCGTGCGCACGATCCCCACCGATCCGAAGGCCGGTGCGTCCGGTCCGACGACCCCGGTCGTCCCCGCGGCAGCGGCTCCGGCCGCCGCGTCCGCAGGGGCCTTCACCGACCTCATCGGTCAGCCAGGAGGCGCGCAGCAGCCCGCCACGCCGGCTGCGACCCGCCTCGTGATCACCGAGGGATCGCGCGAGGGCATGGAGATGCCGCTCGGCGGCGGACCGATCACGATCGGCCGCTCGAGCGAGTCCAACGTCGTCATCCGGGACGACTACACGTCCACCAACCACGCCCGCCTCGACCTCCGGGCCGACGGCTGGGTGCTCACCGACCTCGAGTCCACGAACGGCACGTTCGTCAACGGTCAGAAGGTGACCGCTCCCGTGACCGTGGCCGAGCGGACGCCGATCACGATCGGGACGACGACGTTCGAGCTGCGGCGGTAACCCGGGATGACCGCTCGCACGCTGAGCGCCGCTGTGTCCCACGTCGGACGCATCCGCGCGAACAACCAGGACTCCGGCTACGCCGGGCAGCACCTGTTCGCGGTGGCCGACGGCATGGGCGGGCACGCCGGGGGCGACGTCGCCTCGGCGATCGCGATCCGGCGCATCAGGGAGGTCGACCGCGAGTTCCCGTCGGCGCACGACGCCGAGTTCGCGCTGCAGTCGGCGCTCATCGCCGCGAACCAGCTCATCACCGAGACGGTGTTCGAGCACCAGGAGCTCACGGGCATGGGCACGACGGTGTCCGCGATGATCCGCGTCGGCGAACAGGTCGCCATCGCGCACATCGGCGACTCGCGCATCTACCGGCACCGCGACGGCGAGCTGCAGCAGATCACCTCCGACCACACCTTCGTGCAGCGTCTCGTGGACAGCGGCCGGATCACCCCGGAGGAAGCCGCGGTCCACCCCCGTCGCTCCGTCCTCATGCGCGTGCTCGGCGACGTCGACGCCGCGCCGGAGGTCGACACCGCGATCATGGACATCCAGCCGGGCGACCGCTGGCTGCTCTGCTCCGACGGGCTGTCCTCGTACCTGGCGGAAGAGCGCATCCGGCACGCGCTCGCGTCGAACATGGACGCGAACCAGGTCACGCAGCGCCTCGTGAAGGAGACGCTCGACCACGGCGCGCCCGACAACGTCACCGTCGTCGTCATGGACGTCACGGACACCGAGCCCGAGGACGACGACGACGCGGCCACGACCGTGGGCTCCGCCGCGGCCCCGCTCACCTTCGAGGCGTCGACCGGACGCAAGCCGATCCGCCTCCCCACGATCCTGCTCCACCCGCTCAAGGTCACGACGGCCCCCGAGGACTCGCACTTCGAACCGGAGTCCGACCAGTTCTTCGCCGAACTCATCGCCGAGGACCGCCGTCGGCGCATCCGTCGCCGGGTCTCGTGGACGATCGCGCTCGTCGTGGCGGTCGCCGTCCTCGTCGGTGCCGTGTTCCTCGGCTGGCGGATCATCCAGGACCACTACTACGTCGGGACCGACCGCGGCTCGGTCGCGATCTACAAGGGCGTCCAGCAGTCGATCGGTCCGATCGCCCTGTCCGACGTGTACGAGGACACCGACATCTCGGTGTCCGGACTGCCGGACTACACCCGCGAGAACGTCCGCTCGACCATCAACGCGCAGTCGCTCGACGACGCGCGGGAGATCGTCGAGCGACTGCGCAAGGCCGCGGCGACCGGACAGGACCAGGCCGGCACCGGCGGTGACGGCAGTTCGCCGTCGCCGACGCCCTCGTCGTCCTCGACCGGGTCGCCGTCACCGTCTCCCGGGGCGAAGCGATGAGCAGCGCCACCGCCCAGTCCTTCACGCAGGCGATCACGATCAAGCTGCGGGAGCCCGCGCGCGCCCGCAACCTCGAGCTCGTGCTGCTCGTGATCGCGTGCGGCATCTGCGCCGGCGCCATGGTGCTCGTGCAGCTCGGCACGAAGGGCAGGCTCTTCGACACCTCGGTGCTGTGGACCGGCGCGGGCATCCTCGGCCTCGCGCTGGTCATGCACGTCGTGCTGCGGGTCGTCGCGAAGAACGCCGACCCGTTCATCCTGCCGGTCGCCCTCGTGCTGAACGGCATCGGGATCGCCGAGATCTACCGCATCGACGTGCACAACGGCCTGACCGGCTGGGGTGCGATCGGCGTGAAGCAGATCGTCTGGACCATGCTCGCCATGGTGCTGGCGATCATCACGGTCTCGGTCGTCCGGAACCACCGGTTCCTGCAGCGGTACCGGTACATCTTCATGTTCCTGACCATCGCGCTGCTCCTGCTGCCGATGCTGCCCGGGATCGGGCTCAACGTGAACGGCGCGCGGGTCTGGATCAAGGTCGGATCGTTCACCTTCCAGCCGGGTGAGCTCGCCAAGATCACGATGGCGCTGTTCTTCGCCGGCTACCTCGTGACCGCGCGGGACTCGCTGTCGATCGTCGGCCGGAAGTTCCTCGGCATGACGTTCCCGCGTGCCCGCGATCTCGGCCCGATCCTCGTGATGTGGGCCGCGGCGATGGGCGTCCTGGTGTTCCAGCGCGACCTCGGCACCGCGCTGCTCTACTTCGGCCTGTTCCTCGTGATGATCTACGTCGCGACGGCGCGACTGAGCTGGGTCGTCATCGGCCTCGCGCTGTTCGTCGGCGGTGCGCTCGTCGCCCAGTCCGTCCTGGTCTACGTGCACGGCCGGTTCGAGCAGTGGCTCGACCCGTTCAACCAGGAGATCTTCACCCGGCAGACGCAGGGCAGCTACCAGCTCGTCCAGGGCCTGTTCGGCTTCGCGAACGGCGGGATCACCGGCACCGGGCTCGGCCAGGGTCGGCCGTACATCACGCCGGTCGCCAACGCGGACTACATCATCGCGTCGCTCGGCGAGGAGCTCGGGCTCATCGGCGTCTTCGCCATCCTCGCCCTCTTCATCATCCTGGCGTCACGGGGCCTGCGGGTCGGGTTCATGGCGCAGGACGACTTCGGCAAGCTGCTCGGCGTGGGCTTCGGCTTCATCATCGCCCTGCAGGTGTTCGTCGTCGTCGGCGGCATCACCCGCGTGATCCCGGTCACCGGCCTGACGACGCCGTTCATGGCCGCGGGTGGTTCGTCCCTCGTCGCCAACTGGATCATCGCCGCGATGTTGCTGCGCCTGACCGATGCAATCCCCGCCGAACAGCGTGTGCAGCAGGGTGCGATCCCGGCTGCCCGTGGCCGCGGGGCGACCAGGAAGGAGCGCAGCCGGTGAACCGACAGCTCCGCGGTGTCTCGACCGTCATCGTGCTCATGTTCGTCGCACTCTTCGTGTCGACGACGTCCATCCAGTTCTTCTCGGCGGACTCGCTCCGCGCGGACTCCCGGAACTCGAGGACCATCCTCGCCAGCTACTCGACGAAGCGCGGCGCGATCCTCGTCAACGGCAGTCCGATCGCCGAGTCGACCCCGGTGGACGACCAGTACCAGTACCAGCGGAAGTACACGAACGGCGACCTCTACTCCGCCGTCACCGGGTACTTCACGATCGGGCAGGGGAACGCCGGCATCGAGAGCGCCGAGAACACCGTGCTCTCCGGCAACTCCGACGCCTCGTTCTTCCAGAACCTCAACGCGATCCTGACCGGGCAGGACGTCCAGGGCGACAACGTCAACCTGACGATCGACCCCGACGTCCAGCAGGCGGCGTACGACGCGCTCGGCGACAACACCGGCGCGGTCGTGGCGATCCAGCCGAAGACCGGCAAGATCCTCGCGATGGTGTCGAAGCAGAGCTACGACCCGAACACGCTGACGTCGCACGACACGCAGAACGTCATCGACCAGTACAAGGCGCTCGAGACGAACGCGGCGAAGCCCCTGCAGAACCGGGCGATCGGCGGCGACCTCTACACGCCCGGGTCCGTCTTCAAGCTCGTCGTGGCGTCGGCCGCGCTCGAGGGCGGGAAGTACACCCTCGACTCCGAGTTCCCGAACCCCTCGCGCCTGCAGCTGCCCGGTACGAGCACCTACATCAACAACGCCGAGGGCGGCTCGTGCGGCGGCGGCGACAAGGTCAAGCTGCGCACGGCGATCCAGTACTCGTGCAACATCCCGTTCGCGGAGCTCGGGCAGAAGCTCGGCTACGACGCGATCAAGAGCATGGCCGACAAGTACGGGTTCGGCGACGCGATCGAGGTCCCGATGCGCGCCACCGCCAGCCAGTACCCCGACGTCAGCGACGACACCGCGCAGCTGATGCTGAGCTCGTTCGGGCAGGCCAGCGTCCGGGTGTCGCCCCTGCAGATGGCGATGGTCTCCGCCGGGATCGCGAACGGCGGCAAGGTCATGCAGCCCTCGCTCGTCGACTCGATCACCACGAGCGACCTGAAGACCGTCGAGTCGTTCTCCCCGAAGCAGTACAGCGACCCGCTCTCGTCCTCCGAGGCGAGTGACCTCACCGAGGCCATGCAGAGCGTCGTCAGCTCCGGGACCGGCACCAATGCCAAGATCAACGGTGTCGACGTCGCAGGGAAGACGGGCACGGCCGAGAACGGCACGGGCGATCCGTACACACTCTGGTTCACGGGCTTCGCCCCGGCGAAGGACCCCGAGGTGGCCGTCGCGGTCGTCGTCGGGAACGGCGGCGGGCTCGGGCAGTCCGGAGTCGGCAACACGGTCGCGGCCCCGGTCGCGAAGAAAGTCATGGAGGCGGTGCTGAACAAATGAGACCCACCAGCGGACTCACCTTCGGTGGGCGGTACCAACTCTCGTCCCGCGTCGCCATCGGCGGCATGGGAGAGGTGTGGCAGGCCACCGACCTCGTCATCGGCCGGACCGTGGCACTCAAGATCCTCAAGGACGAGTACCTCGGCGACCCGGGCTTCCTCGAGCGCTTCCGCGCCGAGGCCCGCCACGCCGCGCTCGTCAACCACGAGGGCATCGCCAACGTCTTCGACTACGGCGAGGAGGACGGCAGCGCCTACCTCGTGATGGAGCTCGTCCCCGGCGAGGCGCTCTCGACCATGATCGAGCGGGAGCACACGCTGCCGGTCGACAAGGTCCTCGACATCGTCGCGCAGACCGCGAACGCCCTGCAGGCCGCACACGCCGTCGGGCTCGTGCACCGCGACATCAAGCCGGGCAACCTGCTCATCACGCCGGACGGCCGCGTCAAGATCACCGACTTCGGCATCGCCCGCATCGCCGACCAGGTGCCGCTCACCGCGACCGGTCAGGTCATGGGCACCGTGCAGTACCTCTCGCCGGAGCAGGCGAGCGGGCACCCGGCATCGCCGTCGACCGACATCTACTCGCTCGGCATCGTCGCGTACGAGTGCCTGGCCGGACGTCGACCGTTCACGGGCGAGTCGCAGGTCGCCATCGCGATGGCGCACATCAACGAGCAGCCGCCGGCGCTCCCGGGGGACATCCCGGAGCCGGTGTCGGCCCTCGTGATGTCCTGCATCGCGAAGAAGCCCGCCGACCGTCCCGCGACCGCGGCGAACCTGGCCCGTGCGGCACAGGCGCTCCGCCGTGGCGACGTCGCGGCCGCCACCGTCGCCGTCCCGGCCATCGCCGCCGGCGGCACCGTCGCGTTCAACCCGCCCCAGGCGCAGGGCAACGACGCGGCGACCGCCCTCATCGGCACGCAGGGCGGTGCCGTCACCGGTGGTCCACGCACCCCGGGCTCGCCGGTCGACGGCGAGGACGAGGAGCCGAAGAAGAAGCGCGCGTGGATCTGGTGGCTCGCGGGGGTCCTCGCGGTCCTCGTCATCGGCGGGGTGATCGCAGCGGTCGCACTGACCGGCGACAGCCAGCCGGAGCCGACCCCGACGAAGTCCTCGGCCCGGTCGACGCCGTCCCAGACGCCGACCCCGAGCGACACCCCGACCGTGAGCCGCGTGACCGTGGACTCGGCGGACTTCGTCGGGCTGTCGGTCGCCGACGCCCAGGCGAAGCTCGAGGGTCTCGGGCTGACCTCGCGCGTCGAGGACGGCGACCCCGCACCGAAGGCCGAGCAGGCGAACACGGTCCAGTCGATCAGCCCCACGGGCAACCTGGCGGTCGGCTCGCTCGTCGTGCTCCAGCAGTACACGGCGCAGCCGACGGTCAACCAGCCGAACTCGGCGTCGCCCGGAGCAGTGTCCGCCGACGGCCAGGTCACCTTCAGCTGGGCGGCGGCCACGTGCCCGACCGGGTACACCGTGTCGTCGTACGCGTACACGATCACCGGCGGCAAGGACTCCTCGAGCCAGACCTCGGGCACGCTCGACGCCGACCACCGATCGGTCACCGTGCAGATCGACGCGGTCGACACCTCGGCCTCGCTGAGCTACACCGTGACGTGCGGCAACCTCGCTGCGTCGGCTGCGTCCGAGGCCGCGTCCAGCGACACCTGGCAGGCGACCGACGAGCCGACGGTCGACCCGACGGACGGCAACAACCCCAGCCAGGGCCCGCAGGACGGCAACTGACCGACCCCCGGACGGGGGCTCGCGACACCGTTGCGTAACGGTTCGTGCGGGCCCCCGGTCACCAGCGTCTCACCAGCGAACCCTGCCGTACACTTGCCCGGACGGACATTCGGAGGAGTACGTGCCAGAAGGTGTGACCGCGGGGATCACCCTCCTCGCCAACCGCTACGAGATCGGTGAAGTCATCGGTCGGGGCGGCATGGCCACTGTGCATCTGGGCAACGACACCCGGCTCGGACGCAAGGTGGCCGTCAAGCTGCTGAAGCCCAGCCTCGCCAACGACCCGGCGTTCCGCACCCGTTTCCGCCAGGAAGCGCAGGCGGCCGCCCGCATGGCGCACCCGACGATCGTCCGCGTCTACGACGCCGGCGAGGAGACCGTCACCGAGACCTCCGGCGCCGAGGTGCAGGTGCCCTTCATCGTCATGGAGTACGTCGAGGGCCGACCGCTCTCCGACATCATCGGCGAGGGCCCGGTCGCCCCGGACGAGGCCGTGCGGATCACCGAGGGCATCCTGACCGCGCTCGAGTACTCGCACCGAGCGGGTGTCGTGCACCGCGACATCAAGCCGGCCAACGTCATGGTGACGCACGCCGGCCAGGTCAAGGTGATGGACTTCGGCATCGCCCGGGCCATCACGGACACGTCCGCGACCGTCGCCCAGACCACGTCGATCCTCGGCACCGCGTCGTACTTCTCCCCGGAACAGGCACGCGGCGAGACCGTCGACGCCCGCACCGACGTCTACTCCACCGGCGTCGTGCTCTTCGAGCTGCTCACCGGGCGCCCGCCGTTCCTCGGGGACACCCCGGTGGCCGTCGCCTACCAGCACGTCAGCGAGCAGCCCGTCGCGCCGTCGTCCCTCACGCCCGATGTCTCGCCGGCGCTCGACGCGGTCACGCTGCACGCCCTGGTGAAGGACCGCACACGCCGGTACCAGAACGCCGCCGAGTTCCGCTCCGAACTCCAGCAGGCCGCAGCGGGCAAGGTGCCCGCGTCGACCCGCAAGCTCCAGCAGCAGGCCGCGCACGACGCGTCCACGGTGCTGTTCGGCGTCAACCCCCGCACGACCTCGAACCCGGCGGTGGCCTTCCGCGAGCTCGACGACGACACCGCCGAGCACCGCCCCCAGCGCACGCAGAACCGTCCGCCGGTGGCGTGGATCTGGGTCGGCATCATCCTGACCGCAGCAGTCATCGTCGCGGTCGTGTTCTTCGTCGCGAACCTCGGTCCGGGCAAGCCGCCGGTGACGTCGTCGGTGAGCGTGCCGAACGTCGCCGGTGCCACCTACGACTCGGCGGCCGCCGCACTCGACAAGAAGGACCTCGTCCCGGTCAAGGTCGAGGAGAACTCCGACGACGTCGACCGGGGATCGGTCATCCGCACCGAACCCGGGTCCGGCACGAACGTCGCGCGCAAGCAGAACATCCGCGTCATCGTCTCGCTCGGCCCCGAACAGCTCGCCGTCCCCGACCTCGCGGGGCAGACGCAGGACGCCGCGCAGAAGGCGCTCGTGCAGGCGGGCTTCGCCGTCGGCGCGGTCAGCTCCGACTACTCGCCGACGGTGCCCGAGGGGACGGTCATGAGCACCGACCCCGCGGCCTCGTCGACGCACACCAAGGGGACGGTGGTGAACCTCACCGTCTCGAACGGCAAGGTCGAGCTGCCGAACGTGACGCAGCAGCCGTTCCAGAACGCGAGCGACACCCTCACCGGGCTCGGCCTCAAGGTGACGCCGAACGCGATCATGTCCTGCACCAGCGGTCTGGTCACGCAGCAGAGCGCACCGGCTGGGGACATCGCGCAGGGCAGCACGGTCGTGCTCACGTACTGCGCCGGGACGGTCCAGCCCTCCCAGCCGCCGGCGACGCAGGCACCGGCGGACGGTGGGAACGACGGCGGTGGCGACGGTCAGTGACCTGACCACGTCCTGACGGACGGTCCGGGGCGGGCGTGACCCGCGCCTCCCGTCCGTGGCCACCATCCGACGGCCGTCAGGTCAGCCTGGAGGCGCGACTCATCTCCGCCACGTCCACGCCGGATCCGGCGTGGGGTCGTCCCACGCGGCGGGCAGCTCGGTGTGCGCGGCGCCGTCGTCAGGCGCGGTGCGCCGCGATGAGCGGGTTCAGGCCGGCCGCGCGCTCCGCAGCGCCCTCGAGACCGGTCGTCTCGAGCCAGTTGCCGACCATCCGGTAGCCGCCCTCCGTGAGGACCGACTCCGGGTGGAACTGCACGCCGTACACGGGGTGCTCGCGGTGCTGCACGCCCATGATCACGCCACCGCCCGTCCGCGCGGTGACCGTGAGCTCGTCGGGGACCGTGCCGTCGACGATCGCGAGCGAGTGGTAGCGCGTGGCCGTGAAGGGGTGCGGGACGCCGGCGAACAGCGGGCTGTCGTCGTGGTCGACCTGCGAGGTCTTGCCGTGCATGAGCTCCTCGGCGTGGGTGACCGTCGCGCCGAGCGCCTCGGCGATGGCCTGGTGCCCGAGGCACACACCGAGCAGGGGCTTGTCCGCCGCGATCGCTGCGTGCACGGTCTCGACGGAGACACCGGCGTCCGCGGGGGTGCCGGGTCCCGGGGACAGCAGCACGCCGTCGTAGTCCGCGATGCGGTCGGCGATCTCGGACGCCGGGAAGGCGTCGTTGCGGACCACGTCGGTCTCCGCCCCGAGCTGCTGGACGTAGCCGTTCAGCGTGTAGACGAAGCTGTCGTAGTTGTCGACGACGAGGATCTTGGTCATGGCGGTTCACCGTACTCGTGGGGGATGTGTGCAGCGGGCTGAGAGTCTTCCCACACCCGTGGTCACGGTAGGATACCGGCCATGGCCAAGGACAAGGACCGCACCAAGCCCGCCCGGAGGACCCGAGCCGACTCGGTCGACACCGCGGGGGACCAGCCGAACCCCGTGTGGTTCAAGCCGGTCATGTTCGGCTTCATGCTCATCGGGCTCGCCTGGGTGATCGTCTTCTACATCTCGAACACGACGCTGCCGGTGCCGTCGCTCGGATCGTGGAACATCCTGATCGGCTTCGGCATCATGTTCATCGGCTTCCTCATGACCACCCGCTGGCGGTAGCAGCCCGGCCACACACGCCTCGACGCCCGTCGCACCTGCTGGTGCGGCGGGCGTTCTCGTGTGTGCGGGCACTCCGGGCCGTTCTCCACAACGCCGACGCGCGGCCCACCGACCACCGTTCCCCAGAACGCCTGTTCTCCACAGTTCTCCACACTCTCCACACACTCATCCACATCCCCTTCCCGGAGTTATCCACAGCTGAGTCCACAGTGGGGATAATCACACCCGTGTAACTCACCGTGTTCTCCACAGCTGTGGACAACTCCG
This sequence comes from Curtobacterium sp. AB451, assembly GCF_050585845.1. Classification (NCBI taxonomy): domain Bacteria; kingdom Bacillati; phylum Actinomycetota; class Actinomycetes; order Micrococcales; family Microbacteriaceae; genus Curtobacterium; species Curtobacterium sp. AB451. Next base: position 135,708 of record NZ_JBOBQG010000002.1, read on the forward strand.
GGCCGGTCTGTGGAAACGACGAACGCCCCGTTGCAAGCGCAACGGGGCGTTCGGGTGGCGATGGTCGCCGAGACGTGTCAGATGCCGACACCGATCGACAGGCCCGCGTACGCGGCGTAGATCAGCCCGACGAGCACGACGGCCTCGGCGACCAGGAGTCCGATCTGCAGACGACGCTGCCGGATGTTCCGGGTGCGCGCGAAGACGAACCCGGTGATGAACCCGAGGACGATCCCGCCCACGTGCGCCTGCCACGAGATCGCGGTACCGGGCAGGAAGCCGACCACGAGGTTGAGACCCATGATGACCAGGAGCTGCACGGCGTTGTAACCGAGGCTCCGCTGGATGACGAAGAACGCCGCGAACAACCCGAAGATCGCACCGGAGGCACCGACCACCGGCGTCGCGGGGCTGAGCAACGAGACGGCGAGGTCACCACCGAGGCCAGCCAGGAAGTACAGCGCGACGAACCGCCACGTGCCGAGGATGTTCTCGAGCATCCGCCCGAAGATCCACACCGCCCACATGTTGAACAGGATGTGGAAGAAGGAGGAGTGGACGAACAGCCCGGTCACGAGCCGCCAGGGCTGCGAGCCGATCGCGGGCGTGTAGTAGCTCAGCCAGGCGTTGACGTACCCGCCGGTCACCTGGTTGAGCAACCAGAGCACGGCGGACACGACGACGATCACGACCGTCGCCTTCTGGTCGAGCATGGCGAATCGCCGCCGGGCGACAGTCAGCCCGCTGGGGCCTCCGGACGCCCGACGGTTCGCCTGGAACTGCGCACGCTGCTCGCGCACGCACTCAGGGCAGTGCACCCCGACCGCGGCCGGCGTCTGGCACTCCGGGCAGATCGTCCGCCCGCAGCGCTGGCAGAGCACGAAGCTCTGCCGGTCCGGATGCCGGTAGCAGGTGTTGTTCGGGTTGTACGCCTGGTCGGTCACGTGGTGGCTCAGACGTCCTCGACGTCGATGCTCTGGATGACGACGTCCTCGAGCGGCTTGTCACGGCCGTCGGTCGGCACGCCCTCGATCGCGTCGACGACCGCACGGGACTCGTCGTCCGCGACCTCGCCGAAGATGGTGTGCTTGCCCTGCAGCCACGGCGTCGCCACCGTGGTGATGAAGAACTGCGAGCCGTTCGTGCCACGGCCGCCCTGGATGCCGGCGTTCGCCATGGCGAAGATGTACGGGTTCTGGAAGGTGAGCTCCGGGTGGATCTCGTCGTCGAAGCGGTAACCCGGACCGCCGATGCCCTGACCGAGCGGGTCGCCGCCCTGGATCATGAAGTCCTTGATGATGCGGTGGAAGACGACCCCGTCGTAGAGCTTGTCGGTCGAGACCTTGCCGGTGCCGGGGTGCGTCCACTCCTGCTTGCCCGTCGCGAGGTCGACGAAGTTCTTGACGGTCTTGGGAGCGTGGTTGCCGAACAGGTTGACGCGGATGTCGCCCTTGTTCGTGTGGATCGTTGCGACAGCGGTGTGCAGAGACATGTTCCGATTCTCGCATGTACTGCTGACGGTCAGACGGATCACACAGGTGAGGCTCCGTGACCTGTCAGGCACTGCGGTGGCAGGATGGTGGTCACGCCGTTCCGATGGAGGTACCAGATGACGACGATTGAGATCCCGCGCAAGCGCCGGAAGCAGATCAAGAAGCTCAAGGGCCAGACCGCCTCGCTCCTCGGCGAGCAGCGCAAGGTCCTCGAGCACGCGAACGCGATCCTTGCAGAGGCCCGGTCCCACGCCGCGGACGCTGCTCGCAAGGACATCGCGCCGCGAGTGCAGAACGCGATCGACAACGGCATCCGCCCGGCTGTTGCCACGGGGGTGCACGCTGCCACGAGCGCAGCGCAGAACGCTTCACACCGATTCCAGTCCGAGGTCGTCCCCGGCCTGGTCGCGACCGCGGGCTCGGTCCTCAGCGTGGGCGACCTCGCGAAGGACCCCCGGGTCAAGAAGATCGTGAAGAACGCCCAGAAGAAGGGCAAGAAGGCCAAGAAGGCTGCGGAGAAGTACGTGCCGCACCAGAAGAAGGGCATCGGCTTCGGCGGTGTCGCGCTTATCGTGGTGGGTGTCGTGGCCGTGGCCGGTGCCGCCTACGCCGCGTACCAGACGCTCCGTGCGGACGACGACCTCTGGGTCGCGGACGACGCCGACACTGCGGGCAAGCCCGCAGCCTGACCTCCCGGTTCGTACGAAGGGCCCCGGCACACGCCGGGGCCCTTCGTCGTCCCCGGCGCGAACGAGCCGGCCCGGCCGAGCCGGCCCGGCCAGGCCGGGCCACCGCGAGTCGAGCGGGCGAAATACGTCCCGCTCGGGCCGTCATGCCGACGGATTCTGCCCGCTCGACGCACACCCACGGCGTGTTCCGCCCGCTCGGCACACCACCAGCCACACATCCTACGCACCCGGCGCACTCGGCGCCCGCCGGTCGCCTCCGCTGCCCCGCACCGGACTGGAGGCGCGGAGCGACCTGGTCCCGCGCCTCCCGTCCGCCACGCGGTGCGTCCGATCACCAGCGCGCACACGTGACCGCACGACCGGCCGTCCGTGGTCGCGCGACCCGCCGCTCACATCCGCCGAGGTCCCACGGACGGCCGTCGCCCCTGGGCGAGACCCGACGATCCCGAGACCTCGAGCCGGGGCCGACCGATCGTCGGGCGCAAGCTGGCCTCGCGGAGCGGCCATCGCGGAGCGGAGCGCCGCAGGCGCAGACGAGCACGACGACCGAGCGAGGCGAAGCGAGGAACGAGCGGAGCAAGGCTCACGCCGAGGGAGTGGAGCCTGGGAGAATCGAACTCCCGACATCCTGCTTGCAAAGCAGGCGCTCTACCAACTGAGCTAAGGCCCCGTGACACCCATGGTACGGAGTGTCGGAGGAAGTGGTGGGGCTACAAGGACTTGAACCTTGGACCTCTTCGTTATCAGCGAAGCGCTCTAACCGCCTGAGCTATAGCCCCTCAGACCGGATGAAAGCCTACCGTACCGATGCCGCAGAACGAAATCGAGGCGGTCGGCCCATCCGAGCCGGGTGTGTCAGTTGTTCGTGAAGCCGACGAGCAGGCCGCCGGTGATCCGGACACTGAGGTTGTAGAGGACACTCACGATCGCGCCGAGCACGGTGCCGACCACCACGTTGAGGATGCCCACGACGACGGAGAACCCGAGCACCTGGCCCAGCGAGAACTGGTCCATGATCGAGTAGTTGTTCTGCCCGGTGACGTCCTTCAGCAGAGCGTCGATCTGGGTGAAGACACCGGTCTGGTTGAGGATGACCCACACCAGGGCGGTGGCGACGACGATCACGATCGAGCCGGCCAGGGCGATGAGGAAGCTGAGCTTCACCATCGACCAGAAGTCGACGTACACGAGCCGCAGTCGCACCTGACGGGTGCCGACGGGCCGCTTCGCCTTCTTCTGGAGCTTCTCGGCGACACTACTCATTGCTTGACTGGTCCTCTCCGGCCACGGTGTCCGTGGGCACTGTGTCGGCGGGGTCGGCGGCCGCTTCGTCCGGGCTGACCGTCTCCACCGGGCCCGCAGGCTCGATCTCGGCGTCGTCCTGGTCGTCCAGGTTCCGCTCTGTGTTCCGGGCCACCGCGATGATCCGGTCGTTCTCCGCGAACCTCGCGAAGACCACACCCATCGTGTCGCGACCCTTGGCGGGCACCTCGGCCACGGCAGACCTTACCACCTTGCCCGATTGGAGCACGACGAGGACCTCGTCGTCCTCACCGACGATGAGAGCACCCACAAGGTCCCCTCGATCGGCGGCCAGCTTGGCGACCTTGATGCCGAGACCGCCACGACCCTGCACGCGGTACTGGTCGACGGAGGTGCGCTTGGCGTAGCCACCCTCGGTCATGACCCAGACGTAGCCGTCGTCCGAGACGACCCGGGCCGCGAGCAGCGAGTCGTCGTCGCGGAAGGACATGCCCTTCACGCCGGAGGTCGAGCGACCCATCGGGCGCAGCGTGTCGTTCGTCGCGGTGAACCGCAGCGACATGCCGTGCTTCGAGACGAGCAGGAGGTCGTCGTGCTCGTCGACGAGGAGCGCCTGCACCAGGGTGTCGCCGTCGCGCAGGTTGATCGCGATGATGCCGCCGGTGCGGTTCGTGTCGTACTCGGTGAGCGCGGTCTTCTTGACGAGACCGTGCGCCGTGGCTAGCACGAGGTACTGCGCCGCCTCGTAGTCGCGGATGTCGAGGACCTGCTGGATCTGCTCGTCCGGCTGCATGGCGAGCAGGTTCGCGACGTGCTGACCCTTGGCGTCACGGCTGGCTTCCTGCAGCTCGTACGCCTTGGCGCGGTAGACGCGGCCCTTGTCCGTCAGGAACAGCAGCCAGTGGTGCGTCGTCGTCACGAAGAAGTGCTCGACGACGTCGTCGGCGCGCAGCTGCGCACCCTTGACCCCGCGGCCACCGCGGTGCTGCGACCGGTAGTTGTCGCTCCGCGTGCGCTTGACGTACCCGCCGCGGGTGATGGTGACGACCATCTCCTCCTCGGGGATGAGGTCCTCGATCGACATGTCGCCGTCGAAGCCGAGCAGGATCTCGCTGCGGCGGTCGTCGCCGAACCGCTCGACGATCTCCTCGAGCTCGTCACCGATGATCGAGCGCTGACGGGTCTCCGACGCCAGGATGTCCTGGAAGTCGGCGATCTTGCGCTCGAGCTCCTCGGCCTCGTCGTGGATCTTCTGCCGCTCGAGGGCGGCGAGACGACGGAGCTGCAGCTCGAGGATGGCGCGCGCCTGGATCTCGTCGACGGACAGCAGGTCCATCAGACCGGTGCGGGCCTCTTCGACGTCGGGCGACCGGCGGATGAGCGCGATGACCTCGTCGAGCGCGTCGAGCGCGGCCAGGTAGCCACGGAGGATGTGGGCGCGCTTCTCTGCCTCGCGCAGCCGGAACTGCGTGCGGCGGACGATGACGTCGATCTGGTGGTCGACCCACGCCGAGATGAACCCGTCGAGCGCGAGGGTGCGGGGCACGCCGTCGACGATCGCGAGCATGTTCGCGCCGAAGTTCTCCTGCAGCTGCGTGTGCTTGTACAGGTTGTTGAGGACGACCTTGGCGACGGCGTCGCGCTTGAGCACGATGACGAGGCGCTGGCCGGTGCGACCCGAGGTCTCGTCACGGATGTCCGCGATGCCGGCGAGCTTGCCGTCCTTGACACCCTCGGCGATGCGGATCGCGAGGTTGTCGGGGTTCACCTGGTAGGGGAGCTCGGTGACGACGAGGCAGGTGCGGCCCTGGATCTCCTCGACGTTGACGACCGCACGCATCGTGATCGAGCCACGACCGGTGCGGTAGGCGTCCTGGATGCCCTTCGTGCCGAGGATCTGCGCCCCGGTCGGGAAGTCCGGGCCCTTGATGCGCTGCATGAGCGCACCGAGCAGCTCTTCACGGGTGGCGTCGGGGTGCTCGAGCGCCCACTTCGCGCCGGCGGCGACCTCGCGCAGGTTGTGCGGCGGGATGTTCGTGGCCATGCCGACCGCGATGCCGACGGAACCGTTGACGAGCAGGTTCGGGAACCGCGCCGGCAGGATGGCGGGTTCCTGCGTCCGACCGTCGTAGTTGTCCTGGAAGTCGACGGTGTCCTCGTCGATGTCCCGGACCATCTCCATGGCGAGCGGCGCCATCTTGGTCTCGGTGTACCGCGGCGCGGCGGCGCCGTCGTTGCCCGGGGACCCGAAGTTGCCCTGGCCGAGCGCGAGCGGGTAGCGGAGCGACCACGGCTGCACGAGGCGGACGAGGGCGTCGTAGATCGCGCTGTCACCGTGCGGGTGGAACTGCCCCATCACGTCGCCGACGACACGGGAACACTTCGAGAAGGCCCGGTCGGGGCGGTAGCCGCCGTCGAACATCGCGTAGATCACGCGGCGGTGCACGGGCTTCAGTCCGTCACGGACCTCGGGCAGCGCACGGCCGACGATGACGGACATCGCGTAGTCGAGGTACGACCGCTGCATCTCGAGCTGCAGGTCGACCTGCGAGATGCGGTCACCGGAGACGACGATGTCCCCGCTGTCGCCGTGGACGATCTCGGGCTGCTCGTCGGCGCCGTTCTCGTTGTCGTCAGCCATGTGGCTTCGTTCCCTTTCTGGACAGCCCGGAGGCTGTGGTTCCGTCGGCCGCGCCGGGCGCGACCACAGGTGGTCGGGACTGGTCGACGCGGCTCACACCGCGCCTCCCGGCCCTCAGATGTCGAGGAACCGGACGTCCTTCGCGTTCTGCTGGATGAACTGGCGACGGGACTCGACGTCCTCGCCCATCAGCGTCGCGAAGACGCTGTCCACCGCGGCGGCGTCCTCGAGCGTGACCTGCAGGAGCGTCCGGGTGTCCGGGTTCATCGTGGTGTCCCACAGCTCCTTGTAGTCCATCTCGCCGAGACCCTTGTAGCGCTGGATCCCGTTGTCCTTCGGGATGCGCTTGCCGGCGGCGAGGCCGGACTGCATCAGGGCGTCGCGCTCACGGTCGCTGAACACGTACTCGTGCGCCGAGTTCGACCACTTCAGGCGGTACAGCGGCGGCTGCGCGAGGTACACGTACCCGCGCTCGATGAGCGGACGCATGTAGCGGAACAGCAGGGTGAGCAGCAGCGTCGTGATGTGCTGGCCGTCCACGTCGGCATCGGCCATCAGCACGATCTTGTGGTACCGGGCCTTGTCCGGGTCGAAGTCCTCGCCGATGCCGGCGCCGAACGCCGTGATCATCGACTGGATCTCCTGGTTGGCCAGGGCACGGTCGAGACGAGCCTTCTCGACGTTCAGGATCTTGCCGCGCAGCGGCAGGATCGCCTGCGTCATCGGGTTGCGACCCTGCACGGCGGAACCGCCGGCGGAGTCACCCTCGACCATGAAGATCTCGGAGACCGTCGGGTCCTTCGACTGGCAGTCCTTGAGCTTGCCGGGCATGCCGCCCGACTCGAGGAGCCCCTTGCGACGGGTGGTCTCGCGTGCCTTGCGTGCGGCGAGACGGGCCTGCGAGGCCTGGATCGCCTTGCGCACGACGTCGCGGGCCTGCGTCGGGTTGCTCTCGAACCAGTGCGTGAGCTCGGTGCCGACGACGCGCTGGACGAAGCCCTTGGCCTCGGTGTTGCCGAGCTTGGTCTTCGTCTGCCCCTCGAACTGCGGCTCGCCGAGCTTCACGGAGATGACGGCCGTCAGCCCTTCGCGGATGTCGTCACCCGTGAGGTTGTCGTCCTTCTCCTTGATGATCTTCGCCTCGCGCGCGTACTTGTTGACCAGGTACGTCAGCGCCGCGCGGAAGCCCTCTTCGTGGGTGCCGCCCTCGTGCGTGTTGATCGTGTTCGCGAAGGTGTGGACGCTCTCCTGGTAGGAGGTGTTCCACTGCATCGCGACCTCGAGCGCGATCTTGCGCTCCGGGTCCTCGGCCTCGAAGCCGATGACGTCCGGGTGCACGAGGTCGGCCTTCTTCTGCGCGTTGAGGTACTCGACGTAGTCGGCGAGCCCGCGCTCGTACAGGAAGGAGTCGTGGCGGGACTCTTCACCGTCGGCCGGGGTGCGCTCGTCGGTCAGGGTGATGCGCAGGCCCTTGTTGAGGAAGGCCATCTGCTGGAACCGCGTGCGCAGGGTCTCGTAGTCGAAGACGACCGTCTCGAAGATCTCGGCGTTCGGCCAGAACGTGATCGTGGTGCCGTGCCCGTCGTCTTCCTCGTCCTTCGACAGGGGCGCGACCGGGACGCCGTCGGTGTAGCTCTGGCGCCACACGTGGCCCTGCTGGCGGACCTCGACGTCGAGCTCGGAGCTCAGCGCGTTGACGACCGACGACCCGACGCCGTGCAGACCGCCGGACACCGCGTACGCGCCGCCGCCGAACTTGCCGCCGGCGTGCAGGACGGTGAGCACGACCTGGACGGTCGAGACGCCCTCGGCAGCGTGGATCCCGACGGGGATGCCACGGCCGTTGTCGACCACGCGGACGCCACCGTCTTCGCGGATCGTGACGTTGATCGTGTCGCAGTAGCCCGCGAGCGCCTCGTCGACGGAGTTGTCGACGATCTCCTGCACGAGGTGGTGCAGACCGCGGGGACCGGTGGACCCGATGTACATGCCCGGACGCTTCCGGACGGCTTCGAGTCCCTCGAGCACCTGGATCTGGTCTGCGCCGTACTGGGGTTCGCTCTGCGGGGTCGCCTCGCCGGACGAGTTCTCTCGGTCGTCGTCAGATCCGGATGTCATTCGAAGGTGCTCCTGCCTGCGCGCGGAACACCCGCGCACTGCACCCCCCAGTCTACCGCAGGACCCCCTCCTCCGAGGGCGGAATCGGGCCGTGGACGGCCTTTTTTCGTCCTCCCGGACGATTTCGTCGGCTCACCCGTAAGTGTCGCGAGGACCGCGCCCCTGGACCGTCCTGGGACCGCGTTTCCAGGTGGGGGCGTCGGGGCCCGAAACCCGGATCGACTGGACGCCGGCTTCCGGGTGCCGTTCGGCGATGGTCGTCGTGATGGTGCTCCGCATCAACCGGAGCTGCGTCGCCCAGGCCGTCGAGTCGCACCGGATCACGAGGGCGCCGTCGTCGATGGTCATCGGCCGGGAGTGCTTCGCGAGCTCCTCGCCGACGACCGCGGGCCAGTCCACGAAGAGCTCCGAGCGGGCGAGGGGCTCGGTCCAGCCGAGCTCGGCGGCGAGCGAGCCGACCACGTCACCGAGCCCGGCGGGCTCTCGGCCGCGGCCGTACGGCACGGAATCGGGGTCGAGTCCCTTCATCCGGCGCCGACGCGCGTCGACACCGCGCTTCGAGGGGTCGCCGAAGACGGCGCGCAGGTGTCGGTACACCCGCGAGGGTTCGGTGGGTCGCGACGGCCTCGGCATCAGACGCCGGCCTCCGTCGCGTGGTCGTCCGTCTCCACGGTCGGACTGGAGGCGCGGCTCGGCTCCGCCTCGTCGCGCACGATCGTGCCGGCCTCGATCCGGACGGTGTGCGCCGCGAGCTGCGCGGGGACGTCGCCGAAGACCGCCGCCGTGATGAGCACCTGCTCGTAGTCGGCGACCGCGGCGGCCAGCCGTTCGCGGCGCGACTCGTCGAGCTCGGCGAACACGTCGTCGAGGATGATGATCGGGTCGCCGAGGCTCGACTCGGCGCGCAGGATCGAGGCACTCGCGAGCTGGACCGCGAGCGCGAACGACCAGGATTCGCCATGACTGGCGTACCCACGGGCAGGTAACCCGTTGAGCTGGAAGAGCACGTCGTCCCGGTGCGGGCCGACGAGCGTCAGACCGCGGTCGAGCTCGTCCCGTCGTCGACGGTCGAGCGCCGCGCGGAAGGCCTCGCCGGCGGCGGCCACGGTGACCGGCTCGTCGGGTGTCCCGAGGACCGGGTCCGTCGCGGCCGCGTCCTCCGGGTCGCCGCCCCGGACGCTGAGGACACCGGTGATCGACGCCTCGTGCCGTTCACCGGCGACGGTCGCGTACGCCTCGGCGACGAAGGGGGCGAGGCGACGGGTGAGGTGGTCACGTGCGGCGATGATCTCGGCACCGAACGCCACGAGCCGCTCGTCCCAGACGTCGAGCGTCGCGAGCGATCCCGACTTGGCGCCGGTCGCGCGCGCGGACTTCAACAGGGTGTTGCGCTGCCGGAGCGTCCGGTCGTAGTCGGCGAGGACACCCTGCATGCGCGGGGCGATCTGACCGAGCAGCTCGTCGAGCATCCGGCGCCGGCCGGCCGGTTCACCGCGGACGAGCGCGAGGTCCTCGGGCGCGAACAGCACGCTCGTGCAGTACCGCGGGAGTTCCCGCGGCTTGATCGCCGACCGGTTGACCTGCGCGCGGTTCGATCCGGTGCGGTTGATCTGGACCTCGGCGAGGATGCTGCGGTCCTCGTGCGCGAGCCGGGCGCGGACGACCGCGGCGTCACAGCCCTGGCGCACGAGCGCGGCGTCGGTCGGGACCCGGTGCGACCCGAGGGTGGAGAGGTAGCCGATCGCCTCGACGAGGTTCGTCTTGCCCTGTCCGTTCCGGCCGACGAACAGGTTCGGCCCGCGTGCGAGGTCGACCTCGGCCTCCCGGTAGTTCCGGAAGTCCGTGAGTTGCAGGTGGTCGACGTGCACGCGGGCCGAGACGAGCTCAGGTGGTTACCTGAGCTACGCCTTCTTGACGGCGTGGCCGCCGAACTGGTTGCGGAGCGCCGCGACGGCCTTCATCGTCGGGGAATCGCTGCCCTGACGCGAGACGAAGCGGGCGAACATGGCTGCCGAGAGCGCGGGCATCGGGACCGCGAGCTCGATCGCCTCTTCGAGGGTCCAGCGCCCCTCGCCCGAGTCGTCGACGTAGCCCTCGAGCTCGTCGAGCTTCGGGTCCTCGTTGATCGCGAGGACGAGGAGGTCGAGGAGCCAGGAACGGACGACCGTGCCACGCTGCCAGCCGGCGAAGACCGCCGGGACGTCGTGGACGATGTCCTTCGCCTCGAGGAGCTCGTAGCCCTCGCCGTACGCCTGCATGATCGCGTACTCGATGCCGTTGTGGACCATCTTCGCGTAGTGGCCCGCGCCGACGCCGCCGGCGTGCGAGAAGCCCTCTTCGCGCGGGCCCTCGGGACGGAGCGCGTCGAAGACGGGCATGGCGAACTCGACGTCCTCGGGGGCGCCGCCCACCATGAGGCCGTAGCCGTTCTCCTTGCCCCAGACGCCGCCCGAGACGCCGGCGTCCATGTAGCGGATGCCCTTGGCGTCGAGCTGCTTGGCGTGCACCTCGTCGTCGAGCCACTTCGAGTTGCCACCGTCGATCACGAGGTCACCCGCGCTCAGGACGTTCGACAGGTCGGTGATCACGTCGTCGGTGATCTTGCCGTGCGGGACCATGACCCACACGAGCTTCTTGCCCTCGGGCAGTGCGGCGGCGAGTGCGCCGAGGTCGGCGACGTCGGACACGGCGGGGTTCGCGTCGTAGCCGGTGACCTCGATGCCTGCGTTGCGGAGACGGGCACGCATGTTGTTGCCCATGCGACCGAGGCCGACAAGACCGATGTGCATGATTTCCTCTTCTGTTCGTCGTCGCGCTGATGCTGCTGGGAGCGCGTCAGCGCAGTGTTCGGCTGTTGCGCTTACCGCAGCAGGAGATTGGGCTGCAGCAGGTACCGGTATCCGTCCGCCGCCGGGGCCTCCTGCGAGGTCTGGCCGGTGATGAGCACCGGTCCCGGCTTGTTGGGGTTCTCCGTCTTGGTGAAGGAGATCCGGACGAACTCGGAGTGCACCGCGTTCAACCCGTCCAGGAGGAAGGCGGGCTTCAGCGAGACCACCGTTTCCTCACCGGTCAGCAACGCACTGATCGACTCTGACGCCTGCGCTTGTTCGGAACCGATCGCTTCGAGCGTGAGCCCGTCGACCGTGAAGGAGAACCGGAGGGCTGCTTCGCGCTCCAGGACGAGGGAGACCCGTCGGACCGCCTCGACCAGTTCCGCGGTGTTGATCACCGCGTGGTCCTGGACGGTCTCGGGGAAGAGCCGGCGGACCGGCGGGTAGTTGCCCTTGATGAGCAGCGACGTGACGGTCTTGTCGTCCGCGTGGAACGCGATGAGCTCGCGGTCGGACGAGCCGCTGATCGACACCGACACCGTCGAGGCCGAGCCGAAGGTGCGGCCCACCTCCTGCAGGGTGCGGGCTGGGACGAGTGCGTGCAGCGGGTCCGACCCGACGCGACCCGAGTCCCAGGCGATGGTGCGGACGGCCACGCGGTAGCGGTCCGTCGCGATGAGGGACAGGTCGTTGTCCCCGACCTCGAGTTGCACGCCGGTGATGACCGGGGTGACGTCGTCGCGGCTGGCGGCGACCGCGACCTGCGAGACCGCCTCGGAGAATGCGTCGCCGGGGATCACGCCGGTCTGCTCACCGATCTCCGGGAGCGTCGGGTACTCCTCGACCGGCATGGACAGCAGCGTGAAGTGCGCCGAGCCGCAGGTCACCGAGATCTTGGAGTCCTCGGTGGTGAAGGTGACCGGGGCGTTCGGCAGACGGCTCGCGATGTCGTTCAGGAGCCGGCCGGAGACGAGCACGGTGCCGGGTTCGTCGATCTGCGCCGCGATGGACGTCTGCGCCGAGACCTCGTAGTCGAACGACGAGAGCGTGAGTCGATCGCCGTCCGCGTGGATCAGGACGCCCGAGAGGATCGGGAGGGTCGTGCGCTGTGGGAGGAGCTTCACCGCGAAGGAGACGGCTTCGGAGAAGACGTCCCGGTTGACCTCGAACTTCACAGCTGGAACCCCTGTCGATCGGTTGGACTGTCCGGCCGCCCCATTGTGGCACAGCCCGACCGGGCCCGGATTTCTTGTCATCCCGCCGTCCACAAGGTTGGCCCGCTGAGATCAATCGTTAACCAGGAGTAATCGTGTTAACGCCTGTGCACACTGTGGACAACTCTGTTGAGACCGCTTGTCCACAGGGAACTACACACGTGTGAGTTGTGAGTGGTGTGTGGGGGACGTCTGGATGAATGAATCTCATCTATCCACTTCCATCCCCAGTCTCCACAGGTGACCCCTCCGCTGTGTACAACCGTCCGGCGTGTCCTCCACAGTTATCCACAGGCTTTCCACACTGTGTGAAGTCCGGCGCATGGAACCGTCTCAGATGGTGGATGCGCGCGGAGACAGGCCGATCTGACGGTCGTCAGCCGCGCCTCCAGGCCCGTACCAGATGTGCCGAGCGCGACGCGACGCGCGCGCGTCGAGGCACGTCAGCGGTAGCGGCGGTCCTGCTTGATCCGGCTGGTCAGCTCGGTGACCTGGTTGTAGATCGAGCGGCGCTCCTTCATGAGCTCCGTGATCTTCTTGTTCGCGTACATCACCGTCGTGTGGTCGCGGTTGCCGAACAGCTGGCCGATCTTCGGCAGCGACAGGCTCGTCATCTCACGGCAGAGGTACATCGCGATCTGGCGGGCGGTCGCGATCGCCTGCGAGCGGGAGGACCCGTAGAGGTCGTCGACCGAGAGCTTGAAGTACTCCGCGGTGTGGTTGATGATGTCCGTCGGCGCGATGACGTTGTCGTCGTCGAGCGTGATCAGGTCCTTGAGCACGGTCTGCACGAGCGCCATGTCGACGGCCGTCCGGTTGAGGCTCGCGAACGCGGTGACGCGGATGAGCGTCCCCTCGAGCTCCCGGATGTTGCTCGACACCTTCGAGGCCATGAACTCGAGGATGTCGTCCGGTACCTGCAGGTGGTCGGACTGCGCCTTCTTGCGGAGGATCGCGATGCGCGTCTCGAGGTCCGGCGCCTGCACGTCCGTGATGAGACCCCACTCGAAGCGGGAGCGCATCCGGTCCTCGAAGCCGGTCAGGTGCTTCGGCGCGACGTCGGAGGTGATGACCACCTGCTTGTTGTGGTCGTGCAGGGTGTTGAACGTGTGGAAGAACGCCTCTTGCGTGGAGTCCTTGCCCTGCAGGAACTGGATGTCGTCGATCAGCAGGATGTCGATGTCGCGGTACCGCTGCTGGAACTGGTTCGACCGGTTGTTCGCGATCGAGTTGATGAAGTCGTTGGTGAACTCCTCGCTCGACACGTACCGCACCCGGATGCCCGGGTAGAGGCTCTCGGCGTAGTGGCCGATCGCGTGCAGGAGGTGGGTCTTGCCGAGGCCGGAGTCGCCGTAGATGAACAGCGGGTTGTATGCCTTGGCCGGCGCCTCGGCGACCGCGACCGCAGCGGCGTGGGCGAACCGGTTCGACGAGCCGATGACGAAGTTGTCGAAGTTGTACTTGGGGTTGAGCCGGGACTCGGGGCGACCGCTGGTGCCCGGGGAGTCGATCTGACTGGGGACGAACGGTGCCTCGATGTACTGCCGTGGCGCCGCGCTCTGCTCGACCGCTCCCTGGACGGGCTCGGCGTACTCGGGCACGTTGGTCGCGACCGGGGCGTCCACCCGGGGTTCGGACGCCATGTCGGGGTTCACCGTGATGGCGAAGTTCGCGACGGCGTCGTCGCCGATCCGCGAGACGGCCTCGGTGATCGGGATCCGGATCCGTTGCTCGAGCATGCCGCGGGTCAGGTCGTTCGGCACCTCGAGGTAGAGCGTGCCGGCGAGGACGCCCTTCGGTTCGACGAGGTTGAGGAAGCCGTGCAGCTGCGGGGTGATGCGGTCGTCCTCCGAGAGGAGTCCGAGGACCGATGACCAGAGGTCCTCGACGGGGTCGGCCGGCATCGTCATGTCGCGCTCGTCTCCTGGTCTCGTGTCGTGCTCGTCGTCGGTGCTCGTCGCACCGGGGGTGGGTGGTCCGTTCCCGGGACGTGCCCGGGCGGCGTCGACCGTCGGATCGGTCCTGGCGGGTCGTCGTGTGCCCGGACGGCTGCTTCGACGGCCCGGACGCGTGTCGTCCCGCATGGTGGTCCACAGGGTTGTCCACAGTCTTGTCCACGACCGCCGCGAGCCGCACGGCGAAGAGACTCCCCCGTCGTACCGGGCCGCTGGCCGGTCGATCACCCCACTGTAAAGGACCGGAGCGCGTCGTACCGAACGCACGTTTTCCCCAATGTGGATAATGAACGTGCGCTGGGTGCCCGCTGCCGCGCCGCGGCGCCCGTTTGACCTGCTCGCCCCTGTCACGTACCGTTAACCAGTTGACTGCGGCCGTTCGGTCGCGCCCATCTGCGTCGTTCGGCACCGAGCGACGACACATACGTGACGGCTCGCCGCGAGCAGCCGTGTGGAGATCATCATGAGCAAGCGCACCTTCCAGCCGAACAACCGTCGCCGCGCCAAGAAGCACGGCTTCCGTGCCCGCATGCGCACCCGCGCGGGCCGCGCCATCCTGGCCGCCCGTCGCTCCAAGGGCCGTACCGAGCTCAGCGCCTGATCAGGCTCCCCGCCTGATCTCGTCCTCCGGTCCCGACTCGTGTTGGCCCGTGCCAACCGGATCGTCCGTGGTGACGACTACCGGTCCGTCGTGCGTCGTGGTCGCAGAAGCGCCACGGCGCACGCCGTCGTATCGGTGGTCCGTCGTCCGTCGGACGACCCATCGAGCGGTGCCGGTCCGACGCGGTTCGGGTTCATCGTCGCGAAGACGGTCGGCAACGCCGTGACCCGGAACCTGGTCCGGCGTCGCCTCAAGGCGATCGCGCACGGACTCCTCGTCGACATCCCCGACGGGTACGACGTGGTGGTCCGCGCACTGCCAGCCGCTGCGCAGGCCGGATGGCCTACCCTGCTCGAAGACGTCTCGCGCTCCTGTGCGCGTGGTGTGGAGAAGGCAGCATGAACCGCAACCTCTGGACCCGGCTCGCCTGGGCCGTCGCGTTGCTCCCGCGCAACGTGTGCGTCATCGTGCTGCGCGCGTACCGTGCCGTGATCTCACCGCTCTACGGCAACGTCTGTCGGTACCACCCCTCGTGCTCCCGGTACGCGCTCGAGGCGATCCAGCAGTACGGCGTCGTGCGCGGATCCGCCATGGGCGCATGGCGCATCGCACGCTGCAACCCCTGGGCAGCCGGGGGCATCGACGACGTCCGGGCACGACGTCGCCCCTACGACGTCAACCGGTTCGGGTTCGTGCTCGCACCGACCCAGCCGCAGCCGCAGCCCACGGGTGGTCCCACCCGCCCGGTCCTGCTCTCCCAGCGCACTCGAAAGGCGTGACAGTCCCCATGGACCTCGGATTCATCGGAACGATCCTCTGGCCGCTCAAGTGGGTGGTCTCGGCCATCCTCGTGGGCTTCCACTGGATCTTCGAGAGCATCGGCATGGACCCCGGAGCGGGCATCACCTGGGTGCTCTCCATCATCTTCCTGACCTTCGTGGTGCGTGCCGCGCTCATCCCGATCTTCGTGCGGCAGATCAAGTCGCAGCGACGCATGCTCGAGGTGGCGCCGCAGCTGAAGAAGATCCAGGAGAAGTACAAGGGCAAGAAGGACCAGTTCTCGCGTGAGGCCATGAGCCGCGAGACCATGGCCCTCTACAAGGAGACCGGGACGAACCCGCTGAGCTCCTGCCTGCCGCTGCTGATCCAGATGCCGATCTTCTTCTCGCTGTACTCGGTGCTGCACGAGGCGCAGATCAATAAGACCGGCATCGGCCTGCTGACGAACGACCTCGCCGCGTCGTTCGGCAACGCATCGCTCTTCGGTGCCCCCCTGCACGAGACGTTCACGAACGCCTCCGGCTGGGAGGTCCGGGTCATCGCCGGCTTCATGATCGTCGTGATGACCGCGTCGCAGTTCATCACCCAGCTGCAGCTCGTCGCGAAGAACATGTCCCCGGAGACCAAGGAGTCTCCGATGTACCGCCAGCAGAAGATGATGCTGTACATCCTCCCGCTGGTGTTCGTCATCTCCGGTCTGTCGTTCCCCCTCGGCGTCATGTTCTACTGGCTCGCCTCGAACGTCTGGACGATGGCGCAGCAGTTCTTCGTCATCCGCAGCATGCCGACGCCCGGCTCCGAGGCAGCACTCGCCCGTGAGGCCCGCCTCGCGAAGAAGGCGCAGCGCCGCGGTGCGGCCACGCCCGTCCTCGCCGAGGCCGGTGCGGGTGCCGGTGCCGCCGAGATCGAGGCCGTCCGCGTGACGACCCAGCGCCAGCAGCCGGTCGGGAAGAACCGTGCCAAGAAGAACGGGAAGAAGTAAGTGACCGAGCAGGACACCGCGGCCGCCGTGGACACCACCGTCGACACCGCGACCGTCGATGACGACGCCCGCGACGAGGCCGACATCGCGGCGGACTACATCGAGGAACTCCTCGACATCTGCGACCTCGACGGCGACATCGAGATCGAGGAGCGCGCGGGTCGTGTGTACCTCTCGGTCACGGACGAGGGCGACGCGCTCCGCGTGCTGTCGAAGCCGGACACGGTGTCGGCGCTGCAGGAGCTGACCCGGATCGCGGTGCAGGCCGAGACCGGTGAGTTCAGCCGACTGATCCTGGACGTCGGTGGCTCGCGCGACGCTCGTGCGTCGGAGCTGCAGCGGCTCGTCGACACCGCCATCGAGCGCATCGAGGCGGGTTCGACCTCGGCCGCGCTCCCCGCGATGTCGTCGTACGAGCGCAAGCTGGTCCACGACCTCGTCGCCGAGAAGGGCTTCCACTCGGAGTCCGAGGGTGAGGGTCGGGACCGCCACACGGTCGTCACCCGATGACGGAGACCGCGCCGCCCGTGCTCGAGGCGGAGCCGGCGGCTGCGGCGACCCTGTTCGGTGACCGCATCGACCTCGCGCGGTCGTTCACCGGTGAGCTCGCTCGACGCGGCGAAGAGCTCGGCCTCATCGGCCCGCTCGAGCTACCCCGCCTCTGGACGCGACACATCCTCAATTCTGCGGTCCTCGCGCCGCTCCTGGAGGAACGGGGCCGGGTTGCGGACGTCGGGTCCGGCGCGGGACTGCCCGGCCTGGTGCTGGCGATCGCTCGCCCGGACGTGCACCTCACGCTCATCGAGCCGATGGAGCGCCGGGTCGACTGGCTCACGACGGAAGCCGGACGCCTCGGGCTCGACAACGTGGAGGTCGTCCGTGCTCGCGCCGAGGACGTCGCGGACGAGATCGTCGTCGACCAGGTCACCGCGCGCGCGGTGAGCGCGCTGTCCAAGCTCATTCCGCTGACGGTCCCGCTGGTCCGGTCCGGTGGTCAGCTCATCCTCATGAAGGGTGCCCGCGTCGAGGACGAGATGGAGAAGGCCCGCAAGGTCATCCTCCGGAAGCGTCTGACCGATGTCGAGGTGCTCGAGCTCGGAGTCGGTGTGGTCGAGGAGACCACACGGGTCTTCCGGGCTACAGTTGACTGACGCTGCGGCTCGGGCCGGTTCCACCGGCCGCCAGTGGCTCCGCGTTCCACGTGAAACACTGAACCGGGGAAGAGGCACTCGTTGAGTTCATCGACCGATTACGACGCGTCGACACCGCTCGCTCGCGAGATCGCTGACCTGAACCGTCGCCGTCGGGCGATCGCGAAGCAGCAGTTCCCGCTGCCGGCGACGACCCGGGTGTTCACCGTGTCGAACCAGAAGGGCGGCGTCGGGAAGACCACGACGACGGTGAACCTCGCTGCCGCGCTGGCGCATGGAGGGGCCCGCGTCCTCGTGATCGACCTCGATCCGCAGGGGAACGCGTCCACGGCGCTCGGGGTGAACCACCAGGCCGAGGTCCCGAGCATCTACGACGTGATCGTCGACGAGGCACCGATCGCCGACACGGTGCAGCGCTCCCCCGAGTCGGACACGCTCTGGTGCGTGCCGGCGACCATCCACCTGGCCGGCGCCGAGATCGAACTCGTCTCGCTGGTCGCTCGCGAGCAGCGCCTGCGCACCGCGCTGGACCAGTACCTCGAGTCCCTCGACGAGCCGTACCACTACGTGTTCATCGACTGCCCGCCGTCCCTTGGACTGCTCACGATCAATGCCTTCGTCGCCGCGCGTGAGGTGCTCATCCCGATCCAGTGCGAGTACTACGCGCTCGAGGGCCTGAGCCAGCTGCTGCGGAACATCGAGCTCATCGAACGGCACCTCAACCCGAAGCTCGCGGTGTCGACGATCCTCCTGACGATGTACGACAGCCGAACGAACCTCTCGAACCAGGTCGCGGCGGATGTCCGGGAACACTTCGGGCAGCAGGTGCTGCAGGCGGTCATCCCCCGGTCGGTCCGCGTGAGCGAGGCGCCGAGCTACGGGCAGAGCGTGGTCGCGTACGACGTCAACTCCACCGGGTCGCTCTCCTACCTGGAAGCAGCAGCCGAGATCGCAGCACGAGGAGCACAGCACTGATGGCACCGAAGCGAACGGGACTCGGGCGGGGCATCGGAGCCCTCATCCCCACGACGTCCGAGCAGCAGGACCGGCCCGTCGATGTCTTCTTCCCGACGGGTGGGTCTCCGGCGTCCGCGCCGGTCGTGGACGGAGCCACTGCCGAGGAGCTCGTCGCCGTCCCCGGAGCGCGTCTCGCCAACCTGAACCCGCTCGACGTGGTGCCGAACGCACACCAGCCGCGCAAGGAGTTCCGCGAGGAGGAGCTCCAGGAGCTGGTGCACTCGATCCGTGAGATCGGTGTCCTGCAGCCCATCGTCGTGCGTCCGATCGCCGGCGCGACCGGTACGGAGCCGCAGTACGAGCTGATCATGGGTGAGCGCCGACTGCGGGCCACCAAGGAGCTCGGGCTCAGCACGATCCCGGCGATCGTCAAGGACACTCCGGACGACGCGATGCTCCGCGACGCGCTCCTGGAGAACCTGCACCGAGCGAACCTCAACCCGCTCGAGGAGGCATCGGCGTACCAGCAGCTCCTCGCGGACTTCGGGATCACCCAGGAGCAGCTCGCGCAGCGGATCGGTCGCTCGCGGCCGCAGATCACCAACACCATCCGTCTGCTGCGGCTCCCCTCCCCCGTGCAGCGCCGTGTGGCGGCCGGTGTCCTCTCGGCCGGCCACGCGCGGGCCATCCTCGCAGCGCCCGATGCCGAGGCGATGGAGTACCTCGCCGAGAAGATCGTGAACGAGGACCTGTCGGTGCGAGCGGCGGAGTCGATCGCCCAGCAGCTGTCCGCGAGGACGCCGGTGAAGCCGAAGGCCGAGCCGTCCAAGCGGCAGCTGCACTTCAATGACTTGGCGGATCGCCTGGGCGACCGGCTGAACACGCGGGTGAAGATCGCCGTGGGCGCGCGCAAGAGCTCGGTGACGATCGACTTCGCGAACGGTGAGGATCTGAACCGGATCCTGGCCGAACTCGGCATCGACGACATCGCAGGCTGATCCAGCGCCATCAACAGCGCGGGTGGTGAGCTGACTTGCTCTTGGAAGCCGTGTGCGGCTGTTTGACGGGAGTCTGCGGCACTTGCGGTGTCCGGCCTGGGTGGGGTGCTGTTGCTCGTGGAGACGGCCGCGTGTGGCTCCGCTCCGGGGCTGCAGCGGCGCGGAACGGCAAGCCTGGCACCTCTGCTGTCAGCGCGCCGTGCGCGTGACCGCCGACGTTTCACGTGGAACATCGACGACCGTCGGCGGGCCACGCGTCACTGGCAAGGCGGGATGGCCGACGAGGGCTCGTGGCTGGCGCATGCGAGTACGGGGGCGGTTGCCTCGAACCAAGGGTCATCGCGGGCGGGCACATCGGTAGACCCAGATCCGGGCGGATGAACCGAGACAGGGCATCGACCATGTTGCCCGGAAGTGGATCGCTGGATACGCACGCGGCGGCTGATCGCCGGACGGCGCGGGTGGAGTGGACCGAGATGGACTGTGCGACCGCGACCAATCGACGTTCGCCCCCCTTGGTTTCGGGCACCGAGTGGACCGCCCCGACTGACATGGTGATCCCTGGATGCCCGTAGCGTGGGACGTCGTGCTTCCTTCCGTCTCCGGAGGTTCTCTGCGCGCGATGTCCTAGGCCGATGCCGACAGTGCATGTGCTGGCTTGGTCCCGGGAGGAACATGCGGGGCTGGAACCGTGGTCTGGACGTTCAGTCTGGAGCGGGCGCAGTACAGGTCTGCCCTGAGCCGGCGCATCAGTCGAGGTTCGGAGTGTGTCCGCAGCGTTGGTGGCGTGGCACGGAGGCGGAGACGGACGCTCTGCGCGAGACCCTATCGGCGGTGTTCCACGTGAAACACTGCGCGGAGCTTCCACAGCCCGACGGCCGCGAAGATCGGCTTCACAAGGGCCATCTCCCCGAACCGATGGTCCTCGGCGGACACCAACGCCGCAGCACGGTCCGGATACTGGCGCCGGAAGTACGTGCGTGCCTTCTCGGCGTGCAACCCGTTCGAGGCGAATGCGATCTGATCCGCAGCGTCGATCCAGGGGCCGGTGTTCCGCACGTTCTCCCAGGTCGACGTACTGTCGACCTCGACCGACACATCGCCAACCCACCCGAGGGCAGCGGTGATGTGATCCCGGAGGAGCGTGGCCTCCGCGATGGGGCCTCGGACTGCTCCCCCGCTGCAGAGGATCCGCACGGACGCCCCCGCCGCGCGAGCGCGACGAGCCGTTCGGACCGCGATCCGAGCCCGCCACCGGTTGACCATGTTGATGCGGGTCCCGCGGTTCCCGAAGCCCAGGACGACCACCACGAGGCGCGATCCCGGTGCTGGAAGCGGGAGCTTCGCCGCTCGACGGGCAGCGCGAGCATGGACGACCTCCCCCCAGGCGATGACCGAGAGTCCGACCGCTGCAGCAAGCACCACCGTGGATGTTCCACGTGGAACATCGATCCTTCGGTGCGACAGACGCTTACGCCCTGTGGTCGCGGATCGCCTGCTCGGCCAGCTCGGCATAGGTCCATCCCAGATCGAAGCCGGATGCCGACAGGGCCTGCGGGACCAGGGATGTCTCGGTGAGACCCGGGAGCACGTTGGCCTCGAGGAACCACGGGGTCCCGGCCGCGTCGATGATCAGGTCGACACGCGAGATGTGGCGGAGGCCAAGGGCCTCGTGGGCGGCGATCGCTGCGGACGAGGCTGCGGCGGCGTACTCACCGGACAGTCGAGCCGGGGTGTAGAACGTCGTCTCGCCGGCGTTGTAGCGAGCCTCGAATCCGTAGATGCCACTACGCGGGACGATCTCGACGGCGGAGAGTGCCACGGGGCCGTCGCCGGTGTCGATGATGCCGACCGCGACCTCGGTCCCCCGGAGGAGCTGCTCGACCACGACGTCATCGCAGTAGGTGTACGCGGTCACCATGGCCCGCGGGAGGTCGTTGACGTCGTCGACGAGCGTGACGCCCTGCGCGCTGCCACCCCGAGCGGGCTTCACCGCGAGCGGCACCGGATGCTCGCCGGCGATGCTCTCGAGCACCCCGACGGCACCGAGTTCCCGGAAGACGTCGTGGGACAGCGTGACGGACCGCGGCGTGCGGACACCCGCGCGGGCGACCAGTGCCGACGCAGTCGGCTTGTCCCATGCCAGGCGGGCCGACGTCGAACGTGAGCCGACGAAGGGGATGTCGAGCGCCTCCAGGATGCCCCGCAGGGCACCGTCCTCACCCGAAGCGCCGTGCAGAGCCGGCCAGACGACGTCCGGGCGAGTCTCCCGCAACGTGGGGAGGAGCGACGCATCGGCGTCGCGCAGATCGACCTGCCAGCCGTACCCGGTGAGGGAATCCGCGACGCGGCGGCCGGAGCGCAGGGACACGTCACGCTCGTGCGAGATCCCTCCCGCGACGACGACGACGTGACGGCGGGTGAGCTCGGCCATGCGGATGGACCTCCGGTACTGCGGGTGGAACGTGGAAAAGTGCTGATCAGGAGATGTTCGGCGGCGGAGCGCTCACCGAGGAGGTCGGCCGGATGACACTGGTCGGCCGCGTCGCGGGCCCGAAGGTCTCGATCAGTTCCAGCTCGTCGTTCACCACGTTGGCGAGGCGCTTCACACCGACGCGGATCTGCTCCGGCGTCGGGTAGCAGAACGACAGACGGATGTGTCCGCCGCCGCGGCCGTCGGCGTAGAAGGCGGTCCCCGGGGTGTAGGCGACGAGCTCCTTCACCGCGCGCGGCAGCATGCCCTTCGAGTCGAGCGACTCCGGCAGGGTGAGCCAGACGAAGAACCCGCCGTTCGGCTTCGTCCACGAGAGGTCCGGCAGGAACTCCCCCAGGGCCGACAGCATCGCGTCACGACGTTCGGCGTAGAGCCCGCGGAACGTGTCCACCTGGCCTTTCCAGTCGGCGGCGTCGAGGTAGGCGTTGACCACGTACTGCCCGAAGGAGTTCGGGGCGAGGACGGCCGACTCGTTGGCGAGGACGAGCTTCTCGCGGATCGCGTGCGGAGCGAGGGCCCAGCCGACGCGGAAACCCGGCGCGAGGGTCTTCGAGAAGGAGCCGAGGTACACCACGCCCTCTTCGTCGATCGAGCGGATCGCCTGCGGCGCCGGCTCGTCGAACCAGAGGAGCCCGTACGGGTTGTCCTCGAGCACGAGGATGTTGTTCGACCGGCAGATGTCGAGGATCTCGATGCGACGCTCGCGGCTGAGGGTCACGCCGGCCGGGTTGTGGAAGTTCGGGATCGTGTAGAGGAACTTGATCCGCTTGCCCTGGGTGCGGAGGTTCGCGATCGCCTCGCGCAGCGCCTCGGGCACGAGGCCGTTCTCGTCGGTGGTGACGTGCACCGTCTCGGCCTGGTACGAGCGGAAGACGCCGATGGCACCGACGTAGGACGGCGACTCGGCGAGCACGACGTCGCCCGGGTCGATGAACAGCCGCGTGACGAGGTCCAGCGCGTGCTGCGAGCCCGTGGTCACGACGACGTCCTCGGCGCTGGCACCGATGCCTTCGAGGCTCATCACGTCGACGATGTGCTCGCGCAGCGACCGCAGCCCCTGCCCGCCGCCGTACTGCAGCGCCATGGCGGCGTCCTCGGCCATCACACGGTCCAGGGAGCCCGTGACGAGCTCTCTCGGCAGCGCGGAGACGTACGGCATGCCGCCGGCCAGCGAGACCACCTCGGGGCGGGAGGCGACGGCGAACAGGGCTCGGACCTCGGAGGCGCTCAGCCCGGCGGTGCGCTGGGCGTAGGAGTCGTACCAGGGGTCGAGGCTGTTGCCGTTCGTCATCTTGGCTCCGTTCCAGCGGGACGAGCCCGCCACTCACATTCCCGCCACACTACGACATCGACCCCGGGAACCCAGGCCCCGCGACGGGGCCGATCCTGAAGCAGTGGCCCGGAACGCCAGAACGGCCCCGCACCCGGTGGGGTGCAGGGCCGTTCGCGGTGGGTCGGACGACTACGCGAGGAACTCCGCCAGGTCGGCCTCGAGCGCCGGCTTCGGCTTCGCGCCGATGACGGTCTTGACGACCTCGCCGCCCTTGAAGACCTTCATCGCGGGGATCGAGGTGATCTGGTAGTTCATGGCCGACTGGGGGTTGTCGTCCACGTTGAGCTTCACGATCTCGATCTTGCCGGCGTGCTCCTCGGCGATCTGGTCGAGGATCGGCGAGACCGCGCGACACGGGCCGCACCACTCGGCCCAGAAGTCGACGAGGATCGTCTTGTCGGACTTGAGGACCTCGTCCGAGAAGGTGGCGTCGGTGACTGCCTTGGCGTTGGACATGTGTGCTCCTTCGAGAAGTCGATCAGTGGGTGCAACGCCTGAGGCGCTGCGGTATTCCGGGGTCAGGCGCGTGCGGCCTCGACGTCGACCGTGACGGGCGACTCCGGGGTGACGCCCTCGGCCGAGTCGGTCAGGGCGTCGTCGAGCTCGGCGAGGTACTTCTCGGCGTCGAGCGCAGCGACCGTGCCCGAACCGGCCGCGGTGATCGCCTGGCGGTAGGTGGGGTCGATGACGTCGCCGGCCGCGAACACACCGGGCAGGTTCGTCTTCGACGAGCGACCCTGGACCGCGATCGTGCCCTCGGGGGCGATGTCGATCTGGCCGTGGATGAGGTGCGTGCGCGGGTCGTTGCCGATCGCGATGAAGAGGCCGTCGAGAGCCAGTTCGCTCTCGGTACCGTCCACCGTGTCGCGCAGCGTGACGCCGGTCACCGCGGAGTCACCCGTGATGCCGGTGACCTCCTTGTTCCAGGCGAACTCGATCTTCGGGTCGTTCATCGCGCGGTCCTGCATGATCTTCGACGCGCGCAGGGTGTCCTTGCGGTGGATGACCGTGACCTTGTCGGCGAAGCGGGTGAGGAACGTCGCCTCTTCCATCGCGGAGTCGCCACCGCCGACGACGGCGATGTTCTTCTGGCGGAAGAAGAAGCCGTCGCAGGTCGCGCACCAGCTGACGCCGTGACCGGACAGGCGCTCTTCGTCGGCGAGGCCGAGGTGGCGGTACGCCGAACCGGTCGCGTAGATGACCGCGAGGGCCTCGTACGTCGTCCCGGAGCCGACGGTGACCTTCTTCACGTCGCCCGTGAGGTCGACCGACACGGCGTCGTCGTACAGGACCTCGGCGCCGAACTTCTCGGCCTGTTCCTGCATCTTGATCATGAGGTCCGGGCCCTGGATCCCCTCGGGGAAGCCCGGGAAGTTCTCGACCTCGGTCGTCTTCGTGAGCTCGCCGCCGGTCTCGACGCTCGAGGCGACGATCAGGGGCTTCAGCTCCGCGCGTGCAGCGTAGATGCCGGCGGTGAACCCGGCCGGGCCGGAACCGATGATGATGAGCTGGCGCATGCCTCGCTGCCCTTCCGTAGTTGTCTGACCGGGTCAACCAATGCTACCGGCGTGGCATTCCGTGCCACCCGGGAAGACGTCAGCGACCGAGGCGCTTGCGCAGGATGTCGACCGCGCCGCGGATCTCGCCGTTCTTCGCGACGACGAGCCCGCCGAAGTACACGGCCACCATCACGGCGCCGGTGAGGGCGATCGTGATGAGTGCGCCGGAGACGTCGGACATCGCGAACCCGTCGGCCGAGAAGCCGCCGAAGAAGTTCACGACGACGAGCCCCACGACACCGGCGATGAGGGCGGCGATGACGAACTGGACGTGCGACCGGGTCACGATCGGCCCCTCGATGCCGTCCAGGCGCTTCCGGACGAGCACGAGCGCGATGATCGTCTGCACGGTCCCGGCGACGGTCGTGCACACCGCGATCGAGACACCGATCACGTTGCCCGGGAAGGTCGCGACGGCGAGGGCCCCGATGACGAACAGCACGGACTGCACGCACTGCATCAGGAACGGCGTGCGGTGGTCGTGCAGGGCCCAGAACACCCGCTGGATGATGAAGAGCATGCTGAACAGCACGAGACCCGGCATGTAGGCCCACAGGACCTGGGCCATCGCCTGCGTGTGGTCGAACCGGTTCTCCCAGATCCGAGCGAAGGGCATCGCGAGGACGATGAGCGCGACGCTCGCGAACACGGTGAACAGGCCGACGATCCGCAGCGAGAGCGAGAGGTTCCGGCGCACCGCTGCCAGGTCGCCGCGCTCGGCGTCGTGGCTCATGCGCGTGAAGTACGCCGTCGCGATCGAGACCGCGATGATCGAGTGCGGGAGCATGAACAGCAGCCACGTCGTGCCGAGGGTGGCGATGCCGGCACCACCGGCGAGCGATGCCACGCGCGACTGCACGATGCCGGCGAGCTGCGTCACGAGGATCATCGCGAAGAGCCACCCGGCGGCCGTCCCGGTGGAGCGGAGCCCCACCCCGCGCCAGCGGAAGTCCGGTCGGAAGGTCAGTCCGGCACGCCGCCAGAAGAACGGCAGGAACGCGGCCTGCGCGAACACGCCGAGCGACGCGCTGCCGGCGAGGACGGCGATCTTGACGGCCGTCCATCCCTCGGTCGAGGAGTTGACGTCGCGTCCGCCGAACAGCGCGATGAAGACGATCAGGCCCGCGATCGCGATGACGTTGTTGATGAGCGGCGCCCAGGTGAAGGGTCCGAACACCTGCTTGGCGTTCAGGACCTCGCCGAGGAGCGAGTACATCGCGTAGAAGAGGATCTGCGGCAGGCACCAGAACGCGAAGGCGACGGCGAGGTCTGTCTGCGCGGGCGTGAAGCCCTTGCTGTCGCCAGACGCCTGCTGGCTGTAGACCCACACGAGGAACGGTGCGAGGAGCGTCGCGACGATCGTGATCACGACGAACACCGACCCGCCGAGCGTCACGATCTTGTTGACGTAGGCCACCCCGCCGTCCGTGTGCTGCTTCATCGATCGGACGATCTGCGGGATCAGGACGGCCGACAGCAGGCCGCCCGCGATGAGCGCGTAGATGTTGTTCGGCAGCTGGTTCGAGATGCCGAAGGCGTTCGCCGCGTCGGAACCGGTGTTGCCGATCGCGAAGGCGAGGACGAAGGTCTTCGCGAAGCCGAGGACGCGCGACAGCATGGTTCCAGCCGCGAGCATCGCGCTCGCGCGGCCGAGACTGCGCTCGGCCACCGGCTCGGCGTCGACCGCGGGCTGGGGCTGGGTGGTGCTGATGATCGGCTCCTCGGGGTCGGCTGACGGTGCGTCGCGCACCGCGGTGTCGGACTGGAGGAACGGTGCACGTCCGTCTCGCGACGACGCGGCCGGCAGGGCCTCGCCACCGACCACCGGCTGGACCTCGAGCGGACGGTTCGGGTCCTCGTCGTCAGCGTCCACGTCGCCGTTCCGGCGACGACGGCGCTTCCGGATGCTCCGGACGATGCCGAACCCGAAGATCGCGACGAGGGCCACCGCCGCGGCTGCGGTGATGACCGTCTCCCACTGGGCCTGGACGTTGAGCTCGACCGTGGCGGGGGTGGCGATCTTCACGCCGGTCGGGCTCGTGAGCGACAGGGTCAGGTTCACCTTGCCGTTCGCGACCGACTGGACCGGCACGGTGGTCCGGGTCGAGGAGTCTGGCTGGATCTTGACCTCGATGTCGTTCCGCACGATCCGCAACGCCGAGTTCGACGGCTGCACGGACAGCAGCACCGTGACCGGGTAGTCGGAGCGGTTCCGGATCGAGATCGGGAGCGACGACCGGTCACCGAGCAGGGTCAGGCTGCTCGAGTCCGGGATGCTGATCTGCGCGGTCTTCCCCGCCCAGTTCGCGAGCTGGGCGTCGATCGCGGTCGCGAGGCCGGATGCGTCGTCCCGCCAGGCGTTCGACGCCAGGGCGAGCAGTCGGAGCCGTGCCGGTGCGGTCAGGTCGGTCGGAGTGTCGAGCGCGGACGCGAACCCGGCGAGGTCCTGCTCGCCGTCGACCAGGCGGTCCAGCTGGTCGGTGCGGGCGTCGCCGTTCGTCCCGGCCGCGAGCGTGAGGGACCCGGCGGTGGCGGAGGCCGTCGTGGACAGGTCCGCCGGCGCGACCCAGGCGGTGTCCTCGAGCGCGTCGAGGGCCTGGCTGAGTCGCGTGGAGTTCGTCGGCCAGTCGCGCCCGAGGGTCAGCAGGATCGGCGCCTCGGCCGTCCCCGCCCGCGCCGAGGTCGCGAGCGTCGCGGTGAGCTCCGACATCGCCGTCGACCACTCCTGCTGGTTCGACGCGGTGGCGGCGGTCCGGAGGAGAGCGGACATCGACTGGTCGGACACCAGGACGTGCTCGCTGCCGATCCGCTCGGAGGCGGCGATGGTCGTGTCGGCGCCGGCGGAGGTGTTGCCGCTCGACACGATCGTGGTCGTGGAGCCGGCCTTGGCCAGTGCCGGCAGGTCCGCCGCGGCGACGGTGCCGTCGGACGGCCACGCGATGCCGTCCATCGAGTACGGGAAGTCGAGCAGCGAGGCGGTCGTGGGCAGCGTCGCCGGTGTCCCGTCGTCGGTGCCGGGGTCGGCCGTGGGCTCGTCGCTCGGCGTGCTCGTCGCGGACGGGTCGGCCGTCGGGCTCGTGGCGTCCGCCGTCGGGGTCGGGGTCGGTGTGGACGCCCCGGGGAAGTTCTGCTCCTTGATCTCCTGGTCGAGGGAGATCGGTGCGAGGATCCCGTCCGACCCCGCCTGTCGGAGCCCGGTGACGTCGGCGTCGGCGTACGGCAGGGCGAAGGTCTCGTTGCGGAGCGACTCGAGCCGGCTCAGCCACGCGATCGCCGAGGACGGCGCGTTCTCGCCGAGGATGCGGATGGAGGCGATGATCCGCGGGTCGATGGCGACCGCGACGTTGTGGTTCTCGGCGGCGTCGAGCTGCTGGGTGAGCGTGCCGTCGACGGCGGTCGTGGCCGCCAGGGTGCCCGCGGACAGCAGCCCCTGGTTGGTCTCCGGGACGGTGATCGGCATCGCCACCGAGACGCTGACCGGGGTCTGGTCGGACTCGGGGTACCAGGTGATCGCGGACCGGGCCACGGCGTAGGTGTCGCCGGCCGTGTACTCGGCCGCGATGCGCCGCGCACCGAACGAGGAGTACCCGCCGAGCGCGACGTTGCCCGCGACGATCTTGACCGAGCCGAGCGTGACCGAACGGTGCGCGGGGACCGCCGGGACGTCCACGGAGTCCATGGGGGCTCCGAGGTAACCGGTCGTGCTGGTGTCGGCGAGCCAGTCCGAGAGAACGTCGCGCGTGCTCACGGAGCGGAAGATGTCGAGCTCCGCGGTGCCGGCGGGGACGTCGGCGTCGGTGTCGTTCGTGACCGTCACCGAGAGCTCGAGCTCCTCGTCCCGCTGGACGATCCCCCGGTTCGCCGGAGCGATCGAGATGGTGGTCTTGCCCGCCGCGGCGGCCGCGGGGTGCGCCGTCCGGGTCGTGGTCGACGAGACCGTCGTGGCGTGGGCGCCGTCGACCGCGGCGGGCGCGACGACGAGGCCGAGCGCGACGAGGGCCGACGCGGCGGCGGCGAGCGTGGTGCGGAAGATCTGCATGCGAAGGGGCCCACTGGGTCGGTCCGGGCCGTCCACGAGTGTATGAGGCCAGACCATGAACGCTCCCGTGCGCGCGGACGTTGTGGAGAACTCGGGCCTTCGATCTGGGAGGATGAGGACCGTCATGCAGTCCGTTGCCCAGGCCGTCGAGCGACTCGACGCACTCGCCGCCACCGAGCCCGTCGCCCTCCTCGCTCGGGCCTTCGCCGACGCCGGACACGAACTGGCGCTCGTCGGGGGACCCGTCCGCGACGCCTTCCTCGGTCGTGCGGTCACCGACCTCGACTTCACCACCGACGCCCGCCCGGACGACATCCTGCGGATCGTCGAGCCGATCGCGAACAAGACCTGGGACGTCGGTCGGCAGTTCGGCACCATCGCCGCGCGGGTGGCCGGCGAGCAGGTCGAGATCACCACGTACCGCAGCGACGTCTACGACGGCGAGACCCGCAAGCCCGAGGTGGCGTTCGGCGACACCATCGAGGACGACCTGCTCCGCCGGGACTTCACCGTCAACGCGATGGCGCTCCGCCTGCCCGCCCGGGAGCTCGTCGACGTGCACGGCGGCGTCGAGGACCTGCTCGCCGGACGGCTGCACACGCCGCAGGCCGCGCGGGTGTCCTTCCGCGACGACCCGCTGCGGATGATGCGCGCGGCCCGGTTCACGGCGCAGCTCGGCTTCACCGTCTCGGACGAGGTGCGTGAGGCCATGACGGACCTGGCCGGGTCGATCGACATCGTGTCCGCCGAACGCGTCCGTGACGAGCTGGTGAAGCTGCTGGGCACCGACGCGCCGGTCGACGGCATCCGACTCCTCGTCGACACGGGTCTGGCCGAGCGGTTCCTGCCGGAGCTCCCCGCGATGCGGCTCGAGATCGACGAGCACCACCACCACAAGGACGTCTACGAGCACTCGCTGACCGTGCTCGAGCAGGCCATCGGGTACGAGGCCGAGCGGCACGCGGGCGAGGCGCCGGACACCGTGCTCCGGCTCGCCGCCCTGCTGCACGACATCGGGAAGCCGGCGACCCGCAAGCTCGAGCCCGGCGGCGCCGTGAGCTTCCACCACCACGACCTGGTCGGCTCGAAGCTCGCGAAGAAGCGGCTCCGTGCCCTGCG
This sequence comes from Curtobacterium sp. AB451, assembly GCF_050585845.1. NCBI lineage: Bacteria > Bacillati > Actinomycetota > Actinomycetes > Micrococcales > Microbacteriaceae > Curtobacterium > Curtobacterium sp. AB451. The sequence goes on from NZ_JBOBQG010000002.1 coordinate 165,925, forward strand.
GTTCGACAACGACACCCTCGCCGCCGTGTCGCGCCTGATCGAGCTGCACCTGCGGTTCTTCGGCTACACCGAGGGTGCCTGGACCGACTCCGCCGTCCGACGCTACGTCCGGGACGCGGGCGACCAGCTCGAGCGGCTGCACGAGCTGACGCGCTCCGACGTGACCACCCGCAACCGCCGGAAGGCCGACCGGCTCGCCTTCGCGTACGACGACCTCGAGGACCGCATCGCGGAACTCTCCGAGCAGGAGAAGCTCGACTCGATCCGGCCCGACCTCTCCGGCGACGACATCATGCGCATCCTCGACATCCCGCCGGGCCGTGCCGTCGGCGAGGCGTACCGCTTCCTCCTCGAGGTGCGGATGGACGAGGGGCCCCTCGGTCCCGACGACGCCGAAGCGCGCCTGCGCGACTGGTGGGCTGCCCGCGACGCGACCGCCTGACGGGCGCGAGCGGTTCTCCACAGGCGGTGGCGCGCCTCCAGGCCGTCCGCTAAGCTTGCCGGGTTGTCCGCGCACGCACTCTGCGCTGCCGGGCACATGCATCAACCCTCCTGCCCCGAGAACTGCTCGGGGCCGCTGAGACCAGAGGAGGTGGGTTCCGCATGCACCAGTACGAACTGATGGCGATCCTCGACCCCGAGATCGACGAGCGCACCGTCGCTCCCAGCCTGGACAAGTTCCTCGCTGTGATCCGCAACGACGGTGGCACCGTCGACAACGTGGACGTCTGGGGCCGTCGTCGTCTCGCCTACGAGATCGCGAAGAAGTCCGAGGGCATCTACGCCGTCGTGGACTTCACGTCCACCCCCGAGGCCGCCAAGGAGCTGGACCGTCAGCTCGGGCTCTCCGAGGCCGTGCTCCGCACGAAGGTCCTCCGCGCTGAAGAGGGCATCGCGCAGGTCGCCGCCCAGAAGCAGCGCGACGAGGCCCGCGCGGCCCGCAAGGCCGCCAACGCGACCGCGAGCGCCGAGTAACCCGTGGCCGGCGAAACCGTCATCACGGTGGTGGGCAACCTCACCGCGGACCCGGAGCTGCGCTACACGCAGAACGGGCTCGCCGTGGCGAACTTCACCATCGCGTCGACTCCTCGCACGTTCGACCGTCAGGCGAACGAGTGGAAGGACGGCGACGCGCTGTTCCTCCGTGCGAGTGTCTGGCGCGAGTTCGCCGAGCACGTGGCGGGCTCGCTGACGAAGGGCTCGCGCGTCATCGCGCAGGGTCGCCTCCGTCAGCGCTCGTACCAGGACCGTGAAGGCCAGCAGCGCACGAGCATCGAGCTCGAGGTCGACGAGATCGGCCCCTCGCTCCGCTACGCGACCGCGCAGATCACCCGTGCTGCGGGTGGCTCCGGCGGCGGTCGTGGCCAGGTCGGCGGCGGCAACGCCCCGGCGGGCAACGGCGGCAACGGCGGCGGCTGGAACAACGGTGGCGGTCAGTCGGACGCGCCCTGGTCCCCCCAGGGCGGCCAGCAGGGCGGCAACGCACAGTCGAACGACGTGTGGAGCACCCCGGGCGGCACGTACGACGACGAGACCCCGTTCTGATCCTCCGCGGTTCAACGGACACAACTTCCACTTCTTAAGGACAAACAATGGCTGGAAAGAGCACCGGCGACCGCCGGAAGCCTCGCGGTAAGGGCGGCAAGAACGCCGCTCCCGCGAAGTCGATCAAGGTCGGCGTCATCGACTACAAGGACGTCGCGACCCTTCGCAAGTTCATCTCGGAGCGTGGCAAGATCCGCGCCCGTCGCATCACCGGCGTCTCCGTCCAGGAGCAGCGCCTCATCGCCCGTGCCGTGAAGAACGCCCGTGAGATGGCGCTCCTCCCCTACGCCGGCTCCGGCCGCTGATCGGAGGTCGACACATGTCGAAGCTCATCCTCACCCACGAGGTCTCCGGCCTCGGTTCCGCCGGTGACGTCGTCGACGTCAAGAACGGCTACGCCCGCAACTACCTCATCCCCCAGGGCTTCGCTGTCGCGTGGTCCAAGGGCGGCGAGAAGCAGGTCGAGTCGATCCGGGCCGCGCGTACCGCGCGCGAGCTCGCCACCATCGAAGAGGCTCAGGACCTCAAGATGAAGCTCGAGAACGCGACCATCAAGCTGACCGTCAAGGCCGGCAAGGACGGTCGTCTGTTCGGCTCCGTCCGTCCGGGCGACGTCGCTGACGCCGTCCAGGCGCAGGGCGTCGGCTCGCTCGACAAGCGCAAGGTCGAGGTCCCCGCGACCATCAAGACCGTCGGTGACCACGAGGCCACCGTGCGTCTGCGCGAGGACATCACTGCCGTGATCTCGCTCCAGGTCGTCGCCGCCAAGTAACACTGGCTGCGGTCTTCCGCTCACGACGGGCGGGTCTCCTCCGGGAGGCCCGCCCGTTGTCATGTCCGCGGGCTGTCCCCGCCGCGGTGGGCTGCTTCCGCCGTTTCGGTGGGCTGCGCCAGGCCGGGAGGCGCGGGTCGTCCCGCGCTGAGCGGTTACCTCACAGACGGGGTCGCGCTTGCTGGGAACCGGTTGGGAACGTTCTCCTCAGGTTCCCGTTTGTCAACCGTTTTTACACAGCCGAAACGATCGAAATCGCAACCTTCAATGCGTACTTGAACCCCACTTCTCCACACATGGTGTGGAACGGGAAATCCCAGGTCAAGTGGTCGAAAGTGTGTTCCCCATGCCGGTTGTCCACATACCTCTCCACAGTTGTCCACACAGCACCCCGGCGTGTTCCGCAAGCTCTCCACAGAGTTATCCACAGGGCCGTTTGCTGGGGATAACTCTGTCCCCGTAGCTTGGCCCAGCGACTCGGCGATGTCGGTCGCCCGGGGTAGAACAGGGGCGGTCGGTTCGTCCGCGCCGCCCGCCACGACGGTCGGTCGGTTCGTCCGTGTCCGCCGCCAACCAAGAGGAGCAAGTGTGTCGATCGCGCATCTCGAGCCCGCGCCGCAGGACTACGCGGAGCGTGGTGGCGCAGAGCGGACTCCCCCGCACGACATGCTCGCCGAACAGTCGACCATCGGCGGCATGCTCCTGTCGAAGGACGCCGTCGCCGACGTCATCGAGACCGCTCGCGGCGTCGACTTCTACATCCCCAAGCACGAGGTCATCTTCGACGCGATCCTCTCGCTCTACTCGCACGGCGAACCGACCGACGTCATCGCGGTCACCGACGAGCTGACCAAGACCGGTCTGCTGTCCCGCGCCGGCGGCGCCGAGTACCTGCACAGCGTCACGAGCATGGTGCCCACCGCCGCGAATGCCGGCTACTACGCCGCGATCGTGGCCGAGAAGGCCGTGCTCCGTCGGCTCGTCGACGCCGGCACGCGCATCGTGCAGATGGGCTACGCGTCCGAGGGTGAGGTCACCGACCTCGTCAACAGCGCCCAGGCCGAGGTGTACAACGTCGCCGGCGGTGTGCAGACCGAGGACTACGTCCCCCTGACCGACGCCATCTCCGCCGCGCTCGACGAGATCGAGGCCGCCAAGGGTCGTGACGGGCAGATGACCGGTGTCCCGACCGGCTTCGCGCAGCTCGACGGCCTCACCAACGGCTTCCACCCCGGGCAGCTCATCATCATCGCCGCCCGCCCGGCCCTCGGGAAGTCGACGCTCGCGCTCGACCTCTGCCGCGCGGCCGCGATCAAGCACAACGAGACCGCCGCGTTCTTCTCCCTCGAGATGGGCCGCGCCGAGATCGCGATGCGTCTGCTCTCCGCCGAGTCCAGCGTGCCGCTGCAGAACATGCGCAAGGGCACCGTCGACTCCCGCGACTGGACGACGATCGCGCAGACCCGCGGCCGCATCAACGACGCCCCGTTCTTCATCGACGACTCCCCCAACATGACGCTCGTCGAGATCCGAGCGAAGTGCCGTCGCCTCAAGCAGCAGCACAACCTCCGCATGGTCGTCATCGACTACCTGCAGCTCATGACCTCGGGCAAGAAGGTCGAGAGCCGCCAGCAAGAGGTCTCCGAGTTCTCGCGTGCGCTGAAGCTCATGGCGAAGGAGCTCCAGGTTCCGGTCGTCGCGCTGTCGCAGCTGAACCGTGGTCCCGAGCAGCGCGCCGACAAGAAGCCCCAGATCTCCGACCTGCGTGAGTCCGGGTCGATCGAGCAGGACGCCGACATGGTCATCCTGCTGCACCGTGAGTCGGCCTACGAGAAGGACAACCCGCGTCAGGGTGAGGCGGACCTCATCGTGGCGAAGCACCGTAACGGGCCGACGGACACCATCACGGTGGCGTTCCACGGGATGTTCTCGCGGTTCGTGGACATGCCGCAGTAGGCAGTCGTGTTGTCGTCCGCCAGCTAACTTGTCCTACTGCCACGTAGCGTGTCCTGAAATACGGAGTTGGACAGGGTGTTTGGCAGCGCGGACAGCCACGTCGACTAGTGATGGTCCTCGCCGGCTATGCCGTCGAACTGCTGTTCACCCCGCTGGGCCTCGTCCCTACGAATCGGCATCTGAGCATCGTGGCGACCTCTATCAGCTGGAACTACACCACCTGGCTCAACATCGTGTTCCTGCTGATCGCGGCGTTCCTGCTGGCCGTGTTCATCCGCAGCGGCTCCTGGTCGATGCTGCGGATGATGAAGGGCGCACCCGACAACGGCGGCCACGACCACCCCGCACACGAACACTCACACGCCTGACCGCGCGCCGCGATCGAGTTGACTAGCGGACCAGTCAGTGGTGTCCGTGGACGACGGCGTGCCCGAGGCCGCGGCTGATCATCCACCGGTTCACGGGCGTGGTGATCACGAACGCGATCGCGAGGGAGAACAGCAGCGCCGTCCAGAACAGCCAGTCGCTGAGCTGCGCGTCCATCGCGCCGGGGATCGCAACGATGACGCTGTTGTCGATCAGCTCCATGACCGCGATCGACACGGTGTCCGCGGCGAGAGCGACCTTGAACGCAGCGCCGAGGCTCAGACCCGACTTGATGACGCCGCGCATGGTGAGGGCGTAGCCGAAGATGAACGCGAGGACGATTGACAGGACGATCGTGCCGGCGTTGTGGAAGCCGGCAGCGGTGCCGATGATCATGCCGAGGACTTCACCGATCGCGCAGCCGGTGAGGCAGTGCAGCGTCGCTTGCGCCGCCATCGACCACGTCGTCGCCCCGTGCCCCCCGCTGTGGCCGGCGTGCTCGTCTCCGCTCATCTGATGGTGCTCGTGCGTGTCCATGCTGCTCCGATCCGACGCGGCTGACGCCAACAGTCCACATATACCCCCAGGGGGTACTATGCGCTGTAACGCTGAAACTCCGCGCGATGTTCCCGGTTCGGCCGGTCGCGGCGGGTTCGGTGTGAATCCGGGCAATGAGTTGCCGTCGCTCGTCGGGGTACCGCACCATAGAAGCGCTCACTCCACCCGTCTGCTCGAAAGACTGATGCTCACCACCACCACCTCACCGCGTCGCCGGCTGCTGTTGCAGGCAACGGCGACCCTGGCGTTGCTGCTGCTGGTCGGGTTCACGGTCCTGATGCACACGATGGCCGGGCACACCGCCGGCCACGAGCACTCGATGGCGACTCCCGCGATCACCGCCGAGCACGGCCACGTCGCGGCCGCCGGCCACGGCGAGCACGTAGCTCCTGCGACTGCGGTGCTGACGGTCCTCACCGACGCGGGCTGCGACAGTGGCCTGTGTGCGCTGATGTGCTCGTTGATGGGGATGGCGTGCGCGCTGACGATCGCGCTGTTCACCTGGGCGCTGCTGCGTGCACGGACCGTCGGCATCCTCTACCTGCTCGCGCGGCTGCTCGCGCTGGCTGACCGGCTGCCGCGCCGCATCGCGGCACCGAAACCGCCATCACTGACGGCGTTGCAGATCATCCGCATCTGATCCGCCCCCAGCGGGATCCCACCCCCGATGGGTGGCCTCCGCATGCCCAGATCCGGGAGGCGTCCGCCTGGCCGGAACACCTGACGCATTCACGGGAACGGAAAGATCATGCACACCACCACCACGCGTACGCTCGCGATCGCTGCCGCACTGACCCTCGGCCTCACCCTCGCCGGCTGCTCCACCAGCAATAGCGGCTCCGACACGGGCTCCTCGTCCTCGTCGACGGCGGCTGCGTCGGCGCACAACGACCAGGACGTGATGTTCGCGCAGATGATGCTGCCGCACCACAAGCAAGCGGTCGAGATGAGCGACATGCTCCTGGCCAAGGGCTCCGGCGTCGACATCGACGTCGCCACCCTCGCGAAGCAGATCAAGGCCGAGCAGTCCCCGGAGATTAAGCAGCTCACCAGCTGGCTCAAGGGTTGGGGCGAGCCGGTCGAGTCGGAGCACTCCGGGATGGGGCACTCCATGTCCGGGATGATGTCCGACTCCGACATGAGCGACCTCGACCAGGCGTCCGCGAAGGACGCCGGGAAGCTCTACCTCGAGCAGATGGTCCAGCACCACAAGGGCGCCGTCGACATGGCCAAGACCGAAGTCGACAAGGGCAAGAACACCGACGCCGTCGCGATGGCGAAGTCGATCGTGTCCAGCCAGACCGAGCAGATCACCCAGATGCAGGACATGCTCGCGTCCCTCTAAAACCCCGGCGTGGGTCGCGGCAGGCTCCCCCCCTTCCCGCCGCGGCCCACGACCGGCCCCACCTTCTCCTCCTGCTCGACTCGCGTTCGGGCACCCCACGTTTCGGCCCGACGGCCCACCCCTCCTGGAGCCTGCCCGTGCCTCAGCAGCACCCCCAGACCCCCACGATTCCCGCACCTCGGACGCGCCGCGAAGCCCTCGCCGCCGAACGCGCCGCCGCAGTCCCGACCGCCAGCCGCACCCGAACCACGACGACCACTGCCGCTGCCCGGCTGGCGCTGCGGCCACTGCCGACCGTCGCGGCTGTACCCGTAACACCGGCCCGCTCACTGCGGTCGCGCGTTCTCGCCGCGGTCCCAATCACTGGTGCCGCGGCCGCGATGGCGCTGTTCACCGCTGCCGCAGCGCTGCCCGCGCAGGCCACGACCGGCCCCGCAGCAGTCGTGCCCGGCGTCGCTCCTGCCACCACCGGGCAGAGCTTCACCGCGTCCGGGCTGGCTCTCGCGGTCGACCGCGACGGGTACACGATCACCAAGCCGACCCCGAAGCCCGTCATCACCAAGACAGCAGCCGCCTCACGGGCCGCGTCAACCGGGGGCGCACCGGCCTCGACGAAACAGAGCGTTCCCACGACCACGGGCGGCACGATCGTGAACACCGGAACCGGCGACATTCGCTGGCCCATCGCCGGAACCATCACCGTCAGCTCACCGTTCGGTCCGCGAAGCGCCCCGTGCGCGACCTGCTCGTCCATCCACCAGGGCGCGGACCTCACCCCCGGCGCCGGCACCCCCATCGGAGCTGTCGCTGCCGGCACTGTCCGAGTGTCGACAACGCACCCCGAGTACGGGCAGTACGTCATCATCGACCACCAGATCGACGGTCGCCTCGTGTCCACCCTGTACGCGCACATGATCTTCGGCTCCTCGCCGCTCCGACCAGGCGACACCGTCGCCGTCGGGCAGCTCGTCGGCCTCGTCGGCAACACCGGAGCGAGCACCGGCGCGCACCTGCACCTGCAGGTCATGCCCGGCGGCACCACACCCATCGACCCGATCCCGTGGCTCACCGCCAACGCCGGACGAACGCTGTAGCATCTGGCCCCAGTGATGTCCGGCCAACCATCGGTTATCGGACACCTAGTCGTGCCAAGGCAGCGTAGCTTCGGCTCATGTTCGCAGCAGGAGCAGAGGGTTGGTGGTGGGGCCTGCTCATCCTGCCGGTCGTCGTAGCAATCGGCTTCTACCGGGATCGCCGCAGCCGGCGGAAGTGACCGCTGGCCGATCGTCCATCGAGACTCGGCTTACATCAGGACAAGCAATCTGGCAGTAGCACCGGACACCGACCCCGTGGCGGGAGCGTCGCCGCGCCAGCCCCGGACAGGCTGGCCGGCGGCCGACACGTGTCGGCCGCCACCTGAGATCTCCGCACGCCACTTCAAATCTCCACAGGGGTTGTTGCGGAGGTTCGAAGTGGCGGTCCGACGGCTAGTTGTGAGGAGCGCGCGTGGTGTTGTCGAGTAACAGCAAGCCTCTGCCCTCGTTCCCGGCTTCGGTTCCGATCGGCTCGGCGGATGCAGACGAGCCGGGCGTGGCCGCTCTGGAGTCGCGAGTGAGCGAGCGCACCCGCTCCCAGTACGAGTCGCACGTGAGGAGGTTTCGCCAGTGGCAGGGCACCCTGCGAACTGATGTCGACGAGGGCGCTGGCGAAGGGCCCATCAGCGTCGCTGATCTCGTCGACTATCTGCAGCACGAAGCTGCACGGATCAATCGGAACGGCGATTGGGCCGTCTCTGCCAGCACGGCGCGTGGCTGGGTCGACGCGATCGACCACCTACACAGGACACGAGGTTGGCCGCCACCCGGCACATCGGAAGTGGTGCAACGAATCCTCCGTGGGCTCGCCGCCGAACGAGAGCCGCGAGAACAGCTCCGGCATCCCGTGATGCTCGAGGACCTTCGCACGATTCTTCGAACGTGCCTCGCTGATGGAGATCGGGCGCAGCTTCGTGACTGGCGCGACGCAGCCATCCTCTCGTCCGCGTGGTTGTCCGGGCTATCGGCCAAGAATCTCGGCGAACTGCGTTGTGCGGATGTGATCACTACTGGCGAAGGAATGGCCCTAAGGGTTCCCTCCCGGGAGGGGTCCACGAAGGGTGCTCGGGTCGTCGCTCTTCTACCGCGCAGCGTCAGCAGCGCGTCGTGTGCGGCGTGTTTGATCAGTCGCTGGATACATCTCCTCCAGCCAAGAGAGCCGATATGTCATCAGCTCGAGGCTCGCGTACCCCTGACCGAGGGACACTTTTGCAATGGCGCGGCGCTGCAGTCAGAAGTCGACTTCGGAGCGCTGTTCCGCGTGATTCGCGGGAATCGAATAACGGCTCACGCACTGTCGGACGATGCAATCAGGAAGGTGTTCTCGCATCGAGCGCACCAAGCAACCTTGTCGGAGGCTGGGCTTGCGTTCGGATCCCTTCGCCTCGGGTTCATCGCGGAGGCGGTCAAGGCTGGGACAACTCGGGCGGAGATCATCGCTCAGATTGGTGACTCCCCCTCGGCGGTTTACACGCGCTTTCATCGAGAGTTCAAGCTCCCCGCCTTCAAATTGGACCTCTGAGCGGGGCGCGAAATGACGGCCCGGCGCAACTCGCTTGGCGCCCTACGCCCGGTGCGACGAGTCCTACAACCGCCTCCGAAAGCGAGTCGCGAACTGCCGCACCCTAGAGTGACCCTGTGGAGACTTCCTCGTGGACAGATCCCGCCGTTGTGGTACAGATCGGCGCGGGCTTCGTCGCAATAGTCGCTGCGGTCGTCGTGATCGTGCAGGCCATCTACACGAGGAGGGCTCTGGAGGAGGCCGGCCGAAGTCGGAGGGTAGCGGAACAAGCGCTCGCAGTGGCCCAGGCCGAGCATCAGAACAGTACGTTCCTGTCGACGGAGGCGATACGCGCCCGAATCAGTGTGAGCGCACCCTCTGCCGAGTTGCATGTCGAAGCTGTTGATGATCGGCTGTTCTCGCCGAGCATTAGTGGATCGGGCTATCCGGAGGCTTGGCCCGCCGGGTACGTGTGCCACGTCCGGGAGGCAGAGCGAATCCTCATGGTGCGCGCTGAGGTCACGCTACTCAACACAGGGTTGAAGTCGACACGATTCGTCTTGAACAGAGCGCTACGGACGGCGGTGACTCGAACCGACGAGCACGGAGTGCCGATTCTGATTGGTACGGAGCCGGGACCCGAAGGTGTGCTCCTCAAGCCGGGTGAGCAGTTTGCTGGGTATTTCGAGGTGTCACGCCCACTTCGAGAGTGGATCGAGGTGTTTGATACCCGTGCTGCCGGCGATTCGGGCCCCGAAACCGCGCTTGAGGCCTACGTCGATGACGGCCTCGACACAGGTGCGACCTACGTTTTCGCGGTCGTGCTCTCCGGCGCTGCCGTTATCCCGGAGCGCCCAGGTCTGAGAGAGACGTGGGTGTTCGCCGGGCTCTACGACCCGCGCACCGGTCGGGACACCGGAATAGGCACCGGAACCCGGCAGGTTGTCGCTCGCGCTTGGCTTTCTAAGACGAAGGGTATTGAGCTTCCCGACGAGCCGCCTACCGTGGGCAGGCTTTAACGCGTGGGCTCCGCGACCAGTTCGGTGGCATGGCCCTCTGTTCTGCGCCGTACCGTCGAGTCGGCGGCCACTGCCACAATCGGACCATGACAGCTCACCGATGCGCCTACTGCGGCGTCCTCGCCAACATGGAGGTTGTGTACTCCTCGTCCACGCGGCAGATCTTCTCGCAGAAGAACCGCAGCCGGGTGGCGCTGGCCTGCGACAACTGCGAGGAGCTCATGGTCGTCGTCGGTGAAACGGACGCAGACCTCGGAAGTACCTACTCGCTGGACGACGAGATCGAGATCCTCAGCCGCTATGGGCTGTGGCTTCCGCACAGCTCGATTTCGTACGACTTCGAGCACGTGCCGCCACGCATCGCCCGAGCCGCAGAAGAAGCGCACCAAGCCGCAGACGCCAAGGCGAATATGGCGGCCGTTCTCATGGCACGCACCACTGTCGAAGCCACTGCGAAAGACAAGGGCATCATCAGGGGGACCCTGTTCGAGAAGATCGACCGGCTCCGCGACGACGGACACATCAGGCGCACCATCGCGCAAGCCGCCCATCAGATTCGCCACCTCGGCAACGACATGGCTCACGGCGACCTCGAAGACGGGCCCTCCGAGGAAGACACCCGCGACGTCCTCACACTGATGGACACGCTCCTTCGCGAGGTCTACGAAGCCGCGGCGATCACCTCGAAGATCATCGAGCGTCGCAACGGATAGGGGCGCCCACATCGTCAGACACTCGGCCGCCGGAGCACCCTGTAAGCGCAGTAGGCCGGCACGCCGCAGGGCACGGACCGTGACGATCCACCGGTAGTCCGCGCGTGCGGGTCCCGGAGGTGATCAACGATGCGATGCCAGTCGACTTGTCGTCCGCCAGCTAACTTGTCCGACTGCCACTCAACGTCGACTACTGCCTGGCTCAGCCCTCGAGCGTCGGGAGACGTGCGTGAACTCAGCTAGTTTCGCCGCTCCCTGCTCAGAAGCCGGCGTGCGGGCTTCGGCGTTCGACGAGAACGTTGTCGCGCCACTGACCGGTCCACCGACCGAACGTCATGTGTCCGATGCGCTTTCGGACGCCGAGCTCGCGGAAGCCGTGCGCGGCGTGGAGGGCGCGGGAGGCGGTGTTCTCGGGGAAGATCCCGGACTGGATGGTCCAGATGCCGGCGGCCTCGGTCGATGCGATCAGCGCGTCGAGGAGTAGATGTCCGACGCCGCGGCCACGCGCTGCGGCGGCGACGTAGACGGAGTGCTCGACGACGCCCCGGTACACCGGCCGGGCGGAGGTCGGAGAGACCGCCACCCAGCCGAGGACCTCGTCACCGTCGACGGCGACGAACCGGTGCTCGGGCAGCTTCCCGCCGTCGAATGCTTCCCAGGTCGGCGGTTCCGCTTCGAACGTCGCGTTCCCGGTGGCGATGCCCTCCCGGTAGATTGCCTCCACGGCGGGCCAGTCGGCGGCGGTCATCGGCCGCACGGTGACCGTGGTGCTGTCCGTCATGGGTGCAGGAGCTCGTCCTGGATACGGGCGGCGACGGCGTCGCGCATGAAGCGGACGTCGTCGGGGGACCAGGAGTCCGGGTCCGGGAACGACCACTGCAACACCGTCCCGCGGGGCGTCGCGGGCAGGTCGAGGCCGGGCTTCATCAGCACGACGACGTCGGCCTGATCCAGCAGCTCGGGCGTGACCTTCCGCGGGGTGCGATCGCTGATGTCGAGGCCGAGTTCCGCGACGGTCGCGGCGATCGACGGGTTCACCTCGGCCGCGGGCGCGATTCCTGCGGAGGCGGCGGTGGAGCGGTCGTCGGCGGCGAGTTCGAGAAGGGCTGCGCCGAGTTGGGAGCGGCCGGCATTGTGCTTGCAGATGAACAGCACGGTGGGCTTGTCGGTCATGCGGGGTCCGGTTCAGTTCGTGCAGCAGGAGCTGCTGGCGGGCGCAGCGGCCGGCGCGGGCGCGGCGCAGCACGACGACCCCTCGGCCGCTTCGGTCGTAGCGGGAACACCGCAGGAGGATGAGCCGCCGACATCGGTGGTGCAGACGCCGGTCTCGGGGAGCACGAGCTGCACATCGCGGGCGGCCTGGTGGTCGCCGGCAAGTTCCGCGGCGATGGAGCGGACCTGCTCGTAGCCGGTGAGGAGCAGGAACGTGGGGGCGCGGCCGTAGGACTTCATCCCGGCGATGAAGAAGTTCGGCTCCGGATGCGCCAGCTCGGCGACACCGTGCGGAGGGACGGAGCCGCAGGAGTGCAGATTCGGGTCGATCAGCGGCGCCAGCGCCCGTGGCGCTTCGACGATGTCGTCGAGGCCCAGGCGGATCTCGCGGAGCATGTCGAGGTCGGGACGGAACCCGGTCGCATTCACCACAACGTCCACCGTCACCGCGAACGGATCCCCGGCACGGCGGCCGGTCACGGTGACCTGGTCGCCGTCGGGACGGACGTCGTCGATCTCGAACGAGGCAAGCTGCTCGATGTGCCCAGACTCGACGAGGCCGTGCACGTTGGAGCCGAGCTGCCCACGGGCAGCGAGCCCGTCGGCAGCGTCCGCGCCGAGACGGGCGGTGCCGGCGTTCCGGATCGCCCACAACAGCGCTGTGCCGGGTTCGTCCTTGGCGAGGGCGGCGAGCTTGATGAGCGTGTTCGCGGCCGAGTGCCCGGCACCGACGACGAGGACCCGCTTCCCGGCGAACCGGCCACTGTCCGCGCCGAGCACGTCCGGGAGAGCGTGCACGATCCGGTTCCCGAGGTCCGCAGCGGGTGCGAGGCCGGCGGCGGTGAGCGGGTTCGGGGACGTGTACGTGCCGGACGTGTCGACGACGGCGCGGGCGGTGACGTCCTCGACGCCGTCCGCGGTGTGGAGGCGGAGGAGGAACGGGGTGTCGGCGCGGCCGGCGGAGCGGGTGCGGTCCATGCCCTGCCGGGACACCGCGTCAACGTGGACGCCGTACCGGATCACCGGTGCCAGCTTGGGCGTCTGGGCGAGGGGTTCGAGGTACTGGGCGACGAGGTCGTTCCCGGTCGGCAGCGACGACCGGCGTGGCTCGGTCCAGCCGGTGGGTTCGAGGAGCCGGCGCGCGGCGTCGTCGATGGCGTACCGCCACGGGGAGAACAGCCTGGTGTGCCCCCACGCCCGGACGGATGTGCCGACCTGGTCGCCGGCTTCGTAGACGACGACGGATAGGCCCTGCTCGAGCAGGTGCGCGGCCGCTGCGAGCCCGACGGGGCCGGCGCCGATGACAGCGACGGGCAGCCCGGTCAGGCGGTCCGCGTCAGCACGGGGTTGGACGGTGAGAGTGAGCGTCATGGTCGTGGTCCTTCCGGTGGTCAGGCGGATGCTTCGGTGGGCAGCAGCTCGGCCAGGAGCGCCTGCACGCGGGTCTTGATCTCGTCGCGGATCGGCCGGACATCGTCGATGCCCTTCCCGGCGGGGTCGGTCAGCTCCCAGTCCTCGTACCGCTTGCCGGGGAAGATCGGGCACGCGTCACCGCAGCCCATCGTGATCACCGCGTCCGACTCGCGGACAGCGTCCGTGGTCAAGATCTTCGGCTGGTTCGAGGCGATGTCGATGCCGTCCTCCGCCATCGCCTGGATCGCGATCGGGTTGATCTGGTCCTTCGGCGCGGAGCCTGCGGAGAGGACCTGGACGCGGTCGCCGCCGAGGGCCTTCGCGTAGCCGGCGCCCATCTGGGAGCGGCCGGCGTTGTGGACGCAGACGAACAGGATCGTGGGGGTCGCGGTCATGGTGGTGCTTTCGATTGGGATGGTCATCGGATGAGGGTCAGCCAGCCGCCGAGAGCGGCGAGTGTGATGGCGAGCACGGGGACGGTCAGCACGACGCCGGTGCGGAAGTACTGCCCCCAGCCGATGTGGATGCCCTTCCGGTCGAGCACGTGCAACCACAGCAGCGTTGCCAGCGACCCGATCGGGGTGATCTTCGGGCCGAGGTCGGAGCCGATGACGTTGGCGTAGATCATCACCTCGTGCGTCAGCCCGGTCGCGCCGGCGCCGCCGATCGCGAGGGCAGCAATCAGCACCGTCGGCATGTTGTTCATCAGCGACGCCAGGATCGCGATCACGAACCCGACTCCGAGCGCGGTGACGAGGACCCCCTGGTCCCCGAACACGTCGAACAGCTCCGCGAGGTAGTCGGTGAGGCCCTGGTTCTGCAGCCCGTACACGACGAGGTACATGCCGATCGAGAACAGCACGATCTGCCACGGCGCCTCCCGGATCGTCTTCCACACCGGAATCACCCGCCCCGACCCGCCACCCGCAGCGCCACCACTGCCGGCTGTGACGGTGGCGGTGCCGCCGGTCGTGACGAGGACCGGGGACGCGGTCTGGCGGGCGAAGAGGAACGCAGGTTGCCGGGCGGCAACGAGAACGATCACGACCGCGCCGACACCCGCGACCGCGGCGAGGGGAACCCCGAGCGGGTCGGCGGCGAAGTAGCCGACCAGCAGCACGGCAAGGACCACCCAGCCGGCGCGGAACGTCGCCCGGTCCTTCACAGCGGCGGCAGGCCGGGGCAGGGCGAGGACGTCGTACCGCTTCGGGATGCTCCGGCCGAAGTACGCCAGCAGCATCCCGAGGGACGCCAGCACGGACACGATGCCAACGGGCACCATGACGGCGGCGTACTCGGCGAACCCGAGGCCGAAGTAGTCGGCGGAGACGATGTTGACCAGGTTCGACACCACCAGCGGCAGGCTGCCGGTGTCGGCGATGAACCCGGTGGCGAGGATGAACCCCAGCGCCGCCTTCTGCGGCATGTTCAAGGCGCGGAGCATCCCGACGACGATCGGGGTGAGGATCAGCGCGGCCCCGTCGTTGGCGAACACGGCCGCGATGACCGCGCCGAGGCCAACGATCAGCACGAACAGCAGCCGACCGTTCCCGCGACCCCAGCGGGCCACGTAGAGCGCAGCCCACTCGAAGAACCCGGCCTCATCGAGGATCAACGAGATCAGCACCACCGCGACGAACGTCAGCGTCGCGTTCCACACGATCCCAACCACCGTCGGCACGTCCCCAAGCCCAACAACCGTGGTCACGAGAGCGACGACCGCGCCGATAAGCGCGGTGTAGCCGATCGGGAAGCCCTTCGGCTGCCAGATCACCACCACGAGCGTCGCGACGAAGATCACCGCGGCGACGACCGCCAGCACCATCAGCCGCTCACCCCGGCCGGGGTTGCTGCCGCGGCGGCGCGCCCCCAGCCCTGCGCGGCGACCTGCACGGCATCCCACGGGGACCCGAGCGGCGGCGTGTAGGAGAGGTCCAAGTCGATGACGTCATCGACCTACAGGCCCGCGTGCAGGGCGGTGGCGAACGTGTCGATGCGCTTGCTGATCTCCGCGGACCGTTCACCGATGATCTGCGCCCCGAGGAGCCGGCCGCTGCTCTGGTCGCCGGTGACGCTGATCGTCAGCGGCACCGCACCCGGGTAGTACCGCTTGTGGTCGTCCGCGACCGTCACCCGGGTTAGCGGCGACACGTTCAACGGCGCGGTTTCGTGGTGGCGGAGGCCGGTGCGGGCGGCGACGAGGTCGAATACCTTCACCACCTGCGTCCCCACCGATCCGGCGAAGACCTTGCTGCCGCCGAGCATGTTCTCCCCGGCGACGCGGCCCTGCTTGTGCGCGGTTGTCCCGAGCGGCAGCCAGGTCGTGCCGAGGAGCCGGTGGTGTGTCACGACGCAGTCACCCGCTGCCCACACGTGCGGTACCCCGGTGCGCATCTGCTCGTCGACGATGATCGCGCCGGCCTGCCCGAGTCGCGCGCCTGCCGCGGCCGCGAGGTCTGTCACGGGCCGTACCCCGACACAGACCACCACGAGCGCGAACGTTCGTGCGGCCTCACCAGATGCGGAGCTGGTCGCGACGCTCCACTGCCCGCCGCCCGCCGGGGTGATTCCGGTGACGGTCGCACCGGTCAGCACCGTCGCGCCATGCCGACGGACCTCCGCGGTGACCAGGGACCCGAGTTCCGGGTCGAGGGTGGAGAGCACTTCCGGGCCGCGCTGGATCAGCGTCGTGTCGAACCCGCGGGCGACGAGCCCCTCGGTCATCTCGAGACCGATGTAGCCGGCGCCGACGACCGCGACGCGGCTGCCGGCAGGCAGGAGCTCCAGGGCGGCGACAACTTGCTCGGCGTCGGTCATCGAGTGCAGCAGGTGGATGCCGGGCTTACCGAACGGGATCCCGGCCGGGCGGACCGGCTCCGCGCCGGTCCCGATCAGCAGCTCGTCGTAGGCGATCTGCTCCTCACCGGCCGGGCCGGTGACGGAGAGCAACTGGCGGTCGACGTCGACGGCGGAAGCCCAGGTGGAGGAGCGGACGGTCATCCCGGCGGCTTCGAGGTCTCCGCGGGTGCGGTGCGCGAGAGACGCTTCCGTGGCGACGTCGCCGGAGACCCAGTAGGGGATGCCGCAGATGGAGAAGTTCGGGAACTCGTCGGCGAGGACCACCGTCACGTCGGTCGACGGGTCCAGCTCACGGGCGCGGAGCGCTGCGGCGATGCCGGCGTCGCCGCCCCCAACGGCAACAAGGTGAGTCATCGGGTCGGTCCTTTAGATCGATCGGAAGTCGAGCAGGAACATCGAAGCACGTCGATATCGATGAACGCAAATATAGACCTGCATCGAAGGGCGTGGGATGATGGTGCGATGACGACGATCGAGCTGCTTCCCATCCAGGACGTCACCGCATGCTGCTCGCCTGTCACGACGGAAGCGATGACGCAGGAGTCCGCCGAAGTCCTCGCGAAGTCGTTGAAGGCGATCGCTGACCCTGCGCGGCTCCGGCTGATCTCGATGGTTGCCGCGCACGAGGGTGCAGAAGCGTGCGTCTGCGACCTGCAGGAACCGCTCGGCCTGTCCCAGCCGACCGTGTCGCACCACCTCAAGGTGCTCGTTGACGCGGGCATCCTGCACCGCGAAAAGCGCGGTACCTGGGCTTACTTCTCCCTCGTTCCCGGCGCACTCGAGTCCGTCGCGGCGCTGCTGACCTCTCCTACCCGGTGAGCAAGTCCGGCGTCCGGTAGTCGATCGCCTATCGGACACACAAACCAGCGCTCGGCGTAGTGGACTGCAGCAGGTTCGGTTGACTCGTTCGTTGACGCCGCGGGTGCGACTTGTGGCTGGAGAATCGTTTCGAACTCGACCGGGGTCAGCTCCCCGAGACCGCGTTGGCGCGTTTCCGGTGGTGGATCGATCCACGTGATGATCGCCAGCCATAACTCGTCCTGGGTTAACTTCCTCGTCTGTTGACGAAGTCCTTCTGCGGGAGCGCGAAGAACGATTCCACCGCCGCGCGGTCCACGCAGGCGCCGACGCGACCCATTGATCCGAGCAGGCCGGCATCAGGTGGCCGTTCAGCTCGCCGCGGCTGGTTGAAGTTCGTTACCAGGCCGGCGGACTGTTCGATGTCGCAATGAACCATCTGGCGATGCCCGGTCCCGTTCTCCCATCAGAGGGTGCATCGCCAGGCCTGGGCAGCTCGCCAACTTGCTGAAACGGGGATGAGCGGGCGGTAGGCCGAGTCGTCGAGGGTCAGCGGATCTCGGCGCTGTCCCACAGGCGGTGGATGCGAGCTCCCAACCGTCGCCAACCGGATCCGACGACCAGGCCGAGCAACGTTGTGATGGTGAGGATCTGAGTGGTGAGGAAGAGTCCCAATGGGATCGGCGCGAGGGCTCCGATTGCCCAAACGGTCGAGAGCAGGAGCATCCCGAGCGAACCGAACCGCGCACTCGTGCCGTGAGCTCGTCGCCAGGTGAGCCAAGCGACGAGACTGAAGCCGAAGGGCTCCACGGTCTGGATGACGGTGATGAGGACAGCTGACAGTTGCAACGGGACACCGGACGGCCCAGCAATGACGAAGCCGATCAGCTGCGCCCCGATCACCAGCGCGAGCACCTCCCGAGAACGCATTGCGTGGATCACCGCGGCGAGGCCGATCAGGATGCAGAGGACGGTGGACGCCCGCACGATGGTGCCCGGCAGGAGGTCGACGCCCTCGAAACCCAGAGCGTTGTCAGCGGCGAGCAGGAGCGCCGTGAGCGCCTCGATGGTGACCAACGCCCTCGCGGTTCGACCGCGGATGATGAGCGCATCGGTCACGGTTCGTCTCCGACCGAGGCGACTGTGTCGTGCACCTTGTCGTACGCCGCATCGCACCTCGCTTTCATGTTGGGTCCGATGGGTGTCAGCGCGGCCAGCCATCGCTCTTGATCCGGAATCGCTCGCACGTGTGTGATTCCGAGCCTGTCGATCGCTTCGTGCAACTTCTCGGTCACACCGGGGAAGAGGGTTGCGTACTGATCAGCGGACCCGCTGCGACGCCCTGGATGTCGCACGTAGCGCTCGCCCTCGCTGGCGATGTAGCGCGCGCAGGTCGTGAGGTACTCCTGCCGAGGGGACAACGCTGCGGGCCGCGGGAGGGCACCGGGGATCTCTCGGTCCGATCGCGGGGCGCGAACGGCCGCGACGCTGGAGGGCGGTCCGATCACGTACCAGTGTGCGCCCCGCACGTAGGCACGATCCGTGTTGAAGGTGTCACGCCATTCGTCCAGGGTCTGCAAGACGGATGCGGGATGTGCGTAGACGCGGATGAACGTCGGGCCAGTCGGGGAGAAGCAGTCGTAGCCGCGCATGGCATCCCAGAACGCGAGGTCGTCGAGTATTGCGTCGTTGTCAGAACACGACACCGACATCCGCAAGAGATCGGCCACCTCCTGCATCCGGTCTGCCGAGATGCCCGGCTCCATCGAGGGCTCCGGGGCACTACTTGCCACGGGCACCAACTCGGGCTGAGCGGCACAGCCTGAGACGATGGCTGCGACGACGCAGCCGAGAGCGATCGCTCGGCCGGCGCGTCGCCGCAACCGGCGGCCTGCTAGTGCCACTGCACGCCCGCCCACCCGACGGCAGTCAGGCCCTTGACCTTCTTGGTCGCGGCCACATTGCCCCACGGCACGCTCTTCGACCGACCGGTCCCGCAGTCCAGCGCCGTCCAGGTGGGTGCATGGCGGGAGTTGAACGACTTGCCCCAGATGCACGGGTTCGCATTGCCCTGATGTTTGAACCAGCCGTACCCGACCTTCGTCGACGCCGTGGTGCCGATGACGCTGCACCCGTTCAGCGACTCGCTCATGACCACAACCGCGGTGAACGCGCGATCCTTGCAGTCGCCGGAGCGCACGGCGGGTCCATCACCGACCGTCACCACTTCCCCGGACGGATTGAAGCTGGGATTCACGAACACGCTCGTGGGCACGGTGACAGTCGTTCCTGGTACCGGCTGCGCCGACGCGGGCGTTGCGATGAGCAGCGCAGATGCGGACAGGGCCACAGCCCCGGAGAGCGCGAGAAGAGCGCGTGTGTTCATGGGGTCCCCTATCATTTGTTCGCTGATGTTTCAGCGAACAGACACATAGTGTCGGTTGCGGGCAGCGTCGTCAACTCCGGCATCGACGCCGATCGGTCATCGTGACTCGGCGCACCGGCGGTCCATGATCCGATCGCCGGTGCGACGAAGCCGCACCTCCTGGATGATGGAGCGGTCGCGATCGACCTCGACCGCACCTCCGAGGAGGTCACGGCACTCGAGGCGCACGACCAGATGCGTCCCACCACCGGCTGCTGACGATCCGGCTGCGCCCGACGGCTCCGCCGGTCTACCGTGACCCCATGGGGCTGATCGCGGACGTGGGTCGTGGGGACTGATTGCTCGAACGCGCCGGAGGATGGGCGACGGCGGGCGGTGTCGCCGGGACCGGTTTCGCGGCCTACGCGCGATCCTGCACCCGCTGCCCGCACATCGGTGGGACGCGAGCGTGACCGACCAGTGGGGTGTGCCGCTCCTCGTGGACGGGCGACCGTGGCGGTGGTCCGACATCGCCGAACGGAACGGCAAGCGGGTGCATCCGCTGGTGCAGTGGGTGCACCTGTCCGGCCGGATGCCGCCCGTCGCCGTCGAGACCGACGACGGCTGGACCGTCGGGCCACCCGCGGAGGGCCAGCTCGACACCGATCTGCTCGCGGCCCTGACCGTGCACCTCGCTGGGTCCACGACCACGCCGACCGACCTCGTCGCCGCCGTGTGGGAGGGATGGGGCGACCTCGGAGCGGGCTCGAGCGCGGCATCCTTCGGCTTCGGGGAGCCCACTGCGGCGGACATCGCGGCGCAGCAGCGGGCGCTCGTCGAGCTGCGACACCGCAGACGGATGATCGCCGACGCGCTGGAGGGTCCGCGCTTCGCCTGGCCGGGGCGCGGCTTCCACCTGATGACGGCCTCGCTCGACACCTTCGCCCGCCCCGACTGGCTCGACACCGTCAGCATCGAGGACCACCCCGCGCCGGGCCACACGCCGCAGATGCTCTGGCCCGAGGACCACGCCTGGGTGCTCGCCACCGAGATCGACTGGGACGCGACGATCGTCGCTGGGAGCCGGACCCTGGTGGCGGACATCCTCGGGGACCCGCGGTTCGAGGCGTTCGAGGTCGACCCCGACGACGACCTGTCCTGGGCTGCCGACACCGCGAACCAGGGCTGAGCCCGCTGCGGCGACCCGCCGCCGGACGGGAGGCGCGGTGCCAGCCGGCACCGCGCCTCCCGTCATGGCCGTCGCACCGCTGGCGCGGTGCGCCGGAACCGGCTGGTGGGGCCGTCTTCCGTCCGTCACTCGGCACGGCCACGCGATGGTGCGGCAGACTCGGGAGCCAGCACCGACGATCGGGGGGACCATGCAGCAGCGGTGTGACCAGTGCCGACGACCCATCCAGGGCGAGCCGGTCCGGACGGCGACGCGGACGCTGTGCGACGCCTGCGGTGCGACGTTCCTGGGCCTCGCCGCGGGCACGATGGCCGGGAGCGGTGACGTGGGTCAGGGGATCGCGACGGCCGGGTGGTTCGAACGGCTCCGTCGCCGGCGGCGCGGCTGAGCGTCGATCCGGGCGCGAGGCGTCAGCGGACGGCGGCGAGGACCGCTGCCTCCTCGGCGGCCGTGAGCCCGGAACGCCGCGGCCGGTCCACGCCGCGTGCCTGCTCGTCCTCGAGCACCTCGGCGAGGGTCTCCTCGAGCGGACGGGTGCGGCCGCCGGCGTTGCGGAACGCCCGCGCCGACCGGTCCATCAGCGCCGTGTCGGTGCGCGGCAGCCAGAGCGGCAGGGACCGCGGCCCCGCCCAGTACGCGACGTCGTGGGCGAGCAGGACGTCGTCCTCGACCTCGACGAGCTCGCCGTCGAAGCCCGTGGCCTCGACGGCGAGCTGGAGGAAGTCCTGCATCGGCACGACGTCCCCGACGGCGTTGACGACCCCGGTGCGACCGGCCCGTCCGGCATCGCCGACCCAGCGGGCCAGGTCCTCGACGTGGACCACCTGGACCGTGCGACCGGCCGTCGTGGGGACGAGCGCGGGCCCGGGACGGCTGAGTCGGCCGGGCCAGTACCCGAACCGGTCGCTCGGGTCGCCGGCGCCGACGATCAGGCCGGGTCGGGCGACCAGCAGCCTCGACCCGAGGCGGTCGACGCTCCGCCGCTCGGCGGCGACCTTGGCGTCCGCGTACTGCGTCAGGTCGGCGGGTTCGACGACCGCGGCGTTCTCGTCCGCGCCCGGTTCGTCGTTGCGGGCGTAGACCGAGGTGCTCGACACGAGGGTCCAGTGCGCGGCGTCGTCCGCGAGGGCGTCGAGCGCGGGGCCGACGAGGTCGGGATCCCACGAGAGCTCGACCACCTCGTCCCAGGCGCCGCGCACGTCGTCGTACGCGCCGGGTGCCCGGCGGTCGGCCCGGACGAGCCGGGCGCCGTCCGGGACCGTCCCCGTCTCGCCGCGCGCCAGGCACGTGACGTCCGCCCCCGTTGCGAGGAGCGCACGGACGATCGCCCGTCCCAGCCACCCCGTCCCGCCCAGCACCAGTACCCGCACGGGTCCATTCAATCCTGGACGTCACCGAGCGTCCGGCTCGTCCACCGGGCGAGTGCTGCGGTGGCGGTCCTCGCGACGGTGGAGTCGGGCACCATGCTCGTGAAGCCGTGGAAGGCTCCGGGCCACACGTGCAGCTCGGCGTCGACGCCCGCTGCCCACAGCCCGCTCGCGAAGGCGACGGTCTCGTCGCGGAACACCTCGGCGCTGCCGCAGTCGATGTAGGTGCGCGGGAGTCCGGCGAGGTCGCTCGCCCGTGCGGGAGCGGCGTACACGGACACGTCCTCGGTCCCGCGACGGTCCCCGAGGTAGGCGTCCCATCCGAACCGGGTCAGCTGCCGGTCGGCGACCCCGACGCCGTCGATCTGCCGCGTCGAGACCGTGGCGTCGCGGTCGTCGACCATCGGCGACACGAGGATCTGCGCCAGCAGCGACGGTCCGCGTCGATCGCGGGCGAGCAGGGCGGTGCCCGCCGCGAGCCCGCCGCCGGCGCTCTGTCCGGCGACGACGATGCGGTCGGGGTCGATGCCGAGCTCCTCGGCGTGCTCGGCCACCCACACGAGGCCGGCGTAGCAGTCCTCGACCGGGTACGGGTCCGGGTGCTCCGGAGCCAGGCGGTAGTCGACGCTGATGAGCACGACGTCGTGGACCAGCAGCCACTCGTCGTAGGAGTCGAGGTTCCCGAGGTGGTGGCCGAACACCATGCCGCCGCCGTGGATCGTGTAGACCCCCGTGGTCGCGCCCGTTCGACCGGCGCGCTGGATCACGGCGAGGTCGATCGGGTCGCCGCGGTGGCCGGGCACGGTGATGCGCCGACGCTCGTACCCGCGGGCGTGCAGCCGTGCGTCGAGTTCGGCCTCGGTGACGTCGAGCTGCCGCATGTGCGGGAGCATCTCTGGCGTGACGGTGAAGGGACCGCGTGCCGCCAGTGCGTCGAGGAACGGCACGAGTTCGGGGTCGAACGGCGGGCGAGCGAGGACTTCGGACACGGGGCACTCCTTCGGTGACGAAGTGGCGACCCCCGTGAGCCGCGTGTGAGTACCCGGCAGCCGATGGGGCGCGGGCCTTTTCCCTCTGGTCCTGACGATAGCGCATCGTCAGGACCCGGATCACACCGTCGCCTCGGTCCCCCGCACCCGTCCGACCACGACGTCGACGATGCCGGCGACGAGGGCGGCCGCCACGAACGCGAGCGCGACGCCGAGCCCCAGCGGCAGCCCCTGCGAGTAGTCGCCCTTCGAGCTCGCGAGCGCCGAGTAGAACACGCTGCCGACGGCGGCGATGCCGATCGCGGAGCCGACACGGGCGCCGACCTGGATGAGGCCACCGGCCGACCCGCCCTGCTCCACCGGCACCTCGGACAGGGTGAGGGTCTGGTTCGGCGAGATCGTCAGCCCGGAGCCGACCCCGGCGACGAGGAGCGGCACGACGAGCCACCACCCGAGGTCGGACCGGTAGTGGTTCGCGACGACCCAGATCACGGCACCGAGCCCGACGAGCACGAGGATCGTCCCGACGACGATGAGCTGCCGGCCGAACCGCGAGACGACGCGACCGCCGATGGTCGACGCCACCCCGGAGCCGATCGCGAAGGGCAGCGAGGCCAGGCCTGCCATCAGCGCCGAGTAGTGCAGGCCGGACTGCAGGGCCAGCGTCAGGACGAAGAACAGCGGCGTGAACCCGGCGAAGTACAGCGTCGCGAGCCCGACGCCGAGCGAGAACGACCGGCGGCGGAACAGCGCGAGGTCGATGACGGGCTCCTTCGACCGGGCGTACCGCCGCTCCCACAGGACGAACAGCACTACGAGCACGACGGCGGCGACCACGAGCCACCACTTCGCCGTGCCCTTCCACTCCTGCGACTGCACGAACGGCAGCAGCAGGGCGACCACGGCGGCGCCGAGCAGGGCGATCCCGAGGGGGTCGAAGTCGTGCTTCCGGCCGCGTTCCGCTCGGCTCGCCCCCGGCAGGTAGCGGAAGGCCAGGAGGATCGTGACGAGTCCGACGGGCAGGTTCACGAAGAAGACGAACCGCCAGCCGTTCTCGGTGCCGAAGGCGGTGATGAGGAGGCCGCCGACGAGCGGGCCGATCGCGGTGGCGATGCCGACCGTGGCGCCGAAGAGCCCGAACGCGGTGCCGCGTTCCTTGCCGCGGAACAGCTGCTGGATGAGGGCGGTCACCTGGGGGGTCAGCAGGCCACCGGCGAGGCCCTGCACCAGGCGCGCGACGACCAGCACGATCCCGTTCGGCGCGAAGCCGCAGAGGGCGCTCGCGAGGGTGAAGAGCCCGACGCCGATGACGAACATGCGGCGTCGACCGGAGGCGTCGCCGAGCCGACCGCCCGGGACGAGCAGGAGCCCGAAGGACAGCGCGTAGCCCGACAGGATCCACTGCACGGCCTCCGGGGTCGCCCCGGGGAGGCCCGACGAGATCGACTGCAGCGCGACGTTGACGATCGACACGTCGAGCAGGACGATGCCGCCGCCGAGCAGGCAGATGACGAGGGCCTTCCACCGGTTCGGGTCCGGCTGGTCGCCTGAGCCGCCATCGGAGTGCTCGGTGCGCTCGGGTGGCGCGGCGGTGGCAGCGTGGTGCGCCTCGTGGTGCGCGACGGTGGGAGCCGCATCGGGCTCAGCAGGGAGTCGGTGTTCGGGTGCCATGACGCCCTCACGCTAGGCCGCCGACGCGTCGCCGGTCCGGCGAGCACGGATCTTGTCCACACGTTCAGGAGGCGCGGTGCGCGTCCGCCACGCACCGTGCGCCCGACCGCAGCGCGTCCACCTCGGCCGCACCGCGCCTCCTGGACCGCGCTCCGCGGATCGCCGTGGGGCGCCACGACTGGCACCATGGCCTCGTGACACCCGACCCGGATCCCGCGCTCGTGCCCGAGCTCCTCGTCGCCGACGTGGACGTCAGCACCGCCTTCTGGGTGGGCCTGTGCGGCTTCACCGTGCACTACGCGCGCCCGGAGGAGCGCTTCGCGTACCTGGTCCTCGGGTCGGCGCACGTGATGCTGGAGCAGGCCGGGGTCGGTCGCAACTGGGTCACCGGGCCGCTCGAGCGACCCCTCGGCCGTGGGATCAACCTGCAGATCGGGGTGCCGGACGCCGACGTCGTCGCGGCGTCGCTCCGTGCCGGGGGTGTCGAGCTCTTCATGCCGCCGGAGACGCGCTGGTACCGCGTGGGCGACGAGGAGGCCGGCGTGCGGCAGTTCCTCGTCACCGATCCGGACGGCTACCTGCTGCGGTTCCAGTCGTCCACGGGGCGCCGACCGGTCGCACCGTAGCGGGACCGTTCACGCGTCGTCGCGGAGCGCCCGGACCATGCTCCGCAGGGCACGGAGCGCTGCCTCCTGCTCGTCGGCCGACATCCCCCCGAGCATCCGGAGCTCGACGCCGCGGACCGCTGCCGAGGCCTCGGCGAGACGCTCCCGCCCGAGCGGGGTGAGCTGGACCGGCAGCGCCTTGCCCACCGGTGCCTCCGACGCACGCGACACGGAGCCGTCCCGTTCGAGTGCCTGCAGCAGGACGTTCATCGACTGGCGCGTCACGAAGGCCCCGCGGGCGAGGTCGGAGTTCGACGACCCCGGGCGCTGCGCGAGCAGTTCGAGGCACGAGTAGTGCGTGATGGTCATGCCGAGCGGGCGCAGCACGGCCTCCATCGCGGTGCGGAGCGCGCTCGACGCCTCCTTGAGCAGGTAGCCGAGGGACGTGTCGAGGTCGATGCCGTTCCCGTCTTGACGCATGTCAGTAGTCTGACATACATTGATGCGTGTCAGATAACTGACACCAACGAAGGAGCACCCCATGCCCGTCACCGGCCCCGACTTCATCTCGCTGCAGACCCGCGACCTCGACGCGTCGCAGGCGTTCTACGAGCGGTACCTCGGCCTCGTCCGCTCGCAGGCGGGTCCGCCGCACGCGGTGGTCTTCGCGACCACGCCGATCGCGTTCGCCCTGCGCGACCTCGTGCCCGGCACCGACCTGGACGCCGTGGCCCAGCCGGGCATCGGCGCGGCGATCTGGCTGCACGCGACCGACGTCCAGGCGATCCACGACGCGTTGGTCGCCGACGGGCACACGATCGTGTCCGCGCCGATCGACGGTCCGTTCGGTCGGACGTTCACCTTCGCCGACCCGGACGGGTACCAGGTGACGCTGCACGATCGCGCCTGACGATCTGCTCAGTTCCTCGCCGGGGCGGACCGGACGGTCTACGGTGTGGCCATGAGCGACGACGCCGGGGACGAGCAGCTGTGGCGGTCGATCGTCGGGCGGCCGGCCCTCTGGATGGCCGTGGCGTGGACCGCCCTGGGCGTGGTCTGGCTCGTCGTCGCCGGGGTCGAGGGCGGTGACGCGTGGCGGTGGATCGTCGGTGGGGCCTGGATCGCACTCGGCGTCGGCCGGATCGCCGTCGCCGTGTGGGACCGGCGGCACCGCCGCGGGCGCTACGCGGGGCGCTGATCCGGGCGGGGTCAGTCGTCGGCGACCGTCCGGCGGCGGACGGCCACCAGCGCGGTGACGAGGGCGGCGGCCACGAGCGCCGCGATCCCGCCGAGGACCCACGGCGTCGCTCCCGGACCGGACGGATCGGCCAGGGCGCTCGCGGGACCACTCGACGCCGTCGCGCTCGCGCTGGGTGCGGCCGCTGCCGCCGACGGGCTCGCGGACGTGCCCGTCGTCGGGCTCGCGGCGGGCACCCCGGACGACGTGAACCGGTAGCTCCCCGAGATCGGGTGGCCGTCGACCGAGACGCTCCGCCACGTCACCGTGTAGGTACCGGCGGTCGTGAGGTCGGCCGCCGTGCGGAGCGTGCTGCCGTCGACGTCGACGTCCCCGCTGCCGACCTCGGTGCCGTCCGGATCGGTGACGCTGATGACGATGCCCGACTCGAGTCCCGCCAGCGGGGGCTCCGAGAACGTCAGGGTGACCTGATCGAGGTCACCCCGGACCGTGGTGTCCGCGGCGGGTGCGGACCCGGCGAGCACGTCGTGGGCGGAGGCGGGCGTCGCGGTGGCGAGGACGATCGCGAGGGCGAACGCCGAGGCGGCGGTGGTGAGGAGGGCGCGGAAGGGCACGGCCCATTGTCGCCGATCCTGTCCGGGTGTTCAGCCCATCGCGTCGTCGTAGACGCCGATCAGTCGGTCGAGGAAGGCCTGCACGGTCGCGCGCTCGTCGGGCCCGAGGTCGTCGACGATCGCCTCCATGCCGTCGATCAGCGGCAGGACCAGGTCGTACGCGCGGTCCGACGACCGCTCGGCGGCGGTGACGACGAGTTTGCGGCCGTCGCTCGGGTGGCGCTCGCGGCGGACGTGTCCGGCGGCCTCGAGCCGGTTCAGCACGAGGGTCATCGCCGCCGTCGAGATCTCGAGGCGTCGCGCGAGCTCGGTCGGGGTCGCCGGACCGGTCGCGATGAGGTGGTCCATCGCCTCGAGTCCGGCCGCGTCCACCTCGAGCGCCCGGGCGAGGTGCCGCTCGAACCGCTGCTGGCGGACGGCGACCTGCTGGACGCGTGCGCGGATGTCGTCGTCGGGGAGCACGCGTCCGTCGTGACGCGCTGCCGCGCGGTCGTGACGGTCCGTGCGGTCGTCGGCGCGTACGCCCCGGATCTGCTGCTCCTCGTTCGACACGTGTCCATGGTAGTCGTGTACATTGCCAATCTCATTGGTAATCAACGACATGAGGAAACATGACCCACCACCCTCGCGGACGCGTGCTCGTCTCGGGTGCGAGCATCGCCGGACCCGCGCTCGCGTACTGGCTGCACCGCTTCTCGTTCGAGACCGTCGTCGTGGAGCGGGCACCGTCCCTCCGCACCGGCGGACAGAACGTCGACGTGCGCGGCGCCGGGCGCGAGGTCGCTCGTCGGATGGGCGTCGAGGACGACATCCGTGCCGCCACGACCGGCGAGGTCGGCACCCGGTTCGTCCGCGCCGACGGCAGGACCATCGCCGCGTTCGCCGCGGGGACCTCCGACTCCGACGGGGCCACCGCCGAGCTCGAGGTCCTGCGGGGCGACCTCGCGCGACTGCTCGTCGAGCGGACGGTCGACGACACCGAGTACCGCTACGGCGACCGGATCACCCGCATCGACCAGGACGACGACGGCGTGACCGTGGGCTTCGAGCACGGCCCGGACGACCGGTTCGACCTGGTCGTGGCGGCGGACGGCATCGGGTCGAGCACCCGCCGACTGGTGTTCGGCGACGAGCCCGAGATCCGGTCGCTCGGCCTCGAGACGACCTACGGCACGATCCCCCGGACGGCGTCGGACGACGACTGGTGGCGCTGGTACAACGCCCCGGGCGGCCGGTCGATCACGCTCCGCCCCGACCAGCACGGGACGATCCGTGCGGCCGTGTCGGTCGTGACGGACCGCCGGCGGGAGCGAGCCGGCTCCGACCGCGGGGACCTCGACGCCGTGCGCCGCCGCCTGCACGCCGTGTTCGGGGACGCCGGGTGGGAGGCCCAACGGATCCTCGACGGGTTCGACCACGCCGACGACCTCTACTCCGAGGCCATCGGGCAGGTGCACGCCCCGCGGTGGTCCGACGGTCGGGTGGTCCTCGTCGGGGACGCCGCGTACTGCGCGTCGCCGGTGAGCGGCATGGGGACGAGCCTCTCGCTCACCGGCGCCTACGTCCTCGCCGGGGAGCTCGCCGCCCACGTCCACCACCGTGACGCCCTCCGCGCGTACGAGCGGATCATGCGGCCGTACGTCACCCGCGCCCAGCGGCTCCCGCCCGGCACCCCGCGGCTCGCGAACCCGACGTCCCGCCTCGGGGTCGCGGCCTTCGGCGCCGCCGTCCGCGTGGCGGCGCTGCCCGTCGTGGGGCGCCTCGGGGCGCGCTTCGCCACGCCGCCGGCCGAGGCGATCGACCTGCCGGACTACGCGCACCTGGGGTGACCTGCGACCGACGCCGGGCGCCGTGCGACCCCGCCACGCGCCCGGCGTCCGCCCGCTCCCCCGGTCCGGCAGCCGGATGCGCTACGGTCCGGTCATGATCGTCTGGATCAACGGGACGCACGGAGTGGGCAAGACGACCACCAGCAGGTTGCTAGCACCGCTCCTGCCGGACGCACGCGTGCTCGACCCCGAGAAGGTCGGCGAGACCCTGATGGACATCCACCCGCAGCTGTGGCCGGCCGACGACTTCCAGCACTGGGACCCGTGGCGACCGCTCGTCGTCGAGACCGCGAGGCAGGTCCTCGGATCCGTGGGTGGCACGCTCGTCATGCCGCAGACGGTCCTGGTCGAGCGCTACTGGCGGGAGATCGCCGACGGACTGGCCGGGCACGGGATCCCGGTCCGGCACTTCGTCCTGCACGCCGACGAGCCCACCCTGCGCGACCGGATCGAGCACGACCAGGTCATGGGGCCGTCCACGTTCCGGTCCAGCCGCGTCGGACCGTACGCCGAGGCCGCGCGCACCTGGCTGCACGCCACCGCCGAGGTCGTCGACACGACGCACACCCCGCCCGAGCAGGTGGCCCGACACATCGCGGAGGCGGTGCTCGGCGCCCCGGACGCCTCCGCACCGTCGCCCGGGCAGGTCCGACCGTGACCGCCCTCGTGCAGCGCGCGCAGTGGTCGGTCGTGACGTCCGACCCGGCGGACGCGGCCGAGCTCGTCACGCGGATCCCCGACGTCCGGCGCGCGACGGTCGACGGTGCCGAGTCCGGGTTCTCGTTCGCGGAACGGCGTCGCGGCTCCGACCTGCTGTCCCTGGTCTCGATGGCGAGCACGGGTGTCGTCGAGGGGACGGTCGAGGCCGACACCGCGATGGTCCTCTTCTGGCTGAAGTCCGGCGGCGGTGCAGTCGACGGCGACCCGGTCCCGACCGGCCGACCCGTGCTGTTCCGCCACGATCCCCAGCACGTCCGGTGGGACGGGTTCCAGCTCGATCTCATCCGCATCGACCGGACGACGGTCGAGCAGGTGGCTGCCGAACGCGGTGCGTGGCACCCCGGACCGATCGAGTTCCAGCCGCACCACGTCCCCGAGGGACCGACCCTCGCGGCCTGGTGGCTGATGGTGCGCGCGGTGGCCGCGGACGTCCTGCGGGGACCGGAGGAGGTCACCGAGGAGCACGAACGGGAGCTGACCCGCTTCGCGGCGGGCGGCCTGCTGACCGCCATCCCGCACTGGCCGGTCGGTCAGGACCAGCCCCGCACGGCAGCGGCGGCCCGGTTCGCCCGGGCCGAGGCGTTCCTGCTCGAGCACGCGACCGAGCAGATCACCGTCGAGGACGTCGCCGCGGCGGCCGGCCTGAGCATCCGCGGCCTGCAGGACGCGTTCCGTCGACACCACGGCATCACGCCGACGACCTACCTCCGGCGCATCCGGCTGCTGCTCGCCCGCGAAGGCCTGGAGTCCGGCGACGACCGGAGCGTCGGCGACGTTGCCCGCGCCTCCGGTTTCGCGCACCTCGGCCGCTTCGCGGGCAGCTACCGCGACGAGTTCGGGGTGCTGCCGCGCGAGACCTGGCAGGCTGCGCGCCGGCGCTGATCAGGCGGCCTGCGCCGGTCGGTCCCGCAGTGCCGGGCAGTGCTCGGGCGTCGGGTGCTCGGTGATCGCGATGACCTCGTCGAGCCGGTCGCGCGCCGCCTCGAGCTCGGCGAGCTGCGTCGTGATCCGGTCGCGTTCGGCGACGAGGAGCGCGAACGTCTCGTCGGTGGCCACGCCGGCGTCCACGCACGGCAGCAGCTGCACCACGGTGCGACTCGGCAGTCCCGCGGCGAAGAGCTGCTGGATGAGCCGCACCCGGTCGATCGCCGGGGTGGCGTAGGCGCGCTGGCCGCTCGGTGTGCGGTCCGCGCGGAGCAGTCCCTGCTCCTCGTAGTACCGGAGTGACCGGACGCTCACGCCGGTCGCCGCGGCGAGGTCTCCGATGCGCACGATCTCCTCCTTGCACCTCACATGAATGTGAGGTCTTAGCGTAGCCGAGCCGCTGCGGGAGGTGCCCGCTCGGCAGGAGGGACACCATGGACATCGCTGGATCGGTCGCACTCGTCACGGGCTCGAACCGGGGCATCGGACGACGGTTCGTGCAGCAGCTGCTCGAGCGTGGCGCCGCCAAGGTCTACGCCACGGCGCGGCGGCCCGAGCTGGTGGACGTCGACGGGGTGGAGGTGCTCCCCCTCGACATCACCGACCAGGCCTCGGTCGAGGCCGCTGCCGCCCGGTCGTCCGACGTGACGCTGCTGGTCAACAACGCCGGGATCACGACCCAGGGATCGCTCCTCACGGACGACCTGACCGACGTCCGGCGTGAGCTGGACACGCACCTCTGGGGCAACCTCGCCATGGTCCGGTCCTTCGCGCCGGTGATCGAGCGCAACGGCGGGGGCGCGATCGTGAACGTCCTGTCGGCGCTGTCCTGGTTCGCGTACCCGGGGTCCGGCGGGTACGCCGTCGCGAAGGCCGCCGAGTGGAACATGACCAACGCCGTCCGCCTCGAACTGGCCGGTCGGGGCGTCGCCGTGCAGGGGCTGCACCTCGGGGCCGCGGACACGGACATGATGGCCGGGTACGAGGGGCCGAAGGTCGACCCGGCCGAGGTCGCCCGGCGCTCGCTCGACGGGGTGGAGCGGGGCGCGGCCGAGGTCGTCGTGGACGACTGGAGCGCCGGGGTCAAGGCCTCGCTCGCCGAGGCGCCCGAGCGGTTCTACGCGCAGTTCGCGTGACGCGACGAGCGTGATGCGGCCGGCGTGACCCAGGGACGGACGGGAGGGACGGTGCCAGCCCGCACCGCGCCTCCCGTCCGCCGCCCCGCGCGTTCCGCGCCCTCGTCGCGTCCTCCGCGCTCGCCGCGTCAGGACCGCGCACGGGATCCGGCGCCCGCCGTCAGCGATCCGTCAGGACGCTGTCCGCCCGGCCGCCCCCGCCGGATCGTGGAGTGGTGACCCTGACCGCGATCCTCCCGACGCTCCGCGCGTCCCTCCCCGACCCCGTGGACCCGACCCTCTGGCCCGCCCACACCGAGCCCACGACCGGCGACGTCCTGGTCGCCGCCGTCTCGATGGTCCGGCTCGCCGAACTCGCCGGCACCCCGTGCGTGCACACCGCCGAGCAGGCGCCGCCCCGGTACCGCCCGCGCTCGTGGACGCCGGGCGAGGTGAGCGTCGCCGTGGCCTCGGTCGTGCGGGTCCGACGACCCCGCACCGGTGTCGTCCTGCTCGAACTCGACGCCGTGCTGCCCCGCTTCGCGGTGCTCGACGAGGTGCGGCTCATCGGCCGCGTGAGCACCGCCGCACCGACGCGGACGTACGTCCTGACGCCGTGCGTCGGCGCGGACGACGGTCCGTTCCACCGCCTCCCGGCGCCGCTGCCGTCGGACGTCCAGGAGGGCGATCTGCTCTGCTTCCCCTGCGTCACCGCCATCCGGCACCGGGACGTGGTGGCGCCGGTCCGTGCCGAGGTCGTCCGGTGAGCGTCGTCTCCGACGTCCGGTCCCGCGTGGTGGACGGTCCGCACGTGTGGGGTCGGTACGCGGTGCGGCCCGTCGACCGGACGATGTGGAGCACCAGGACGCTCGTCGTCTACCCGCCGGGCACGACGCGTGGCGAACGTGCGGTGCTCCGCGCGTGGTCCGCCTGGCCGGCACTCGGCGCCCTCGTGGCGATCGGCGTGATGGCCGCGCTCGCCCCCCACGCCGCCCTCGGGACCGGTGCCGCCGTGGGGCTGTACGCCGCGGGGTTCCTGGTGCTCGGGCGCGCCGCCCGCCGACTCCGACCCGGCGTGCGGACCCTGACCGTGACGACGTTCCACGGCAACGGACGCCCCGAGGTGCACGGCGACGTCCGGCTGCTCGGCGCCTCGCTCGACGCGCTGACCGTGCCGGAACGGGCGCTCCGGCAGGGCGCGATCCGACCGGTCGACTTCGAGGCGATCTGGGCCGACGTGTGGAACGACCTGCCGCGCGACCGACGTGCCCGGTTCAGCCGCCCGACGCCGCCGGCCGCGGGACGACGAGGTCCGCTCGGGCGCTGACCGGACGGCGTCCCGTCCGGCCCGTCACTCCATCACCATCGCGGACATCCGTGTCATGAGGCCCCGGGGGACGAACCGGTGCGCGCTCGCCAGCACCGCGTTGCGGAGTCCCGACACCACGGTCGGGCCGCCGGCGCGGGAGAACGCCTGCAGACCGACGCGTGCGACCTCGTCCGCCGTCTGCCGGCCGCCCTCGAGGAACGAGCCACCACCGGCGGCGTCGAAGAAGCCCGTCGCGGTCGGTCCGGGACAGAGGGCGAGCACCCGGACGCCCCGGCCGCGGGTCTCCCACCAGAGCGCTTCGGTGAACGAGAGGACGAACGCCTTCGTCGCGCCGTACAGCGCCATGTGCGGGGTGGGCTGGAACGCCGCGGTCGACGCGACGGTCATGACGCCGCCGACACCGCGGGCGAGCATCCCGGGCAGGAAGGCCCGCGTGAGCCGCACCAGCGCCGTCTCGTTCAGCGCGATCTGCTGGACGATGCCGTCGTCGGGCTGCTCCGCGAAGGTGCCGTGCCACCCGACACCGGCGTTCGCGATCAGGACGTCGACCCGCGTGCCGTCCAGTGCGGAGAGGACCTCGTCGACCCCGGCGGTCGTCGCCAGGTCGGTGGGGAGCACCCGCACCCGGACACCGTGGCGGGCGCGGATCCCCGAGGCGACGGCGTCGAGCTTGCCGGCGGACCGGGCGACCAGGACGAGGTCCGAGCCACCCGCGGCGAGGCCCTCGGCCAGTGACTCGCCGATGCCGCCGCTCGCGCCGGTCACCAGGGCCAGGCGGCCCCGGAACGGTTCGGGGTTCCGCGCCACCGCTCAGCCCGCCGTACGCAGGAAGTCGGCGATCGGCGTCGACCCGGTGTTGAAGCGGATCGTCTTCCCGACCGTGCCGTCACCCTCGACCGCGTCGGCCACCACGTGCGCCACGTCACCGCGGGGCACCTCGGTCGACGAGCCGTCCCAGTCGACGGAGCCGGTGGGCTCGTCGTCGGTGAGGGTGCTCGGTGCGACGACCGTCCAGCGGAGTCCGGAGTCGCGGAGCACCGCGTCCGCGATCATCTTCGACTGGGCGTACGCGAAGAAGTCGTTGTCCTGCGGGACCCCGTGGTCGAGGAGCGAACCGGACCAGGAGACCATGACGTACCGGTCCACGCCGGCCTTCGCGGCACCCTGCACGGACAGGATCGCCGCGTCGCGGTCGATCGCCCACGTGCGGTCCGCCGAGCCGCCGCCGGCCCCGGCCGACCAGACCACGGCGTCGTGTCCGTGGATGAGCTCGGCGAAGTCGGTGAGGGTCTGCTGCTGGATGTCGGCGACGTGCGGCTGCCCGCCGTGGGCCCGGATCTCGTCGGCCTGGTCGGGGTCGCGGATGACCGAGGTGACGGTGTGACCGCGATCGGTGAGGATGCGGGTGGCGAGGAGTGCGACCTTGCCGTGGCCGCCGAAGAGGATGACGTTGCTCATGCCGCGGACGCTACTCGCGGCGGCTCAGTGCTCGGGAGTAGCGTCCGGACCGACACGACAGGAGCACCGATGAGCACGAAGCACGAGCAGCACACCCTGGTCCGCACCCTGGCACTGGGCATCCTCTCCGGCGGCCGCAGCGCCACCCCGCTGGCCGTCATGGCCCTGAACCACGACCGGTCCTCGCTGAAGGGGTCGTGGCAGGACTGGAAGGTCTTCAGCACGCCCCTCGGCCGCGGCGTCCTGGTCGCCTCGGCCATCGGCGAGCTGATCGGGGACAAGCTGCCGCAGGCCCCGAACCGCATCTCCCCCGCCGGCCTCGTCGGGCGCGTGGCGTCCGGCGCGCTCGTCGGTGCCGCGCTCGGCACGACGGGTCGTCGCGACCTGCGCATCGAGGGCGCGATCCTCGGTGGCGTCGGCGCGATCGTCGGCAGCTTCGTCGGCTGGGGTGCCCGGAAGCTGGTCGGTGCGACCACGCACCTGCCGGACCCGGTGGTCGGGCTCGCCGAGGACGCCGCGACCATCGCGGGGTCCGTCAAGGTGATCACCGCCGACTGACGGTCCGGACCGCCTGCGGGACGGGAGGGACGGTGCCAGCCGGCACCGTCCCTCCCGTCCGTCACAGGGGTTCCGTCCGGGCCTGCCACGCCCGGCCGCGTGCGCCTACCGTGACGGGCATGCGCATCGTCGTCATCGGGGCCACCGGCCACATCGGCACCTTCCTCGTCCCCCGTCTCGTCCGTTCCGGTCACGAGGTCGTGACCGTCACCCGCGGGACCAGCACGCCCTACGCCGACTCCCCCGAGTGGCAGCAGGTCGAGCAGGTCACCGCCGACCGCGAGCAGGAGGACCGCGACGGCACCTTCGGCCAACGGATCGCCGGGCTCCGTGCCGACGCCGTCGTCGACCTCGTCTGCTTCACGATGTCATCCGCCGAAGCCCTCGTCTCGGCCCTCCGCGGGACCGGCACCCACCTCGTGCACTGCGGGTCGATCTGGCGCGCCGGTGTGTCGCACGTCCTGCCGATCACCGAGGAGAAAGCGACCGAGCCCTTCGGCGACTACGGCGTGCAGAAGGACGCGATCGCCCGGATGCTCAGGCGTGAAACTGCCGACGGGGGTTTGCTGACGACCTCGTTGCACCCCGGCCACATCAGCGGGCCGGGGTGGATGCCGATCGGACCGCTCGGCAACCTCGACCCGACGGTGTGGACGAAGCTGTCCGCCGGCGAGCCCGTCGAGGTGCCCGGCCTCGGTGCCGAGGCGATGGCGCACGTGCACGCCGACGACGTCGCCCAGGCCTTCCAGCTGGCCGTCGAGCACCGCGACGAGGCGGCCGGTGAGGACTTCTTCGTCACGGCGTCGACGGCGTTGACCGCCCGTGGGTACGCACACCTCGTCGCCTCGTGGTTCGGCCAGGAGGCGCGGCTCGAGTCCGTCTCGTGGGACCGGTTCCGCGAGACCACGGACCCGGAGCACGCGGGTGCCAGTTGGGAGCACCTGTCGCGCAGCCAGGTGTTCAGCACCGAGAAGGCCCGGCGGCTGCTCGGCTACGAACCGGCGTACACAGCCGAGGCGACGGTGCTCGACGCGTTCCGGTGGCTCGTGGAGCACGACCGGGTCGACCTCGCGTGCCCCCTCGCGATCTGAGGTTGTGCTTGCGCGTGTGATCAGTTGCGGCTAATATCAGTCGTGGCTGATGTGCGATGCATGCAGATCGACTGGCCTCGAGAGTTCAACGCGCAGCTCGACCGGCTCGACGCCGACACCACCGAACGGGGTCGGCGGCGGCTCGAGTTGCTCACGTTCATGCTCAAGCGGCTGCGGGACCTGGATGCAGCGCCGACGGAGGACACCGCTGTGATCAAGCGAGTCCGACAGTCGAGGGAACACGTCGTCTGGCGGGTGTCGCACCCGTACGTCCAGGGGATCGCGCTCCGGTTGATCTGCTGGTTCCCGCCGGGTACGGACCGTGTCGTCGTCGCGCTGTTCTCCGGCGACAAGGCCGCGATGGGTGACGTGTTCTCCGAAACGGTCGGCGTCCGTGCCGACCGACTGATCGACCGGTGGGTCGACGAGACGAAGGAAGCATGATGGGCGAGAAGGACTTCGTGCACGGCAACGACCGCCTCGAGCGGATGCTCGAGCGGCCTGGCATGGCCGACGCCGTGGCGGCGCTCGAGACGGAGGCGGACGAGCTCGACCGGATCCACGCCATGAGCCTCGCGATGGTGCGGGAAGCCGGCAAACGGACCCAGGTCGAGATCGCCCACGAGCTGGGGATCAGCCAGGGAGCGGTGTCCCAGATGGAGCGTCGTGAGGACATGCTGCTGTCCACGCTCCGGAGCTACATCACCGCGGCCGGCGCGGAGAACCCCCGGATCATCGTGACCGTCAACGGACGTGACGTCGAACTCGCGATCTGAGGTCAGGCGCTGGCGGTGACCACGAGCCCGCGGCGGCGGTGGACCGCCCAGACCGTCAGGGCGAACCCGACCAGGACCGCGCCGCCCACGGTGACCGCTGTCCAGCCGCCGGTGTTCCAGAGCACCGAGGCGAGCGCCGAGCCGATCGCGCCGCCGACGAAGTTGCCGGTGACGAAGGCCGTGTTGAGCCGGCTGCGCGCCGCGGGGTCGATCGCGAAGAGCCGCGTCTGGTTGAGGACGTTCGTCGCCTGCACGCCGACGTCCAGCAGGACCACCGCGACGAGGACGACGACGATCGACGTCGACCCGATCCCGGCGACCACGAGCGAGACGAGCACGAGGGCGATCGCCGCCCCGGTCACAGGCACCGAGTGGCCGCGGTCGTGCAACCGACCGACCCGCTGCGCGGCGACCGCCCCGGCGAGCCCGGCCAGGCCCACGAGCCCGATCGCGCTCGTGGAGTACCCGAACGGCTCCGCGCTGAGCAGGAACGTCAGCGCGGTCCAGAACATCGTGAAGACGGCGAACATCGCCGAGCTGATGACGAGGGTCACGCGCACGGCCCGGTGCGCCGCGACGGCACGGAACACCGAGGCGATGAGCGTCGGGTACCGCACTCGGTCCCGTCGGTCGAGCTCGGGGATCGCCCGCCGGAGCAGCACGGCGAACAGCAGGGCAGCGGCGGCGGCGACCACGTAGATCGCGCGCCAGCCGAACGCGTCCGCGACGAGCCCGCTGACCGTGCGGGACACGAGGATGCCGGTGAGGACACCGGAGGCGATCGTGCCCACCACCCGGCCACGCGCGGCGGGATCGGCGAGGTCCCCGGCCAGCGGGATGAGCAGCTGTCCGGCGACGGTGGTGAGGCCCACGAGCGCGAGCGCGACCAGGAGCACGGCGAACGACGGGGCCACGGCGGCGAACAGGAGCGCGATTGCAGACGCCACGAGCACCCCGGGGACCAGACGTCGGCGGTCGAGCACGTCCCCGAGCGGCACCACGAGGAGGATGCCGAGCGCGTAGCCGACCTGGGTGAGCGTGACGAGCAGCCCGGCCACCGCGGCGGACGTCCCGAGCGAGGACGCGATCTCGTCGAGCAGCGGCTGCGCCCAGTAGAGGTTGCCGACGGCGGCACCCCCGGCGACCGCGAACAGCAGGGTGCGGGCGGGCGTCATCCCCGCACGGGTGGTCACGGACGCCGCCGGAAGAGCTCCGCGAGGTGCCATGGCCCCGGTGCGAGTCGGACGGCCGCCTCGGCGCGGATGCGTTCCTCCCGGGCTCGGTCGCGGACGAGTTCCTCGATCTCGCGCTCGGCACGCAGGCGGAACCGGACCCGCTCGAGGAACGTCAGCGGCCCCGCGGTGCGGGTGGTCGGGATCGAGTCGGTCTCGCTCATGCGTCCTCCGTCTCCGGGACGGCGGCGACCGTGGTCGCCGCGAGGTTGGCGAGGAGCTGCAGTCGCTCCTCGGACGGGGAGCCGGGCTCGGTGCTGTAGACGACGAGCGTGAGTCCGGCGTCCGCGACGAGCTCCATCGCCTCGTAGGTGAGGTCGAGGTCGCCGACCGTGGGGTGGTGCACCCGCTTCACGCCGGTGCGGTGCCGCATGACGTCGTGCGCGGCCCAGCGCTGCCGGAACGCCGCGCTGCGCGTCGAGAGCTCCCCGACGAGGTCGGTCAGCCCCCGGTCGTACGGGGTCCGGACGGCCTCGGCACGGAGCACCGCCACCATGTCGCCCGCGACGGCGTCCCAGTCGCGCCAGAACTCGCGGCCGCGGGGGTCGAGGAACGCGAAGCGGGCGGCGTTCGGGGTGCCGGACGGCTCGGAGAACAGCGGCGAGTACAGCGCACGGGCGAGGGCGTTGCCGGCGAGGAAGTCCGACCGACCGTTGCGCACCCAGGCCGGGGCGGTGATCGAGTCGAGGACGCGCTGCACGTTCGGCCGCACCGTGGCGCTCGGGGTCCGCCGGCGGGTGGTGGCCGAGGCGTTCTGCGCGCGGGCGAGGTCGAACAGGTGCGCGTGCTCGGCGTCGTCGAGACCCAGTGCCCGGGACAGCGACTCGAGGATGCCCTCGGACACCCCGGCGAGGTTTCCGCGTTCGAGCCGGACGTAGTAGTCGACGCTCATGCCCGCGACGAGGGCGAGCTCCTCGCGCCGCAGCCCCTGGACGCGGCGGGCGCCGCCGCCGAAGTCGGGCAGCCCGACCTGCTGCGGCGTCACGCGCGCACGGCGGCTGCGGAGGAAGTCGCGGACTTCGGCCTTCGTGTCCATGTCCTCCACGGTAGGTCCGATCGACGGGTCGGAGCAGGGGCTGCTGGTACCCGTCAGGGCCGGTCAGCTCGTGGCGAGCGGCACCGAGACGATCCGGTCGTCGCCGTCCGTCGGGTCCCCGCGCCCGTCGGTGTTGTTCGTGACGAACCAGAGCGCGCCCTCGGGCCCCTCGAGCACGGTGCGGATCCGCCCGAAGTCCCCGGCGAAGTACTCGGTCGAGGTCGAGGGGTCGTCGGCGGGGACGGCCCGGACGACCTCGCCCTGCAGGTTCGCGATGAACACGGTGTCGTCGATCACCGTCAGGTTGCTCGGCGAGGCGTCGTCGGTCGCCCACTGCTGCACCGGGTCGACGAACCCCTGGTCGGTGCCGCCGGTGCCCTCGACCTCGGGCCAGCCGTAGTCCTTCCCCGGCTCGATCACGTTCAACTCGTCCCAGGTGTCCTGCCCGAACTCGGACGCGAACATCGTGCCGTCGGCCGTCCATCCCATGCCCTGGACGTTCCGGTGGCCGAGGCTCCACACCGGCGAGCCGGGGAACGGGTTGCCGCCGGGCACCTCGCCGTCCGGGGTGAGCCGCAGGATCTTGCCGGCGAGCGAGTCCCTGTCCTGCGCGTCCGAGCCGGTGCCGGCGTCCCCGACGCTCGCGTAGAGCATGCCGTCCGGGCCGAACGCGATCCGGCCGCCGTTGTGGAAGCTGTTCGACGGCAGCCCGTCGATCACCGTCGTGGCGTCACCGAGCGCGAAGGACCCGGCGCTCCCGGTCAGCTCGTAGCGCTGGATGCGGTTGCCGTCGTCGCCCGTGGAGTACACGAAGAGGTCGCCCTCGTGCAGCGCGAGCCCGAGCAGGCCGCCCTCGCCACCCTGCCGGACGCCCCGGACCGTGCCGACCTCGCGCGTGCTCCCGGCGTCGGTCAGTTCGAGCACCTTCGCGGAGTCGCGTTCGCTGATCAGCGCGTCGTCGCCCTCGCCGGTGCGGACCACCGACCACGGGGCGTCCAGTCCCGTCACGACGTCGGTCGTCTCGCCGCCCGGCGCGAGCTGGCCGGTGGCGCTCGCCGCGGACGGCGCCGCGCTGGCCGAGGGGCCGCTCGTCGCGGACGCACGGCCCTCGAGGGTGCGGGCGTCGTCGTCCGTGCAGGCGGCGAGGACGAGGGTCGCGGCGGCGACGGCCCCGAGCGCGGCCAGGGTGCGGCGGGTGCGGTGGCGGCGAGCGGTGGTGTGCACGGTGGTCCTCCCGGGTCGTGGGTCGATTGCACTCGTGGCGGTCGGGAAACCCCTGGGTGGCACTGGCACCACCCCCCTCGGGTGCGCGGAGCGGCCTACGGTCGGGGACGTGCAGTGCCGCGCGGCCCGAAACCGGCGGCACACGACCCGACCACCGGAAGGACCACCGCATGACCACCATCGCCATCGTCGGAGCCGGCAAGGGCCTCGGCCTCGCCGTCGCCGAACGCTTCGCACGGGAGGGCTTCTCGATCGCCCTGGTCTCCCGCAACCAGGACCGCCTGGACTCCCTCGCCGCCGAACTCCGCGAGCACGGCCACACCGCCGCCGGGTTCGCCGCGAACGTCCGCGACGGGGACTCGCTGCGCGCCGCCCTCGAGCGTGCGACCGAGCAGCTCGGCCCGATCGAGGTGCTGCAGTACAGCCCCCTGCCCGCCAAGGAGTACATGCGACCGGTGCTCGAGACCACGGCTGAGGACCTCGTCGGCCCGATCGAGTTCTCGGTCTACGGCTCGGTGAACGCCGTCCGCCAAGTCCTGCCCGGCATGCGCGCGATCGGCCACGGCACGATCCTGTTCGTCAACGGCGGGAGCGCGGTGCGCCCGGGCGCGCGGGTGACCGGCACGTCGGTCGCCTTCGCGGGCGAGAGCGCCTACGCGCAGCTGCTGCACGACGCCGTCCGGGACGAGGACGTCCACGTCGGTCAGCTCATCATCCCGTTCGGCATCGACGACGGGCAGCCGGAGCACTCCGGTGCGGCGATCGCGGACCGCCTGTGGGCGATCCACACCGAGCGCGGTGCGTTCCGGACGTACGCCGAGCCGCTGCCCGAGTGACCGACTGACGGACGGGAGCGCGCCCCGCTCAGCGGCAACGCGAAGCGTTGCGCGGGGCGCGCTCCCGTCCGCCCTCGGTCGCGTCGCGGTCAGCGTGCGGCGCGCGTGATCGCGGTCGCCATCACGCGAGCGACGACGACGCTCGTCGCCGCGTTCCCGTGGATGCCGTCCGCCGAGGCGCCCCGGACCCACGCGCCGTCCGTCTGCCGGAACCGGGCGAACGGGTCGACGTACGACCAGCCGTGGTCCGCCGCGTCCCGCTCCAGCGCCAGGCTGAGCACGA
The DNA here is from genome assembly GCF_050585845.1 of Curtobacterium sp. AB451. Lineage (NCBI taxonomy): Bacteria > Bacillati > Actinomycetota > Actinomycetes > Micrococcales > Microbacteriaceae > Curtobacterium > Curtobacterium sp. AB451. Next base: position 207,486 of record NZ_JBOBQG010000002.1, read on the forward strand.
GCTGTCCCGACCGACGGTCGGCGCCCCACTGGCTCCATGTCCAGTCCGACGGTGGCCCGGAGACGACCAGCACGTGCTGCGCGCCGACCTTCCGGACGACGGCGTCCACGTTCGCGATCGTCGTCGCGGTCGGGATCGCCTGGTTCACGTCGTTCGTGCCGAGTTCGACGACGAGGACGTCCGCGTCCGGCACCGGGCCGATCTCGTGGAGGACCTGGTCGGAGCGGTAGCCGCTGTGCGCGTAGCCGCCGACGGCGTGGAACCGGGTGTCCGGCACGAGGTCGTGCAACCACGAGTCCGGCCGTGCCGTGATCGAGTCGCCCGCGTACGCGAAGGTGGTCGCGCCGGACCGGTCGCCGGTGCCGAGTGCACCGGTAACGGCGTCGCCCGGCGTCGCGGCACGGAGCCGGGTCCCGCCGGTGGTCGTGGTGTCCGCGCGTTCGACCGGGGCCGCCGTGACGTGGCTCGTGGACGGAGCGCGCTCGGCTGCGGCGGTACTCGCCGACACGACGGCCGTGCCGACGACGAGGGACCCACCGGCGACGAGGCCGGCGGCGGTGACGATGCTCGCGACGAGGGCGAGACGACGGGTGCGGGACACGACATCAGGTATCCCCCGGATCGGCCTGCCGTACCAGTCCCCAGACCTGGGGAACCGCGCCGCTGGCTGTGGGTCTTCGCGGCCGTTCCCAGCCGGCCGCCACCGTCGGGTCCGGGACCCGCCGCGTCTGGTCACGGCGTTCGCCGGAGGGCCACGCGGTGGCGGCGACCCGCGAAGAGCCAGGTCCCCGCGGTCACGAGCACCGGCAGCCCGATCGCGAGGAGCGCGAGCACGGGCCAGTCCGCCACGAACGGCAGGTGCGTGGTGCCCGTCGGCCCGGCCGTGAACCGGAGGGTGAGCGCCCGGATGGGCAGCAGCCCGAGCAGCGTGCCGATCACCGCACCGACGGTCGTCAGGATCGCTGCCTGCCACGCCGACACCCGTCGCCGGAGCACCGGTGCCGCACCGACCGCGTCGAGGACCTCGTCGTCGCGTCGACCGTCCGAGCGGGCCAGCCCGATGGCGACGGCGGTCGCGCCGATCGTCACCGCCGCGGCGAGTGCGAGGACGATCGCCTTGACGATGCCCTGCGCGTCGACCGGACCGGTCTCGTACTGGAAGTACGGGCCGCCCCAGCGCTGTCGGTCCGCGCCGCCGAGGCTCTGCCACGCCGAGGTCAGCTCGTCGGACTGCGCGGGGGTGATCGGCTCGGTCTGCTCCGTCACGAGCATGCCGTCCACCGCCGGGACCCGGTACCGCTCGGCGGTCTCCGGGGTCATGAAGACGCCGACCTGGATGCGGGGGGTCTGCACATCGAGCACGGCGGGGATCGTCGTCGTCGCGTCCGGACGGGTCTTGGCCGTGATCGCGGGGCTGTTCGACGTCTGGTCGCGGAACGCGTCGATCCGGACCTGGCCGTCGTGCGCGTACTCCGGCCACAGGGCGACGGCGCGGCCCGAGGTGAGTGCGTCGCGGACCTCGGCGGACGGACGGTGTCCGGTGAGGACGGCGTAGTCGTCGACCGTGCCGGTCCAGATGTGCGGCGCCGAGGTGTCCTGCGACTCCAGGTACCGCGAGCAGGACGTGGTGTCGTTCGTCGGGCAGTCCGTCCGGCCCCAGGAGTGCAGGAGCGAGATCGTCGACGGTCGGTCGCCGGCGATGTCGGGCACGACACCGAGCACGCGGACCCGGTCGTGGTCGAGGACGCCGGAGACGATCGTCGCCGCCTTCGCCGTGACGGAGGCGTCGTACCCGCTGTCGCTGCCGTCCTCGTTCGAGAGCGAGACGTCGGCCGTCGCGACGCCCACGGCGGTGCGGTACTCGTAGTCGCGGACGAACTGGGCGTGCTGCGACGCGCTCCACGTGATCACCACCGAGGCCACGAACACGACGCTCATGACGCTCGCGAGCACCGGCACGGTGCGCACGGGGTTGCGCCGGGCGTCCCGCGCGGCGAGGCGGGCGGAGAGCCCGAGCCGCGTCGCGGTCCTGGACACGAGGGCGAGGAGCCACGGTGACGACATCGCGACCCCGAGCTGCATGAGGCACGGGCCGATCGCGACACCGGCGCCGACGATCCAGGCGAGGTGGTCCTGCTGCACCGGCCGGTCGTTGAGCAGCAGCACGCCGGCACCGCACGCCAGGGTCATCACGCTGCCTGCGACGACGAGCACGGGCGCCCAGATCCGTCGGCGGCGTTCGGCGCGGGGGTTCACCGCGGCAGGCCGGAGCGAACCGCGGAGCGCCGCGAGGACGTTCACCCGGGTCGCCGCACGGGCCGCGACGAGCGCCGACACGAGACCCGCGAGGACGGCGGCGGCACCGATCGACAGGACCAGGCCGGCCGGGATGTGCAGCCCCGGCCACGTGCCGACGTTGCCGTTGTCCGCGAGACGGAACGCGAGCACACCGACACCGGTGCCGAGCGCGACACCGAGGACGGCGCCGGTGAGCCCGAGCACCAGCCCGGACCCGGCCACGATCGACCGGACGAAGCGACGGTCCCCACCGACGCTCGTGACGATGGCGTACGAGCGGGTGTCCGCCCGGGTGCCGACCAGGAACGCGGCGCCGGCGAGGAGGGCGACCTCGAACATCGCGAAGACGCCGAGCAGCGCCATCGCGCCGAGGAACCAGCCGATCGGGCTGCTGAGGCCGGCACCGTGCAACCGCTCGTCCGGCGGGTCGAGCACGACGGGACGCGACTGCACCGTGATGCCGTGCGCGTTGAGTGCGCGGATCTCCGACCACGTCGGGGCGTCCGAGGCCAGGTACACGGTGACGTCGTACGGTGCCGGGCCCGCGTCCGTCGTCGACGGCGTGGTGGTGCCCCACGGCAGGAAGACGCCCTGGGCGCCCGGGTCGGACGCGGCGTCGCGCATCGTGCCCGTGATCGTGAAGCGCTTCGTCACCGGGTCGGTCAGGTCCACCGTGTCGCCGATCGACGCGCCGAGCCGCTGGAGCGTGGCGGGTGTGACCATGAGTTCGTCGCGGCTGGTCGGTGCCGCACCGTCGAGGACGTGCCAGTGGCCGTCGAGGACCCGTGACCAGACCGAACCCTCGACCGCCTGGATGCCGATGGGGCCCTTCGGACCGGTCAGCACGATCTGCGCCGAGGTGACCGGGATCGACACGGCACCGGCGGGGACGTGGTCGAGGAGGTCGGCGAACCGAGCCTCGCCGTCGGACTCGGCGACCGGGCTGCCCTTCGCCGACTCGGTGTACTGCCACTGGACCGGGTCCTGCCGCATGCCGGGCAGGTCCGGGCCGACGACCTGCATCTGCGCGACCGCGTGCCCGAGGTCGTAGCGCAGTGCCTCGGCCTGGGTGGGCTGGGTGGACTGCACCACGACGGACACCGCGGCGAACCCCGCGGTGGGGATGCCGATGAGCGCGACGATGAGCGCCGCCCGCCCGGCCTTCGCGAACGCCAGCCGTCGACCCAGCCGGAGCGCCGGACGCAGCGCGAACGGTGTGCGGCGGGCCGGGCGGGCGTCGGCACGGCGCCGACGCGCACTCACGACGCGGCTCGGTCCGTGAGCGCCATCTCGACGCCCGAGTACACGGTCTCGTCGACGACCCGTCCGTCGCGGAGGAACACGATCCGGTCCGCCCACGCGGCGTGCCGGGCGTCGTGGGTGACGAGGAGCGCACCGGCCCCGGCGTCCACGTGGCGACGGAGCATGCGGAGCACGACCTCGCCGGTCTGCGAGTCGAGGGCGCCGGTCGGCTCGTCGGCGAGGACGAGTCGACGGTCGCCGACGACCCCTCGGGCGATCGCGACGCGCTGCTGCTGGCCGCCGGACAGGTCGTCCGGGAAGGCGTCGGTCCGGTGCCCGAGCTCGACGTTCTCGAGTGCGAGCTCGGCCGCGCGCCGGGCCCGGCTCGCCTTCCACCCGTCGAGCTCGAGCGGCAGCGCCACGTTCTCGACCGCGGTCAGCGAGGGGATGAGGTTGAAGTCCTGGAACACGAACCCGACGAGTCGACGACGCAGGGCGGCGAGGTCCTTGGCCGGCCGGTCGGACACGAAGGCGCCGTCGATGACGACCTCGCCGCTGGTCGGCGGCAGGAGCGTGCCCGCACAGGCGAGCAGCGTCGACTTGCCGGAGCCCGAGGTGCCCATCACGGCCACCATCTCGCCGCGGGCGATCCGCAGGTCGATGCCGGCGAGGGCGGTGACGGCCTTCGCGCCGGAGCCGTACTGGACGCTCACGGCGTCGAGCTCGAGGAGCGGCGTGGCGGCGTTCACCGGGCGCTCCGCACGGCTGCGTCGGACGGCTCGGCGACGTCGGTCGACCCGGGTGTCGGGGACGGTCGGAACCGGGCGACGCTCGCCTCGACGTGGTCGAGCCAGCGGACGTCGGCCTCGGCCTGGAACAGCATCGACTCGAGCACGAGCGACCAGGCGAGGTCGTCCGCCGGGTCCGAGGAGCGCTTCAGCCGGGTCAGGTCCTGCAGGTTCCGCACGGCGGCGGCGCGCTGGACCTGGACCAGTCGCGGGACGTCGACCCCGGGCACGGTGACGGCGAGGGCGAACTTGATCGCGAGCTCGTCGCGACCGCGCTTCGGCGGGACGGGCTCGCTGAACCAGCGTGCGACCTCCTCGCGACCCGCGTCCGTCGCCGTGTAGACGACGTGTCCGTCGTCGTCGGCGTCGCCGCGGGCCACGAGACCGTCGCGCTCGAGGCGGTCGAGCGTCGTGTAGACCTGGCCGATGTTCAGCGGCCAGCTGCCCCCGGTCCGGTGCTCGAACTCCCCCCGGAGCTGGTACCCGTACCCGGGTCCGGCCACCAGCAGTGCGAGTACGCCCATCCGTACGCTCATGTCGTCTTCCCCCTCGATCCGTCCGCCTTGGACATACCGAGTATGCCCATACTCGGTATGCATGCGCAAGGGGGCGCTCCTGACGGGGCAGCAGACGGACGGGAGGCGCGGTGCCAGCTGGCACCGCGCCTCCCGTCCGGTGGGTGGTCGCGTCCGCGACCCGGGGTCAGGACCCCAGCTTCGACAGCTCCTCGAACTCGTCGTCGGTCAGCTCGACGGTCGCGCCCGCGAGGTTGTCCTCGAGGTGGGCGACGCTCGACGTGCCGGGGATGGGGAGCATGACGGGCGAGCGCTTCAGCAGCCAGGCCAGGGCGAGCTGGGCCGGGGTGGCGCCCTTGCGCTCGGCGATCTCGGTCAGCGGCGAGTCGCTGCCGGTGAGACCGCCGGTCGCGAGCGGGAACCACGGGATGAAGCCGATGCCCTGCTCGGTCGACCAGTCGAGGAGCTCCTCGGCGTCGCGCTTCTGCAGGTTGTAGAGGTTCTGGACGGAGACGATCGTCGCGATCTCCTGCGCCGCCTTGACCTCGTCGACCGACACCTCGGACAGGCCGATGTGCCGGATCTTGCCCTCGTCCTGCAGCTTCTTCAGCTCGCCGACCTGGTCCTCGAGCGGGACCTTCGGGTCGATGCGGTGGAGCTGGAACAGGTCGATGCGCTCGAGGCCGAGTCGGCGGAGGCTCATCTCGGCTTCCTGCCGCAGGTACTCCGGGCGGCCGACCGGCGGCCACTCGTTCGGCCCGGTGCGGGTGAGGCCGGCCTTCGTCGCGATGACGATGTCGTCGCCGTAGGGGTGCAGTGCCTCGCGGAGCAGGTCCTCGGCGACGTAGGGGCCGTACGAGTCGGCGGTGTCGAAGAAGTCGACGCCCAGTTCGACCGCGCGCTTGAGGACGCGGATCGCCTCGTCGTGGTCCTTCGGGGGTCCCCAGACGCCGGGGCCGGTGAGCTGCATGGTGCCGTAGCCGAGGCGGTGGACCTCGACGTCGCCCCCGATGCGGAAGGTGCCGGAGGCGGCGGCCGGACGGTTCGTGGTGTCGGTGCCAGTGGTCATGTCCCCGGTCTACGCCGCGTTCGTCGCAGCGCGCTGAGTCGGTGTCCCCCGGGATCGGTCGGAACCGGTTCGGCTCGCTCTCGCCGTGGCTCGTGCCGGTGTCGGCGCGTCAGGGCTTCCGTGGGTACGGGGTCTCGCCCCGCTCGAGCCCACCGACCAGCTTCGCGAGCCGGTTCGCCCGGGACGTCGCACTCGGCGCGGTCGCGATCCGGTGGAGCACCGCGTACCGGTTCGTGGCGTCGAGTCCGGCGAACAGGGCGGCCGCGGCCGGTGCGGCGTCGAGCGCTGCCCGCAGGTCGTCCGGCACCGTGGCCGTCGCGGCACCGGCGTACGCACGGTCCCACCGGCCGTCGCCCTTGGCACGGTCGACCTCGGCCTGGCCCCGGACGCGCATCCGCCCGTCGGCGACGAGCGTGGCGACGAGGCCGATGTTCCGCTCGGACCAGAGCGACGCCTTCCGCCGCGGGGTGAACCGCTGCCGGAAGGTGGCCGCGTCGCGCCCGCGCTTCTGCCCGTCGATCCACCCGGAGCAGAGGGCCTCGTCGAGCGCCTGGTCGTAGGTCAGCGTCGTCGGCTCGGTCGTGCCCTTCTTCGCGAGGACGAGCCACACGCCGTCGGGTTCGTCCTCGTGCGCGTCGAGCCAGGCACGCCAGGCGGCGGCGTCCGGCAGGACCAGGTCGTCGGCGTCCATGCGGTCATCGTAGGGCGACCCACCGTCGACGGGTCGGTTCACACCCAGTGCGGTTGCGAGAGCACCCCGTCCGGGTCCGCCTGCTCGGCGATGCGGTGCAGGCGCGAGGTGTTGTCGCCGAAGTACGCCGAGGGGTCCGTGATGGCCGCGTCGCAGTAGTTCGCGTAGGCGGCGTCGCCCCAGGCCGGCCGCATCGCCTTCCGGAAGCCCCGGACGTAGGCGTCGAAGGGCGCCGGGTCCGATCCGTCGGCGAAGACCGCGGTGTACTGCACGGTCATGAGCGCGGACCGCCACGGGACGGCCGAGTCCGTCCGGCCGATGTCGGCCACGACGCCGCCGAGGGCATCGAGGGAGACACCGCCCTCGAGGTTCCCCGGCACGTCGCCGGCCGCGTCCGCTCGGGCGACGAGCACGTCGATCTGCGCGTCGGTCAGCTTGACCGATCCGATCGAGGAGGTCGCCGCCTCGGACACCCGCTGCGGCTTGCCGGCCAGCGCGGCCATCGCGGACCCGTACGTGTGCTGCGTTGCGGTGTGGGCCAGCGGCTTCGCCCCGGTGGCGGCGATGAAACCGTCCACGGAGGTGTCGGCACCGGTCTTCGAACCCGTCCACACACCGGTCACGGTGACGGTCGGCGCGGTGTGGCGGGTGCCGTTCAGCAGCTTGAGCGTCGACCACAGCTGCGGGTCGGCGGTCGGCGCCCAGTCCTGCCAGGCGCGCACCACGGCAGCGGCGGCGGACCACGCGAAGGTGATGGTGAAGAGCAGGACGGGAGGCGCGGCCTGGGTCCGGTAGGTCAGTGCGGTCACGACGCCGACGGTCCCGCCGCCCCCACCGCGGCAGGCCCAGAAGAGGTCCGGTTCGGCCGAGGTCGAGACGTCGTGCACGGCGCCGTCCGGGGTGACGAGCGTGACGCCGGTGAGCTGGTCACAGGTCAGACCGAAGGAGCGGACGAGCACGCCGACCCCGCCGCCCAGGGTGAGCCCGCCGATGCCGACGGTCGGGCAGGAGCCGGCGCCGATGGCCCGACCGGCCTTCGCGAGTGTGGCGTAGACGTCCCCGAGCTGCGCGCCGGGGCCGATCGTCACGGTGTCGTCGTCGTGCAGTTCGATGCCGTCGAGGTCCTGCGTGCTGATGACGAGCGACCGTGGGACGTCGGTGCCGGGTGCGCCGCCGGCCGACCACCCCGTGTACGAGTGCCCGCCGGCGCGGAGCGCGACCGGGGTGTGCGTGTTCCGGGCGAAGGCCAGCCCGGCCTGCACGTCGGCGACCCCGGCTGCGCGCAGGATGCCCTGCGGATCGGCGTCGTCGTAGCGTGGGTTCTCGACCAGGCGAGCAGTGTTCCACCCGTCCGACCCGGAACGCAGCAGCCGTCCGGCGACCGCGGCGGCCAGGGCGTCCCACGAGTCGGGGCCGCCCGGTGTCGGTGACGCGGTCGGGGTCCTCGTGGGTCCGGGTGTGCCCGTGGCCGACGGGGACGGGGACGGTGCCGGTCGGCTGCACGCGGCGAGCACCCCGGCGATCCCGAGTCCGACTCCCCCGGCGAGCACCGTCCGCCTGGTGGCGGGCCGGGTCACGGGCCGGAGACCCCGCCGCCGGCGCCGGAGACGCCCGGGTGCGCGGACTTCGACAGCCCCTCGGTCACCGAGTGCGCGGCATCGGCGTCCGCTCTCGCCTGTGCCCCGAGCCGCGGGTCGGCCGGTCCGAGGTGCGCGAGGCGCTTCGCGCGTCGGTGGTTCTGCACCTCGAGCACGGTGATGACGGCGGCGATCAGCACCGCGATGCCGATCACGATCCACACGATGGTCATGACGTCCCCTCTCGTCCCGGGGCATCCGCCCTCCTGCCCGCGAGCGTACCCGAGCTGCTGATGCGGGTGGCACCGGCCCAGTCGTGCACCCACTCCGGTACCGACAGGTCCCGGTCGGTGGCCCCCGCGGCGTCCAGCAGCTCCGCCGGGGACACCGTCCCACCGGCCCGCAGCAGGAACCGCGCCTGCACCACGGCTCGTGCCACCACGGTGCCGCGCCGGACGAACGTCTGCTCCAGGTAGGCCGCGCGGTCGTCCATCCCGAGCACGCGCGTCACGAGCTCGAACCGCTGCCCGAGCGTCAGGGACCGCTTGTACGTGATGGTCTGCGCGGAGACCACGGGGTACCAGCCGCGCTCGGCGATCGCACCCCAGAACCCGGAGCGCAGCATGAGGTCGAGTCGCCCGAGGTCGAGCATCGACAGGTACTTCCCGTTGTTCACGTGGCGCAGCGGGTCGAGGTCGGTCAGGGTCACCCGGAACGGCGTGCGGACCTCGTCCCAGAGCGTCGGTCGACGTCCACCGACCGCGGGGCGGAGCCGGACGCGCAACCGGAGCAGGAACAGCCGGAAGTACAGGTTCACGCTCCGATCACACCAGGGTCGGGTCGGGAACGCGCGGAACCTTGGAGGAACCGCACGAACGGGCATTCCTGGCTGACGGGTCCGGTCAGTGCCTCCCTCCAACCGAGGGACCCGGAGTAGACCTGCACCCATGCAGACACGCACGCTCCGAGACCTCGAGGTCGGCCCCGTCGGCCTCGGCACCATGGGCATGAGCGCCTTCTACACGGGCGCCGGCACCGACGACGACGAGTCGATCCGCACGATCCACCGCGCGATCGACCTCGGCGTCACCCTGTTCGACACCGCCGAGGCCTACGGCCCGTACACGAACGAGGACCTGCTCCGCCGAGCCCTCGGGGACCGTCGGGACGACGTCGTCATCGCGACGAAGTTCGGCCTGATCACCCACACCCCCGGCGAGACCGAGCCGAGCACCCAGCGCGGGATCTCGAGTGCGCCCGAGTCGGTGCGCGAGGCGCTCGAGGGCTCCCTGCGACGGCTCGGCACCGACCACATCGACCTGTACTACCAGCACCGCGTCGACCCCGCCGTCCCGATCGAGGACGTGATCGGGCAGCTCGCCGGCTTCGTCGAGGAGGGCAAGATCCGGCACATCGGGCTCTCCGAGGCGAGCGCCGCGACGATCCGGAAGGCCCACGCCGTCCACCCGATCACGGCCCTGCAGAGCGAGTACTCGCTGTGGACCCGGGACCCGGAGGGCGAGGTGCTCGACACCCTCCGTGAGCTCGGCATCGGTCTGGTGCCGTACTCGCCGCTCGGCCGCGGGTTCCTGACCGGCGCGATCACGAAGCCGTCCGACCTCGACTCGGACGACTTCCGCCGTGCGAACCCGCGGTTCGCCGAGGCAGCGTTCGCCGAGAACATGCGGATCGTCGACGCCGTCAAGGACATCGCGTCCGAGGCGGGCGGCACCCCGGCGCAGGTGGCCCTGGCCTGGCTGCTCGCGCAGGGTGACGACGTCGTGCCGATCCCCGGCACGAAGCGGGTCACGCGGCTCGAGGAGAACGTCGGCGCCACCGACCTCACCCTCACCGCCGACCAGGTCGCGCGCCTGTCGGCGCTGCCGGTCCCCACGGGCGACCGCTACCCGGACATGTCGTCCATCGGTCGCTGACCGCACGACCAGACGGCCTGGAGGCGCGGTGCCGGCCCGCACCGCGCCTCCGGGCCGTCTGCTGGTCGCGCCGGTCCTAGACCTCCGCGGCGAACGACGCCGCGCGCAGCTGCAGGTCCTCGATCCGCTGCCGGCGGGCGGCCTCGACGTCGAAGCCCTCGTAGGCCAGGGGCGGCGTCCGCCGCACGTTCCGGGAGCACTGGAAGTCCTGGCAGACGAGCGTGCCGACGGTGTTGCCGTTGCGCCCGGCCGGCCCGGACCGCTTCGCGCTGTAGAACACGACGTCGTTCGGCAGCTTGACGTCCTGGCACCACGAGCACTGGGCCCGGGCGCGGGGCGACGCCTCGGCCTGCCGGAACAGGATGCCGACGAGTTCGCCCTCGAGCGTCGGCACGACGGCGTACGCGCGGCGGGCGAGCTTCGGGTCGCGCCACCCGAGGTAGTCGAGCGCGTCCCAGTCGAGGGTGTCGAGGTCCCCGGGCAGGGTGAGGTCGCCGGTCTCCTTGCGGGAGGCGTTGACGAAGGACGTGCGGATGGTCTTCTCGCTGATGGGCAGCATGGTGGTTCGCTCTCGGGAGGGCCCGGGGCACGCGGACGCGCGCCGCACCGGGCGGAGGGTCTCAGGGTTCGATGACGGCGGCCGCACCGCACGGTGCGACCGGGGGCGTCACGCCCTGATGTCGGCGAAACGGGCGCCGACCACCTCCTGGAAGCTCACGGGACCAGCCTACGTCGACGTGTCAAGCGCGCGGCGGCACCGCGGTGACGAGGACGAGGGCGCCCACACGTGACGGCTGCGTCCGGAGGGCGCCGTGCGCACGGTCCCAGTCCCCGGAGTCCAGCGCGTTCCGGAGCGCCGCGACCGAGCGGCGTGCGGTCAGCTCGTCCACGAGGCCCCAGGCGGGGTCGGCCCGACGCGCCGCCGCGTCGAGGAGCCGCTCCGGTCGGGCGTAGTACGCCTCGGAGAACCCGTCGACGCACGTGAACGGGATCGGCAGCGGGGTGGTCGTGACGGTGTCCCCGGCGAGGGCCTCGGTGATGCGGCCCACCGGCGGGTACCGCCCGGCCTCGGCCGCGGTGACCTCGGGGGCGTACTCGGCGAGCCAGAAGTCCGGGACGCGGTCGGGGTCGGACGTCAGGACCACGATCGGACCCCGAGTCACCCGGCGCACCTCGGCGAGTCCCCGCTCGGGGTCGACCCACCCCTCGACGGGGAACGTCACGACCGCAGCGTCGAAGCGGTCGTCCGGGAACGGGAGCGCCCAGGTGCCGGATCCGTCGGTGGCGTCGGCGTCGGTGGTGACGTCGGTGTCGCTGGCGGCGTCGGTGTCGATCGCGTTCGTCGACGTCGCCGCGGTGACCGCGCGGTCGGCGGGCACGGAGGACACCGCGCCGTCACCCACCTCGAGGACCGTCCGGGCGTCGCCGAGGGCGGTCGCGACCGCCCGGACGAAGGACGGCTCCGGCCGGCGGTACTTCCGGTGGTCCTGCTCCGCGCGAACGGCTCCGGGCTCCCCCGCTGGGCCGTCCGCCGTCCTCGTCACGGCCCCAGCCTACGGACGGTGCCTGCTACCGTCGCCCCATGATCTCCGGGGGATTCGCCGTCGTCAGCCTGCTGTACGTCGCCTTCGTCGTGGCGCTCGCCGTCCTGACGGTCGCGCTCATCGTGCTCGTCTTCGCGGCGATCCGCGTGCTGCGTCTCTCCGCGACGGAGCGGGTGCTGCGCATCGAGCGGCTGCGGTACCGGGCGATCGTCGACGGCATCGCCGGCACCGACGACGGCAGTGCCGCGACCGACGACGGTGGCGCGGGCCCGGACGCGACCGGTCCTGCGGCTCCCACCACCTGACACCGCCCCTGGCGATCCGCCGTGACCGTTCTGGTTCGGGGATCCCGGGGATCGCGAACCGGAACGGTCAACGACGCGACGGCACGGGTCGCCGAGCGGCCTCACCGGACCGATCCACCGTGACCGGACCGATCCACCGTGACCGGACCGATCCACCGTGACCGGACCGATCCACCGTGACCGTTCGGGTCCACGGGGGCTCCGGGTCAGTCGACCGACTCGGTCTCCGACGCGCGCAGTGCCGCGTAGTGCTCGGCGCGTTCCGTGGCGGCCCACGACCCGAGGAGTGCCAGGGAGCGCTCGGACTCGCTGCCGGGTTCGGCCGAGTACGAGAACATCACGAGCCCGGGGTCCGCGACGAGCTCGAGGGCCTCGTAGTCGAGCCGGAGTTCGCCGACGATGGGGTGCACGATCCGCTTCTTGCCGGTGCGGTGCATCCGGACGTCGTGCGCGGCCCACCAGGTGCGGAACTCCTCGCTCCGGGTGGACAGTTCGCCGACGAGGGTCACGAGCCCGGGCTCGCACGGGTTCGACACCGCGGCCGCGCGGAGGATCGCCACCGCGTCCCGGGCGGTCTGCGCCCAGTCCGCGAAGAACTCCTTCGCCGCCGGGTCGAGGAACGTGAAGCGGGCGGTGTTCACCGGGCGCCCGGGTCCGGCGAACATCGGCGCGTACAGGGCACGACCGAGGTCGTTCGTCGCGACGACGTCGCCGCGCTCGTTCCGCACCCACGCGGGCGCTCCGGTGATCGAGTCGAGCAACCGCTGCACCCCGGGCCGGACGCGGGTCGGGACGTTCCGGTGCATCACCTTCACGCCGGAGTTCGCCAGGCGCGCGAGGTCCCACAGGTGGACGCGCTCGTCCTCGTCGAGCTGGAGTGCGGCGGCGAGCCCTTCGAGCACGCTGTCCGACACGCCCTTGAGCGAGCCCCGCTCGAGGCGCGTGTAGTAGTCGACGCTCACCCCGGCGAGCATGGCGACCTCGTGGCGTCGCAGCCCCGGCACCCGCCGGACGCCGCCGCCGAACGAGGGCATGCCGACCTGCTCGGGGGTGAGCCGCGCCCGCCTCGAGGACAGGAAGTCGCGGATCTCGTTGCGCACGTCGATACCCATGCGACGAGCGTACGTCCCGTGCCTGGTACCCCGGCAGGCCCTGCCCGTACCCGGGAGGCCCTGCCCGGGACCGCGACCTCAGGCGGCGACGTCCGCCGTGATGCGCACCCGGGCCACGCGGTGCCCGTCCATCGCGGTGACCTCGAGCCGGTACCCGTCGACCTCGACCACGTCGCCGACCTCGGGCACGCGGTCGAGCGCCACCTGCACCAGGCCGCCCACCGTCTCGTAGTCACCGTCCGGCAGCGTCGGGCCGCCGTCGGCGGCGAGGTCCTCGAGCACGGTCGCCCCGTCGACGCCGTCGTGACGGGCCGCCTGCTCGTCGAACTCGGCGGCGTCCCACTCGTCCCGGATGCGTCCGACGAGGTCCTCGAGCAGCGCCTCGAGCGTGACCATCCCGGCGCTCCCGCCGTACTCGTCGACGACCAGGGCGATCTGGTGGCCCTCGGTGCGCATGTCCGCGATGGCGCTCGACAGCGACTTCGTCTCCGGCAGCGCGAGCACGGGACGGACGAGGGTCGACACCGGCCGGGTGGGGTCCGCGGGCCGCAGCAGGTCGCGCAGGTGCACGAACCCGGCCACGTCGTCGCGCGAGCCCTCGGTCACGAGGTACCGCGTGTGACCGACCTCGATGGCGTGGTCGGTGGCCTCGGAAATGGTGGTGTCGGCGGCGATGGTCGCGACGTCGAACCACGGGCGCATGGACTCGCGGAGGATCCGGTCGCCCGCGTCGAGGGCACTCCGGGCGATGCGGCGGCCCTGGGCATCGATGGCGTCGTGCTCCTCGACGAGGCCACGGAGCTCCTCGGTGCTCATCGACTCGCTCCGGGCGTCCGGGTCCCCGCCGAGCAGTCGCACCACGGCGTCGGTCGACTTCGAGAGCAGCCAGATCACCGGGCGCATGAGGGTGGCGAACCGGTCGAGCGTCGGCGCCACGGCCATCGAGAAGCCCTCGGCCCGCTGCAGGGCGAGCCGCTTCGGCACGAGCTCGCCGAACACCAGCGACAGGTAGGCGATCACGAGGGTCATGAGCACCAGTGCGACCACCTCGGCCGCGCCCTGCTCGAGGCCGATACCGGTGAACAGCGGGGCGACGTCCGGCGCGATCGAGGACGCACCGTACGCGGCCGAGAAGAACCCCGCGACGGTCACGCCGATCTGCACGGCGGACAGGAAGCGGTTCGGGTCGCGACCGAGCTCGGCGACCCGCATCCCCCGCGAACCGCGACGCTCGAGCTGCTGCAGCTGTGACTCGCGCAGGGAGACGAGGGCGATCTCGGCCGCTGCGAACACGCCGCCGACGAGCACGAAGAGGACCACGAGCCCGAAGGCGATCCACGTGTCGGCTCCCATCAGCGGGCCACCGGCTCAGATCGGCGTCGGGCGGGCGGTCTGTGGCAGTCGTCCATGCCTGTGACTCTGCACAGGAAACCTGATCAAGCGGTGAGGGAACGCCCGATGCGCGCTTCGAGCCAGGCCTCTGGGTCGATCGGCGTCACGCCGTCCATGAGGACCTCGAGGTGGAGGTGCGCGCCCGTGGAGACCCCGGACGACCCGACCTTGCCGATGAACTGCCCCGCCTCGACGGTGTCGCCGGCCCGGAGGGGCGAGGAGCCGGGGATCATGTGCCCGTAGAGCGTCGAGACCTTGCGGCCGTCCACGACGTGGTCGATGATCACCGCGGTGCCGTACGAGAAGTACGTGCCGGAGACCCGGACGGTGCCCGCGGCGACGGCGCCGATCGGCGCACCCATGCCCGGGTTGAAGTCGAGGCCCTGGTGGAGCGAGGAGCAGGCGCCGCAGGGAGCCGCACGGTAGCCGAAGCCCGAGCTCATCCGCACCGGACCGGGGAAGGGCGAGCGGATCTCGCCGCCGTAGGACACCGACGTGCCGGGGGTGCCCGTCGAGCCGCCGCCGACCGTGAACCCGTCGCGGTCGAGGGCCGAGGCGGCGATCGCCTGCGTGACGGCGTAGTCCTGCGTGCGCACGGACGGCGCGAGGGTCGCGGTCGCGATCGAGGTGCCGACGCTCGCGTGCGCGGGCATCGCGGACGCGGCGAACATGGCGAGGGCCGCCAGGGCGCTCGTGAGGGTGATGCGGCTGGCGCGGCGGGACCGGGAGGCGCGGGTCGCGCGGACGACGGCGGGCGCGGTCGGCGCGGGTCGGCGGACGACACGCTGGACGCGGGGGTCGACGTGCTCGGTCGCGGCGCGTGCGGCTGCCGTGCGACGACCGGTCGGCACCGGCTTCGGTGCACGCTCGCGGCGGGCCGGCTTCCGGGCTGCGGCGCGCTCGGCCTCGAGGGCGGCGCGACGGGACAGGTGCACCACCGGGGTGTCCGGGTGCTGGTCGAGTTCGCGTGCAGTCGTCATGGCCGCCCACCATTCTGCACGACTCTGTCGCTTTGTACAGGTCCTTTCGTGATCTCATCGTTACCGAGTGCTGGGAGGGTGCTGATCCCCGAGGCCCGCGGCGGACCCCGACGACGCCCGGTCAGTAGTGTCCGCAGTGAGCGAGCCGAAAGGACCCTCCACATGGCCCGAAGACCGCGCGAGCGGCACGAACCGGTCGACCTGGGCACGGCCCACGTCGTGCTCGCCGGCACGCAGGAACTCCTCCCCGTGCTCCGCACCGCTGCCGTGCGGGCTGGTGTCGACGCGGCTCGGATGCGGGTGGTCGGGGTCGACGACCTGCCGGACCCCGCCGAGACGTGGGACGCCGAACTCGCGGTCATCGCGATCCGTCGACCGGGCGACGATCCCGCGTTCCACCGCGCGCACGAGGCCGCCGAGATGATCGACCCGCTCCTGGCGCCGCACGCCGTCCGGATCGTCGTGACGGTGTCCGGGCTGACGCGTCTCGCCCCGAAGATCGAGCGGACGCTGACGTCCGAGGTCCTGCACCAGATCGGCGCGGCGTCGGCGCCCTCCGGGTTCGAGCGTCCGTTCCGGACCTTCCGGATGCGCCTCGGGCTCGCGGCGCTGAAGACCGCCGGTGTCCGCGTGTTCCGGGTGCGCATCGGCGAGTGACGCGCGCAGTCCGGGTCGGCCCGGGCGGTCAGTCCCCGTCCGGCTCCGGGGTGTGGGCGGACGAGGCGTTCACCGCGTGGTGCGGCGGGGCGACGTGGGCGACGAGTGCCACGCTCCCCGCGGCGAGGACGAGCGCGAGCGTGCCCGCGGTCACGGCGGTCCCGATCCGCCGCAGCCGCGAGCCCGACCCGCGGTCCCGCGGCGCGAAGCGGGCGAGCCCGCGCCGGGGCGTCGGCCCCACCAGCCAGGGTCCGGAGCCGTCCTCGTCGTAGGAGAACGGCCCCGAGCCGTCCGGTGCGTACCGGTACGGTCCGCTGCCGTCCACGGCGTAGGCCGAGCGGAGGTCCTCCGCGGACCAGCCGAAGTCCTCCGGTGTCTGCCGTGTCGTCGCCATGTGCGCCTCCTGGTCCGTGTGTCGCGGAAGACCAGTCGACGGGACGTCCCTATGAGTCGCCAGTGCGCCTCCAGGAAGCAGACCGAGCATCCGCTCCACGCAGGCGGCACCATGTATCTTGATGTCGAGACATCCCGCTGCGCGAGTAGCGTGGACGTACCGACGGTCGAACAAGGGAGTACCCGCCAGCATGGCCAAGATCATCTACACCCTCACGGACGAGGCGCCGTTCCTCGCCACCCACTCCTTCCTCCCGGTCATCCAGGCCTTCGCCGGCACCGCAGGTGTCGACGTCGAGACCCGCGACATCTCGCTCTCCGGCCGGATCATCGCCCAGTTCCCGGAGCGCCTCACCGCCGAGCAGCGCCTGGACGACGCCCTCGCCGAGCTCGGCGACCTGGCGAAGACGCCCGAGGCGAACATCATCAAGCTGCCGAACATCTCGGCGTCGATCCCCCAGCTCAAGGCCGCGATCAAGGAACTCCAGGCGCAGGGCTACGACCTGCCGGACTACCCCGACGAGCCCGCGACCGACGAGGAGCGCGACACCCGCGCCCGCTACGACCGCACCAAGGGCAGTGCCGTCAACCCGGTCCTCCGCGAAGGCAACTCCGACCGTCGTGCCCCGCTCTCCGTCAAGAACTACGCCCGCAAGCACCCGCACCGCATGGGCGCCTGGAGCCACGACTCGAAGACGAACGTCGTGACGATGGGCACGGACGACTTCCGCTCGAACGAGCAGTCCTGGATCGCCCCGGCCGACGACGTCCTGACGATCGAGTTCGTGGGCAGCGACGGCGAGACCACGGTCCTCAAGCAGTCGATCCCCGTCCTCCAGGGCGAGGTCGTCGACGGTACGGTGCTGCACGTCCGCGCGCTCGAGGCCTTCCTGCGGGACCAGATCCGCGCGGCCGAGGAACAGGGCGTCCTGTTCTCGGTGCACCTCAAGGCCACGATGATGAAGGTCTCGGACCCGATCATCTTCGGGCACGTCATCCGCGCGTTCTTCCCGACCGTCTTCGAGCGGTTCGGCGCCGACCTCGCCGCCGCCGGGCTCAACCCGAACGACGGCCTCGGCTCGATCCTCGCCGGGCTCGACGCCGTGCCGAACGGTGCGGAGATCAAGCAGGCCTTCATGGACGGCATCGACGCGGGCCCCGAGCTCGCGATGGTCGACTCCGACAAGGGCATCACGAACCTGCACGTCCCGAGCGACGTCATCGTCGACGCCTCCATGCCGGCGATGATCCGCACCTCCGGCCACATGTGGGGTCCGGACGGCGAGGAGCACGACACCCTCGCGGTCATCCCGGACTCGAGCTACGCGGGCATCTACCAGGCGACCATCGAGGACTGCCGGGCCAACGGCGCCTTCGACCCGGCCACCATGGGCTCGGTCCCGAACGTCGGGCTGATGGCGCAGAAGGCCGAGGAGTACGGCTCGCACGACAAGACCTTCGAGGTCCCGGCCGCCGGCCGCGTCCGCGTGGTCACGAGCGGCGGCGAGACGGTCATCGAGCACGAGGTCGAGGCCGGTGACATCTGGCGCGCCTGCCAGACGAAGGACGTCGCCATCCGCGACTGGGTGAAGCTCGCCGTCACCCGCGCCCGTGCCACCGGCTCCCCCGCGGTGTTCTGGCTCGACGAGAGCCGTGCGCACGACGCGAACCTCATCGGCCTCGTGCGGACCTACCTCGGCGAACACGACACCGACGGCCTGCAGATCGAGATCATGTCGCCCGAGGACGCGATGCGCTTCTCGCTCGAGCGCATCCGCCGAGGCGAGGACACCATCTCGGTCACCGGCAACGTGCTCCGCGACTACCTCACCGACCTGTTCCCGATCATGGAGCTCGGCACCTCGGCGAAGATGCTCTCCGTGGTCCCGCTCCTCGGCGGCGGCGGCCTGTTCGAGACCGGTGCCGGTGGTTCGGCGCCGAAGCACGTCCAGCAGCTCGTCGAGCAGAACTACCTGCGCTGGGACAGCCTCGGTGAGTTCCTCGCGCTCGCGGTCAGCCTCGAGCACCTCGCGGGCGTGACCGGCAACGAGCGCGCGAAGATCCTCGGCGAGACGCTCGACCGTGCCACCGGGACCTTCCTCGACGAGGACAAGTCGCCGGGGCGCAAGCTCGGGTCGATCGACAACCGCGGCAGCCACTTCTACCTGGCGAAGTACTGGGCACAGGAGCTCGCGGCGCAGACGCAGGACGGCGACCTGGCGGCGTCGTTCGCCGAGATCGCCGCGAAGCTCGACGCCCAGGAGCAGCAGATCGTCGAGGAGCTGAACGGTGTGCAGGGTCACCCGGCCGACATCGGCGGCTACTACCGTCCCGACGACGCCAAGACGAGCGCGGTCATGCGCCCGTCCGCGACGCTGAACGCGACGCTCGCCGCGCTGTAGGCGCGAGCGACGACGGACGGGAGGCGCGGTGCCGGCTGGCACCGCGCCTCCCGTCCGTCCGTGCGCGCGCCGCGCCGCTTCGTGTGCAGAAATGGTCGGGTCCGCACCACGAACCCGACCATTTCTGCTCACGAAGTGAGCGCGCGCCGCGCGTCAGGTGCGAGACGGGACGGGCGGGCCCGCCGCCAGCAGCACCACGAAGACCAGAGCGACCGCGACGACCCCGAGCACGACCGCCAGGAGCGGGCGGCGCACCACGAAGAACAGCAGGCGGTCCCAGAAGCCCGAGCGACCGTCGGCGGACCGGCGCCAGTCTCCGTCGAGCATCCCGCGCCGTGCGACGGCGACCTCGAACGGCACGGTCGCGTACGGCACCACGGCACTCGCCCACCCGAGCACGAGCGCGCCCGCCGACCACCGCTGGTTCACCGCGATGACGGTGGTCACCACGAGGTACGCCAGGAACACGAACCCGTGCACCCCGCCGCCGATCCGGACGCCCCAGTCGCCGGCGTCCAGCCCGTACTTCAGCACCATCCCGGCGATGAGCAGGGTCCAGGTCACGAGTTCGGCGACCGCGGCGGCGCGGAACAGGGATCGGGGAGTCATGCCCACATCGTCGCGGACGCCTCCCGGGAAAGCCCCGACACTCCGGTGGTCGTATCGATTCGACGACCAGGCGGACTAGCGTGGGAGCCATGTCGACGCCGACCGAATCCCGTCCCCTGAACATCGTCGTCTGGAACGAGAACGTGCACGAGAGCCGGGGTGACGAGACCGTCGTCGGGCACTACCCCGACGGCATGCACACCGTCATCGCCGCCGCGCTCCGCGAGCACCACCCGGACGCGACCGTGAGCACCGCCACCCTGCAGGAGCCCGACCACGGCATCACCGCCGAGCGCCTGGCCACCACCGACGTCCTGTTCTGGTGGGGCCACGCCGCCCACGACGAGGTCAGCGACGCCGTCGTCGACCTGGTCGTCGACGCCGTGCACGCGGGCATGGGCCTCGTCGTGCTGCACTCCGGGCACTACTCGAAGCCGTTCAAGCGGCTGATGGGCACGACCTGCTCGCTGAAGTGGCGGAACGACGGGGAGCGCGAGCTGGTCTGGACGGTGGCGCCCGAGCACCCGATCGCCGCGGGCGTCCCGCACCCGATCGTCATCGACCGCCAGGAGATGTACGGCGAGTACTTCGACATCCCGCGCCCCGACGAAGAGGTCTTCCTGTCGACGTTCGCCGGCGGCGAGGTCTTCCGCTCGGGCGTCGCGTACCGCCGCGGCCTCGGGAAGGTCTTCTACTTCTCCCCCGGCGACCAGGAGTACCCGGTGTACCACCACCCGGACATCCAGCGGGTGCTGTCGAACGCGGCCGCGTGGGCGGCGCCCGTGTCCGAGCGGCGCGAGCTCACCGCCGACCCCCACCCGCGGGACTGGTTCCTGGGCGAGGGTGCGGGTAGACAGGACGGGTGAGCCACCTCGACGCCGCAGCGCACCGGTCGGCCGTGATCGAGGCGCTCGGCGTGCTCGGGAGCGGCCCCGAAGAGCGCTTCGACCGCATCACCCGCATGACGCAGGAGGCCTTCGGCGTCCCGCTGTCCTTCCTCAACATCGTGCACGACGGCCTGGTGACGGCGCAGTCGACCCAGGGCTGGCACCAGGGCCGCAGCGCGCCGGCCGAGCAGGTGTTCTGCTCGACGACGGTGCTCGACGATGCGCCGATCGTGGTGCCGGACGCCACGCTCGACCCGCGGTTCGCGCACCTCGCGGCCGTCACCGAGCAGGGGATCCGGTTCTACGCGGGCGCACCGCTGTCGATGCTCGACGGCACCCGCGTCGGCACCCTCTGCATCATGGACGCGATCCCACGGACGATGTCGCCGGAGGACCTCGACCTGCTCCGTGACCTCGCACGGTGGGCGGAACGGGAGCTCGGCCACGTGATCGAGCGCGACCGGGTCCGGCGGGTCGTGGACAGCCTCGTCCCGGAGCCCGTCGACGTTCCCGGGTACGCACTCCACGCCCTGGCACTCCCCCGCGAGGACTCCGGCGACGTCGCGGACTGGCGCGTCGCAGCGGACGGCCGCCTGCACTGCACCGTGGGTGCCGTCCCGGTCGCCGGTCGGGCCGCGGCGCTCCTCGCGGCCGCGGTCCGGGCGGCCGTGATCGCACGCACCGACGTCGACACCGTGACCGCGATCGAGGGCCTGGAGGCGCAGGTCGCCGCCGACCTGTCGGCTGCGGACACCGTCGCATCGCTCTTCCACCTGCGGCTCGACCCCGCGTCGGGGCACGCCGCGTACGTGGACGCCGGGCACGGCCTGGCGGCCGTGGTGCGCGCGGACGGCGGCACCGAGGTCCTCCGGTCGCGCGACCTGCCGATCGGCCTGCAACCCGCGGGGACCCCGCGGACGACGGGGACCGTCGAGCTCGCACCGGGCGACCGCGTCGTGCTGTGCACCGACGGACTGCTGGCCGCGGTCGGGGGCCTCGACGCCCTGACCACGTCGGTGCGGACCGCCGACGACGTCGCCGACCTGGTCGAACGCGTCCGGGGCGACGCGGCGGTCGGCACGCTCCTCGTGCTCACGCGCGACTGACCGCCGGGCGCCCGGATGCCCGGTCGCGCGGGTACCCGACGGCCCGGACCCCCGGTCGTCAGCGCTGCGCGGGCTTCGCCGTGAGCGACACGACGAGGAGCGTCGCGAGCATGCCGAACCCGGCGAGCTCGATCCCGAGCCCGGCGAGCTGCCAGTAGGCGCTCGCGACGACCTGCGGCCGGGTGATCGACTCCGGCCACCACCCGTCGACGAGCGGGAACACCGCGGGGAACGGGTCGAGCCCGAACACGACGAGCCCTCCGAGCAGGAGCACCACCCCGAGTGCCGCCATGGCACCACGCGACCGTCGGAGCATCCACGCGACGAGTGCCGCGGCGATGCCGGCCAACCCGACGACGGCGATCGCGAACGCCAGCACGACGACGGTCTGCGGCGCCAGCGCGACCCAGTCGAGCACGGCGATCGGCAGCAGCAGCCACCGCCCCGTCCGGGCCCAGCGCGCGGGGTTCCGCCATCCGTCCATGTCGGGAACCGTACGACAGCCGACCGGGGAGGATCCCGGACGCCGGCCGGACGCCGCCTGGGCGCGGTCGCGTCGGTACGCTTGCAGGATCATGGCGCAGGAGAGCGGGACGCGGCAGCAGCGAGCGGTCGAGACCCGCGCCGCGATCCTCGACGCCGCGGCGGGCGAGTTCGACGAGCGGGGCTACCTCGGCACCTCGATGGACGCCGTCGCCGAGCGGGCCGGCCTCACGAAGGGCGCGCTCTACTTCCACTTCACCTCGAAGGCGGACCTCGCCGGTGCGGTGGTAGCCCGGCAGCACGAGGTCTCCCGGCAGTACGGCGAGGCGGCCGTCGCGCGCGGCACCACCCCGCTCGAGGTGCTCATGTGGCTGTCGCAGGGGCTCGCGTCGCAGATGGTCCACGAGACGGTCGTGAGCGCCGGCATCCGGCTGTCCACCGACACCGCTGCGCAGGGCGTGGCACGGCGCGACCCGTACACCGACTGGATGCAGGTGATCGCCGACCTCGTCCGGCAGGGCATCGACGCCGGCGAGGTCGACCCGGCGTGGGACGCGGACCTCGTCGGCCGGGTCGTCATCCCCGCCTACACGGGCGTGCAGACGGTCTCCGACGTCCTCGCCGACCGCTCGGACCTGTACGAGCGGCTCCGCGAGCTCTGGACGGTCCTGCTCGCCGCGATCGTCACGGACCGGGTCCGCCCGGAGATCCCCCGACTCGTCGGGATGATCGCCCCGCTCCCGCTCGACTGAGCGAACCCCTCGACTGAGCGAACTCCCTCGACCGAGCACTGAGCGGACTCCCTCGACCGAGCGACGCGGGTCCCCCCACCGACACCCACGTCGCTGATCGCTCCGAGCATACCCAGCGGTAGGTTTGCGCTCACGCCCCCGTTCACGGGTCCGCCGCGGTCCGGGCTAGCCTGACCCGATGGCCACCCCCGCTGCCGAGGTCGACGTCGACGTCCCGCTCGTCGCCGCCCTGCTCCGTGACCAGCACCCCGACCTCGCCGACCTCCCGATGGCGATCGCCGCGAACGGGTGGGACAACGTCGTGGTCCGGCTCGGCGACCTGCTGGCCGTCCGGCTCCCCCGCCGTGCGGCCGCCGCGACCCTCATCGAGCACGAGCAACGCTGGCTGCCCGGGATCGCGCAGCGGGTGGCCCCGATCGTGCCGGTGCCGGACCCGGTCCGCACCGGTCGACCGGCCCTCGGCTACCCGTGGTCGTGGAGCGTGGTCCGCTGGCTCCCGGGCGAACCGGCCGGCGAACGGCAGGGCGGGGTGCGCGTCGCCGAGGCGCTCGCCGCGTTCCTCGGACTGCTGCACGTCCCGGCACCCGCCGACGCCCCGGTGAACCCGGTCCGGGCGGTGCCGCTCGCGACCCGGAGCGAGGCGGTGCTCACGCGGCTCGCGACGGCGGACGTGCCACGGGCCCGCGCACTCGCGGCAGTCTGGCGGACGGCGGCGGCGCTGCCGGCGTACGCCGGGCCTCCCGTCTGGGTGCACGGCGACCTGCACCCCTTCAACGTGCTGTTCGACACGGCACCGGACGGCGGTACCCGCCTGTCGGCGGTCGTCGACTTCGGCGACGTGACGGCGGGCGACCCGGCGGTCGACCTCGCCACCGCGTGGCTCACGCTCGACCGGGAGGCGCGGCGCACCTTCCGCGCACGCGTCGCGGCCGACGACGACACCTGGGAGCGGGCCCGCGCCTGGGCCGTCTCGATCGGTTCGGCACTCCACCTGTCCGACGACCGCGCGTTCCGCGCCGTCGCCCTCCGGGTGATCGGAGAAGTGCTGGACGACTGAGTCCGCGCGGGGCTATCGTGACCGCACCAATCCGTGCACGTGAAGATCGGAGGGGCCGTCATGACCCTCGAGTTCCGCGTCCAGCACGACGTCGCCACCGACGCCTCTCCCGTCCCGTCCGCCCCGACCCGCACCGGCATCCGCGGGCTCCTCGACCGCCTCGCAGCGCGCCGCACCGCGGCACGCGAGCGTCGTGTCGAAGCCCGTCTGCAGGAGCTCGACGACCTCGCCCGGTTGCTCTCCGGCGCCCGCGGCGTCATCGAACGGGGGTGGATCCAGCACGCGTGGTTCGCCTACGTCGACGAGCACGGCCGGATGCGGAAGGCCTCGAGCGCCGCCGCCATGGACGTGCAGGGTCGGCCACTCGTCGCCGCGTGCCTGGTCGGCTCGGTCGTCTCCGCGGCGGGCGGCCCGCACGCCGTGCACTCGCAGCAGGTCCAGCGCGCCCTCGACCTGGTGTGGCACGCGCTCGCCTCCGACGAGGGAGCGCCGGTGCTGTGGTGCCCGGCACCGGACGTCCGGATGGGACGCGTCCGCGACCTCACGAGCTGGAACGACGCACCGACGCGCAGTTCCGGCGAGGTGGCCGGTCTCCTGCTCACCGCCGAACGCGTCGCCGTGACCGAGTCGCAGCGCGTGCGTGACCGCGCGGTGGCACGATCGAGGGCATGACGAGCACCGACCCGGTCCCCGAGGTCCACCCCGCACCGGCAGCAC
Source organism: Curtobacterium sp. AB451 (assembly GCF_050585845.1). Taxonomy (NCBI): domain Bacteria; kingdom Bacillati; phylum Actinomycetota; class Actinomycetes; order Micrococcales; family Microbacteriaceae; genus Curtobacterium; species Curtobacterium sp. AB451. Next base: position 231,996 of record NZ_JBOBQG010000002.1, read on the forward strand.
CGACCATCGCCTCGAGCGGTGGGTCGATGCTGTCGGACGAGGGCGTCGCGACCGGTGTCGACGCCGCCGCGCGCAAGCGGACGCTGCACCGTTCCCTGCAGAAGCAGCGCGCCGCGCTGGTCGCCAAGCTCGACGGACTCGCCGAGCGGCAGGCACGGTGGCCCGTCACGCCGACCGGCACGAACGTGCTCGGGCTCGTGAAGCACGTCGCGGGCGTGCAGGCCGTGTACTTCGGCGAGGTCTTCGGGCGTCCGCTGCCGGATCCGCCCGCCTGGCTCGAGTCCGAGGACGGCGACGACATGTACGCGTCGCTCGACGAGACCCTGGACGAGATCGTCGCGTTCCACCACCGCAGCGCCGCGCACACGGACGCCACGATCGAGGCGCTCGACCTCGACAGCCGCGGGGTCGTGTCCTGGTGGCCGGAGGACCGCCGCCAGGTGACCCTGCACCGGATCCTCGTGCACATGGGCGCCGAGACCGCCCGGCACGCGGGCCACGCCGACATCGTGCGCGAGATGCTCGACGGACTCGCCGGCGACGGGGACGGCAACCTCGCCGAGAAGAGCCCCGCCGAGTGGGTCCGCTGGCGCGAGCACCTCGTCGACCTCGCCGAGCGATCCGGGCTCCGCGACCTCGACGCATAGCCGACGACGGCTCGGGATCGTTACCGTTCTCCCAGCTACACGTCTCGGAAGCCCTGCTGACCTGGGGTTCCTTCCTTGACGGATCCGCAGGATCACCCCGGTTCGGACGTTTGCAGGTGTACAACACTCGTCGCGCTGCCTAGGTTCGAAGGCACCTGTGCCCCGACCCGTGGGTACTTCGGCCGACCGGGAGGAACGTTTCCGCGTGTTCCAGTTCATCGTGGAGCGATGGGACCAGATCTGGTTCGCGTCGTGGCAGCACTTCTCGCTGGTGGTCCAGTGCACCGTGCTCGCGACCGTCATCGCCGTGGTGCTCGCCACCCTCGTCTACCGCAGCCCCCGGCTGACCTCCGTCGCGAACGGGGTGTCCGCGATCGGCCTGACGCTCCCGTCGTTCGCCGTCATCGGTCTGCTCATCGTGCCCCTCGGGTTCGGCGTCGTACCGTCCGTGACCACCGTGGTGTTCTTCGCCGCGCTCCCGATCCTGCGCAACGCCGTCGTCGGGCTCGCCGAGATCCCGCCGACCGTCGTCGAGTCCGCGCGCGGCATCGGCATGAGCCGCTTCCGCACGCTCGTGCAGGTGGAGCTGCCGATGGCGTGGCCGATCATCCTCAGCGGCGTCCGGGTGTCGGCGCAGATGGTGATGGGCATCGCCGCGATCGCCGCGTACGCCCTCGGTCCCGGGCTCGGCGGCTTCATCTTCTCGGGCCTCTCGCGCCTCGGTGGCGCGAACGCCCTGTCCTCCGTCGTCGTCGGCGTGGTCGGTGTCGTGATCATCGCCTTCGTCCTCGACCTGCTCCTCATCGGCCTCGGCCGCCTGACCATCTCGAGAGGTATCCGTGTCCAGCACTGACCCCGCCACCACCACCGCTCCCGACGGCGACGTCACCGGCCGGAGCATCCTGCTCGACGAGGTCACCAAGCGGTACCCCGGCCAGCAGAAGCCCGCCGTCGACGGCATCACGCTCGAGATCCCCGCGGGCAAGATCGTCATGCTCGTCGGTCCCTCCGGCTGCGGCAAGACGACGACGCTCAAGATGATCAACCGACTCATCGAACCGACCGAGGGACGCATCGTCGTGGGCGACGACGACGTCACCGGGATCGACGCCGACGAGCTCCGTCGCCGGATGGGCTACGTCATCCAGGCCGGCGGACTCTTCCCGCACATGACGGTCGCGGCGAACATCGCGATCGTGCCGAAGATGCTCGGCTGGTCCAACGAGCAGATCGCGGCCCGCGTCGACGAACTGCTCGACCTGGTCTCGCTCGACCCCGACACCTACCGCGACCGCTACCCGCGGGAGCTCTCCGGCGGGCAGCAGCAGCGCGTCGGCGTCGCCCGGGCGCTCGCCGCGGACCCGCCCGTCCTGCTCATGGACGAGCCGTTCGGTGCGGTCGACCCGATCACCCGGCAGCGCCTGCAGGACGAACTCCTCCGCATCCAGGAGGAGCTGCACAAGACGATCGTGATCGTCAGCCACGACTTCGACGAGGCCGTGAAGCTCGGCGACTGGATCGTGATCTTCACCGAGGGCGCGCACATCGTGCAGTACGACACCCCGGAGCGGATCCTCGCCGAGCCGGCGAACGAGTTCGTCGAGAACTTCATCGGGTCCGGCGCCGGGCTCAAGCAGCTCACGCTGAACCGGGTCCGCGACGTCGAGCTCGCGCCGGCGGTCACCTGCTCGCCCGGCGAGGAGACGAAGGCCGTCCTGCAGCGCATGCAGGAGGCCGGCGGTCACGGGCACGCCGTCGTCGTCGACCGTCGTCAGCGCCCGATCGGGTGGCCGACCCGCCGTCAGCTCGAGCGACTGGACCGGATCCCGGAGGGCATCGAGCCCGACCTGCCCGTCGTGGGCGAGGCGGCGACCCTGAACGACGCGCTCGACACCATGCTCGTCTCGAGCGCCGGTGCCGCGCTCGTCACCGGCCGCGGCGAGGCGTTCCGCGGCGTCATCACGGTCGAGGTCGTCATGGACGCCATCACCCGTTCGCGCGCCGCCGCCGCCGAGGAGCAGCAGTACGCCCCGGTCGGCACGAACACCAACCCGATCGAGACCATGCCCTCGTCGCCCGCCGCCCCGACGATCGCGCCGTCCGGGGAGGACCTGTGAGCGCGGTCGCCGCCGGACCGGCCACGGGCGCCAGCACGTCCTGGAAGGGCCTGCTGTTCCAGCCGATCGCGATCCTCGTGGTCCTCGCGGCGTTCGCCGTGTGGCTCGCGACCGCGGACCTCACCGCCACCGAGCGGGGGACCCTGAACCCGTCGACCATCCTCGACCTGACCGGGCAGCACCTCGTCTTGACCCTCGAGGCCACCGTGCTCGTGCTCGTGATCGGGATCCCGCTCGGGGTCGTCCTCACCCGCGGGCCGCTGCGTCGGATCAGCCCCGGGGTGATCGCCGTCGCGAACTTCGGCCAGGCGGCGCCCGCCGTCGGTCTGATCGTGCTGCTCGCGGCCTGGCTCGGGCTGAACTCCTGGTCCGCCGTTGTCGCCCTCGTGCTCTACGCCATCCTGCCGGTGCTCCGGAACACGATGATCGGCGTGCAGAGCGTCGACGCTCGGCTCGTCGAGGCCGGACGGGGCATGGGGATGAGTGCCTTCAGCGTGCTCATGAAGGTCGAGCTGCCGCTGGCGGTCCCGGTCATGCTCTCCGGCATCCGCACCGCCCTCGTCCTGCTCGTCGGCACCGCGAGCCTGGCGACCTTCGTCGGCGCCGGCGGCCTGGGCCTCCTCATCACTACGGGGGTGACGCTGTTCCTGCCGAAGGTGCTCGTCTCCGGGGCGCTCCTCGTGGCGCTCCTCGCCCTGTCCATCGACTGGCTCGGCCGCGTGGTCGAGACGGTCGCACGACCGAAGGGACTCCGATGACGCACGCCGACGCGCGCGACGCACGCCGCGCCTCCCGTCCGACGCTCCGCCGCCGCATCGTGACCGCCACCGCCGTGGCGGGCGCCGCCGCGCTCGCACTGACGGGCTGCGGACTCCAGCCGGCGACGTCCTTCGTGCCCGCCGCGGACCCGGGATCGATCAAGCGGATCGACGACCTGCCCGCCGGGGCGCACCTCACGGTGACCTCGAAGAACTTCACCGAGCAGCTCGTGCTCGGCAAGATCGCCGTGCTCGCCGCCAAGGCCGCCGGCTTCGACGTGACCGACGAGACGAACGTCCCCGGCAGCGTCGCCGTCCGCGAGCTGATGACCTCGCACGCGGCGGACTTCACGTACGAGTACACCGGCACGGCCTGGCTGACCTTCATGGGGCACAGTGAGGGCATCCCGGACAAGACCGAGCAGTGGGAGGCGGTCAAGCAGGAGGACGCGGGCAACGGCCTCACCTGGCTCGAACCCGCGCCGATGAACAACACCTACGCCTTCGCCGTCCGCGACGAGGCCGTGTCGGAGCTCGGCGACGTCAAGACGCTCTCCGACATCACCAAGCTGCCCGTCAGCGAGCGCACCTTCTGCGTCGAGTCCGAGTTCAACTCACGCGCAGACGGCTTCAAGCCGATGCTCGAGAAGTACGGGCTCGAGCTCGGCGGCTCGGGCGAGAACGGCGTCCCGCGCGGCAACGTCAGCATCCTCGACACGGGCACGGTCTACACGGCGACCGACCGTGGCAAGTGCAACTTCGGCGAGGTGTTCACCACCGACGGCCGCATCAAGTCGCTCGGCCTGACGGTGCTCGAGGACGACAAGGGGTTCTTCCCCGCCTACAACGTCGCTCCGGTGCTCGACTCGGAGACGCTCGAGGAGTACCCGCAGCTCGCGGACGTCTACGACGAGATCTCGCCGAAGCTCACCGACGCCGTGCTGCAGGAGCTGAACCGGCAGGTCGACGTCGAGGGCCGGGAGCCGGCGGACGTCGCCTTCGACTGGATGGTCAAGGAGGGCTTCATCACGAAGCCGTGATGCGTGCGCGTGCGACGCGTGCGGTGCGCTCGCATCGTGAGCACAAATGGTCGGGTCCGCGCGCGGCACCCGACCATTTCTGCTCACCATGCACGGACTGGAGGCGCGGGGCGGGCCCGTCACGCGCCTCCCGGCCGCTACCGGGTGGTGATGCGCGCGGCGGTGTCGCGGATCGACGCGACGACCGCGGCGCGGACCGCGTCGGGGTCCGACCCCTCGTGGCGTGCCGAGCTGCGCAGCCCGGTCATGCACATGCCGAGCAGCATCTCGGCCGCCTGCGGGGTGGCCGCGTCCGGACCCCACGCCGGGTCCCGCTCGAGGATCGTGCGGACGGCACCCGTCATCGCCTCGGCCACCGTGGTCATCCGCGAGACCTGTCGGCGCATGAGCTGCGGGAACCGCACGATGACCTCCTTGCGGGCGAGCCGTTCGCGCTCGTCGCCGAAGGACTCCCCGAACACCAGGAACGCCAGGTCGACCACGGCCTGCGCCGCCGGTTCGCCCTCGACCGCGGCGAGGTGTGCGGCGAGCGTCTCGGGGGCGAGGTCGAGCTCGGTGTGCCCGAGGACCGCGTCCTCCTTGCTCTCGAAGTAGTTGAAGAACGTCCGGGGCGACACCTCGGCGCGCGCGGCGATCTGTTCGATCGTGGTGCGGTCGATGTCCTGTTCGAGGGCGAGCGTGCGTGCGGCCTCGGCGATGCGGTGCCGGGTCTCGAGGCGTTTGCGGTCGCGGAGGCCCATCTCGGAGGCGGGCGCGGTGTCGGGCATGGCCCGACTGTAACCGGAACGTCACATGGTTTACAGCAAACGCAAACTTGCAGTCGTGCAGTGGACAGTACGGTTGGCGCATGACCACTCCCGTGCTCGAGGCCCGTGGCCTCGCCAGGACCTACGGCCGCGGCGCGACGCGGTTCGACGCGCTCAAGGGGGTGTCGCTGCAGGTGGACCAGGGCGAGAGCCTCGCCATCGTCGGCAAGTCGGGTTCCGGCAAGTCGACGCTCATGCACCTGCTCGCGCTGCTCGACAAGCCCTCGGCCGGCCAGGTGCTGCTCGACGGCACCGACGCGGCGACGCTCAGCGCACGGCAGGTCAACCGCACGCGGAACAGCACGTTCGGGTTCGTCTTCCAGCAGTTCTTCCTCACGCCGAAGACCTCGGTGCTCGAGAACGTCGTGCTCCCGCTGAAGATCGCGGGCGTCACCGGCGCCGAGCGGAAGCGCCGGGGCATGGCCGCGCTGGACGCCCTCGGGCTCGCGGACAAGGCGAAGAACGACGCGAACGACCTGTCCGGCGGGCAGAAGCAGCGCGTGGTCATCGCACGAGCCCTGGTGGGGGAGCCGAGCGTCATCTTCGCCGACGAACCGACCGGCAACCTCGACACGAACACCGGTCAGGTCGTCGAGGACATGCTCTTCGGCCTGCAGCGCGACCGGGGGATCACCCTCGTGGTCGTCACCCACGACGAGGAGCTCGCCGAACGCTGCGACCGCCGCGTCAACGTCCGCGACGGACTCATCGTGGGCGGGGACGATGCCGTCGACGCCGTCGCCACCGGGCACGGGAGGCACTCCGCATGAACGTCCTCGACCTCTTCCGCACCGCGGTCGCGAACACCTTCCGGTCGAAGCTCCGCACGACGCTCACCGTCATCGCGATCTTCATCGGCGCGTTCACCATCACCCTGACCTCGGCCATCGGCACGGGCGTCAGCAACTACATCGACACCCAGGTGGCCTCCATCGGCGACACCGGGTCGCTGACGATCACCAAGGCCGTCGAGTCCTCGACCGACTCGGGGCCGGCGAAGTACGACCCCGACGAGTCGAGCCAGAGCGTCGACCGCGGGCCGGCGTCGTTCGCGTACCTGTCGCAGTCCGACGTCACGAAGATCGAGGACGTCGCGGGCATCGAGAGCGTCCGTCCGGCCGTCGCCCTCAGCACGAAGTGGGTCGAGTACGGCAGCGCGGGCAAGTACGTCGTCGACATCGCGGCGAACGCGGGGGAGCTCGACGCCGACCTCGCCGCGGGGAAGCAGCTCGACGACTCGTCCTCCGCCGGCAACCAGGTGCTGCTGCCGACGAACTACCTGGAGAACCTCGGGCTCGGCAGCGCGAAGGCCGCGGTCGGCAAGGACCTCACCATCGCGGTCGACGACTACCAGGGCAAGGAACACACCCTGACCGCCACGGTCGCGGGCGTGCAGAACGAGTCGCTGTTCGGCGGCGGGGCCGGTGCGAACGCAGCGCTCACCGACGCGATGCAGGCCGCGCAGGAGACCGGCAAGCCCTCGTCGATCGCCACCTCGTACGCCAGCGCCACCGCCACCCTCGACAGCGGCGCGTCGGCGACCACCGTGAAGAGCGCCCTGTCGAAGGACGGCTACACGGGCCAGACCATCCAGGACCAGCTCGGCCAGTTCCAGACGGTCATCAACGGCATCGTCGGCGTGCTGAACGCCTTCGCCGTCATCGCACTCGTCGCGGCCGGGTTCGGCATCATCAACACGCTGCTCATGAGCGTGCAGGAGCGCACCCGTGAGATCGGACTGATGAAGGCGATGGGGATGGGCGGCGGGAAGGTCTACACGCTGTTCTCGCTCGAGGCCGTGTTCATCGGGTTCCTCGGCAGCGCGATCGGCGCGGGCGTGGCGATCCTGCTCGGCACCGGGATCTCGAACGTGCTCGCCGGCACCGTCCTCAAGGACCTGCCGGGCCTGCAGATCATGCAGTTCGCGCCGTCCTCGGTCATCACGATCATCCTCGTCGTGATGTTCATCGCCTTCCTCGCGGGCACCCTGCCCGCGCGTCGGGCCGCCCGCCAGAACCCGATCGAGGCGCTCCGGTACGAGTAGGCGCGCGCGTGCCTAGTCTCTGAGGGGTGGCGGCGTTCGGACGGGACCTCGGGGACGGGTACACGCTGACGCTGCGCGACCTCACGACCGTCCGGCCGCTGCACGAGCTCGTCGTCGCCAACGCCGACCGGCTGCGCGCGGCGGAACCGTGGGCGTGGCAGGAGCAGACCGTCGAGACGATCGGCCTGCACACCGAGCGCCTGCTCGCGCAGTACGCGATGGACCGGGCGCTCCCGTGCGTCATCCGGCTGGACGACCGGGTCGTCGGTGCCGCCTCGCTCGCCTTCGACCCCTACCTCGGACAGGCATCCCTCGGCTACTGGGTCGATGCGGGCCAGGAGGGACGGGGTGTCGCCCGGCGGGCCGCCACCGTCCTCGTCGGGGTCGCCCGGACCCGCGGCTCGGCCCGGGTGGAGATCCGGACCGCCGTGAACAACCTCCGGAGCCGTGCCCTCGCCGAGCGGCTCGGCTTCGCGTACGAGGGCACGCTGCGGAGCGCGCTGCCGCTCGGGCCGGTGCGGGTCGACGTCGCCGTGTACGGCCTCGTGTTCTGAGTCGGGCGCTCCGGTTCAGCGGCCGTGGGTGACCCCGGTCCAGACCGCGAACGCCCCGCCGACGACGAACAGCGCGAGCAGCAGGATCCAGACCGCCAGCGCCACGAGGTTGAGGAGGATCCCCCAGCCGGCACGACCACGGGCGAACGGCTCGCGGCTCCGCGAGGCGACGCCGAGGCACAGCCCCACGAGCGGCGCGACGAACGTCCACCCGGCGAGCAACGAGCAGATGCCGAGCACGAGACTCGCCGTGCCGAGACCGGTGCGCGGGGATTCCGAGATCGTGGCCATGCACCCGACGCTACGGGTCCGTGGGAGGCGGGTCGTCCCTCCCGAGCGTGATCCGGGTCCACCTGCGGACGGATGGTCACCCGACGCCGGTATCGTCGACTGCATGGCCTTGTTCGGACGACGCAGCAAGCACGACGTGCGCGACCGGCCCGTCAGCCAGGTCGAGCTGAAGCGAGCGGTCGACGAGGGCTTCCTCATCGCCAAGGCCGCCGTCACCATCGCCGTCGGCAACCGGATCATCACGAACGCGCTGCGCGACGAGGGGTACTTCGACCACGCCGTGATCGCCGAGGCCGCGCGCGAGGAGCTCCACCGCATGGCCGACGAACAGCGCGGCGACGCTGCCCGGATGCGCGACATCCGGTCGCGGTCGAGCAAGCAGAAGGGGCGCTCGCGGCACCAGCACGACTACCGCCGCGGCGACGACCTGAAGCTCCGCACGCGTGAGGCGACGTACGAGCAGCTCGCGACGATGCTCGACAAGCGCCGGGACGACAAGGGGTTCGTCGACGGCATCGTCCTCGCGGCCCGGGCCCGGGCGTGGGACGACATCGGCACGACCGTCGTCGGGCGGCTCGGGTGGGCGCAGCGTCCGGCGGACGACTACGAGGTCGGACGGGACGACCGGCTGCAGCAGATGCTCGACGAGGACTTCGCGGCGCTCCTGGCCGAGCACCCGGTGGGGTCCACCGCGCTGGACGCCGACGAGCCCGACGCGGCGGACGCGGGCGACGACGGATCGGACCCGGCGGACCCGGACGCGGCGCGCGTCTGACCTGCCAGGACGGCAGAGCCTCCGACACGTTCCCGGGTCCTGTCGCCGAGCGGGTCCATCGTCCTCGGCGCGCGCGGCAGGATGCGTTGAACCCGTCGGCGCGTTGACCGTTCCGGTTCGCGATTCCCGGGGTTCGCGAACCGGAACGGTCAGCTGCGGAATCGGGAACGGCCCTGGACCGCGCCCGACGAAGGACCGGAGGCGCGGGGCGGCACCGAACCGCGCCTCCGGTCCGCAGCGGACCGTCCCGACCGAGACGGCGCGCAGCAGCGGTCCCTAGGCTCGGGTGCATGGTGGATGCGGTGGTCGTCGGAGCGGGGCCGAACGGACTCGCGGCGGCGGTGACGCTCGCACGCGCGGGGCTGTCGGTCGAGGTCGTCGAGCGCGGCGACACGATCGGCGGTGGCGCACGGACCGCCGAGCTGACGCTGCCCGGCTTCCGGCACGACGTGTGCTCCGCCGTGCACCCGATGGCGCTGCAGTCCGAGTTCTTCCGACGCTTCCGCCTCGAGGACCGCATCGAACTCCGCCTGCCGGAGGTCCAGTACGGGCACCCGCTCGACGGTGGGCGCGCCGGCATCGCGTACCGGGACCTCGCTCGCACCGCGGAGTCGCTCGGCGTCGACGGTCCCGCGTTCCGGCAGCTCATGGCGCCCCTGTCCGGCAACGCCGACCAGGTCGCCGACTTCGCCACCGACGCGCTGCTGCACGTCCCGCGGCACCCCCTCACGGTCCTCCGGTTCGGACTCCGCGCCCTCGAGCAGGGAACGAGCGCGTGGAACCTCCGCTTCCGCGACGAGGTCGCGCCCGCCATGGTCTCCGGGGTCGCGGCGCACTCGATCCAGCACATGCCGTCCCTCTCCACCGCCGCCGCGGCGCTGTCGCTCGGCTCCTACGCGCACGCCCGGGGCTGGCCGGTCCCGATCGGCGGCAGCCAGGCGATCGTCGACGCGCTCGCCGCGGACCTCGTCGCGCACGGCGGCCGGATCGAGACCGGCCGCGAGGTCCGCTCGCTCGGCGACCTCACGCCGGCCAAGGCGGTGCTGTTCGACACGAGCGTCCCCGGCATGCTGCGGATCGCGGGGAAGCAGATCCCGACGCCGCGGCGCGGGGCCCTCCGTCGGTTCCGGTTCGGCAACGCCGCCGCGAAGGTCGACTTCGCGCTCTCCGACCCGGTGCCGTGGACGAACGCGGCGCTCCGCGAGGCCGGCACTGTGCACATCGGCGGGACCCGTGCCGAGATCGCCGCTGCCGAGGGCGCGGTCGCGCGTGGTGCGCACGCCGAGCGGCCCTACGTGCTCGGTGCCGAGCCCACCGTGGTCGACCCGAGCCGCGCACCGGCCGGCAAGCACGTCTTCTGGGCCTACGCGCACGTGCCGGCCGGGTCCGACATCGACCAGACCGAGGCGATCACGCGGCAGATCGAGCGCTTCGCACCGGGGTTCCGCGACACCGTCCTGCAGTCGAGCAGCCGCACCGCGGTCGACATGGGCGCGTACAACCCGAACTACGTCGGTGGCGACATCGCCGCCGGCGCCGCGAGCTTCTGGCAGCTGGTCAAGCGCCCGGTGCTGTCGTCCGACCCGTGGCGGATGGGCGGTGGCATGTACCTCTGCTCCGAGGCGTCCGCCCCGGGCCCCGGCGTGCACGGCATGGCCGGCTGGCACGCGGCACGGAGCGCCCTGCGGCACACGTTCGGGCTCACCGAGCACGTCGATCTCGCACCGGAGGACTGACCATGGCGAAGAACGTCCGCATCCTGCACTGCCGCTCGGAGGACGTCTTCGACGTGTTCGCGGACGGCTGGCTCTTCACCACCTGGGTCGTCGGCGCCTCACGCATGCGCGGTCAGGACGAGGGGTGGCCCGCGGTCGGCACCCGCCTGCACCACTCGTTCGGCATCTGGCCGCTCGTGATCGACGACGTGACGACGGTCCTCGAGTGGGACGCTCCGCACCGCATGGTGATCCAGCCGAAGGGGTGGCCCCTCGGCGAGGCCCGGGTCGAGCTCGTCGTCGAGGAGCACCGACGGGGCTGCAAGGTCACCATCGTCGAGGACGCCGTGGCGGGGCCGGGTGCCTGGGCGCCGGACCTCCTGGTGCAGCCGATGATCTGGATCCGGAACCGCGAGACGTTGCGACGGCTCGGCTGGGTGGCCGCGGGTCGCGCCGCGACCGCCTGAGGGCCTGGAGGCGCGGGTCGGGCCCGCACCGCGCCTCCCGTCCGTCCTGTGGTCGCCTCGGGCGAGATCCGGTGCGGACACGACGAGGACCTGTACCTGCGCACCCGGAGCGAGTACGTCACCATCGGTCCGACGTCCGGGGACTCGACCGTCGGCTGGTACGCGGCCACCTACAGCGACCTCGCGGCGACAGCCGCCGACTGACCGCGGGGCCGGGGTACGCGCGGGTCCGCCGCGTGCCCGACCAACCCGATCCGGTGCCCACCCGCCTGCTTCCCCGAGCTGGTGCGGTTCGACGCGGCGCACGCGCCGAGGGGGGATGCCTACCGGACCTGGCGAACGCCTCCGAGCAGCCTGAGCGATCGTCGGGACTCGTGTGACTGAGCGGACGTACAGGCCTAGCGTCCCTCGGTGTCGGGCCGAGGGAGCCCGACGCCGAGGGGGGTCGGGTCGTGCAGCACACGTACGGGCAGCAGTTCGCGGAGATCTACGACGACGTCTTCCCGCCGGACCCGGGCCTCGTCGAGGTGCTCGCTTCCAGCGCACCGGCGACGGCGCTCGAGCTCGGCGTGGGGACCGGTCGCGTGGCGATCCCGCTCGCGCAGCGGGGCATCAGCGTCACCGGCGTCGACCTGTCCGCCGAGATGCTCGACCGGTGCCGCGACGGCGCCGACGAGGCCGGCGTCGACCTCGACCTGGTGCAGGGCTCGATGACCGACCTCCGCCTCGGACAGCGGTTCGACCTGGTCTTCTGCGTCTGCGCGTCCATCTCGATGCTGCTGACCCGCGAGCACCAGCGCGAGACGCTCGCCACCGCGCGGGACCACCTCGCCGACGGTGGCCGCTTGGTCGTCGAGACGCACAACCCGGACGCGGTGCTCGGCCTGCACGGCGGACGTCGTCGTGAGACCTGGTTCGTCCCGTACCCTGGCGTCGGCCGTGGTCTGCAGACCTACGCGACCCTGGACGAGCCGACCGGACTCTGGCAGGTCAGTCACCTGTGGCACGACCGCGGACGGACGACCATCGGGAACGAGGTGAGCCTCCTCACACCGGTCGAGGTCCTGACCGGCCTCGGTACGGAGCTCGGGCTCGCGGTGCGCTCCGTGACGGGCGACCGGGACGGCGGTCCGGTGACACCGGAGTCCCCCACGTACACGGTGGAGTTCGAGGTGGCGTCGTGATCGGGTTCGTGGACCGGGTCGTCCGCGGTGTCGTCGACCGGTCGGCCGACCGCGGGAACGTGCTCGCCGCGACCGAGCGGGCCTCCGCGCTCGTGGTGCTGATGGGGAGTCTCGAGCACCTCGCGAACGCGGACAACCGCCGGACGGGCGGCCTGAACGACTGGACCCTGCTGCGGGGCTCCGCGCTCGTCCGCAACGAGCGACTGCGCCGCGTGCTCGACCGCGTCTACCGGCCCCGGGTGGTGACCGCGATGCACGGGCTCCGGGTGGCCGCCGCCCTCGTCCACCTGTCCCCGGTCCGCGACCGACGCGTCCGCGCCGCGGCGTCCGCCGTCACGGTGCTCACCGGCTACGCACTCGGGCCACTGCACCACAACGGCGGCGACGGCAGCGACCAGGCGGCGTTCTTCACGCAGGCGCTGTCGGGTGTTGCCCGGGCCTCCCGACGACCCGCGACGGTGGACACCGCGCTGTGGGCGGTCGCGAGCCAGGCGACGCTGTCGTACCTCGTCTCGGGGTGGGTGAAGCTGATGGGTGAGCCCTGGCGGAACGGCTCGGCGCTGCTCGGGGTGATGCGCACGCGGACCTACGGTTCGGAGTGGGTGTGGCGGGTCCTGCGCGACCGGCCGGCACTGGCCCGGGTGGGCGAGGTCGCCACGCTCGTCCTCGAGTGCGCGTTCCCGATCGTGTTCGTGCTCGGCCCGCGGATGCGCGTGGCGTACCTCGGCGCGATCGCCGGGATGCACCTCACCATCGCCGCGACCATGGGACTCGGTCGGTTCCTCCCAGCGTTCCTCGCACTGCAGCCCGCGGTGCTCTACGTCACCGCAGACCGCCGATCGGTCGTACCGCGTCGTCACGACGGGTTCCCGTGGGTCCTCGGCGTGATCGGGGCCGCGGTCGGGACGCAGGCTGTGGTCCGGCAGGTCGTGGACGCCCGGCGCAGTCGACGTCCCCGCGCCGGGCAGACCGTGGTCGAGACGCCCGCCGGATCGCGCCTGGCCGTGCGGTACCGGCCGGCAACCTCGGGGCCGGGGGCACCCCTGGTGGTGTTCGAGAACTCGCTCGTCGCGGTCCAGGAGTACTGGGACCCGATCATCGCGGAGCTCGGCGGCGACGTCGCCACGCTGACGTACGACCGTCCCGGGACCGGGGCGAGCACGGCACCAGGCGCGACGCTCGCCACCTACGCGGAGGACCTCCGCTTCCTCGTCGGCCGCCACGCCGGGGACGGACCACTCTGGCTCGTCGGGCACTCGTTCGGCGGGCACCTGCTCCGACGCCACGCGGCCGAGCTCGGGCGCGACGTCGCCGGGGTGGTCCTCCTCGACCCGACCACCGGTTTCGTGGACCGACCCGACGAGGACGTCCTGACCGCCGTCCGGTCACTCACGGACGGCTTCCCGCTGATGGAGTGGTCCCTCCGGACCGGCTGGGGATGGCTGCTCGACGCCACGACCTGGGCGATCCCCGCACGCCAGGGGCGGACCGACGACCTGAGCCCCGTGTACCGGAACGCCCGCCTCTGGCGCACCGGCCGTGCGGAGTGGCAGGCGGCGGAGCCGGACCTCGTCGCCGACCGACCCGGACGCCGCATCCCCGAGGGTGCCGACGTGCTCGTCGTCACGGCGAGCACGAGCGACGAACTCCAACCGGCGGTGAGCGCCGCGCACGAACGCGTCGCGCACGAGCACGACGGCCGCCGCGAGGTCGTGCGGTCCACCCACGACGGCCTGCTCGTCCACCCCGCACCGGTCCGACGGGTCGGTGCACTCGTCCGCGAGGCGATCGGGGTGGACCGATGAGCCGCCGTGGAGACGGTCCGGCACTGCCCCTCGCGATCGGCCTCGCGCTCTGGATCATCGCGACGGTCATCGGCCAGCACCCGAACCGTCGGTTCGACCGGGTCCGGCAGGTCGACACCGCCGCGCTGCTCATCCCGAACTGGCGCTTCTTCGCACCGATCCCCGCCTCGATGGACTTCGAGCTGCTGTACCGGTACCGGCAGGACGACGTGGTCAGCGAGTGGACGCGGACCAAGGACGTCGCAGCACGCCGGCTCCGGCACATGCTGTGGTTCCCGGACCGGCGGGTCGACAAGGGCCTGTTCGACGTGGTCGGACGGTTCTTGGTGGCAGCGGAACAGCTGCCGGACGGGTACGAGACGGGCGCCGACTACCGCGCGCTGCTCGCCTTCGTCCGCCGCGTCGTCGCCGCGCGGACCGGTGGCCGCGCCGATGCCGTCCAGTTCGCGATCGTCCGCACGGGCGGCCACGACGACACCGTGCCCGTCGAGGAGCTCTTCGCATCCCGACGGGAACCCATGCACGACGGGGACGGCCCCCGTCGGCAGCCGGACGCCGCCTCCGCAGCGTCCGCACGACCGAAGGAGGAGACCAGATGAACGCCAACACACGGACCGCGCTGTGGTTCGCAGCACCCGTCGTGCTCATCGCCATCGCGGTGGCGATACTCCTGTTCGACCTGCCCGGCTTCGCGTGGCTGTCGGTCCTGGTCGTGCTCGGCATCGCAGCCGCAGTCTTCGTCGTCTCGGCACGACGAGAGTGACCTCGGCCCCCCGGGCCGGGAACCGGGCCCAGCGCCCGACCATCACCATCGCAGAACGGAAGGAATCCAGCATGACCACCATCGCCGACATCGCGTTCGACAGCGACCGCGGGCAGCGGTTCGCACCGGAGCAGCCCCTCGCCGCGACCCCGCTCGCAGCGCTCGCCGCCACCTCGGTCTTCACGGGTGCGGTCGCCGCGTACGCGGTCGAAGAGGCCGTCGGGAACTGATCACCAGGACATCGAGGAAGGAAGCAGCGCATGCAGCAGACACGACAGCTCGACGCCGTCCCGTTCGACAGTGACGAGGCGACCACGTTCCGTGGCCTCCGTCCCGTCGCGGCCACCCCGGCAGCGGTGGCCTGGGCCGGCGCCGTCGTGGCGGCGGCCGGGGTCGGTGCCGCCATCGGGGACGCCGTCGACTGACCCAGCCGCGTGACGGCGCCGGTGGGCGCCGTGTGCGGGCAGGACGGGAGGCGCGGTGCCGGTGGGTACCGTGCCTTCCGTCGTGGACGGTGCACGATCAGGGCGCGGCGCGGGTGCAGCTCGGTGCGGGGTTCGGGTGTGCTCCGCGCTACGGCCGGGTGTCGACGAGCGCGACGAAGCGGCTGCCGATGCCTTCGACCTCGTGCCGAGTGGCGCCCGAGGCGGGGTCCGGCGCCTGGTAGGGCTCGTGGTAGTCGCACATCAGGTGGTCCCAGTCGGGCCACCACTTCTTCGGACGGGCCTCCTCGGAGTAGCCGCACACGACGCACTCGAGCCGCGTCCAGACCTTCTTCGTGCCGGTGCGGTTCGCCCGGGACTGCACGAGCCAGGCGGGCGGGTCCTGCTCGATCGCGGTGAGCTCGGCCTCGCTGAGGCGTGCGGGGATCCCGTGTCGGGTCGCCATCTCGAGGGGGATGTCGAGCCGGACGGCGGCGTCACGTCGGGAGAGCATCCGACCAGCGTAGGCGACCCCGGCACCCGTGGCGGGGTCGTGCCGGGCGCTGGACGGTGGTCGGCGCCGAGGGGTGTCACTCCGGATGTGACCGCGCTACGATCCGCTGCATGCGTACACGTCGTTCTTCGTGGTGGCTGCGGTAGCAGCCTCCTGACGCATGGTCGCGGGCTGCACGGCAGCTCGCAGACCCGCAGGACCGTCGTGCAGCCCTTTCTCTCGAGAGGGCAACTCCAGTGGACACCTTCACCGCCACACAGCACCGCATGCACGACCTCGACGCGCGGATCCGCGCCCGACCCGGTCGGTTCCGCGTCCTGACCGGCGAACGGCCGACCGGTCGCCTGCACCTCGGGCACTACTTCGGCACGATCGCCGAACGGGTCGCGCTGCAGGGGCGCGGCGTCGAGACCTTCCTCGTGCTCGCCGACTACCAGGTCATCACCGACCGGGACACCGCCGGCGACGTCGCCTCGAACGTGCACGAGGCGGTGCTCGACTACCTCGCGGCCGGACTCGACCCGGCTGCGACGACGATCTTCACGCACTCCTCGGTGCCGGCGCTCAACCAGTTGCTGCTGCCGTTCCTGAGCCTCGTCACGGAGGCGGAGCTGCACCGCAACCCGACCGTGAAGGCCGAGCTCCAGGCCTCCGGTCGCACGCTCAGCGGGCTGATGCTCACCTACCCGGTCCACCAGGCCGCCGACATCCTGTTCTGCAAGGGCAACCTCGTCCCGGTGGGCAAGGACAACCTGCCGCACGTCGAGATGACCAGGACGATCGCGCGGCGGTTCAACGACCGGTTCGGCGAGGTGTTCCCGGAGCCGGAGCCCCTCGTCACGACGTCCCCGGAGGTGCCGGGGGTCGACGGGCGGAAGATGAGCAAGAGCTACGGCAACGCCATCGCGCTCGGCATGACCGAGGACGAGACGGCGGCGGTGGTGCGACGGGCACGGACGGACAGCGACCGGCACATCACCTTCGATCCGGAGCGCCGTCCGGGGATCGCAGCGCTCCTCACGACGGCGGCGCTCTGCACGGGCACGAGCCCGGAGGAACTGGCGGACGAGATCGGCTCAGCGGGCGCGGCGGCGGTGAAGCGTGTCGCGGTCGAGGCGGTCAACGAGCGCTTCGCCGCGCACCGACGCCGTCGCGCCGAACTCGCACGCGACCCGTCGATCGTCGCCGAGGTGCTGACCGCCGGCAACCGTCGGGCGAACGAGATCGCCGAGGTGACCCTCGACGAGGTCCGCTCCCGCATGGGCATGCGGTACACCGACCAGCCGATCACGCCTCGCGGCGACTGAACTCGCTCGCTCGCCGGACCTGGTCGTCGGTCAGCGCGACGCCGGTGTACCGCTCGAACTGCCGTGCGGCCTGCAGCGCGATCACCTCGGCGCCGGTGACGACCTGCTTGTCGGCAGCGCGCCCGGCGCGGACGAGCGGGGTCTCGGACGGGAACGCGACCACGTCGAACACGGTCGTCGCGGCGTCGATCCGGTCCTGGTCGAAGGCGAGCGTGTCCTGCTGGTCGCCACGCATCCCGAGGGGTGTGACGTTCACGAGCACGTCGGCATCCGGCGCGTCCCGCTCGTCGGCGACCCACTCGTAGCCGTACTGCGCGGCGAGGGCGGGCCCGGCCTGCTCGTTGCGGGCGAGCACGGTGAGGCGGTCGAAGCCCGCGCCGCGGAACGCCGCGGTGACCGCCTTGGCCATCCCGCCCGAGCCACGCAGGAGCACGCTCCGGCCGGGGTCGACCGCGTGCGAGGCGAGCAGTGACGCCACCGCCTCGTAGTCGGTGTTGGACGCGGTGAGCACACCGTCGTCGTTCACCACGGTGTTGATCGACTCGATGGCGGCCGCGGACTCCTCGACGACGTCGACGAGGGGGATGATCGCCTCCTTGAAGGGCATCGACACCGAGCAGCCGCGGATCCCGAGCGCCCGGATGCCCGTGACGGCGCCCGGCAGGTCGGTCGTGGTGAACGCCTTGTAGACGAACTCGAGCCCGAGTTCGTCGTAGAGGAAGTTGTGGAACCGGGTGCCGATGTTGCTCGGTTGCGCGGCGAGCGAGATGCAGACCTGCATGTCCCTGTTGAGGATGGGCATGCCGTCAGTCTCCCATGTCCACGGGGATGGAGCGGTCCACCACCGGGTGCGGTGCAGGGGTGGGGTTGTCCCCACCTCGGATCGGGGTGTCCCCCGGGTGCGATGCCGGGCGGAACCTCCGTAGCGTCGAGACCATGACCACACTCATCCGCCCTCGCACGGGCCGTCTCCTCGCCGGGGTCTGCGCCGGCATCGCCGACCGCTTCGGCTGGTCCCGCACCCTCGTCCGCGTCGCCTGGGTGATCCTGAGTTTCTTCCCCGGGCCGCTCTGGATCGCCTACGTCGTCCTCTGGATCCTCATGCCGAACCAGGGCTCGCGTCGCTGATCGCCCACCCGTCCGGACGGGTTAGTGTGGCGGGATGCCGGTCTCCGTCTTCGACCTGTTCAGCATCGGGATCGGTCCGTCGAGTTCCCACACCGTCGGGCCGATGCGGGCCGGGCGCGCCTTCGCGTCCCGCCTGGCCGGAACCCCGGTCGCGTCGGTCGCCGTCGACCTGTACGGCTCGCTGGCGTCGACGGGCCAGGGCCACGGGACGCTCGGCGCGGTCGTCGCCGGTCTGATGGGCTCCGACCCCGAGACCGTCGATCCCGACGCCATGGGCGCGTCGCTCGCCGAGCTCGAGGACACCGGTCGGCTCCGGCTCGCCGGCGGCGCGACCGTCCCGTTCCGGCTGACGGACATCGTCCTGCACCCCCTGACGATGCTGCCCCGCCACCCGAACGCGATGCGCCTCCGTGCCACCGACGCCTCGGGCGCGGTGCTCGCCGAGGAGACCTACTACTCGATCGGTGGCGGCTTCATCACGAACGACTCCGAGGGGGACGTCGCCGAGGCCGCCATCCCCGTCGACGACGCCGTGCCGTTCCCGTTCTCGAGCGGCGCCGAGCTCCTCGCGGCGTGCGCGGCGAACGGGTTGCCGGTCAGTGGGATCGCGCTCGCCAACGAGAGCGCCACACGCAGCACCGAGGACGTCCGGGCCGGCCTCCTGCGCATCCACGACGTCATGGAGTCCTGCGTCGAGCGGTCCGTCGCGCGCTCCGGGACGCTCCCTGGCGGGCTCACCGTGCGCCGCCGCGCCGCGAACTGGTTCGAGCAGCTCACCGCCGACGACCCCGAGCACGACCCGCTCTTCGCGATGGAGTGGGTGAACCTCATGGCGATGGCCGTCAACGAGGAGAACGCCACGGGCGGCCGGGTCGTCACGGCCCCGACGAACGGGGCTGCCGGCATCATCCCCGCCGTCCTGTACTACGCCCTCACCTACGTCCCGACGGTCACCGCGGAGAACCGCGACGACACCGTCGTGCGCTTCCTGCTGACGGCCGGCGCCGTCGGCTCGATCTACAAGGAACGCGCCTCGATCTCCGGCGCCGAGGTCGGCTGCCAGGGCGAGGTCGGATCGGCGGCGTCGATGGCCGCCGCAGGGCTCGCCGAAGTGCTCGGAGGAACGCCCGAGCAGGTCGAGAACGCCGCCGAGATCGCCATGGAGCACAACCTCGGGCTCACCTGCGACCCGATCGGCGGACTCGTGCAGATCCCGTGCATCGAGCGGAACGCGATCGCGGCGAACAAGGCGATCAACGCGGCGCGGATGGCGCTCCGGGGCGACGGCGTGCACCACGTGTCGCTCGACCAGGTCGTCGAGACGATGCGCCAGACCGGGGCCGACATGTCCACGAAGTACAAGGAGACCGCGATGGGCGGGCTCGCGGTGAACGTCCCGCTCTGCTGAGCTCCGCCCTCGGGCGGGTCAGCCGTGCAGCAGCGTCAGCAGCCGGGCGGTCTCGGTGGCGATGGCGTCGCGCCCCGCGGAGACGTACTTGCGGGGATCGACCACGTCCGGACCGTCGTCGAGCACCGCTCGCAGGGCTCGGGTGAAGAGGCCGTTCAGGTGCGTGGAGATGTTGATCTTCGTCATGCCCGCCCGGACGGCTGCCCGCAGCTCGTCGTCCGACAGCCCCGAGGACCCGTGCAGGACGAGCGGGACCGGCACCGTGGCGCGGAGCTGCTCGACGAGTGTCCGGTCGACCGACGCCTCGCGCGTCTGCATCGCGTGGGACGTCCCGACGGCGACCGCCAGTGCATCCACACGGGTGTCGGCGACGAAGGCAGCGGCGTCGTGCGGATCCGTGCGCACACCGGGAGCGTGCACGCCGTCCTTGCCGCCCACCTCACCGAGCTCGGCCTCGATCGCGACCCCGGCGTCGTGGCACCGGACTGCCAGTCGGCGGGTGGCCTCCACGTTCGCGGCGAAGTCGAGGTGCGATCCGTCGTACATGATCGAGTCCACCCCGAGGTCGATGCCGGCGAGCACGAGCTCGGGGTCCTCGATGTGGTCGAGGTGCACGAGGACCTCGACCTCCGCCGACCGAGCGATCGCCGCGGTCGCCGTCGTGATCGGGGCGAGGCCGCCGTGGTAGCGGACGCAGTTCTCGCTGATCTGCAGGACCACGGGGAGCCCCGCTCGCTCGGCGCCGGCGACGATCGCTTCGGCGTGTTCCAGCAGCACCACGTTGAACGCCCCGACGCCGCGGCGTGCGGTCCGTGCGGCATCGAGCAGTCCGGTGAGGGCGAGGTCGGTGATCATGCGAGGCTCCAGGTCGGGTCGGAGGGTCGTGTGCCGGACCGGGCACCGTCGTCGTCCGCGAGGAACCGGCGGACGGCGTCGACGTCGACCTCGCCGGCGACTGGCCGGAGGACGGCGGCGGCACCGAACGCGGCAGCGGATCGGAGCGCGGTGTGGTCGACGCGGGGCGTGGACGGCGCGGTCGCGGTCGGACTCGTCGGGCCGTCGGACGAGCCGCGCAACAGCGCGGCGAGGAGCCCGGCGGTGGCCGCGTCGCCGGCACCCGTGGGGTTGCCGGAGACTCCCGGGACGGCGCGCACCTCGGTGACGCCGGTGCGCATGTGTGCCGCCAGACCGTCCGCGCCACGGGACACCACGACGGCGCCCGCGCCACGGTCGAGCAGTTGCAGGGCGCCGCTCCGCTCGTCGTCGGCGCCGGTCGCCTCGAGGAGTTCGTCGCGGTTGGGCTTGCAGATCGTCGCCCCGGCGTCGGCGGCCGCGAGGAGCGCACCGCCCGGACAGTCGACGAGGCTCGGCACCCCGCGCATCCGAGCGGCGCCCACCCAGTCCGCGACGACGCCCGGATCGGCGCGGTGCGGCAGGGACCCCGAGACGACGAGGAACTCGACGTCGCCGTCGAGCTGCTGACCGATCACGTCCGTGACGGCGACCCACTCGTCGGTGGTCACCTCGGGTCCGGGCTCGCCGAACATCGTCGGGTGCTCGACGTCGTCGACGACGGTGACCGTGGTGCGGGTCTCCCCCGTCACCGCGACGTCGACGTGCGCGAGACCGAGGGCGTCGAGGCCGTCGGCGATCCACCGACCGGCAGCCGCACCGAGCGGCAGGACGGCGCGGGACGGGATCCCGACCGTGTCGAGCACCCGCCCGACGTTGAGGCCCTTGCCACCCGGACGACGGGCGACGTCCAGGACGCGCTGGGTCGTCCCGACGTGCTGACGGGCGACACGGTAGGTCACGTCCACCGCCGGGTTGGGCGTCACGATGAGGATCACCGGAGCACCGCCGCGGTCGTCTGCAGGTCGAGGACACGCCAGGGCTCCGACTGCGCGGCACTGCTGGGGCCCTCGTCGATCACGAGCACGTCGGCGGGAGCGCCGACCGTGAGCGGCGCCGGGAGGCCGAGCAGGCGTGCCGGTCGCGCCGAGGTCGCCGCGACGACCTCGGGCAGCGGGGTTCCACCGTCCAGGAGCCGTCGGGCGGCGTCCTGCACGGTGATGGTGCTGCCGGCGAGGGACGACCCGTCGGCGAGCATCGCGACGCCGCCACGGACCGAGACCGCCGAACCCGCGATCGTGTGCTCGCCGTCGCCGCAGCCGGTGGCGGCCATCGCGTCCGAGACGAGCACGAGGCGGTCCGGCGCGGCTCGCTGCACGAGTTCGACCGTCGCGGGATCGAGGTGGTGCCCGTCGACGATGCACTCGACCAGGACGCGGTCGTCGGTCAGGGCGACGCCGACCGGGCCCGGCCGGCGGTGGTGCAGAGGGGGCATGCCGTTGAAGAGGTGTGTGACGAGGGTGGCACCGGCGTCGATCGCTGCGCACGTCTCGTCGGCGGAGGCATCGGTGTGACCGATCGCGATGACGACACCGGCGTCGACGAGGCGGCCCACGGCGTCGATCGCTCCGGGGAGTTCCGGTGCGAGCGTGACGATCCGGAGCGCGCCGTCCGCCGCTGTGAGGAAGTCGTCGAGCTCCGCCGGGTCCGGTGCGTGCAGGAGGTCCGACCGGTGGGCACCGCGGCGCGCCGGAGACAGCCACGGCCCCTCGAGGTGGAGCCCGGCGAGCGCGCCCTCGGCGACGAGGACGCGGAGGCGTCCGAGTGCTGCGATCGTCTCGGCGACCGGACCGGTCGCGACGGAGGCGATGAGCGACGTCGTCCCGTGAGCGCGGTGGTGGCCCGCAGCGAGCGCGGCACCGTCCGTCGTGGCCGTGGCGAAGTCGTGCCCGAGCGCCCCGTGGGCGTGCAGGTCGACCACCCCCGGCAGCAGCGTTCCCTGGATCGTCACCGCGGTGTCGGTCCGCGGGGGCGTCCCCGATCCGCTGTCGAGGACCGTGCCGGCGTCGTTGACTGCCAGCCACCCGTCGTGGAGGTCGTGCGTCGCGGTCAGGATCCGCCGCGCACGCACCAGGGTGCTCATGCGTGCACCTCGGCGTCGAGCGCCGTGCGCGCCAACAGCCCCGCACCGATGGCACCGGCGGCATCGCCGTGCCGTGCCGGGGCGAGGACCGGGACGCGCAACCCCGGGAGCCGTTCGACGAGGGCCGTCCGGAGCGGATCGAACAGCAGCGTGCCGGACTCGGCCAGTCCCCCGCCCACGATGATCGTGTGGCAGCCGGCGACGGTCGTGGTCCACGCCAGGGCGTCCGCGAGCACGTCGATGCACTCGTGCCAGACCGTGGCGGCCACCGGGTCCCCGGCGCGGACGCGGAGCGTCGCCTCGTGTGCCGAGGTGGAGCCCGACCGACGGGCGACTCCCCCTGCGGACGCGATCTCCTCGACGCGGCGCCCCGCGTGCGGCCCGGCGGGGATCCGGACCTGTCCGATCTCCCCCGCCCAACCGCCGCCCGCGACGACCACGCCGTCGACGACGAGGGCACTCGCGAGTCCGGTGCCGACCGGGACGAAGGCGACGGAACCACGCGTGAGCGCCGGTGCTGCGCCGGAGGTCTCCGCCAGGGCGCCGGCACGCACGTCGTGTCCGAAGGCCAGCGGGACCTCGATCCCCCGGGCGGCGAACTCGGCCCGGACCCGGTCCCGCACCGGGACGTCCCGCCACCCGAGGTTCACCGCGAGGACGACGGTGCCGGCCCGGTCGTCCACGACACCCGGCGTCACGAGGCCCACCGCATCGAGGTCGCCACGGCGCAGCGCCCGTTCGGCGAGCTCCGCCACGACGGTGGCGAGCATCGTCGCGTCGGTGTCGCCGCGCGGCGTCGGGACGCGGGTCTCGTCGAGGACGAGTCCGTCGGCGCCGGTCAGTCGGGCCTTGATGCCCGTGCCGCCGACGTCGACTCCGAGCACCGCGCCTGCGCCGCGCATCAGGTGAGGATGACCGAACGGGTGAGCGAGCGGGGGTTGTCCGGGTCGAGGCCGCGTCCCTCGGCGAGGGCGACCGCGAACCGGTGCACCACGACGAGCCCGGCGATCGGGTCGAGGTCGTGCTGGACGAAGCGCGCACCGGTCGCAGCGACCTCGTCCGCGAGCCCCTCCGGCGCGGTTCCGAGCGACCAGACGAGGCGGCCGGGCTGGGCGATCGCGATCGGACCGTGCCGGTAGTCCATGGCGGGGTAGGACTCCGCCCAGAACTGCGCTGCCTCGCGCGTCTTGAGGGCGGCCTCGAACGTGAGGCCGACCGCAGGACCGCGGCCCACGAAGGTGACCTGCTCGGCGTCGAGGAGGTCGTCGATCGGGAGGCCGAGGGCGGTCTCGGCCTGTGCTGCGAGGGCGTCCACGTCGTCACCGATCGACGCACGCAGGAGCGCGAGCGTGGTCGTCGCGAAACGCGTCTGCACGACCGAGCGCTCGTCGGCGAAGGGCAGCGCCACGACGACGTCGGCGACGGCGGCGGCCGGGCTGTCCGGGACCGCGGTGACGAGCACGGTGCGCCGACCGCGCAGGGCCCGCAACAGGTCCACGATCTCGGTGGTGGTGCCGGACCGGCTGATCGTCACCACCCGGTCGTAGTCGCGCCCGATCGGGTACTCCGAGCCGGCGAAGGCGTCCGTCACGCCCAGGCCCGCCCGCTCACGGGCGACGGCGTAGCTCATGGCGATGAACCAGCTCGTCCCGCAGCCGACCACGGCCACGCGTTCTCCGGGCTGGGGGAGCGACGCCTCGAACGACGAGAGGAGCGCGGCGGCAGCGCGCCACGTCTCCGGCTGCGACGTCAGTTCTGCGCTCACGAAGGTGTCGGTCATGGGTGCCTTCCGGTCCGGTTCGATCGGGGTGATCGATGATGAGGAAGCGTAGCGATCGATCGTGCGCGATGGAAGAGAAAAACGTCATTATCGATCAGCAAGTGCGCACGGTGACGCCATAAGATGGCCGTCATGACCCCTCAACAGCGGCTCAACGCCCTGCTCGAACTGGTGAGCGAACGCGGCAACGTGTCGATCGCCGAGATCGGGGAGCTGCTCGGGATCTCGCCCGCGACCGCCCGCCGCGACCTCGCGACGCTGGCGGACCAGCGCCTGGTCACGCGCACCCACGGCGGTGCCGCGGCGCTCGGGGCCGGCTACGAACTGCCACTGCAGTACAAGATCGCCCGGCAGGCCGAGGCGAAGACCGCGATCGCCCGCGCCGCCTCGCGGCTGGTGCAGCCCGGCGACACCGTCGGGTTGAACGGCGGGACCACGACGACCGAGGTCGCCCGTGAGCTCGGCAAGAGCGAGCGCTTCACCCGGGCGGACGGCGAGTACGGGGTGACGATCGTCACCAACGCGTTGAACATCGGTTACGAGCTGTCGGTCCGCGCCAACGTCAAGATCGTGGTCACGGGCGGCGTCGCGCGGCGGCAGTCCTACGAGCTCGTCGGGCCGCTCGTCCGCGACACCCTGGACGAGTTCGCGCTCGACGTGGTCGTGCTCGGTGTCGACGGGCTGAGCGGCCAGTACGGCGCCACGACCATGCACGAGGGCGAGGCGGAGGTCAGCCGGCACTTCGCGTCCGTCGGGCGCCGGGTGATCGTGGTCGCCGACTCGACCAAGATCGAACGGGCGACCTTCGCGCGGATCTGTCCGCTCGACCGGATCGACGCACTCGTCACCGACCAGCCCGTCCCGTCGGCGTTCGCCGCGGAGCTCGCCGGTGCCGGTGTGGAGCTCGTCGTCGCCGACTGAGCGGACGAGTCCTCCGGGGGACTCCCCGACGCACGTCTGTGCACGACGTTTCGATCGTGTAAAACCATCCACACCCTCCCCATGAGCGTTCATTGAGCGCCTATTGTGCATTCATGATCGATTCGGCATCATGGGCGTCACAATCACGCAAGGGAGCGAGATGAGCATGGGTGACGCGTTCACAGGACGACCACTACGGGTCGGCATCGTCGGCATGGGGCAGCGTGCGGCGATCGCCCGCCACGTGGCCGAGGCGGCTGCCGCCGCTCCCGACCTGGAGGCGCGGGTCGTCGCCGTCGCCGAGGTCACCGAGCAGGGGCGCGAGCGGGCGCGGGCCGAGTACCCGGACGCCCTCGTCGTCGAGCACCACGGGGGACTCGTCGGGGTCGTCGACGCGGCGATCGTGACGACCCCCGACTGGACGCACGCCGCGATCGCGATCGACCTGCTGCGCGCCGGCATCGCGGTCTACCTCGAGAAGCCCATGGCCATCACGGTCGAGGACGCCGACGCCGTCCTCGACACAGCGGCGGAGACCGGCACGCCGCTGTACGTCGGGCACAACTTCCGTCACGCCGCGGTCGTGCGGCTGATGCGCGAGATCGTCGACCGCGGCGAGATCGGCCAGGTCAAGGCGGTCTGGTGCCGGCACTTCGTCGGCAACGGCGGCGACTACTACTTCAAGGACTGGCACGCCGACCGCACCAAGGTGAACTCCCTGCTCCTGCAGAAGGCCAGCCACGACCTCGACGTCATCCACGCGCTCGGCGGTGGGGACACCGCGCGGGTCGTCGGCATGGGGTCGCTGTCGGTCTACGGCGACGTCACCGACCGTCGCGACCGCAGCGGCGAGCTCATGGGGGACTGGTTCTCCCTCGACAACTGGCCGCCCCTCGAGCAGACCGGGCTGAACCCCGTCGTCGACGTCGAGGACGTGTCGATGGTGATGATGACCCTCGACAACGGTGTGCAGGCGAGTTACGAGCAGTGCCACTTCACGCCGGACTACTGGCGCAACTACACGGTCATCGGGACCGAGGGACGGCTCGAGAACATCGGCGACACCGGCGGTGGCGTCGTGAAGGTCTGGAGCCATCGTCGCGGCTGGGACGTCGCGGGGGACCGCGAGTACCAGATCGACGGGGTCGCCGCCGGCCACGCCGATGCCGACCTCCTGACGATGTCCGAGTTCCTCCGGCACGTCGCGCTGGGGGAGCCGACGACCCTCTCGCCGATCGCGGCCCGCGCCGCCGTCGCCGCCGGAGCGCTCGCGACCCGGTCGCTCCGGAACGGTTCCGTCCCCATCGACGTCCCGACGCTCGCGGCCGCGACGATCGCCCACTTCACCGACCCCACCCCGGCCGTCACCCGCTGACGGACTCGCGAAAGGACACCCGATGCACGCACCCACCTCTGCCAAGGGCCGCGGCCGTCGCCGTGCGCTCCTCGGCGCCGTCGCCGCGATCGGCGCAGCCGTGCTCCTCGCCGGCTGCAGCACGTCCTCCGGCGCCTCCAGCGCCGGCGGCGACTACGAGAAGGCCGCCAAGGACACCAAGGCGACCCTGACGTACGCCGTCTGGGACGAGAACCAGGTCAAGGCGATCAAGGCGAACCTCGAGGGCTTCAACGAGGAGTACCCGGACATCAAGGTCAACGTGGACGTGACCCCGTTCGCCAGCTACTGGACGAAGCTGCAGACCCAGGGCTCGAGCAACACCCTGCCCGACGTGTTCTGGATGAACGGCCCGAACTTCCAGCTCTACGCGGCGAACGGCAAGCTCGCGCCGATCACCGGCGAGGTCGAGGCCGGCGCGATCGACCCCGCGAAGTACTCGTCCGCCCTCAACGACCTGTACACGTACGACAAGACCCAGTACGGCGTGCCCAAGGACTTCGACACCATCGGCGTCTGGATGAACAAGGCGCTCTTCGAGAAGGCCGGGGTCGCCATGCCCTCGAAGGACTGGACCTGGGACGACTTCCAGAAGACCGGAGCCGAGCTCTCCGAGAAGCTCAAGGCCGACGGCGCGTACGGCGCGGCCGGCGGCATGGACGGACAGACCACCTACTACGACACGATCTTCCAGGCCGGTGGGAACGTGATCGACGCGGACGGCACGAAGTCCGAGTACGACACCGCGGCCTCCGAGGCCGGGTTGCAGTTCTGGACCGACCTCATCGCGTCCGGGGCGTCGCCCTCGATCAAGCAGCTGACCGACACCACCGCCGACCAGTGGTTCACCTCGGGCAAGCTCGCCATGTACCAGGGCGGCAGCTGGTTCCGCTCCGCGTTGACCGGCACCGACCTCGAGAAGGACGTCGTCGTGTACCCGCTCCCCAAGGGCAAGGAGCAGGCGACGGTCATCCACGGTGTCTCCAACGTCGTGTCCGCGAACACGAAGAACAAGGCCGCCGCACAGGCGCTCCAGGTCTACCTCGCGAGCAAGCAGGCCCAGCAGCAACAGGGCGACATGGGTGCGGTGATCCCGGCGTACGAGGGCACGCAGAGCGCCTTCACGAAGACGATGCCGGACGCCGACCTGCAGGTCTTCCTCGACGCGGTGGACTACGCCAAGCCGCTCCCGGTCTCGAAGAACACGGCGGCGTGGAACACCCTCGAGACGAACCTGCTGCCGAGTGCCTTCGACGGATCGACCCCGGTCGACGACGTGGCGAAGCAGCTCGCGCAGAAGATGGACGCCGCCCTCACCAAGGAACAGTGAGCCCCACACCGTGACGATCCACACCGAGCGACACCCGACCTCGGACGCCCCGGCGCGGACGCAGCGCGCGTCCGGGCCCGGGGCCCCGGGCTCCCGGCGTCCGACCGCCGGCACGACCAGACCTCGGGCGCACCGGACCGACGGGTTCTGGCCGTGGCTGTTCGTCCTCCCGTTGCTCGTCGGCGTCGGGACGTTCTACATCTGGCCGATCATCCAGACGTTCTGGTACTCCTTCACCACCTGGGGTGTGTTCGGCGGCGCCACCTTCTCCGGCATCGCGAACTACGTGCGGTTGGTCTCCGATCCGCAGCTCTACCAGTCGCTGCTCAACACGGTGATCTACACCGTGATCGTCCTGCTCGGCATCCCCGTGGCGGTCTGGCTCGCCAGTCTGCTCAACACCCCTGGCCTGCGGTTCGCGCAGTTCTACCGTGTGCTCTTCTTCCTGCCCTACGTCGCCATGCCCGCCGCGATCGCACTCGTCTGGCGGATCATGTTCAACGGCGACTACGGCATCGTGAACTGGTTCATCGGGCTGTTCGGGATCGACGGGCCGTACTGGATCTCGACGCCCGGCTTCGCGCTCGTCGCGGTGAGCCTCGTCGGCCTGTGGTCCTCGCTCGGGTTCTCGATGATCATCCTCGGCGCCGGCCTCAAGGACATCCCGCCCGAGCTGTACGAGGCAGCCGAGCTCGACGGCGCGTCGCGCTGGCGGCAGTTCCGGTCGGTGACGGTGCCGCTCCTCAGCCCGAGCATCTTCTTCGTGGTGATCGTCACGACCATCTCGAGCTTCCAGCTGTTCGACCTGCTCTACGCGATCCTCGGCAGCACCAACCCGGTGATCCCGAAGACGATGTCCCTCGTCTTCTACTTCTACAGCGCCGGCTTCATCGACAACGACAAGGGCTTCGCGGCTGCGATCGCGATGGTGATCTTCGTCCTCATCGGCATCGTCACGCTCGTGCAGTTCCGGTTCCAGCGGAAGTGGGTCCAGGCATGACCGCCACCGTCACACCGACCAGGACCGGCCGCCGGCCGGGCCGCCGCGGCGGCAGCCACTGGTGGATCCACGTCGTCCTCGGCGTCGGCGGGTTCGTCATGGCGTTCCCGTTCCTCTGGCAGATCATCATGTCCCTGTCGACGAACGCGCAGGTGCAGTCCGTCACACCGACCTTCTGGCCGGGGGAGCTGCAGTGGCAGAACTACGCGCAGGTGTTCGAACGCCTGCCGTTCCTGAGCCAGCTCGGGACGTCGGTAATGGTCACGATCATCCGGACGCTCGCGCAGATCGTGCTCTGCACCCTCGCCGGCTACGCGTTCGCCCGCATGCGGTTCCGCGGTCGGGCGATCCTCCTCGCGATCGTCCTGTCGATCCTGCTCGTCCCGTCGCAGGTGTACCTGATCTCCCAGTACCAGATCGTGCAGGGGCTCGGATGGTTGGACACCCTGATGGGCATCGTCGCACCGGGGCTGTTCAGTGCCTTCGGGACATTCCTGATGCGGACCGCGTTCCTCAACCTCCCGCCGGAGCTCGAGGAAGCCGCCCGGATGGACGGCGCGAACCCGTTCCAGACCTTCTGGCGCATCATGCTGCCGTTGGCCCGTCCGTCGATCAGCGTGCTGGCGATCACCACGGTCCTCTGGTCGTGGAACGAGCTGCTCTGGCCGCTCGTCGTGTCGACCCGCGCCGAGGACATGCCGCTCGCCGCGGGCCTCGCGACCCTCTCCAGCGACCGCACGATCGACTACCCCGTGCTCATGGCCGCGAGCCTCATGGCCATGGCACCGGTGCTGATCATGTTCGTCGTGCTGCAACGCCGCGTGATCGACGGCCTGGCCGCGTCCGGCCTGAAGTGACGCCCGACCCCGACCGGCCCGACCACGACCGGCCCGACCACGACCGGCCCGACCACGACCGGATCGTGCACGACGGTACCGAGGTCCTCGCCGCGGCGATCGGAACCGTCCCCGACCCGGCAGAGCTGGCCGCCGCACTCGAATCGACCGTCCGCGGCCTGCCCGACAGCGCGATCGTCGACGTCCTCCACGCCGTCCGACCCCGGACGGCAGCCTGGCTCCGTACCCACGGCGCCTCGGCCGACCAGGCGGCCGACAGCATCGCGGACGTCGACCGCAAGCTCGCGCGGTACGGCCTCCGGGGAACCGGTCTGGACTGGTTCTGCGCGGTCCTCGCCGCCCGCGTGGTGACGGTGGGGCGCCTCCAGTTCGAGATCGGCGACACGACGGCCGACGGCTCCGCGGCCTGGGGCGTCCACGTCCCCGAGACGGGTCCCCTCGACGCCCCTGCGTGCGACCGGTCGTTCGACGAAGCGCCTGCGCTCCTCCGTGCCGTGGCACCGGCGCACGTGGCCGGCTGGTGGCAGTGCCGCTCGTGGATCCTCGACCCCGGGCTCGCCGACGCGCTCGGCCCGGACGCGAACCTCGTACGGTTCGCCCGCCGCTTCGAACTGGGAGCGCCCTCGTCCGGCGACGCCGCCGAGGGGGACGGCGGTGTCGCGAAGTTCGTCCTCGGCACGACGCTGCCCGACGCCCGCGCGGCGGTGTCACGCGGGTCGATCCCCTCCGGCCGCCTCGCCGCCGGGGTCGCAGCCCGGTGGCGGTCGGGCGAGCACTGGACGGCCCGCACCGGGACGATCCGGATCGCCGAACCGGGGCGACCGCCCGGAGCGCGATCGTCCGGAGCCGCCCGATCCGGTGCCAGCACCCCGGGCGTACCGTCCCACCCATGACGAAGCCCGACCGCGACCACCTCGACGACGGTGTCGACATGTCCTTCGAAGAACGCCGCCAGGACACCTTCCGACGCATGTCCGGCTCCGACGAGCACGACGCCGACCCACGGGTCGAGGTGTCCCGCGCCGAAGACGGCGACGTCCGCATCGACGTCTCCGACAGCGCCGCGGTCCGTCCCGGCGGCGGGACCTCGCAGCGACCCCGCGGTGACGGGGACGCGAACACCGTGAATTGAGGCTTCCACGATCCGGTCCCGGCCACGAGCGTGCGGAGCAGGCCGCTGCGCGGACAACGGGCACCATCGGATCGACGCGAGGAGTCGAGATGGCCGGCAAGTTCGAGATCTGGACCGACGCCGAGGGGGCGTACCGCTTCCACCTCACGGCGGGCAACGGCGAGGTCATCGCCACGTCCGAGGGGTACGCCTCGAAGGCGGGCGCGAAGAACGGCATCGCCTCCGTGTAGCAGAACGCGCCCGGCGCAGAGGTCGTCGAGCTCGACTGACGGTGGCGCACGGCATGATCGTTCCGTGCACCTCGTCCTCCGCCGCGTCGACGATGGCGTCCTCGTGACGCCCCTGACCGACGCGGGGACCGCCGACGGCGAGCCGATCCGCGTGGACGAGCCGCGCCTCCCGGCCTTCGTCGCGGCCCGCGACGCACCCGACGTGCGCTGGGTGTGGGACGACACCGCGCGCTGGTACCCGGCCGTGCTCCGAGCGGGCGGCCGTGTCGGCCGGTGCATCGACCTCCGGCTCTGCCGACGCATCCTGCGGTCCGCGCTCGCGACGCGGGGCACCGCGCTCGCCGCGGCGCCGGCAGACGGGTGGGACGCACCCGTCCAGGAGGCGCGGGTCGCCCGACCGACGCACGCCCAGCTCTTCGACGACGCGCTCTTCGACGTGTCGCCTCCCGACGACGCGCTCGACCCGGTGGTGGAGCTGCGCGCGCAGCTCGACGCGGTCGCGTCGTCCACCGCGCCCGGCGCGCTGCGACTCCTGGTGACGGCGGAGTCGGCGGGTGCGCTCGTCGCGGCGGAGATGCTCCACGCCGGACTGCCGTGGCGTGCGGACGTGCACGAACGCCTGCTCGAGGACGCCCTCGGCCCGCGGGTGCCGTACGGGGTGCGACCGCGACGACTCGAGGAGATCGCGGCCGTCGTGCGGGACCGGCTGGGGGACCCGTCGCTCAACCCGGACTCACCCGCCGACGTGCTGAAGGCCCTCCGTCGAGCCGGCCTGATGGTCACGAGCACGCGGAAGTGGGAGCTGCAGGAGATCGAGCACCCGGTCATCGAACCGCTGCTCGAGTACAAGCGGCTCGCCCGGTTGCTGACCGCGAACGGCTGGACCTGGCTCGACGAGTGGGTGCAGGACGGTCGTTTCCACCCGAAGTACCTCGTCGGCGGGGTCGTGACGGGGCGCTGGGCCGCCGACGGCGGGGGAGCGATGCAGCTGCCGAAGGGGATCCGTGCCGCCGTGGTCGCCGACGACGGCTGGAAGCTCGTGGTGGCCGACGCGGCACAGCTGGAACCCCGGGTGCTCGCGGCGATGTCCGGCGACCGGGCGATGGCGACGGCCGGGGACGGGCGCGACCTGTACGACGGCGTCGTGGCCTCCGGTGCGGTCGAGACCCGGCAGCAGGCCAAGGGTGCGATGCTCGGCGCGATGTACGGGGCGACCCAGGGCGAGGGCGGGCGGCTCGTCCCGCGGCTCGAGCGGGCGTTCCCGGCCGCCCTCGGACTCGTCAGCCGGGCGGCCCGGGCGGGGGAGCGGGGCGAGGCCGTGACGACCCTGCTCGGCCGGACGTCCCCGGTGCCGGACGCCGCCTGGTTCGAGGCGCGGAACCAGGCGTACACGGTCGAGGGGACGCCGGCGATGCAGCGCGCGGTCGAGTCACGGGCGCGGAGCTGGGGCCGGTTCACCCGGAACTTCATCGTGCAGGGGACGGCGGCCGAGTGGGCGCTCGCCTGGATGGGGTCGCTGCGCTCGCGGCTCGCCGAACGCTTCCCGGGGCCGGTGACGGACGGCCCGCACCTGGTGTTCTTCGTGCACGACGAGATCGTCGTGCACACCCCGGCCGAGCACGCCGAGTGGGTGGCCGAGCAGGTGCGGGCCGCGGCGGCCGATGCCGGGCGGCTGCTGTTCCGCGACTTCCCGGTGGTGTTCCCGCTGTCGGTGGCGGTCGTCGACGACTACGGCGCGGCGAAGGACTGACCCGCGACGGCGTGCGGGACCGGGTGCCCGGTCCCAGGTGCCCGGTCCCGGTGCCCGGTGTCCGGCGCCGGTCGCCGCGGCGTGCACCGCACCTGCACACCCGGGTTCGGGCAGGGTGGGTCGATGCAGACCGATCACCCGGAGGCGCCCGACGAACGCGTCGGCACCGTCGACCTCACGACGTGGCGCACCCGTGCCGGACGGGCGACGGCGGCCGGCTGGGCAGCGCTCGGCCACCGCTGGGGCGCCCTCCCGCTGCTCGTGGCCACCCTCGCGATCGGCATCGGGGTGGCCGTCACCGCGACCTGGGTGGCGTCCGAGGTCTACGACGCGGTGCGCGAGGCGGACGACGTCGCCGTGCTCGACCGGCCCGTCCTCGACTGGATGCTGACGCTGCGGTCGCCGACGGCCGACACCCTCGTGACCTGGTGGACGGACGTCGCCGGCACGATCGGGATGCCGATCGTCGCCCTGGGGTTCCTCGTCGGGTTCACGATCCAGCGTCGTGCGTGGACGCCCGTGGTGCTGCTCGTGGCGGCCTCCGGTGGGTCG
The DNA here is from genome assembly GCF_050585845.1 of Curtobacterium sp. AB451. NCBI lineage: Bacteria > Bacillati > Actinomycetota > Actinomycetes > Micrococcales > Microbacteriaceae > Curtobacterium > Curtobacterium sp. AB451. The sequence continues at coordinate 265,681 of NZ_JBOBQG010000002.1, forward strand.
CTGCTCATGACGGTCGCGGGCAAGGACCTGATCGGTCGCGCCCGACCGCCGCTCGCCGACGCCGTCCCGCCGTACGAGCACTCGCCGTCGTTCCCGTCCGGGCACACGCTCAACGCCACGGTCATCGTCGGGACGATCGTCTACCTGCTGCTGCTCCGGCAGTCGAAGCTCGTGACCCGGGTGTGGACGATCGTCGCGGGCACGGCGTTCGTCGTCTCGGTCGGCATCTCGCGCGTGTTCCTCGGGCACCACTGGCTCACCGACGTGCTGGCGGCGTGGGCGCTCGGGCTCGCCTGGCTCGCCCTGGTGATCACGGCGCACCGGTTCTACCTGACGGCACTCCGCCGAGGTGCGCCACCCGTCAGGTCGCCCCGGTAGGTTGCCCCGCATGGAAGAACGGGTCTTCGGCGGTCGGTACCGCGTCACGGGAACGCTCGGGCACGGCGGCATGGCGTCCGTCTACCGGGCGGTCGACGAGCAGCTCGGCCGCGAGGTGGCGGTCAAGGTCTTCCGCATCGGGGCGGTCGACCACGGCGAACGGGCCCGTGCCGAGGCGGAGATCCAGACGCTGGCGGCGCTCCGCAGCCCGGCGCTCGTGACCCTCTACGACGCGGCGCTCGACGACGTCGACGGCGACTCGTACCTCGTGATGGAGCTGGTCCCGGGCAGCGACCTCGCGACCCGACTGCGCGAGGGACCGCTCGACCGGTCGACCGCCGCGGGCGTCGGGGCGCAGGTCGCAGACGGCCTCGCAGCGGCGCACGCGCAGGGCATCGTGCACCGTGACGTCAAGCCCGCGAACGTGCTGCTCGAGAGTGACGGCGTGCACGTCAAGCTCGCCGACTTCGGCATCGCCCTGCTGCGGGACGGCGCTCGGGCCACCCAGACCGGCACGGTGATGGGCACTGCGGCGTACATCGCGCCGGAGCAGGTCCTCGCGCAGCCGATCACGGGCAAGGCCGACGTCTACGCGCTCGGGCTGATGCTCCTCGAGAGCCTGACCGGTCGGCAGCCGTTCCCGGGCAGCGCGGTCGAGTCCGCGACCGCGCGCCTGACCCGTGGCCCGGAGATCGACCAGCACCTGCCCACCGCGTGGCGCACGCTGCTGCACGTCATGACCGCGCAGGACCCGTCGGAGCGACCCTCCGCCGCCGAGGCCGCGCAGCGACTCCGCGCGCTCGGCCACGACGACGCCGCGCCGGCCACGCAGCTGCTGCCCGGCGGTCCCGGGACCGTCACGCCCGCGGCGGCTGCCGGTGCGGCCGCCGCCGGTGCTGCCGCAGCCGGAGCGGCCGGGGCAGCACGCGCCGACGAGGCGACGCAGGCCATGCCGGCGCCGGGCGCCTCCGGGAACGACGCGGCGACGCGCGCGATGCCGACCGCGTCCCCGGGTGCCGAGGACGCGACCCGCGTGATGGACACGCACCGCCCGAGCGCCGCCGACGACGTCGCGACCACCGTGCTCGGCGCGCAGGCGTCCCGCGGCGCCGCCGGTGCGTCGGCCGCCGGTGGTCGGCCCGGCGGTCCGGCCGGCCCGGTCCCGACCCCCTCGGCAGCGGCAGCGGACGACCGACCCCGTCGTCGGCGCGGCGCGATCATCGCGGCCGTCGTGGTCGTCGTGCTCGTGCTCGCCGGCATCGTCGTGGCCGTGGTCGCCCTGGGCGGTGACGACGGGTCGACGCCGGCCCCGACCGAGTCGAGCTCGTCGTCGACGGACGACCAGCAGCCGTCCCAGCCGGCCGAACAGCCCTCCGAGCCCGCGGACCAACCGTCGGAGCCCGCCGAGCAACCCTCCGAACCGGCCGAGCAGCCGTCCGAACCGGCCGAGCAGCCGTCCGAGCCCGCGCAGCCGAGCGACCCGGCCGACGAGCCGTCGGTGGGGCCGGAGCCCTCGGCCCCGGCGAGCAACCCCGTCCAGGCACCGCAGGACGGCGCGGACCCGGCCGTCGACACGAGTGGACCCGGGAACACCGGAAACACCGGGAACACCGGACCGGGCAACTCCGGCAACGCTCCCGGTCACAACAAGGGCTGACACGCCGGGGGTTCTCCTCCGGACGCTGGAGCAAATACGCTGAGCCGGTGCGAGAACTGCAACGGAGCGGTGGCCCGACGACGGCCGTCGCCGCGCGGAACGGCGTCGGCTTCGACTCGGCCGAGGGCCTCTTGGTCGAACGGCCCTCTGGCGACCACGTCGCCGAGGCGGTCGTGCCCGGGTTCGCCGGGCGGGCGATCGAGCCGGGTGACGAGCTGTCGTGGGTGTGGTTCCCGGAGCGGGTCCTGCCCGACGGCCGCACGGAACCGACCGAGGCCGACCTGCCGCACTTCTGGGACGCCACGGCGTTCGTGGTGGACGTCGTCTGCACCGACGGCAGCAGGCTGAGCGACACGGCCCACGACCAGTACGGCGACGCGCTCACGCCCGCGGCGCAGGCGGCCGCGCGCAAGCAGTGGGTCGACCAGTGGAACCGTCGCGCGGTCGACCTCACGCAGCTCGCGGGCCGGGTCGTGGACCGCCTGGAGGCGCGGCTCGGCTCCGACCCGCACCCCACGAGCGCAGACGGGTCACGCCCGGCGCTCCGTGGCTGGCTCGACGCCGTCCGCATCGGTCCCGCGCGCCCGACCCCGCGCACCCCGCTCGACCACGTCCGCACGACCCGCGGCACGCAGGCGTCCGCCCGGTTCTCCCGCGGCAACAACGCCCCGCTGGTCGGCCTCCCGCACGGCGGGGTCTTCGGGCTGCCGATGACCGACGCCTCGAGCAACCGCTGGCCGTACGCCTACCAGGAGCACGACCGCACCGACGCGACCGGTCGGGTGCGCCCGGCGATCCAGGGGTTCGCGACGAGCCACATCCCGTCGCCGTGGATGGGGGACCGCGGCGTCTTCCAGGTCATGCCGTCGCCGCTCGACGCGCCGGACACGGACCGGGCCGCCCGCGCGCTCGGGTTCGACCACGACCGCGAGCAGGACGGCCCGCACCGATACCGGGTCGACCTCGACCAGGGCGTCACGGCCGAGATGACCGCGGGGGAGTTCGCCCTCGGCTTCCGGTTCACCGGCGCCCGGAGCATCGTGCTCGACCACCACGGCCGGGTCTCGGACGTCTCGGTGACGGTCACGGACGGCACCGCCGTGGTCGAGGCCCTGCTCGACGACCGTCCCGGCACCCCGCCGCACTTCGTGCACGTCCGGATCCCCGGCGCGACCTCCGACCACACGACGTCCGGCGAGCAGCAGCTCCGCGGGTGGATCGGTCTCGGCGACGCCACCGGGACCGACGTGCTGCTCGGCATCTCGACGGTCTCGTTCGCGGACGCCCGCGCGAACCTCGACGCCGCCGGCCCGTTCGACACCATGCGGGCCCGCGCGGAGCGGCTCTGGACGGACGAGCTCGGCACCCTGTCGTTCGAGGGCGCGACCCCCGACCAGCTCACGAGCCTGTACTCCGGCCTGTACCGGCTGTTCCTCTACCCGAACCGTGCCGGCGAGACCGCTCGGGACGGGGTACCGCGGCACCGTTCCCCGTACGGCGCCGTGCAGGAGTCCCCGATCCGCGACGAACCCGGCCCCGAGGTCGTCGAGGGCCCGTTCACGACCACGAACGGCTTCTGGGACACCTACCGGACCGCCTGGCCGCTGCTCGCCCTGCTCACCCCGGACACCGCCGGCGAACTCGCGCAGGGCTTCGTCGAGCACCACCACGACGGCGGGTGGACCCCCCGGTGGAGTGCCCCCGGCGCCGAGGACTGCATGACCGGCACGACGAGCGACACCGTCTTCGCGGACCTCGCGGTGAAGGGCATCGCCGGCTTCGACCTCGCGCATGCCTACCGCAGCGCACTGCGCAACGCGACCGTCCCGCCACGGGACGAGCGCGTCGGACGCAAGGGGAGCCTCCCGGGCGCCTTCCGCGGCCACGTCGACACGGCGACCCACGAGGGGATGAGCTGGACCCTCGACGCGGCCATCAACGACTGGGGCCTCGCCGTGATGGCGGGCCTGCTCGCCTCGCGCGCCCGGACCCCTGCGCACCTCGCACGGTACGAGGCCGAGTCGGAGTGGTTCGCCCGCCGCTCGCTGCAGTACCGGAACGTCTTCGACTCCGAGCGCGGCTTCTTCATCGGCCGCGACCCCGACGGTTCCTGGCGGGTCGGCACCGAGTTCGACCCGCGCGACTGGGGCGACGACTACACCGAGACGAACGCGTGGGGGACCGCCTTCACGGCTCCGCACGACGGGGTCGGGGTCGTCGACCTGCACGGTGGACCCACGCGGTTCGATGCCGCGCTCGACACCTTCTTCGCCACCCCGGAGACCGGGGCGACGGTCCGGTCCGGCTCGTACGGCTTCCCCATCCACGAGATGACCGAGGCCCGCGACGTGCGGATGGGCATGCTCGGGCTGTCGAACCAGCCGGCGCACCACATCCCGTTCTTCCCGATGTTCACCGGGCGGCACGACGAGGCGCACCGCATCGTCCGCGAGGCGCTCGAGCGCCTGTTCGTCGGCTCGGACCTCGGTCAGGGCTACCCCGGCGACGAGGACAACGGCGAGATGAGCGCCTGGTACGTCTTCGCGACGATCGGCCTCTACCCGCTGGCGCCCTCCACGGGCACCTACGTCCTCGTGCCGCCGTCGGTCCGCAGGACGGTGCTGCAGCAGCCGGGAGGCACGCCCACCGTCATCGAGGTCGCCGACGGCTCCGAGGGCGCGTACGTCGCGTCGGTGACGGTCGACGGCACGCCGTGGACGTCGGTGAGCATCCCGCACCGCGTGGTGGTGTCGGCGTCCCGGATCGAGTTCACGCTGTCGGACGAGCCGCAGGGCTGGGCATCGGACACCCGCCCGGTCTCGGCGTCCGAGGTGCACGGCTACCGGGACACCCCCGTCGACCTGCTGCCGGTCGGCCTGTCGTCCGCCGACCTCCCGTCGCCCGCCTCCTCGCTCGTCGACGACACCGGACGGACGGTCACGGCGCTCGCCGTGGGGACCTCGGTGTCGTTCGACGTCCCCGACGTCCCGACCTCGCTCTACACGGTCACCGCGGCGGAACCCGGGTGCTACTCGTGGGACGCCGCGCTCGGGGACACCCGCGTCGCCGTGCAGGACGCCGTGTTCGACTGGGCCGGGCAGACCCGGGTGTTCCGGTTGCAGGGCTCCGGGACGGCCTTCACGTTCACGGCCGTCTCCGACCTGCCGCTCACCCAGCTCGAGCTGATCGCGGCGGACGGACAGCGTTGACCCGCCGTTCACCGGGCGGGGGCATGCTCGGCCCATGTCGATGAGCACACCCTTCGATCCCGAACAGGACGGCCGCTCGATCCCCGTGGACGGCGCCGACGAGGACGAGCTGCAGATCGAGGAGGACCGCGGCGCCGACGTCGGCGAGGACTCCGCCGACCCGAGCGTCTCGCCGGTCCGTCACGACGACGAGGACGAGGCCGGCGGCGGCCCGGTGTTCCGGCGACCGCAGGCCGGCGACCGCCTGCACCCGGACGATCTCTGACGCGTTTCCAGGGCGATTGCCAAGCGGCTCGGGCACGCTCGTGCGCATGTCGATCGCGAACTCGTGGGACCCGTCCGGTGGCCGTGCAATCCCGGAGGACCAGGTGAAGCAGGACGGGCTGGAGCTCGACGAGGACACCGCTGCCGAGCTCGGCATCACGTTCGACGTCGTCGGCGGGGCGTCGGCCGACCCCGCGCGGGTGTCGCCCGTCGACGTGGCGGTCCCGAGCGCCCCGACCAGCGCCGACTGACGCGGCGCGCCGCCACCGCCCGGCCCCCGCGCGGTGTACCTGGTCGAATCGGGCGTACCTGGTCAGAAGTTCCGACCCGGTACGCGCGGGGAGCCCATGCATCGCGGGCGTCCTGGGAAAGAAACGTCAGTGCAGCGGGACGTCGGGCACCCGGTACTTGAACCCGACGTGCGATCCGGTGAACCCCAGCCGCTCGTAGAACCGGTGGGCGTCCGTCCGCTCGGCGTCCGACGTCAGCTGCACGAGGGGCGTCGCGAGCTCCCGCGCCGCGACGTCCACCACCCACCGCATCACCGCGCTGCCGATCCCGCCCGAGCGCACGGCACTGCTCACCCGGACGGCCTCGACGAGCAGCCGCGCGGACCCACGCCGGGCCATCCCGGGGATCCGCGTGAGCTGGAGCGTCCCGACGACGACGTCCTGTTCATCCGTCACGACCAGGAGCGCGTTCGACGGGTCCTCGACGATCGCCCGGAGCGCGTCGGCGTAGAGCGGGGCGTCCTCCGGCGCGGCGACGTCCCCGCGTGCGGCGCTGATCGGGTCGTCGGACAGCAGCGCGACCAGGGCGTCGAGGTCGTCGGGCGTCGCGTCCCGGACGGTGACCGGGCCGGAGCGCGTGTCGAGCGTGACGGGCAGGGTGAGGTCGTGGAGCACGGTCCCACCCTGCCCGATCGGCTCAGGGAACGGTGTGCCCCGCGGCGGTGAACACGCGGTACCATTCCTCGCGCGAGAGCTCGACGTCGGAACCGGCGGCCGAGTCCCGGACGCGCTGCGGGTTCGTCGTGCCGAGGACGACCTGGAAGTGCGCCGGGTGGCGGGTGATCCACGCCACGGCGATGCCGGTCGGGGTGACGCCGTGCGCGACGGCGAGCTCCTCGAGGACGTCGTTCAGCTCGGCGTAGTGCTCGCGATCGCCGAGGAAGACGCCGTCGAAGAAGCCCTTCTGGAACGGCGACCAGGCCTGCAGCGTGACACCGTTCATCCGCGAGTGGTTGAGGATGTCGTTGTCGCGGTCGATCGACTGGTCGAGGCCGCCCATGTTCGCCGTGACGCCCTGTGCGATGACGTTCGCGTGCGTGATGCTCAGCTGCACCTGGTTGAACGCGAGCGGCTGCCGCACCGAGCGGCGCAGCAGGTCGACCTGCCCCGGCGTGTGGTTCGAGACGCCGAAGTGGTGGACCTTGCCGGCGGCGTGCAGCTCGTCGAAGGCCTTCGCGACCTCCTCTGGCTCGACGAGGGCGTCCGGGCGGTGCAGCAGCAGGACGTCGATGAAGTCGGTGCGCAGGGCCTCGAGCGACTCGTGCACGGACTCGATGATGTGCTCGTACGAGAAGTCGAAGTACGCGCCGTTCGGCGTCGGGCGGATGCCGACCTTCGTCTGCAGCACGATCTCGGCGCGCTCGGCGGGGGAGAGCGTGACGGCCGAGCCGAACCGCTCCTCGCAGCCGTGCCACCCGCCGTACACCGCGGCGTGGTCGAACATCGTCACGCCGGCATCGCGCGAGGCGGCGTACAGCGCGCGGATGTCCTCGTCGCTCATGTCGTTGATCCGCATCAGGCCGACGACGACGTCGGATGCGGTGAGGTCCGTCTGTGGCAACTCCAGTGTCTTCACGCCCTCGATCCTCCCACCGGCTCCGCCGGGCAGGCAGGCCCTGTCCGTACCGGCATCGGTGCGGCCGACGGACGGGAGGCGCGGCTCGGCCCCACCGTGGACGTCGCGGCCGTCAGGTGGTCCGGTTCAGGGCACCAGGACCGCGAGCACGCCGGTGCCGTCGGCCCAGCCGCCGGTGAGCGTGCGGCCAGCAGGCAGTTCCGCCCCGACGGCACGGGCGACGACGAGTGCCCCGTGACCGGTCGCGACGGAGGTCAGGGCGCCGGAGGTCTGCGCGTCCACGGTCGTCACGGTGGGGGAGTCGGCATCGGACCCGCTGCCCGATGCCGTCCCCTCGGCGTCCCACGCCCCAGATCCGTCGGCGCGCTCGAGGGTGGCCTCGTTCCCGCCCGTGGCGATCGCCCGGCGCAGCACGTCGGCGTACACCGGGTCGCCCACGGCGTCGTAGACCCAGCGTGGTCCGAGCACGGAGTGGTCCATCTCGGTCACGAGGAAGGCCTCGGCGCCGTCGAGCGGCGCCCCGCGGTAGGTCAGCGGCGCCTGGAGCACCCGGCCGTCCGTGGTGCGCACGAGCACCGTCTCGACGCCGACCTCGCCCGCGGGGTCGTCGAACCGGAACTTCCCGGCGGTCGCGAGGTCGTCACCGGCGGACACCCCGCTCCAGGGCTGGTCCGGCAGCCAGACGGCGAGCGCCTCGAGCTTCGACGGACGGAGGGTTGCGTGGTGGATGACGGCCATGCCCCGACCGTACCGACGATCAGTGCACCGAGAACCCGCCGTCCGATCGGGCTACCGACGCCTACGCTGGTCGGGTGCGTGACGACCTGCTCCCCGTGCTCGCCTGCCCCGTCTGCGCCGAGCCCCTCGGCCGCGTCGACGGCGGCCAGGTGGGCTGCGCGACGGGTCACCGGTTCGACGAGGCGAAGCAGGGCCACCTCACGCTGCTGCCCGCGAAGCGTCGTGCCCTGACGGCGGACACCCCCGAGATGGTCGACGCCCGACTCCGCTTCCTCGGCCGGGGGCACTACGCGCCCATCGAACAGGCCGTCGCCCGGGCGGTTGCCTCCGTGGACGTGCCCGGTGTCGTCCTCGACGTCGGGTCTGGTCCGGGCACCTACCTCGCACACGCGCTCGACGCCGTGTCGCGGCTCGGGGTCGCCCTCGACCTGTCCGCGGTCGCGATCCGGCGGGCCGCTCGCATCCACGAGCGCGCGGGGGCCGTCGTCGGGGACGTGACCGAGCGCCTCCCGGTCGTCGACGGCGCCGCCGCGGTCGTGCTGGACGTCTTCGCGCCCCGCAACCAGTCGGAGTACGCCCGCGTGCTGCACCCCGAAGGCCTCCTCGTGGTGGTGACCCCGCGCACGGGACACCTGGCGGAGCTGGCCGAGGCGACCATCACGGTGGACCCCGAGAAGGAACGGCGGCTGCACGACTCCCTGACGCCCGCCTTCGTGCAGCGGTCCGCCGAGGACCTCACGTGGACGATGGAGCTGTCCGCCGAGGACGTGCACGACGTGGTGCACATGGGGCCGAGCCACCACCACGTCACCGCCGACGCGGAGTTCCTGCCCACCGCCGTGACGGCCGCGGTCACGGTCAGCACGTGGAGCTCCGCGCGCTGACCGCTCGGTCACTGCGATCGTCGGCGGGCGGTGTGCGACCGTCCGCGCGCACGGTCGACCGCCATGCCGATCCGGGCGAGCAGCAGCACGGCGCCGACACCGCCCGCGCCGATCGGGGTCACGAACAGGCCGAGGTCCATCCCCGGCATCCGCCACCAGTCGATCGACCACGCGGCGACGACGGCGAACCCGAGCAGCAGCGCGGCTCGCCACCACCAGCGCCCCGGCAGCCGTCGGACGCCGAGCGCGGCCAGCACCAGGAGTACCCAGCAGCCCTCCGGAGCGAAGGACCGTGGGTCGTTCGTCCCGCACGAGGACACGGCGCACTCCCACTCGACCTGGTCGGCGACGCCGGCGTACCAGCGGAACAGCAGGACAGCTGCGACCACGGCGACGAGCGCGACCGGCGGTCCGACCCAGCGCCACACGCGGCCGAACCGGGTCCGGCGCCGGCGAGCGCCCACCCACCCGTCCCCGAGCTCGTAGCCGGGCATCGGTCGGTACTCGGGCATGCCGGCACGCTACCGGCGGTCGGTTTTCGTGGGGAAGTGGCTCGGAAACCGCGCAGCCGGCAGTCGACGTGCGTGTGGCCCGGGGACCGTCCCCGGGCCACACCTGCGCGCTACTCGGTCGGTGCCGCGACGTCGAGCGCCCAGATCACACCGAAGCGGTCACGGAGCTGGCCGGCCAGGGGCGCCCAGGCCGACGGACCGAGCGGCTGCCGGATCTCGGCCCCCTCGGACAGGGCGGCCCAGTACCGCTCGACCTCGGCCGCGTCGTCCCCGTGCACGTACACGTAGAAGGCGTTGGTGCCCTGGTCGTACGGCTGTCCCGGCCAGACGTCGAACGCCATGACGCGCAGACCGGCGTCGGTGGCCACCTGGCCCCACACGATGCGGTCGGCCCATGCCGGCTCGTCCGAGGCGCCCATCGCGCCGTAGGTCATGGACGCGACCTGGCCGCCGAAGACCGCGGCGTAGAAGTCGAGGGCCTCGCGGGCCTGTCCGTCGAAGTTGAGGTGGGTTGTCGTCTCGATGCTCATGGGACCAGCATCGACGGCATTGCGGTCAGATCGTGTCCGCTTCTCGATCGATACTGGAACCATGTCCGGACCGTCCTCGCGCATGCTCGCTCTGCTCTCGCTGCTGCAGGTGCACCGTGACTGGCCCGGCGACGAGCTGGCAGAGCGGCTCGAGGTCAGCCCGCGCACGCTCCGTCGCGACGTCGACCGGCTCCGCGGCCTCGGGTACCGCGTGGAGTCCCTGCGCGGCCCGGCCGGCGGGTACCGGCTCGGCGCGGGCGCGGGCCTGCCGCCGCTGCTCTTCGACGACGACCAGGCGGTCGCCATCGCCATCGCGCTCGCCGTGGCCCCGGCGTCAGGAGCGGACATCGCCGAGTCGGCGGCCAGGGCCCTCGCGACCGTGCGACAGGTGATGCCGGCACCGCTGCGCGCACGGGTGGACGCCGTCCACGCGGTCACCTCGGCCGGTCGCGACCCCGTCGACCCCGAGGTCCTCGTCGCGGTGAGCGAGGCCGTCCACCTCGGCGAGGTCCTGCGCTTCGGCTACGGTGCCGACGAGACGCCGCACCGGGTCGAGCCGCACGCCGTGGTCGCCCGGAACGGTCGCTGGTACCTTCTCGACTGGGACCTCGACCGCGAGGACTGGCGCACCCACCGCATCGACCGCATCACCCCGCGGATGCGGACGCGCCTGCCGTTCGTGCCGCGACCGGTCCCGGGCGGTGACCCGGCGGCGTTCGTGGCCGCACGGTTCAAGGGGTCGGACCGTGACGACGTCTGGCCCTGCACCGGTACCGCGGTGCTCGAGGTGGCGGCGGAGACGATCGCGCCGTACCTGCCCGACGACGCCGTGCTCGAACCGCTCGGCCCCGACCGGTGCCGTCTGACGCGGGGGTCGTGGTCGTGGGCGGGCCTCGCGGCGGCCTTCGCCGCCGCGACCGCGGACTTCACGGTCGAGGGTCCCGACGAGCTCCGCGCGGCGACCGCGGTGCTCGCCGAGCGGCTGCGCGGGGCCGTCGCGCGTTAGTGACGCGCATGCGTGTGTCAGGAGCGCGTTAGGGAACCGTCAGGACGGGCCCGGAGGCGCGGTGCCGGATCCACCATCGGTTCGGCACCACACGTGGTGCCGGTCCGCGCCGTCCGGTGCCGGGCCCGTGCAACCTACGGAGTCCCAAGTGTTCGACGTGTTCGTCGTCGCCGGTGTCCTCGCCGTGTTCGGCGTGGTCGCCCTCATCGCCAAGGGGGTCGAGCGGCTGTGATCGGCATCACCATCGCCGCCGCCGTCCTCGGCGTCGCCGCTGTCGTCTACCTGGTCTGGGCGCTCGTCCGGCCGGAGAAGTTCTGATGGGCTCCGCGGCCGACACCTGGGCCGGCATCGCCCAGGTCGCCACCCTCGTCCTGCTCCTCGTCGTCTGCTACCGCCCGGTCGGTGACTGGATGGTCCGCGTCTACGAGGGCAGGAAGCACGCCCGGATCGAGCGCGGCGTCTACCGTGTCATCGGCGTCGACCCCGACGCCGAGCAGTCCTGGGCCGTCTACCTCCGCGGTATCCTGCTGTTCAGCGTCGTCGGGCTCCTCGTCGTCTACCTGCTGCAGCGCATCCAGGTCGTCCTGCCGGGCGACCTCGGGCTGCCGAACGTCGGGCCGTCGCTCGCGTTCAACACGGCGGCGTCCTTCGTCACGAACACGAACTGGCAGTCGTACTCGCCCGAGGCCACCATGGGCTTCACCGTGCAGATGGCCGGGCTCGCGGTGCAGAACTTCCTGTCCGCGGCCGTCGGGCTCGCCGTCGCCGTCGCGCTGGTCCGTGGGTTCGCCCGTCGCCGGACCGGGACGATCGGCAACGTCTGGGTCGACATCGTCCGCGGCACCGGCCGGCTGCTCCTGCCGGGTGCGTTCGTCTTCGCGATCGTCCTCGTCGCCGGCGGCGTCATCCAGTCCTGGGGCACCGGCGTCGACGTCACGACGCTCACCGGCGGCACCCAGCACATCCCGGACGGCTTCGTCGCCTCGCAGGAGGCGATCAAGGAGCTCGGGACGAACGGTGGCGGCTACTTCAACGCGAACTCGGCCCACCCGTTCGAGAACCCGCAGGCGTGGACGAGCCTCGTCGAGGTCTTCCTCATGCTCGTCATCCCGTTCTCGCTGCCGCGCACCTTCGGCCGGATCGTCGGCGACGACCGCCAGGGCTACGCGATCCTCGCCGTCATGGGCGCCATCTTCCTCGTGTCGCTCTCGGTCATGTCGGCGTTCGAACTCGCCGGAGCCGGCACCGCCACGCACGCCGCCGGTGCGGCCATGGAGGGCAAGGAGGTCCGCTTCGGAATCCTCGGCACCACCCTGTTCGGCACGACCTCGACGGCCACCTCGACCGGCGCCGTGAACGGCATGTTCGACAGCTTCACGCCGATCGGCGGGATGATGGCGATGCTGAACATGATGCTCGGCGAGATCAGCCCCGGCGGTGTCGGCTCCGGGCTGTACGGCATGCTCGTGCTCGCCGTCATCACGGTGTTCATCGGCGGGCTCCTCGTCGGCCGCACCCCGGAGTACCTCGGCAAGAAGATCCGTGCCCGCGAGATGACCTTCGCCGCGCTGTACATCCTCGTCACCCCGACGCTCGTCCTCCTCGCGACCGGGCTGTCCCTCGTGATCCCGGGCGTCAAGGAGCAGGTCACCGGCACGAGCATCTTCAACCCGGGCAACCACGGCCTGTCCGAGCTGCTCTACGCCTACACGTCCGGCGCGAACAACAACGGCTCGGCGTTCGGCGGCCTCACCGCGAACACGACGTGGATGAACTCGTCGCTCGGCGTCGTGATGCTCCTCGGACGGTTCGTGCCGATGGTGTTCGTCCTGGCGCTCGCCGGGTCCCTCGCCCAGCAGGACAAGGTGCCCGCGACCGCCGGCACGCTGCCGACCCACCGGCCGCTGTTCATCGGCCTCCTCGGGGGCGTGGCCGTGATCGTCACCGCCCTCACCTACTTCCCGGTGCTCGCACTGGGACCCCTCGCAGAAGCGCTCGCACGATGAACGCACCGTCGACGTCCAAGGACACCCCCATGACCACCGCGACCTCCGCGCCCGAGGCGACCAGCGCCTCCAGGCCGACCACCTCGTCCGCGTTCGGACCCCGCCAGCTGGCGGCGGGCCTCCCGGGCGCCCTCCGCAAGCTCGACCCGCGTCTCATGTGGCGCAACCCCGTCATGTTCATCGTCGAGGTCGGCGCCGCACTGACGACCGTCTCGCTGTTCGTCGAGCCGTCGGCCTTCACCATCGCGATCGCCGTGTGGCTGTGGCTGACGGTCGTCTTCGCGAACCTCGCCGAGTCCGTGGCCGAAGGCCGCGGCAAGGCGCAGGCCGACACCCTCCGCAAGACCCGTTCGACCACGAGCGCGCGCCGGGTCCTCCGCTACGACCAGGCCGACCCGGCCGCCACCGGCAACGAGACCGAGGAGGTCGCGTCGGTCGACCTCGCCAAGGGCGACGTCGTGGTGGTGGTCGCCGGTGAGGTGATCCCGGGTGACGGCGACGTCATCGACGGCATCGCGTCCGTCGACGAGTCCGCGGTGACGGGCGAGTCCGCGCCGGTGATCCGCGAGTCCGGCGGCGACCGCAGCGCCGTCACCGGTGGCACCCGGGTGCTCTCCGACCGGATCGTCGTGCGGATCACGTCGACTCCCGGCGAGACCTTCATCGACCGGATGATCCGCCTCGTCGAGGGCGCCGCCCGCCAGAAGACGCCGAACGAGATCGCGCTGAACATCCTGCTCGCCTCGCTGTCGATCGTGTTCGTGATCGTCTGCCTCACGATGCAGCCGATCGCCGGACTCGTCGGCGCGACCGTGAGCATCCCGGTGCTCATCGCCCTGCTCGTGTGCCTCATCCCGACCACCATCGGCGCACTGCTGTCCGCGATCGGCATCGCCGGCATGGACCGCCTCGTGCAGCACAACGTGCTCGCGATGTCCGGTCGCGCGGTCGAGGCCGCCGGCGACATCACGACCCTGCTGCTCGACAAGACCGGCACGATCACGTACGGCAACCGTCGCGCGTCCCGCGTCGTGCCGGTGCCCGGTGTCAGCGAGCCCGATCTGATGGAGGCCGCAGCGCTCTCCAGCGCCGCGGACAGCACCCCCGAGGGTCGCTCGATCGTCGACCTGGCCGCCGAGGCCGGGATCGGCGCCGGGCTCCCGGTCGACGCCGTCGAGGTGCCGTTCACCGCGCAGACCCGGATGTCCGGTCTCGACCTGACCGACGGCACCGAGGTGCGCAAGGGCGCCGCGGCCGCGGTGCTCGCATGGGCCGCCGCGTCCTCGTCGGCACCCGAGGCGCACATTGTGTCCGCGATCGACGCGACCGTCGCCGAGGTCTCCGACCAGGGCGGCACCCCGCTCGTCGTCGCCCGTCGCTCGGCGGACGGGGCGGTCACCCTGCTCGGCGTCGTCCACCTCAAGGACGTCGTGAAGGACGGCATGTCCGCCCGCTTCGCGCAGCTCCGCGAGATGGGCATCCGCACGGTGATGATCACCGGCGACAACCCCCGCACAGCGAAGGCCATCGCGGTCGAGGCCGGCGTCGACGACTTCCTCGCCGAGGCCACCCCGGAGGACAAGCTCGCCCTGATCCGCAAGGAGCAGGAGGGCGGCAACCTCGTCGCGATGACGGGCGACGGCACGAACGACGCCCCGGCACTCGCGCAGGCGGACGTCGGCGTGGCGATGAACACCGGGACGACCGCGGCGAAGGAGGCCGGCAACATGGTCGACCTCGACTCCGACCCGACCAAGCTCATCGACGTCGTCCGGATCGGCAAGCAGCTGCTCATCACCCGCGGCGCGCTCACCACGTTCTCCATCGCCAACGACGTCGCGAAGTACTTCGCGATCATCCCCGCGATGTTCCAGGTGACGTTCCCGGGGCTGGCCGCGCTGAACGTGATGGGGCTGCACAGCCCCGCGTCGGCGATCCTGTCCGCGGTCGTCTTCAACGCGCTCGTCATCGTGGCGCTCATCCCGCTGTCCCTGCGTGGCGTCAAGTACCGCGCAGCGTCGGCGTCGTCGATCCTCGGCCGCAACCTGCTCCTCTACGGGCTCGGCGGCGTGATCGTCCCCTTCATCGGCATCAAGTTGATCGACCTCGTCGTCGGTCTCATCCCGGGGTTCTGACAATGGCTTCCTCCTCTCGCTCGTTCTTCCGCTCGACCGGCGTCGCGATCCGGCTCACCCTGCTCTCGACCGTCGTCCTCGGCGTCGCCTACCCGCTCGCGGTGTGGGGCGTCGGCCAGGCGGCGTTCCACGACCAGGCGAACGGCTCGATGGTCACCTCGTCCGACGGGAAGGTCGTCGGCTCGTCCCTGATCGGCCAGGCGTCCTCGGGCTCCGCCACGGACGCCGCCCGGTGGTTCCAGTCCCGCCCGAGCGCCGCTGGTGAGAAGGGCTACGACGCGAACGCCTCCAGCGGCTCGAACCTCGGCCCGAACAACCCCGACCTGCTCACGGCGATCGAGGAGCGCAAGGCCGCGATCGCGAAGGCCGACGGGGTCCCCGAGTCGTCGATCCCGGCGGACGCCGTCACCGCGTCCGGGTCGGGCCTCGACCCCGACATCAGCCCCGAGTACGCGCTCCTGCAGGTGTCCCGCGTGGCGTCGGCCCGCGGCATGTCCGAGGCGGCCGTGCGGGCGCTCGTGGACGAGCACACGGAGGCCCGGCAGCTCGGGTTCCTCGGCGAACCGGTGGTGAACGTCCTCGAGCTGAACCTGGCGCTGGCGAAGGCGTCCTGACACCACACACCCACCGGGACCACGGACGCGAGAGGATGAACAGGTGAAGCGCGGGAAGCTGCGGGTCCTGCTCGGTGCGGCGCCCGGTGTCGGGAAGACGTTCACGATGCTCGAAGAGGGGCACCGGCTGCACGCCGAGGGCCGGGACGTGGTCGTCGCCGTCGTCGAGACGCACGGCCGCGCCGCCACCGCGACCCTCGTCGACGGGCTCGAGGTCGTCCCTCGTCGCATCGTGGAGCACCGCGGCGTCCAGCTCGACGACCTCGACCTCGACGCGGTGCTGGCCCGGCGGCCGGACATCGCCCTCGTCGACGAACTCGCCCACACCAACGCCCCCGGCAGCGCGAACGAGAAGCGCTGGCAGGACGTCGAGGCCATGCGGGACGCCGGCATCGACGTGATCTCGACCGTGAACGTGCAGCACATGCAGTCCCTCGGCGACGTCGTGCGCGAGATCACGGGCACCGTGCAACGCGAGACCGTCCCGGACGCCGTGGTGCGCGCGGCCGACCAGATCGAGGTGGTCGACCTCGCCCCTGCGGCGCTCCGCGAACGACTGTCGGACGGTCTGGTCTACCCGGCCGCCCGGATCGACGCCGCCCTGTCGAACTACTTCCGGCTCGGCAACCTGACCGCGCTGCGCGAGATCGCCCTGCTCTGGCTCGCCGACGAGGTCGACGACGCGCTCAAGGCCTACCGCGCCGAGCACGGCATCGACCACCGGTGGGAGACCCGCGAGCGCGTGCTCGTCGCGCTGACCGGCGGTCCGGAGGGCGAGACCCTGCTGCGCCGCGGTGCCCGGATCGCCGCACGGAGCGCCGGCGGCGAGCTCGCGGCCGTGCACGTGACGACGAACGACGGCCTGCGCGAGCGGCACCCGGGGGCGCTCGGCAAGCAGCGCGCGTTGCTCGAGCAGCTCGGCGGGACTTACCACCAGGTGGTCGGCGACGACGTGCCCACGACCCTGGTGCGGTTCGCGAAGTCGATCGACGCCACGCAGATCGTCATCGGCGTGAGCCGCCGCAGCCGGGTCGCGGCGGCGATCACCGGACCGGGCATCGGCAACACCGTGATCCGCGAGTCCGGCGACATCGACGTCCACGTCGTCACCCACGAGCGTGCCGGGGGCGGCTTCGCCCTGCCGCGGCTCGGCGGCAGCCTGTCCCGCGGCCGGATCGTCGCCGCGTTCGTGCTGTCCCTCGTGGCCGGTCCGCTCCTGACCTGGTTGCTCTCGCTCGGCAAGGACCCGGACGCGATCACCGTCGACGTGCTCGCCTACCAGCTGCTCGTGCTCGTGGTCGCGCTCGTCGGCGGCATGTGGCCGGCCGTGTTCGCCGCCGTGCTGTCCGGGCTGAGCCTCGACTTCTTCTTCGTGCAACCCCTCTACATGGTCACCGTCCAGCAGCCGTGGCACCTGGTGGCCCTCGTCATGTACGTCGTCAGTGCGGTGCTCGTGAGCTTCGTGGTCGACCGCTCGGCGCGGCGGTCCCGGGCCGCCCGGCGTGCGGCAGCCGAGTCGGGCCTGCTGATGGGGATCGCCGGCAGCGTGCTCCGCGGCGACGACGCCCTGCAGGCGCTGCTCGACCGGACCCGCGAGGCCTTCGGCTTCGCCGGCGTCCGGATCCGGCAGGGCGACGAGGTCCCGGCGACCTCGGGGGCGTTCGGCGAGACGCCGGACGCCGCCACGACCCTGGCGTCCGGCGCCGTCCTCGAGTTCGCGGGCGCCCCGGACGACCCGACCCAGCGGCGACTGCTGCGGGTCGTCGAGCAGCAGCTCGACGCCGCGGTCGAGCACCGCGACCTCACCCGGGCCGCGGTCGACGCCGAGCGCATCGCCGCGGTGGACCGGGTCCGCAGCGCGATCCTCGCCGCCGTCGGACACGACGTGCGACGGCCGATCGCGGCCGCCTCGGCGGCCGTGCAGACGCTCCGTGCGTCGGACATCGAGTTGTCGACGGACGACCGGGAGGCGCTGCTCGCCACCGCCGACGAGAGCCTCCGTCAGCTGGCGGTGCTGTTGGCCGACCTGCTGGACGTCAGCCGCGTGCAGGCCGGGGTGCTCGCCGTGGCCCCGGTGCCGCTCGCCCTCGAGACGGTGGTCGCCCCGGCACTCGACGAACTCGAGCTCGGTCCGGACGACGTCGACCTCGACCTCCCCGCCGACCTCCCGCCGGTCCTCGCGGACGCCGTGCTCCTGCAGCGCGTGGTGGTGAACCTCCTCGCGAACGCCGTTCGCTACGCACCCGAGGACACCCGGGTCCGCATCGCCGCGAGCGCGTTCGGCGGCGGGGTCGAACTGCGCGTCGCCGACCACGGCCCGGGGATCCCGTCGGACCGCGTCGACGAGGTGTTCCAGCCGTTCCAGCGCCTCGGCGACACCGACAACGACACCGGCCTCGGGCTCGGCCTGGCGCTCGCCCGCGGCTTCACCGAGGGCATGGGCGGCACGATCGAGGTCGACGACACCCCCGGCGGCGGGCTCACCGTCGTGGTGCGGTTGCCGATCGCCGGACACCTGGGAGTGGAGATCCGATGAAGGGCCGTGCGCGATGAAGGTCTTGATCGCCGACGACGACGCGCAGCTCGTCCGCGCGCTCGCCGTGACGCTCGCCGCACGCGGGTACGACGTGGTCACCGCCCGCGACGGCCGGGTCGCGATCGACGCGGTCATCACCGAGCGGCCGGACCTGGTGCTGCTCGACCTCGGCATGCCCCGGCTCGACGGCATCGGCGTGCTCGAGGGCATCCGGGCCTGGTCGCAGGTGCCGGTGCTCGTGCTCTCGGGCCGGACCGACTCGTCCGACAAGGTCGACGCGCTCGACGCCGGTGCCGACGACTACGTGACGAAGCCCTTCCAGATGGACGAGCTGCTCGCCCGGCTCCGGGCGCTGGGCCGCCGGCAGGTCGCGGCGGCGACGGCCGCGGGGGCGACCCCGTCGGTGTCGATCGGCGACCTCGTGGTGGACCTCGTCGCGAAGCAGGTCACCCCGCCGTCCGGCCCGGCGATCCGGCTGACTCCGACCGAGTGGCGGCTGCTCGAGGTCCTCGTGACGAACCCCGATCGGCTGATGACCCGCGAGATGCTGCTCACCGAGGTGTGGGGTCCGTCGCACGGCAGCGACTCGGGCTACCTGCGCCTGTACATGGCGCAGCTGCGACGCAAGCTCGAACCCGACCCGGCGCACCCGCGGTACCTGGTGACCGAGTCGGGCATGGGCTACCGGTTCAGCCCGCGCGCGTGACAGGTCGCGTCGTGCACGTGACGGGTCGCTGTCGTGGACGTGACGGGTCCCTGTCGTGGTGGTCGGTGCCGCCCGGTTCATAGGCTCGGGGCATGAACGAGATGCGGATCGCTGCACTGCGGCGTGAACGGGGCTGGACGCAGGAACGACTCGCCGAGGCGAGCGGGGTCGCCGTCCGGACCGTCCAACGGCTCGAGGGCGGCAAGGACGCCAGCCTCGAGACGCTGAGTGCCCTCGCCCGTGCGCTGGGGGTCCCCGTCCGGGACCTGTTCGCCGGTGCGGAGACGTCCGGCCTGGACCCGGCGGTGCGTGGACTCGACGAGCGGACGGCGGCCGACCAGGCCGCCCGTGACCGGGCGGTCGCGGGGTTCTGGTCGCTGTACTCCGCGATCGGTGTGGGGTTCGGCATCGCGACCACGCTGCTCGTCGTGCTCCGGGTCTGGTCCCCGCTCGTCTTCATCGCCGTCGGCGGGTACTGGGCCGTCGGGCGGTACGCCGGACGCTTCCTGCTCGACGCGGTCGTCGGGCCCCGACTCGACCGCCGGTACCCGCTCGCGAGGAGCGCGACCGCGCCGGCACGCTGACGGCGTTCCTCAGGCCCGGGAACTGACCGCGGCGAGCTCCGCCCGGGTCCGGGCCCCGAGCTTCCGGAGCAGGTTCGCCACGTGGTACTTCACGGTGTTCGTGCTGATCCCGAGCCCGTCGGCGATCTCCCGGTTGCCGACCCCGGTGGCGACGAGTCGCAGCACGTCCTGTTCGCGGGGCGTCAGGTCGGACGCGTCCGAGGGCACCGGTGCGCCCGGCGGCGGATCGAGGGGGATCCGGATGTCGAGCACCGACCCCCAGCCCGCCGTGGACGCGACCCGTAGCTCCCCGTCGAGGGCCACCACCCGCTCGGCGATCGGCCGGACGCTGTCGTCGTGCGCGTCGAGCGTGCCCGCGCCGTCGTCGCGGAGCTGCATCAGGAGGTTCCGCCCGTCGCAGTCCCACTGGATCCGGACCCGTCGTGCGGCACCCTCGTCCACGAGCGCGAGCACCGCCGTCCGCACGATCGCCCGGGCACTGTGGGCGACGTCGCCGGGGAGCGCTCGCCCGGTCGCCGGCGGCTCGACGAACTGCAGGTCGAGGTCCCCGAACCGGACGAGCGGCCGGAGGTCCGCGCGGAGCCGGGAGAACGCCCCGGTGACCGGTTCGAGCAGCGCGCCGCGCTGCCGGTCGGTCACCGTCCGGAGGTCCACGAGCGCCGCCGACGCGATCTCGACCGCCTCGGCGCGGGCGGCAGCATCGCCGACGCGCGGCGACCGGAGCACCGCGAGCACCGACTCCAGGGTGAGGGCGTGGCGGTCCGCCTGCTCCGCGACGGTCCGCGCGTGGTCGGCGGCGGCGAGGCGTCCCGCGGAGTCGCGCCGCGCCTCCTGGACGGCCGACGGAGCCGCCGTCCCGTCATCGCGCACGTTGTCGGTCACGGGACCAACCGTACGACTCCCACCCGAGCGGGTGGGGCCA
This sequence comes from Curtobacterium sp. AB451, assembly GCF_050585845.1. NCBI lineage: Bacteria > Bacillati > Actinomycetota > Actinomycetes > Micrococcales > Microbacteriaceae > Curtobacterium > Curtobacterium sp. AB451. The sequence goes on from NZ_JBOBQG010000002.1 coordinate 286,228, forward strand.
CCCGATCGGGCGGGGGCCCCGCCGTGTCGGGTAGCGGCGGCCGACCGGCGTCCCGACCACGATCGATGTCATGCCCGCCGCCACCGTCACCGACGCCCTCGCCCTGATCGTCCGCGAGTCCGCCGACCTCGCCGAGACGCTGCGGGGCGACACCGACGCCGCCCTCGACCTGCTCAGCGGCGCCGAGCGCGTGTTCGTCCATGGGGCCGGCCGCTCCGGTCTCGCCCTCCGGATGACGGCCATGCGGCTCATGCACCTCGGCCTCGACGTCCACGTCGTCGGCGAGGTGACGACCCCGGCCATCCGGACGGGAGACGTCCTGCTCGTCGCCAGCGGCTCCGGGACGACCACCGGCATCGTCCAGGCGGCGCGCACCGCGGTCGACGTCGGCGCCGAGGTGCTCGCCGTGTCGACGACCGACGACTCCCCGCTCGGCGCGCTCGCCGCCGTCACCCTCGTCGTCCCCGCCGCGACGAAGACGGACCGGTCGGGCAGCGCCTCCGAGCAGTACGCGGGCAGTCGCTTCGAGCAGGCCGTGGTCCTGCTCGGCGACGCGCTCTTCCACGCCCTCTGGACCCGGAGCGGACGCTCCGCCGACGACCTGTGGCCCAGCCACGCCAACCTCGAGTGAAAGGCACACCCATGCAGATCCAGTTCGCCATCGACACCCTCACCACCGAGGCCGCGCTCGACCTCGCCGCGAAGGCCGCCCCGAGCGTCGACGTCCTCGAGCTCGGCACCCCGCTCATCAAGGCCGAGGGGCTCTCGGTCATCACCGCGATGAAGCAGGCGCACCCGGACAAGACCGTGTTCGCCGACCTCAAGACGATGGACGCCGGCGAGCTCGAGGCGGACATCGCCTTCGCCGCGGGTGCCGACCTCGTCACCGTGCTCGGTGTCGCCGGGGACTCCACCATCCGCGGGGCCGTCGCCGCCGCCGAGAAGCACGGCAAGGGCATCGTCGTCGACCTCATCGGGGTGGACGACAAGGCCGCCCGTGCCCGTGAGGTCGTGGCCCTCGGCGCGCAGTTCGTCGAGGTGCACGCCGGACTCGACGAGCAGGCCGAGGAGGGCTTCACCTTCTCCACCCTGCTCGAGGCCGGCGAGGCCTCCGGCGTCCCCTTCTCGATCGCCGGCGGCGTGAACGCCTCCTCGATCGCCGCGGTGCAGGCATCCGGCGCGATCATCGCCGTCGCCGGCAGCGCCATCTACAGCGCGGACGACGTCGCAGCCGCTGCGGCGGAGCTGCGTGCGGCCGTCACCGAGGACGCCTCGGTCTGACCCGGTCCAGGAGGCGCGGGTCGGCCCGACCGGGTCGGCGCGCGCCTGCGGGCGGTAGCGTCGAGGCGTGACGACGATCGCGCTGCGCCGGGTGACGGCGGACGACTGGGAGACCTGGCGTCCGGTCCGGCTCGCGGCGCTCGCCGACGCCCCGACGGCCTTCGGGTCGACACTCGCCGACTGGGCTGATGCCCGCGAGGACCGCTGGCGGACCCGGCTCTCGATCCCGGGCGCGCTCGACCTGCTCGCCCACACCGAGGACGGGGCCGCCGTGGGCATGGCCAGCGGCGTCCCGGGCGATGATCCCGGCACCGCCGAGCTCATCTCGATGTGGGTCGACCCCGCCGCACGCGGCCGGGGCGTCGCGGCAGCGCTCATCCGTGCAGTCGCGACCTGGGCGGCCCGTGCCGGTGCCCACACGCTCGAACTGTCCGTGATGCCGGACAACGCCGGGGCCCGGCGCGCGTACGAGCACTGCGGGTTCCGCGCCGTCGACGAGCCCGGCGACGCGCTGCCGGACGGTCGGCACGAGGTGGTGATGCGGCGCGACCTCGCGGCGGAACGCACCCTCGACGCGTACGAGCGTGCCGCCGACCGGTACGCCGAGCGGACGGACGACCACCGCGCCGGCCTCGTGGACGACCTGCTCGCGCTCGTCCCCGTCGGTGCCCACGTCCTCGAACTCGGATCCGGACCGGGACGCGACGCCCTCGCCCTCGAGGCTGCCGGGCTCGTCGTCGACCGCACCGACGGCGCGCGCCCCTTCGTGGACGCGCTGCGGTCCGCGGGGCACGAAGCGCGCCTCGTCGACGTGCGCTCGGACGCGTTCGGCGGTCCGTACGACGCCGTCTTCGCGAACGCCGTGCTCCTGCACGTCGGCCGGTCGGCACTCGAGGGCGTCCTCGCCCGGCTCCGCGACGCCGTCCACCCGGGAGGGGTGCTCGCCGCAACCCTGAAGCGCGGCGACGGCGAGGCCTGGAGCACCCGGAAGCTCGAGCGTGCCCGCCACTTCACGTACTGGACGCCGGGCCCCCTCGCCGAGGTCGTCGGGCGTTCCGGGTGGGCCGACGTCGACGTCCGGGAGACCACGCGCCCCGGTGCCGACGAGCGATGGCTCACCGTCACCGCACGACGCCCGCAGGGAGCAGGAAGCGCATGAACCGAGTCCTCCGCTGGTCCGCCTGGGTCGTCGCCGTGATCGTGCTGATCGCGGTGGTGTTCCTCGTCTGGGCGAACATCGTCATGCAGGGCACCCGGAGCGCGGCCCTGCAGGTCTGGCGGGACGACCGGGTGGCGGTCCGGGACGCGGGCGACTCCGTGGTGATGACCCCGACCGGCAGTGCGAACGGCGCCGGCATCGTCTTCATCCCCGGCGCGAAGGTCGATCCGTACGCCTACATGGCGACGTTCCGGCAGGTCGTGGCCGCCGGGACGACCGTCGTGATCACGAAGCCGACGCTGCACCTCGCCTTCTTCGACACCCGCGGGCTGTCGACGTTCGAGGCCCACGCCCCGGACGTGCGGTCCTGGGCGGTCGGCGGGCACTCGCTCGGCGGGGTGCGCGCGTGCCAGCTCGCCCCGGACGCCGACGGGCTGCTCCTGCTCGGGAGCTACTGCGCGAACGACATCAGCCGGTCGTACATCAGCGTGCTCAGCGTCTCCGGGTCGCGCGACGGCCTGTCGACGCCCGAGAAGGTCGACGCCGCGCGGCACCTGCTGCCGTCGAACGCCACGATGGTCGAGGTGCAGGGCGCGAACCACGCCGACTTCGGCGCCTACGGTGCGCAGCCCGGCGACGACACGGCCACGATCTCGCGGACCGACGCCCGGCAGCAGATCGCCGCGGCGATCGAGGAGTGGGTCCGGACCCTGCCGTCCGGGTCGGCGCTGCGCTGAGCGCCGTCCACGGTTGACGGCACGGACGCGTGCCGTTCCGCCCGCCGGACGAGGCGATCCGACCCCGACGGTCGTCACGTCGTGACGGCCGTCGGGGTCGGCGCCGGGGACTCACGCCACAGCGAGCCAGAACTCCACGTACTGGCCGTCGCCGTCCTGCGTGACGGTCGTGAGGAACTGACCACTGGCCGGGAGCGCGGACGGGCTCGCCGCCGACCAGTGACCGTCGGCACGGACGACCGCAGCGACCTCGACCGACAGGCCGGGGATCGCGACGACGACGCGGGCACCCGGGGTCCCCGTCCCGGCGAACGTGGGCTTCGCGCCGCGCGCGAACCGGGTCGGACCGTCCGATCGCAGGGTGGTCGGGGCGGTGTGGGCGGGGGCGGCGCCGCGTCGCAGGTCGAACTGGACGAGTTGCCCGTCCTGCTGCTGGTACGCGAGGTTCCCGAAGTAGTCCCCCGAGGAGAAGACCTCGGGGCTCGTCGCCGACCACCTGCCGTCGGCGGCGACCGTGGTGGAGAAGGTCACCGGCTTCCCGGGGAGCATGACGAGGACGTCGGATCCCGGGGTGCCGGTGCCGGTGATCACGGGCCGGGTGTCGGGGACGTAGCGTTCCGGCGAGGTGACGGCGAACGCGTGTGTGGCGCGTTCGGACGACACGGCCGCGGAGGCGTGGGGTTCCGCGGCCTGCGCGGTGATCGCGGGGCCGGTGACGGTGACGGCGGCAGCGGCGACGAGGGCCGCCACGGTGAGGACGGGGATGCGGAGCACGGGGTTCCTTCCGGGGTCGGGGACGGGTCAGTTGAAGACGACGGGATCGGACCAGTGCCCACGGCTCTTCTGCGTGATGCTCAGGCCGCGTTCGAAGCCGACCGGGTAGGCGATCCAGCGTCCGGTGACGTTCGCGGTCGCGGTCACGACCTGGCCGTCGGCACCCTCGATGCGGATCTCGGCGTTCGCGACGCCGAGCCCGGTCACCATCCCCGACGGGCCGTTCGAGATCTGGCTCACGGCCGGGATGTCGACGTCGGAAGGTGTCCCGAACGTCACGGGAGCGGAGGTCCGGCCACCGATCGACTGGGTGATCGAGTACGTGGGCGTGAGCCCCTCGGCGGGGACGAAGAACCAGTTGCCGGACTGGACCACGGTGGAGCGGGTCTTCCCGGCGGCGTCGGTGAGGGTCACGGTCGCCCCCAGGACGCCGGAGCCGCCGATCAGGTCCTTCGGTCCCCAGTGGACCCTGTTGACCGGCGCGACGGTCGAAGCGGCGCTGGACCGCACGGCGGTCGTCGACTGCGCGGGCTCTGCGGACGCCACGGACGCGGTGCCCAGGACGGCCGCCACGGTCAGGCAGCCGACCGTGACCAGGCGGGTGGTGATGAGGTGTGAACGCATGGATCCTCCAAGGATCGATATTGGAAGATGAAATATTACACGTTTCGAATGTGCAGTCGTCCACACGTCCGTCGCGGTTGAACTCTCTCCACAGATCGGTGATGCGTCAGGGTCCGCGGCGGAGGCCGGTCCTAGACTCGCCTGCATGACCGCACCGGACCGGCGCACCCCCGCGCGACTCGCTGACCAGCGCGCGCTCTTGTTCGACCTCGACGGTGTCCTCACCCCCACCGCCGACGTCCACATGCGCGCCTGGAGCCGGCTCTTCACGCCCTACCTGGCCCAGCACGGCGTCGCTCCGTACACGGAACAGGACTACTTCGCGTACGTCGACGGCAAGCCGCGGTACGACGGGGTCCGGTCCCTGCTCGAGTCACGCGGCATCGACCTGCCCCAGGGCACCCCGGACGACCCGCCGGACGCCGACACGGTGTGCGGGCTCGGCAACCGGAAGAACGCCGAGTTCACCGCCGAACTGACCGAGCACGGCGTCGAGCCCTACCCCGGTTCGCTCCGGTTCCTCGTCACGGCGATCGACGCCGGGCTGTCCGTCGCGGTCGTCTCGAGCTCCGCCAACGCCGTGCAGGTGCTCCGCACGGCGGGGATCCTCGAACGGTTCCCGGTGATCGTGGACGGCATGGTCGCCCGCGAAGACGGTCTCGCCGGCAAGCCTTCCCCCGACACCTACCTCGACGCCGCGAGCCGCTTCGGCCTGACCGCTGCCGAGTGCGTCGTGGTCGAGGACGCCACGAGCGGGGTCGAGGCCGGGCGCAACGGCGCCTTCGGGCTCGTCATCGGTGTGGACCGCGGCGCCGGGGCCGACGCGCTCCTGGAACACGGTGCCGACGTCGTCGTCACGGACCTCGACGAACTCGTCGACGAGCTGCCGGAACCGGCCACGAGCACGACGTAGGCGGTGCGGCCGGGGCGATCCGCGCCTCCAGGCCCTCCCGACCTTCCCCCACGAACACCTCCTTTCCCACGGAGCACCATGAACCCCATCACCTCCGACCCGCTCGACCGGGTCCGCTACCCGATCGACGAGTGGGCGCTCGTCGAGACCGAGTACGCCCCCGACGAGCAGGGCGTGGCCGAGACGAACTTCGCCGTCGGCAACGGGTACCTCGGCCTCCGCGGCAACCTCGACGAGGGCCGCGGCGGCGTGCAGTACGGCACGTACGTCAACGGCTTCCACGAGACCTGGCCGATCCGTCACGCCGAGGACGCCTTCGGCTTCGCGAAGACCGGTCAGACGATCATCAACGCACCCGACGCCAAGGTGATCCGGCTGTACGTCGACGACGAGCCGCTGGTGCTGGCCGAGGCGGACATCCTCCGGCACACCCGGCGGCTGGAGTTCCGGGGCGGGTACCTGTTCCGCGAGACCGAGTGGTCGACGCCGTCCGGCAAGCGGGTCCTCATCCGGTCGCGGCGGCTGGTGTCCTTCACCGACCGACACCTCGCGGTCATCGACTACGAGGTGACCGTGCTCGACGCGGACGCCTCGATCCTGCTGTCGAGCCAGATCCTCAACCGCCAGGACGTGCAGGACGAGTACCACGCCGGCATGCGCGCGGCGGCGAACGCCTTCGACCCGCGCAAGGCCGAGGCGTTCACCGAGCGTGTCCTCGAGCCGAAGCTCAAGCGCAGCACCGGTGGCCGGTCCCTGCTCGGGTACCAGGCGGCGAGCTCCGGCATGACGATCTGCGTCGGCGTCGAGCACCACCTCGAGACCGAGAACAGCTGGGACGAGTCGTCGTCGATCGAGGACGACCTCGCGAAGCACGTCTACCGCGTGCAGGCCCGCGCCGGACAGCCCATCCGGTTGACCAAGCACGTGGTCTACCACACGTCCCGCGGGGTCCCGGCGCGTGAGCTCGCCGACCGGTGCGAACGGACGCTCGACCGCTCACGGGCCGAGTCCGTCGACGCGGCCTTCGCGCGGCAGGCCGAGTGGATGGACGACTTCTGGGCGCGCAGCGACGTCGAGATCGCCGGGCAGCCCGCGTTGCAGCAGGCCGTCCGGTGGAACCTCTTCATGCTCGCCCAGGCCACGGCGCGCACCGACGGGCACGGCATCGCCGCCAAGGGCGTCACCGGGTCGGGCTACGGCGGGCACTACTTCTGGGACATGGAGATCTACGTCCTGCCGTTCCTGTCGTACACGGCACCGATCGTCGCCCGGAACGCCCTGCGCTTCCGGTACAACATGCTCGACGCCGCGCGGTCCCGTGCCCGTGAGCTGAACCAGCACGGTGCGCTCTTCCCGTGGCGGACGATCAACGGCGAGGAGTCCAGCGCGTACTACGCGGCCGGCACCGCGCAGTACCACATCGACGCGGACATCGCGCACGCGCTGATGCAGTACGTCCGCGCCTCGGACGACCGTGAGTTCCTCAAGCGCGGCGCGATCGACATCCTCGTCGAGACCGCACGACTGTGGGAGGACCTCGGGTTCTGGCGGTCGAACGGCGACAAGAAGTTCCACATCGACGGCGTCACCGGCCCCGACGAGTACACGACGGTCGTCGACGACAACCTCTACACGAACGTGATGGCCCGGGCGAACCTGTGGTTCGCGGTGAACGCCTGCCGCGAGCTCGCCGCGGACGACCCCGAGGAGTACGACCGCATGGTGCGGCGGACCGGGCTCCAGGCGCAGGAGATCACCGACTGGGAGCACGCCGCCGAGTCGATGGAGATCCCCTTCGACCCGCACCGTGGGATCCACCCGCAGGATGCCCAGTTCCTCGACAAGGAACTCTGGGACCTCGACAACACCCCCGAGAGCAAGCGGCCGCTGCTGCTGCACTACCACCCGCTGGTGATCTACCGGTTCCAGGTGCTGAAGCAGGCGGACGTCGTGCTCGCGCTGTTCCTGCAGGGGCACGAGTTCACCGCTGCCGAGAAGCGTCGCGACTTCGACTACTACGACGCCCTCACGACCGGTGACTCCACCCTGTCCGCCGTCGTGCAGTCGATCATGGCGGCCGAGGTCGGCTACCACGACCTCGCGCTGCAGTACTTCCAGACGGCGCTCTACGTCGACCTCGCGGACCTGCACGGCAACACGAGCGACGGCGTCCACATCGCCTCGACCGGTGGCATCTGGGGTGCGGTCGTCAACGGGTTCGGCGGCATGCGGGACCACGGCGGCCGGATGACCTTCAACCCGCGGCTGCCGAAGGACTGGGAGCGGATCACCTACCGGCTCACGGTGCGTGGGTCACGGGTGCGGGTCGACCTCGAGCAGGAGACCATGACCTTCACGGTCGAGACGGGCGAGGGCTTCACGGCGTGGGTGCACAACCAGCAGTGGGACATCACCGCCGGTGAGCCGACCGTCGTGCCGCTGACGCACCAGGGCCCGCGGATGTCCGGTCGCGCACCGACGACGGCCGACATCCAGGGCACGCTCCGTGCCGACGGGTCGGTGATCACGGCCTCGATCCCGACGATCTCGCTCGACCGGGATCTCGAGTCCGACGAGGCGACCGCCTGACGGACCCCGTCCCGGAGGCGCGGTGCGGCCCCGTCGCGCACCGCGCCTCCGACTCGCGCCGCGTCTCCAGCGCGCACCGCGCCTCCGGCTTGAACCGCCTCTGCCGCCCACACCGTGCCAGGCGCGCTCAGTCGGCGACGAGTTCGACCTTGAACCGCTCGGCGTCCTCGAGGAACCCTGCGTGGTGGTCGGGGCCACCGGCGTGCGGGTGGCGGTCCTCGTAGAGTCGACGCCATCCGTGCGCAGGCGCGCCGCCCAGATCCTGGCGACGTCGTCGATGCCTCCGGCGTGGAACGCGAGGTGGCTCAGCCCTGGTCGACGACGGTCGTTGGCGCCGTGCGCCGGGGCGGTCTCCAGCACGACGTACAGGGCGCCCGACCGCCAGCTCCGCCCGTCGGACCACTGCTGGAAGGGCTCGTAGCCGAGCTCGCCGAGGAGCCAGCCCCACGCAGCTGCGGATCGGTCGAGGTCGGCGGTGCGCAGTTCGACGTGGTGCAGGCCGCCGCGCGTCACAGGAGCTTCCGCAGCGTGTTCACGTTGCGGGTCGTCGTCGTCCGCTTGAAGCGCGCCGCGCCCGCCCGCTTCGCGAAGACCGTGTCCGTGCTCGAGCCCTTCGGACACGACCAGTACACGACCCCGGAGCCCCGCGCGACGCGTTCGACGGTCTCGTCGACGTCGAGGTCTGCCAGCAGGTCGTCGAGGGCGTCGTCGTCCGAGCCGAACACGACGTAGTCGTGGTGGTCCTCGGCGGCGGGGAACGGGAAGCCGTCCAGGATGTCCGCCAGGTCGTCGTGCGGGACGAGCACGATCCACGCGTCGTAGCCGAACCGGTCACGGAGCGACTGCTCGATGTCCGTCTTCAGGGCCGCGGCCGTGCCGTCGGAGCCGAACACCACGTTGCCCGACGCCAGCACGGTCCGGACGTCCTGGTACCCGCGTGACCGGAACAGCGCCGCGAGGTCGGCGCTCGTGATCGTGATCCCGTTGACGTTCACCCCGCGCAGCAGCGCGACCCACCTGGTCATGCCCGAACCGTACCCCGCCGCCCCGACACCGCTTGCTCGGAGGTGTCCGAGCAGTGGTCCGGTAGACGGGACCCATGACGAACGACGCACTGCACGACGACGCACAGGGTCCCGACGAGCAGCACCGCGTGCCCGAGGGGGTCTCGGACGCCACCGTCGAGGCGCTCGGGACGCTGTCCGCCGCCCTCGAGACGATGGAGCACGCCCGCGGGCTGCTGTACGGGTTCCACCGGCTGACGGGGAAGGCGGACCTCGACCTGGGGGAGGCGGTCGACCAACTCCGGGATGCCGGGCACGCCGAGCTGGCGGACCGGATCGACCGCGAGCTCGTCGGGCGCAACGTCATCGGCGGCCGCTGGACGTTCCAGATCGTCGAGGACTACGACGACGGATACTACGCCCTCGCGAAGGAGCTGGAGCGGACCGCGCGCGACGAGCTCGTGCAGGGCCGCAAGCACCTGTTCGAGGCGGGCATGAAGGAGGACCGGCGCACCCAGGGTCGGCGTCACCACGAGGCGACGCCGACCGACCTGCCGGACTGAGGCCGCGCCTCCCGGCTGCCGCACCGCCGCACAACCACAACCGCCCCGGACCACGGCTGTCCGTGGTTCGGGGCGGCTTTGGTTGTGCTAACGCGGGGCGGGCGGCGCGGCGGGGCGGGCGGCGCGGCGGGCGGCGCGGCGGGGCGGGCGGTGCGGCGCGGGGCGACGCGGGACGAACGTGTGCAGCGCCCCGTGCGCGGAGCCCCGCGTCAGCCGACGCCGAGCAGCGTCTCGATCGGCCCGCGCGCGAAGTACAGCAGGAAGCCCGCGGCCACGACGTACAGCAGCCACGACACCTGCCGACCGCGCCCGGACAGCAGCTTGATGAGCACCCAGCTGATGAAGCCCGCGCCGATGCCGTTCGCGATCGAGTAGGTCAGCGGCATGATCACGATCGTCAGGAACGCCGGCAGCGCCGCCCCGAAGTCGGTCCAGTCGATGTCCTTCACCTGCGCCACCATGAGCGCTCCGACGACGACGAGTCCGGCGGCGGCGACCTCGAGCGGGACCACCTGGGTGAGCGGCGTGAGGAACATCGAGGCCAGGAACAGCAGGCCGGTGACGACCGAGGCCATCCCGGTGCGGGCACCCTCGCCGATGCCGGCGGCGGAGTCGATGAACACGGTGTTCGACGACACCGAGGCGCCGCCACCGGCGATCGCACCGGCACCCTCGACGACCAGCGCCGACTTCAGCCGCGGGAACGTGCCGTCGGCGTTCGCCACGCCGGCGGCCTTCGCGAGGCCGGTCATCGTGCCCATGGCGTCGAAGAAGTTCGTGAAGACCAGGGTGAAGACGAGCATCGACGCGGCGATCGGGCCGATGCGGGTGAAGGCGCCGAAGACGTCCGCGTGGCCGACGAGCGACAGGTCCGGCACCGCGAACAGGGCGCTGGGGAGGCCGGGGGCGTTGAGGTTCCAGCCGGTGGGGGAGTCGACCGAGGTCGGGACCTTGAAGATCGCCTGCAGGATGATCGCGATGACCGTGGTCGCCACGATGCCGATGAGCAGGGCGCCGCGGACCTTGCGGGCCATGAGCGTGCCGATGATGACGAGGCCGATCAGGAACACGATGGTCGGCAGCGCCGCGATCGAGCCGTCCTCGCCGAGCTGCAGCGGCGGCGAGGCGTTCTTCGTGGTGCGGACGAAGCCCGAGTCGACGAGGCCGATGAACGCGATGAACAGGCCGATGCCGACGGTGATCGCGGCCTTGAGCTGCGCGGGCACGGCCGTGAAGATCATCGTCCGGATGCCGGTCAACGCCAGGATCACGATCACGACGCCGTTGATGACGACGAGCCCCATCGCCTCGGCCCACGTCACCTGGTGCACGACGCTCACGGCGAGGAACGAGTTGATCCCGAGTCCCGCGGCGATGCCGAACGGCAGGTTCGCGATGAGCCCCATCGCGATCGTCATGAGGCCGGCCACGAGCCCCGTCGCAGCGGCGACCTGGGCGTTCTGCAGCCACCCGCCGACGACGTCCTGCGGCGCCTGGTCCTGGCTGAACCCGCCGAGGATGAGCGGGTTGAGGATGACGATGTACGCCATCGTCACGAAGGAGACGAGTCCACCGCGGATCTCGCGGGGGATCGTCGATCCGCGGTGCGTGATCGAGAAGAAGCGGTCGAGGCCGGTCGCGAAGCGGTTCCGGGGTGTGGTGTCGGTCTGCGGGGCGCTCACCGAACAAGCTTAAAGGGCGCTGGGTTTCCGGCACGTCACAGCTTCCTTACAGGGATTTCCGGGAGGCGCGGCGCGCCTGGACGGGGTACGTCTCGCCCGGCGGCCGCTCGCGTTCTGCGGCCAGGGCTGGTGTTGGATGGACGGGTGAACCAACGTCTCGACCGAGCGCGCATCGAGTCCGCCGTCCGCGAGCTGCTGCTCGCGATCGGCGACGACCCCGACCGCGCGGAACTCACACGGACGCCCGCCCGCGTCGCGGAGTCCTACGCCGAGTTCTTCTCCGGCATCGGCACCGACGCGGTGGCGATCGCGCGGGACGGCACCGTGCACGCCGAACCGGCGGACCGCGGCCAGCTCGTGATCGTCCGGGACGTGAAGTTCCGCTCCGTCTGCGAGCACCACCTCCTCCCGTTCCTCGGCGTGGCCCACCTGGCCTACGCGCCGGGGGAGCGGCTCATCGGACTCGGCACGCTCGCCCGCGTGCTCGACGCCGTCGCCTCCCGTCCGCAGCTGCAGGAGCGGCTCGGCGAGCAGGTCGCGACGACGATCGCGGACGGGCTCGCGGCGGCCGGTGTCCTCGTCGTGCTCGACGCGCAGCACCAGTGCGTGACGACCCGTGGCGAACGCCAGACCGGATCGACGACCGTCACCGTCGCGGCGACGGGGAGCCTCGCGGACGCCGCCGGCCGGGCCGAGGCGATCGCCCTGATCGGCGCCGGCGCCGCCGGGACCGGCCACGGGGCGGACGCATGACGACGGAACGTGCCGGGTCGCGCCTCCCGGCCCCCGCGACGGCACCCGGCTGGGTCGTGCCCGCCCTGCGCGAACCGGTGCGCACCATCGGACGCCGCACCTACGACTTCGACCACCGCGTCGCCGTGATGGCGATCGTGAACCGCACCCCCGACTCGTTCCACGACCGGGGTGCCACGTTCGCGCTGGACCGTGCCGTCGAGGCGGCGGTTCGGGCCGCCGAGCAGGGCGCGGACTGGGTCGACATCGGCGGCGTGAAGTTCGCCCCAGGGCCCGAGCTCCCGGCGGCCGACGAGATCGACCGCGTGGTGCCGGTGGTCCGGCAACTCGCGCAGGAGTCGGACGTGACGATCAGCGTGGACACGTTCCGCCCCGAGGTCGCGGCCGCCGCGATCGAGGCCGGCGCGAGCGTCGTCAACGACACGACCGGGCTGTCCGACCCGCGGATGGCGGCCGTCGTCGCCGACTCGGACGCGACCGTCGTCATCACGCACTCGCTGGCCGAGCCCCGTCGTCCGCTGCCCGCGCCGCCGCAGTACGGCGACGTCACGACCGAGGTGGTCGACTTCCTGCGGGAGCGCGTCGACCGGGCCCTCGCCGCCGGCGTCCCGGAGTCGCGGATCATCGTCGACCCGGGGCACGACCTGAACAAGAACACCCGGCACACGCTCGAGCTCACCCGGCGCCTGCCCGAGGTCGTGGCGCTCGGCTACCCGGTGCTCGCGGCGGTGTCGAACAAGGACTTCGTGGGGGAGTCGCTCGGTCGGCCCCGCGGTGAACGGCTGGCCGGGTCGCTCGCCGTCGCGACCGTGAGCGCGATGCTCGGCGCCCGGATCGTCCGGATGCACGACGTGCCCGAGAGCGTCGACGCGATGCGGATGCTGGAGGCGACGCTCGGCTGGCGCGAACCGGTGGAAGCGCGGCACAACACGTGACCGGCCTGCCGCAGTCGATCGGCGACCTGTCCGACGACGACCTGCTCGAGCTGTACACCGCCGACGCCGTCGCCCCCTGGCTGCGCGTGAACTTCGTGACGACGCTCGACGGGTCGGCGACCGCCGCGGGGGACGGCGTGTCCGGGTCGCTCGGCGGCCCGGACGACCTGCGCGTGTTCGACCTGCTGCGCCGGGTGGCCGACGTGGTGCTCGTCGCCGCCGGGACCGTCCGCGACGAGGGCTACGGGCCGATGGTGCTGCACGACGCTGACGTCACCTGGCGGCGGTCGCACGGGCTGCCCGACCACCCGGTGTTCGCGATCGTGTCCGGGTCGCTGTCCCTCGAGCCCGCGTCCCGGATCTTCACCGAGGCCCCGGTACGACCGATCGTCCTCACCTCGGCGTCGGCGGCCGGGTCACCCGCGGCCTCGGCGCTCGCAGCGGTCGCGGACGTCGTGCCGTGCAGCGCCGACGACGACCCGGACACCGTCGACCCCGCGCGGCTCCGCGACGCCCTGGTGGCGCGCGGCCTCGGCACGGTCCACTGCGAGGGCGGGCCGTCGTTCTTCGGCGCGCTCGTGGCGGCGGACCTCGTGGACGAACTCACCCTGACGGTCGACCCGACGCTCGAGGGCGGTGCCGGCCCGCGCATCACGCACGGCGGGTCGAACGAGCTGCGGCGCTTCCGACCGGCCCACGTGCTGCTCGGGCGCGACGGCGTGCTGCTGACCCGGTACGTGCGGGCACCCGATCCCGGCGAGTGACCGGCGCCGCGTGCCGGACCCCGGCGAGTGACCGGCGCCGCGTGCCGGACCCCGGCGAGTGACCGGGGCGGCAGGCTAGGGTCGGGCGCGTGATCGACATCGTGGCGTCCGGGGTCCTCTTCGACATGGACGGGACCCTCGTCGACTCGACCGCGGTGGTCGAGGCGACCTGGTCCCGGTTCGGCGAGCGGCACGGCATCGACCCGGCGGAGATCCTCGCGTTCTCGCACGGCCGCCAGGCGATCAGCACGATCGAGCGCTTCCTGCCCGACCTCGACCACGACGAGCAGGTGCGGATCGCCGACTCGCTCGTCGCCGAGGAGAGCGCGAGCACCGAGGGCATCGCCGAGATCCCCGGCGCCGCGGCGTTCGTCGACCGGCTGCTCGCGGCCGGCGTCCCGGTGGCGCTCGTGACGAGTGCGCCGCGGGACCTCGCCGCCGGACGCATGGCTGCCGCAGGACTGGCCATGCCCGGGGCGTTCGTGCCGTCGGAGGACGTCGAGCACGGCAAGCCCCACCCGGACGGCTACCTGCGCGGCGCGGCGTTGCTCGGCGTCGACGCTGCCGACTGCGTGGCGTTCGAGGACGCCCCCGCCGGGCTCGAGGCCGCGATCGCCTCGGGCGCGACCACGGTGGTCGTCGGCACGCTCGACGCCGACGTCACGGCCGGGCTGTACCGGGTGACGGGGTACGACGGCATCACGGTCGAGCGCGAGGGGACTGCGTTCCGCATCCGCGGCTGAGCCCGACTCCACGGCTGAGCCGGCCTCCGCGGCTGGGCCCGCGGCCTCGGCTGTCCACCTGCGGACGCTTCCAGCCCCCGTGGACGAACGTGGTCGTGCGGCCGGAACGACCGGGCCGCGGAAGGAACGACCATGGCAGCACTCGACGGCAAGAAGATCCTCGTCATCGCGACGAACTCCGGTGTGGAGCAGGACGAGATCGTCGTCCCCATCGACCAGCTCCGCGAGCGCGGCGCGACCGTGACGGTGGCGGCGCAGGAGACCGGCCCGATCACGACCCTCATCGGCGACGAGGACCCGGGCAAGTCGGTCGACCCGGACACCACCATCGCCGGTGTCAACGCGGGCTCCTTCGACGCGCTCGTCGTCCCCGGTGGCACCATCAACGCCGACACCCTCCGCACCGACCAGCAGGCGGTGTCCCTCGTGCAGGCGTTCGCGGAGGCCGGCAAGCCCGTCGCCGCGATCTGCCACGGCCCGTGGACCCTCATCGAGGCCGGCGTCGTGTCGGGGAAGACGATCACGTCGTTCCCGTCGCTGCAGACCGACGTGCGGAACGCCGGCGCCGAGTGGGTCGACCGGGAGGTCCAGGTCGACGGCGTCCTCATCACGTCGCGGAACCCGGACGACCTGCCGGCGTTCGTCGACGCGATCGAGTCGGCGCTCACGGCGTAGCCGGCGCTGCGCCCACTCGCCATCGAGTCGGCGCTCACGGCGTAGCCGGCTGGGCCGAGTCTCGGCTCGGCGGACGCAGCGCGGACTGCGGCGCCGCGGAAGAGTCCGCGGAGCCGAGTCTCGGCACCCCCGCACCGAGGCGCGGCCGCCGGTCAGCCGAGCGGGACGGGGCGGGTCGTGCGGAGCACCGCGGGTCCGAGGGCGAGGACGCCGTCGGACTCCGGGTCGCACCGCACCCCGCCCCGCCCGCGCATCGCCCGGAACGCCCCCGGGGCCACCTCGTGGTCCATCCAGGCGCACGGGTTCGCCGGCCGGTAGCCGCGGAACAGCACGGGGGCGTGGCCGACGCTCTGCAGGGAGAACGGCTCGCCCCGGAGCGCCTCGACGTCCGCCCCGCGGAGGAACACGTTGCGTCGGGTCGCGGCCGGGTCGACGTCCGCGCCGAGAGCGGTGCCGACGGCCTCGAGTCCCTCGAGGCCGATCAGGGTCACCGAGGCGTGCACGTGCGCCCGCGACGCGAAGTAGCGGTCGCCGACGATCCCGAGCCCCGCGCGCAGCTCGACGTGCCCGCGCATGTCGTCCGGCTCGCCGTCGACCACCGGCAGCGCACCGTCCGCCGGTCGCCCCTCGTACCGGTGCCGCCGGGACACCAGCAGCAGCGCGATCTCGACGTCGGTCCGGCAGGGCAGGTCGCCGGAGCCGGCCACGTCGTCCACCAGGGTCACGCACCCCACGCTAGCCGCGCCTCCCGGTCCCGTCCCGCGCCGACGGACGTCCGCTGCCGTGTCCGATTCCCGCCAGTCGATGTCGGTGACCCGTGTCAGGCTGGAGGCATGTCCACCGCACCAGACGCCCTGCACGCCGAGCGCCACCGCGCCGTCGCCTCGCGCGACGCCCGGTTCGACGGGCAGTTCGTCACCGCCGTGCACTCCACCGGCATCTACTGCCGACCCTCGTGTCCGGCCCGGACCCCCGGCGCGGCCGGCGTCACGTTCTACCGCACGAGCGCGGCGGCGCACCTCGCCGGCTACCGCGCGTGCAAGCGCTGCCTGCCCGAGGCGACCCCGGGCAGCCCCGAGTGGGACGTGCGCGAGGACGTCGCCGGACGGGCGATGCGGCTGGTGCTCGACGGCGTCGTCGAGCGCGACGGGGTCCCCGGCCTCGCGGCCCGCGTCGGCTACTCGGAACGGCAGCTGAACCGCATCATGACCGCCGAGCTGGGCGCCGGACCGAAGGCACTCAGCCGGGCACACCGCGCGCAGACGGCACGGACCCTGCTCACGTCGTCCGACCTGCCCGTCGCGGACGTCGCGTTCGCCGCCGGGTTCGCGAGCGTCCGCCAGTTCAACGACACCGTGCGCGAGGTCTTCGCGGTCACCCCGACCGAGCTCCGCGCGCGGCGCACGACGCGACCGGTGGTGGACGGGGCGCTGCACGTGCACCTGCCGGCACGGGCGCCGTTCGACGCGCAGGGACTCCTCGACTGGCACGCCCTCCACGCCCTGGCGGGCACGGAACAGGTCGAGGTCGGCGACGCGGGGCGGGTCACGTCGTACGGACGGGTGCTCGACCTGCCAGGAGGCGCGGCCTGGTTCAGCGCGTCGGCCGCGGTTCCGAGCGCGGACGGGCGGGGCACCGGGATCGACCTGCGCGTGCGCGTCACGGACCTCTCCGACCTGCCGACGCTCGTGGCCCGGGTGCGGTCGTACTTCGACCTCGACGCCGACCCGGAGGCGGTCGACGCCGTCCTCGGCGCGGTGCCCGAGCTGACTGGCGCCGTCCGGCGCGTGCCCGGCATCCGCTTGCCGGGCGCGGTCGACCCGCACGAGATCGTGTTCCGCACGCTCATCGGCCAGCAGGTGTCCGTCGCGGCGGCCCGGACGGCCCAGACCCGGCTGGTGGCGGCGCTCGGTGCGCCCGTGCCGTCCGCGATCGCGCCGGACGGCCTGCTCTTCCCGTCCGCCGCCGTGATCGCCGCGCGGGGGCACGAGGTCCTGCGCGGACCGGCGGCCCGCGTGGACACCATCCTGCGGGTGGCCGTCGCGCTCGCCGACGGATCGCTGGTGGTCGACGCCGGCCAGTCGCTCGACGAGCTGCGCGCCGGGCTCCTCGCGGTGAAGGGCATCGGTCCCTGGACCGCCGACTACGTGGCGCTCCGGGTCCGCCACCACCCGGACGTCTTCCTCCACAGCGACCTCGCCGTGCGGAACGGTGCACAGGAACTCGGTCTGCCCGGTTCGGCGCGCGAGCTCTCCCTATGGTCTGAGCAGGTGGCGCCGTGGCGGAGCTACCTCACCATGCACTGCTGGCGACCGATCATCGACCGCGCGACGGCGACGACCGTGCCGACCAGCACGACGACCGCGGCTCCGGCCGCCCGGAAGGACGAACGATGACCGACGCGACGATCCAGACCCTGGACACCCCCGACGGCCCCTTCACCGTGCTCGAGGACACCGAGGGCCGTGTCCTCGCCTCGGGCTGGACCGACTCGGTCGAGCGCATCCTCGCGCGCCTCGCCGACCGACACCGACCCGACCGCGTCACCGACGGGCGGGTGGCCTCGGCCGATGCCGTCGACGCCTTCTACGCGGGCGAGGTCGACCACGCGATGCAGGTGCCCGTGCGGCAGTTCGGCACGGAGCTCTTCACCGAGGGGTGGCGGCAGCTCCGACTGGTCCCCGCGGGCACGACGCTCACCTACACCGGCTTCGCGGCGGCGATGGGGCGACCCGACGCGGTCCGCGCCGCGGCGAGCGTCTGCGCCCGGAACGCCCCGGCGCTGTTCGTGCCGTGCCACCGGGTGCTGCGGACCGACGGCACCCTCGGCGGGTTCGCATGGGGGCTCGACGTGAAGCGGTCGTTGCTCGAGCGGGAGTCGGTGGGGACGACCGCGCTCGTCTGAGCCCGGGCGGGCGCACGGGCGTCCTCCCCCTGGTTGCGGGTGTCGACGTGGCGGCGCGGTGCTGTCATGCTCGACACAACCGACCCGCCACGGACCAGACCCGAAGGACCCACGCACACCTGCGGCACACCGCGGTCGAACCACCTTCGAGGACCCCCATGGACCAGCACGTCGACCGCACGGTCGTCTCCGCGGACGGCACGGTGCTCGCCGTGTCGGACGCCGGAGCGGGCCCCGCGCTCGTGGTCGTCGGCGGGGCGTTCGACCACCACGGCACCCCCTTCGTCACCGCACTGACCGCGACGCTCCGCGACCGCTACCGGGTGCTCACCTACGACCGGCGCGGCCGCGGCTCGAGCGGCGACACCGAACCGTGGTCGATCGAGCGCGAGGTCGAGGACCTCGCGGCCGTCGTCGCCGACGTCGAGGGGCCGATCACCGCGGTCGGCCTGTGCGTCGGCGCCGGGGTGGTGCTGCACGCGATCGCGGGCGGGGTCCGACTCGACGCCGCCGTGCTGTGGGAACCGCCCTACCGCGCCACGGTCGACCCGCACGCCGACGACGTCGTGTTCGCCGATGCGCTCGACGAGCACGTCGCGAGCGGTCGTCGGGCCCAGGCTGTCCGGGCGTTCCTCGCGCACGTCCTCGGCGTCCCGATGGGCCAGATCACGGCGCTCCGGCTGAAGGGTTCGCTGTGGCGCTCCCTCGTCGTCGACGCGCACGTCCTGAGCCGCGACGTCCGGGTGCTCAACGGCCTCGCGATCCCCGAGCGGGTGGCCGCGGCCGTGGGCGTGCCGGTCCTCGTCGCGGCGGGTGGCGACGGGCTCGAGTGGATGCGGCAGGCGGCACGCGCGGTCGTCGAGGCCGTCCCGGGGTCGGAGTACACCGAGGTGCCCGGACAGGGACACGTCCCCGCCCCCGAGGCGCTCGGCGAGCTGCTCGACCGCCTCACGGTGCGGACGAACGCACGGCGCTGACCACCGGGGCTGCAAGGATGGTCGTCGTGAACGCACCTCGTCTCGGCCTCCTGCTCGACGTCGACGGGCCCATCGCCAGCCCCGTCTCGCGCACCATCGCGATCCCGAGCATCGTCCAGGACCTCGTCGCGCTCGCCGCCGAGGGCATCCCGGTCGTCTTCAACACCGGCCGCAGCGACGCCTTCATCCGGCAGGAGGTCGTCGGACCGCTCCTCGAGGGGGGTCTCGCCGCCGGCGGCCGCGTGCACGCCGTGTGCGAGAAGGGCGCCGTGTGGTGCTCGATCGGGCCGCAGTACGAGGGCGGCATGGGCGAGCTGACCGTCGCCGAGGACCTCGCCCTGCCGAGGGACTACGCCGACGAGATGCGGGAGCTCGTCCGCGACGAGTACGCCGACCTGGTGTTCTTCGACGAGACCAAGCGCGCCATGGTGTCGATCGAGCAGCGCGTCGAGGTGCCGAACCAGACGTACCTCGCGCGCCAGCCGGAGTTCGACGCGAAGGCGATGGCGGCGCTCGAGCGCCGCGGGCTCGGGGTCCGACGGCTCGACGACGTCCGCCCCGACGCCGCCGGGGCCGTGCAGTGGCGCATCGACCCGACGATCATCTCGACCGACGTCGAGTCCGATCGCAGCGGCAAGGACATGGGTGCCGAGCGGTCGCTCGAGCTCCTCGCGCAGGACGGCGAGCTGCCGCTCGCGTGGCGGACGATGGGCGACTCCCGGAGCGACTACGCGATGGCGGACTGGCTGCACGCGAACGGGCACGAGGTCGCGCACGTCGACGTCCGTCCGTCCGACGGGGTCCCGGCCACGCCGTACCCGGTCCTCACGGCACCGGACGGCGTGATCCACGACGAGGCCGGAGCCCGGTTCCTGTCGGACTGGCGCCGATCCGCCTGAGCCGAGCCGCGCCTCCCGGCCCGGAACGGGACATCCCCGCCGTTTGCGTGCCGGGGTGGTACACCAGTACTCTCGCGGGGTCCGCCGCCAGCCGATGACGGGAACCACCCCATGGCACCGAAGCTCCGCATCAAGTCGATCGAGGCGTCCCTCGCTGACTCCGAGGAGAAGGGGCGCTCCCTCAAACGGTCGCTGAAGACCTTCGACATCGCGGCGATGGGCATCGCCGTCGCCGTCGGCGCCGGCATCTTCTCGGTCGGCGCGAACGCCGCCGCGAACTTCGCCGGTCCCGGCGTGATCATCTCGTTCCTGCTCGCCGCCGTCACGTGCGGCCTGGCGATCATGTGCTACGCCGAGTTCGCGTCGACGATCCCGGTCGCCGGCTCCGCCTACACGTTCACCTACGCCACGATGGGCGAGCTCCTCGCGTGGATCGTCGGTTGGGACCTCATCCTCGAGACGCTCACTGCCAGCGCCGTGATCGCGAAGTACTGGGGGATCTACCTCAGCGAGGCGTTCAACGTGTTCGGCGTGGCCCTGCCGAGCACGATCCAGCTCGGCCCGGTCCCGTTCACGTGGGGGCCGGTGCTCATCGTCGGCATCTTCACGGTCCTGCTCGCCTTCGGCACCCGACTGTCGAGCCGGGTCTCGGCCGTCATCACGATCATCAAGGTCGCGATCGTCGTCTTCGTCATCGTGGCCGGTGCGTTCTTCGTCAAGGCCGCGAACTTCACCCCCTTCATCCCGCCGGCCGAACCCGCCAAGGGTGCCGAGGGGAGCGTCTGGACCCAGTCGCTCGTGTCCTGGTTCACGGGGTCCGAGCCCGCCCAGTACGGCGTCTTCGGTCTGCTCGCCGCGGCGTCCCTCGTGTTCTTCGCCTTCATCGGCTTCGACGTCGTGGCGACGAGCGCCGAGGAGACCGAGAACCCGCAGAAGACCCTGCCCCGCGGCATCTTCATCGGCCTCGGCATCGTGACGCTGCTCTACGTGGGCGTCAGCATCGTCATCACCGGCATGGTCTCGTACCAGCGTCTGGCGCAGGAGGACGCGCCGTCCCTCGCCTCGGCCTTCTCCATCGTCGGCCTGCCGTGGGCCGCCGGGATCATCGCGATCGGCTCCCTGATCGGTCTCACGACGGTCGTCATGGTGCTGCTGCTCGGTCTGTCCCGCATCGTGTTCTCGATGAGCCGCGACGGCCTGCTGCCGCGCTGGTTCTCGAAGACGAACGAGAAGACGCAGACCCCCGTGCGCGTGCAGGTCGTCGCGGGCGTCGTCGTGGCACTGCTGGCCGGCTTCACGGCGGTCGACAAGCTCGAGGGCATGATCAACATCGGCACGCTGTCGGCGTTCGTCCTGGTGTCGATCGGCATCGTCGTGCTGCGTCGCACGCGTCCGGACGCCCCGCGCGCCTTCCGGGTGCCGTGGTCGCCGGTGCTGCCGATCGTGTCGGCGGTGCTGTGCTTCTGGCTGATGCTGAACCTCGAGGTCGAGACGTGGCTGCGGTTCGTCATCTGGCTCGTGATCGGGTTCGCGATCTACTTCGGCTACAGCCGTCGCAACAGCCGGGTGGGCAAGGGCCTGCAGTAGGGCGGCGCGGGCGCGGGCGCTGCGGCGGGCGGTGCGTCGCCCGGCGGTGGCGGGCGCGAGCGCGGGCGCGGGCGCGGGCGCGGGCGCTGGCGGACGGGTCGAACCAGGTTTCCGACACCGAACCACGCGCAGGGGCTGGTTCGGTGTCGGAAACCTGGTTCCACGCGGCCACGCGGCCACGCGGCCACGCGGCCCCACGTCGGCGCCGCGTCAGGCGCCGAGCGCGAGCGTCGCGCCGAAGCCCAGCATGACGAGCGCGACGAGACCGTCGAACACGCGCCACGTCAGCGGCTTCGCGAACAGCGGTCGCAGGAGCCGTCCGCCGAACCCGAGCGCACCGAACCACAGGCAGCTCGCGAGGGCCGCCCCGGCCGTCCACCACCACCGGTCCGCCGGCCCCTGCTGGTTCGCGACCGAGCCGAGGAACACGAGCGTGTCCAGGTACACGTGCGGGTTCGCCCAGGTGAACAGGAGCATCGTCACGACGGCCGTCCGCACGGTCGCGGCTCGTCCAGGAGGCGCGGTGCGCGTCCGCCCCGCAGCCACCGTCGTCGGGGCCGTCGCCGCGGCACCGGCCCCGGCCGGGTGGACGGCCGCACCGCGCCCCGCACCGGACACTGCGGCCGGTCCTGACGGGGCGCAGTGTTCGTCCGCGGGCGCGTTCCCGGACGCGATCGCCACCGGCACGCCGTCGTCCGCCGCCTCGGACTCGACCCGCAGGGACTCGCCCGACGGCCACAGCGCACGACGGGCCGCGAGCACCCCGTAGGTCACGAGGAACGCCGCCCCGACGAAGCGGATGACGACGAGCGCGACCGGGAGGCGCTCGACCACGACCCCCACGCCGAGCACCCCCGCCAGGATGAGCACGGCGTCGGACACGGCGCAGACGACGACCGCGGCCGCGACGACCCGCACGGACGAGGTCACCGCGAGGCGCAGCAGGTACGTGTTCTGCACGCCGATCGCCACGATGAGCGCGAGTCCGGTGCCGAGGCCGGCGAGCATGGGGAGGAGGGCGGTCACGGTTCGAGCGTAGGAGCGCACCCTGATGCAGTACAGCTCACGTTCCTGATGCTGCGTAAGCTCAGCTGCATGCCAGGGCTGCAGCGCGAACACCTCGAGACCCTCCTCGCCGCGGTCGACCACGGCACCCTCGACGCCGCTGCCCGGGCGCTGTCCATCACCCCGTCGGCGGTGTCGCAGCGGATCAAGTCGATGGAGCAGCAGGTCGGCCGGGTGCTCCTGCAGCGGACGACACCGGTCCGCCCGACCCCCGACGGCGAGGTCGTCCTCCGCCACGCACGTCAGGCGCAGCTGCTCGACGAGGAGACCGCGCGGGCGCTCGGCGGCGGGGAGTCGGTCGTGCCGTCGATCCCGCTCGCGGTGAACGCCGACTCGCTCGGCACGTGGTTCCTCGACGCGCTCGCCCTCGTGCGCGCCGACACCGAGGTCGTGTTCGATCTGCACCGCGAGGACCAGGACCGCACCGCCGAACTCCTCCGCGCGGGCACGGTGATGGCCGCCGTCACGGCCGAGGCCGAACCCGTGCAGGGCTGTTCCTCGGTGCCGCTCGGGATCGACCGGTACCGGGCGGTGGCCTCCCCGTCGTTCGTCGCGCGGTACCTGCCGGGTGTCGACAGCGAGCAGCGGATGACGCGACTCCTCGACCGCGTGCCCCTGGTGGACTACGACCGTGACGACGACCTGCAGCAGGGGTACCTGCGCCGGGTGCTCGGGCACGCCCCGTCCGGCCCGAGACACTTCGTCCCGACCTCGGCGGACTTCGCCCGTGCGGTGTCGCTCGGCTTCGGCTGGGGGATGCTGCCGGAGGCCCAGTGCCTCGACGCCCTCGAGCACGGCGACCTCGTCGAACTCACCCCCGGGCGCCGCGCGGACGTGGCGCTGTGGTGGCAGCGCTGGAACCTGGCCTCGCCGCTGCTCGAACGCGTGACCGAGGCCGTGCGGGCGACCGCGGCCGAGCGCCTCCACCCGGTCGGTCAGACCGTCGCGCGGTAGCGGAGGCCGTCCACGAGCAGTCCGACGAGCATCTGGCTCTGTTCGATCGACGCGGCCCCGTGGCACAGGTCCGCCACCGCGTGCAGGAGCTGCTGGGCGTCCACGTCGGGACGGATCGTCCCGGCTTCGGCCGCCGCATCGAGGAGTCCGCCGAGCGCGCCGCCGAGCCGACCGACGAAGTACTCGGGCAGGGCTGCGAACGCCGGATCCCCGGAGTGCAGGGCCGCGGCGAGTCCCCGCTTCGTCGCGACGAACTCGGTGAACCGCTGCAGCCAGCGGGCGAGCGCCTCGTCGGGAGCGTGCGCCGCCGCGAGCTCGTCCGCGGCGGCCGCCGTCGACTCGACCGCCCGCTGGAACACGGCGACGACGAGGTCCGAGCGCTGCGGGAACCGCCGGTAGAGCGTGCCGACGCCGACGCCGGCCCGGTCGGCGATCAGCTTCGCGGGGGCGTCCACCCCGTCGCTCGCGAAGACGGCCTTGGCGGCGTCGGTCAGGGCGTCGGCATTGCGTCGGGCGTCGGCGCGCACGGAGTCCTCCTCTTGCGTAAACGGAAAACCATTCCGTATAGTTCCGGAAGAGCGTTCCACTTCGGTTCACGATACGGCACCGAGCCCCGGGACGCCATCGACAGGAGGAACCGCACATGCAGTACCGCACCCTCGGCCGCACCGGCATCCAGGTCAGCCCCTTCGCGCTCGGCGCCATGATGCTCGGCACCGACGGCACCATCGGCAACGGCGACGAACAGGACTCGATCCGCATCGTCCACCGTGCACTCGACGCCGGCATCAACCTCATCGACACCGCCGACCGCTACTCGCAGGGCGGCTCCGAGGAACTGCTCGGCAAGGCACTCGTCGGGCGACGCGACGACGTCGTCCTCGCCACGAAGTTCAACGGCCCGATGGGCGACGACCCGAACCGCCGGGGAAACTCGAGGCGGTGGATCATGCAGGCGGTGGAGGGGTCGCTCCGCCGTCTGCGGACCGACCACATCGACCTCTACCAGGCGCACCGACCCGACGACACGGTCGACCTCGAGGAGACCCTGTCCGCACTGACCGACCTGGTCCGCAGCGGCAAGGTCCGGGCGATCGGCAGCTCGGACTTCCCCGCGTCGATGCAGGTCGAGGCGCAGTGGACGTCCGAGCGCCGTGGCCTCGAACGATTCCGCACCGAACAGCCCACCTACTCGATCCTCAACCGGGGCATCGAGCGCGAGGTCCTCCCGACCGTCCAGCGCCACGGCATGGGAGCCCTCGTCTGGAGCCCCCTCGCCGGCGGCATGCTGACCGGCCGGTTCCGGAAGGGGCAGGACACCGACCTCGCCCGCGCGACCATGTTCCGGCACAACCGCGACGAGCGACGGATCGACGCCGTGGAACAGGTCGTCGCACTCTCCGAGGAGACCGGCATCCGGATGACCCACCTCGCGATGGCGTTCGCGATCGCGCACCCCGGCGTCACGAGCGCCCTGATCGGCCCGCGCTCGACGGAGCAGCTCGACGACCTGCTCGCCGGCGCCGACGTGGCGCTCTCCGACGAGGTCCTCGACCGCATCGACGCGATCGTCCCGCCGGGCACCGACGTCGGGCGGCTCGACCAGCAGTACAACCCGCCGGCGGTCCTCGACGCGGCTCTCCGCCGCCGCCCCGCCACGGACCGTTCGGCGGCCTGACACGCGGCCGGGCGGGCCGCCCGGCCGTCGGGGCTGTCCGCTTCCCGTCGCGTCCGTTGCGGGAAACCGCACGATCACCCCGCCCGGGCCCGTGTTCACACGTTCGTCACGAAGCGGCCCCGTGGGCCGCCCTACGATCGCAGGACCGACGGCGACGGGCCGTCGGGAGCACGACCGCTCCACGACACGAAACACCGAACACCGCGACCGCACCCACGGTCGCGACCCCGCCGGCCGAGGATCCCTAGTCCTCGCCGGCCGGACCTCCCGAGGGTCCGGATCCATGTCGCCGCAGCCGCCGACGCCCGTCTCACGATGCGTCGGCGCCTGCGCTCGACGACGCGTGAGTCCTCTCCGAACCCGACAGGAGACCACGCCATGTCCGCACCGCCGGACGTCCGTCGTACCCCGACGCGACTCCAACCGCCCGCCCGCACGACCGACGAGCTGCAGTCCCCGGACTTCCAGCTCCCCGCCCCGCTCACCCCGCGTGACCGCGAGCGGGCCCGCCGCCGCCGGCAGACCGAGCCGGTGCCCTACGTCCGACCCCGGGCGGATAGCCGCGCGCACAGCCCCGTGATGGTCCTCATCGTGCTCGTCGCCACGCTCGGCGTGATGGCGTACGCGGTGTTCCTGCTCGATCCGGCCAACCGCGGCGACTTCCTGCCGTACGGGCTCGTGATCGTGGCCGAGAGCGTGCTCGTCGGACAGGCGCTCCTGTCGATGTGGACGATCCTGTCCGGTGGCTCCGACCCCCGGGACTTCGCGTTCCACCACACCCAGGACACCCTGTTCGACCGCGACACCATCGCCCGCAGCGGTGCCGCCGACCAGCCCCACCGCTGGCCGATGCACGTCCGCGGACGTCGGGTCGAGGTCGACGTCTTCATCACCGTCTACGGCGAGGAGCTCAGCAAGGTCGCCGCCACCGTGCAGGCGGCGGTCGCGATGCGCGGCGAGCACCGCACCTGGGTGCTCGACGACGGCCGGAGCGACGACGTCCGCGCGCTCGCCGAGGAGCTCGGGGCCCGGTACGTCCGACGGCTCTCGTCGCACGGCGCGAAGGCCGGCAACATCAACCACGCGCTGACGCTCGCCAAGGGCGACTACTTCGCGGTGTTCGACGCCGACTTCGTGCCGAAGCCGGACTTCCTGTTCGAGACCGTGCCGTTCTTCGCCGACGACGGCATCGCCTTCGTGCAGACGCCGCAGTCGTACGGCAACCTCCACAACCTGGTGTCCCGCGGCGCCGGGTACATGCAGACGGTGTTCTACCGGTTCATCCAGCCCGGACGGAACCGCTTCAACGCGGCGTTCTGCGTCGGGACGAACGTCATCTTCCGCCGCGAGGCGATCGACGAGATCGGCGGCATGTACACCGACTCGAAGTCCGAGGACGTCTGGACCAGCCTGATGCTCCACGAGCGCGGCTGGAAGACCGTCTTCATCCCGATGACCCTGGCCGTCGGCGACGCCCCGGAGACCATCGAGGGCTTCACGAAGCAGCAGCTCCGGTGGGCCACGGGCGGCTTCGAGATCCTGCTCACGCACTTCCCGTTCCGTCCGAAGCACCGGCTGACGATGGACCAGCGGCTGCAGTACCTCGTCACCGCGAGCTTCTACCTGACGGGCATCGTCCCCGGGCTCCTCCTGCTCGTGCCGCCACTCGAGATCTACTTCGACCTGCGCCCGATGAACCTGTCGATCGGTGCCGGCGAGTGGGTGCTGTTCTACCTCGGCTTCTACGGCGTGCAGGTGCTCCTCGCGTTCTACGCCCTCGGGTCGTTCCGGTACGAGACGCTCCTGCTCGCAGCGGTCTCGTTCCCGATCTACGCGAGCGCGCTCTGGAACGTCGTGTGCGGCAAGGAGCAGGCCTGGCACGTCACGGGAGCGGCTCGCGGTCGGACGCCGTCGCCGTTCAACTTCATCGTCCCGCAGGTGCTCGTGTTCGTGTTCCTGGCGTTGACGAGCGTCGTCGCCGTCTGGCGCGACCTCGACAACGGGCAACTGACGCTCGCCACCGCGTGGAACATCACGAACACCCTCGTGTTCCTCGCCTTCGTCATCGCGGCGTTCCGCGAACAGGGCCGGAACCGTGAGACGGACCGGATCGCCGCCCGGCGGGAAGGGATCGCAGCATGACCTGGACGAACCGACTCCGGTTGTTCGCCGGACTCATCGTGGTGCTCGTCGTCGTGGCGGCGTGCACGCTCGTCTTCAACCAGCGCCAGAGCGCGGTGGCGAGCACGTCGGCCGCGATCGCCGCGCAGGAGTACGCCGTCGGCACCGACTACGGCGGCACCGTGACCGAGGAGTACGTCGAGGAGGGCGACACCGTCCAGAAGGGCGACGAGCTCCTGCAGGTGCAGAGCCTCCAGCTGGCGCAGGACATCCGCAAGGGCGTCGTGGGCGCGAACACGCAGACGAGCGCCTACGACATCGGCGCGGACGGCTTCATCACCTTCAAGGCCGAGGTCTCCGGCACCGTCGCGAAGGTCGACGTGAAGACGGGCGGCTACGTGCAGGCCGGTTCGGAGCTCGGCACCATCCACAAGGAGGACA
The DNA here is from genome assembly GCF_050585845.1 of Curtobacterium sp. AB451. NCBI lineage: Bacteria > Bacillati > Actinomycetota > Actinomycetes > Micrococcales > Microbacteriaceae > Curtobacterium > Curtobacterium sp. AB451. The sequence continues at coordinate 314,051 of NZ_JBOBQG010000002.1, forward strand.
GCCTCTTCGTGACGTCGAGCTTCATCGTCACCGCACGGGACTACGGGCGGATCCGCAACGGTGCCGCGGTCGACCTCGTGCTCCCGAACGACACGACGATCCGCGGGACCGTGAAGAGCGTCAGCGTCGAGACGAACGACCAGGGGCAGGCGAAGACCACGGTCGACGTCGAGAGCCCCGAGCTGTCCGCCTCGCCGACGACCGGCATCACGAGCCCCGGGACCCCGGTGGACGCCACCCTGCACCTGCGGGACGACGGTCGGCTCGCGGGCGTCACGGACCTCGTGCGCGACTTCGCGCGGCAGATCGGCCTGTGACCGTGCTCCGGCTGCCTCGGTCCGCCGGTCGCGACCAGGCGCCGGACGCGCGCCGGCGGGTCGGCGTGCGCCGCGCCTCCAGACCGGTCCTGGCCGTCACCGTCGTGACGACCGTCGCGGTGCTCCTCACCGCGTGCACCGGGACTGGAGGCGCGGACCACCCCCGCGAGACCACCGCACCCTCCGCGAGTGGTGCGGCACAGGCGCGTGCCGTCGCCCGTCTCGGCGACGTCGCGTCGTCGAAGGCGGGCGCGATGCGCCTCGCCGACGGCCTGCTGCCGCCGACGAACCGGTGGTTCTCCGGACTCGTGTTCGGCGACGCCCCGCAGCCCGTGTTCCCCAGCCCGATCTCGTGGCAGGTGACCGACGACGGCTTCGCGGCCGGGCTCCCGGTCGTGTCGGCCACCGAGAAGACCATCGCCGGTGGCGCGACGCAGCAGGTCGGCCTCGACCTCGGCGCGACCTCGACCGAGGTCTCGGCGTACGACGCGGTGTCGGTGACCGTGGAGCACCGTCGCGGCGCGACCGTCCTCGGGCACACCGTGCTCGCCGAGGGCTCGCCGCTCGTGACCTACACCGCCGCGCGTGCCGGCACCGTCACCACGACGGCGCCGATCGACGCGACCGGCACCCGGACCGGCACCGTGACGAGCGGTGGTCGCACCTGGCAGCTCGTGGTCCGCGACGGCACGATCGACGGTGACGCGGTCGCGCTCTCGGCCGGCGGCAGCATCGTCCTCCTGCCCGTGCCGGACGACGCGACCGCAGCACAGACCGACCGGCTCGTCGGGGCCGCCCGGCCGCTCACGGGCGTCGCGCTCGGGCGGAGCGCCTCGCGGGGGCAGCAGCGCACCACGCTGACGTACGACTTCGGCTCCGACGACCCGGGCGTCCTCGTCCCGCAGCCCGGGCAGGGCACGACCGGGCTCGACTGCACGGGCCTGCACTACGACACCGTCCAGGGCGCCGCACCGGTCTGCACCGGCACGGCCTTCCGGCTCGCGGTCGACACCGTCGAGCCCTCTGACACCCTCGATGTGTCCGGGGTGTCGTCCGCCGACCGGTCGACGCTCGTCGCCCAGGTGCGCGCCGACGCCTCGACCGTGAACGCGTCGTCCTACGCGGCGGACAGCTACGCCGGTGGGAAGGACCTGTACCGCGTCGCGAACCTGTACCGGCTCGCGACCGAGCTCGACCTGCCGTCGGTGGCGAGCACGCTGAAGACCTCGGTGGTGGACGAACTCGACCAGTGGCTCGACGCCGCCGGGTGCGGGGCGCGGACCGCCCGGTGCTTCGCGTACGACCCGACCGTGCACGGACTTGTCGGACAGGAGGCCTCGTTCGGCTCCGACGAGTTCAACGACCACCACTTCCACTACGGGTACATCCTGTCCGCCGCCGCGGTGCTGGCCGCCGACGACCCCGCGCTCGTCAGCCGCTGGCGCACCGTCGCCGACCTCGTCGCCGCGGACATCGCCTCGCCGGAAGCCACGGCCTCGTTCCCACAGCTGCGCGTCTACGACCCGTACGCGCAGCACTCCTGGGCGTCCGGCTTCTCGCCGTTCGCCGACGGCAACAACCAGGAGTCGTCGTCCGAGGCCGTCTCGGCGTGGAACGGCGTCGCGCTCTGGGGTGCGGTCTCGGGGTCGTCGTCCCTCGAGTCGGTCGGCACGTGGCTGCTGTCGAACGAGGCCGCGTCGGCCCGCCGGGACGTGCTCGACCCCGACCTGTCCGCGTTCCCGGAGTTCCGGCACGAGGTGGTCTCGCTGACCTGGGGCGGGAAGCGGGACCACGCGACGTGGTTCAGCGCCGCCGCGGCCGCCCCCGCGGGGATCGAACTCATCCCGATGCCGGCCGTCGCTCGGTCGTACGTCGCCGCCGGCGGGGCCGCGCAGATCCGCCGGGTGCTCGCTGAGGCCGTGCCGGACGGCAGGTACGACGTCCAGTTCGGCGACTACCTGCTCATGTACCGGGCGTTGGCGTCGCGGTCGGAGGCGCGGGCGGCGCTCGGTGCGGCCCGGGACCTGCCGGACGCGGTGGTCGACTCGGCGAACTCGCGGTCGTACATGCTCGCGTGGATCATGGCGCGGGCGTAGGCGCGCGCTCCGCACCGTGCGTCATTCGCGATCCGGTGCGAGGAAGGTCGCTCGGTGCGGCGCTGCAAGCTCGCACCGAGCGGTCGCCGGCGCACCGGCTGGACAACCTCGCACGGTGCGCGGCGCGCTGACCCCGCACCGGCCGGGCAACCTCACACCGCGCGGCCGACCACGCACGGTGCTGGGCGCCGCCGGACGCCTCGCGCGGGGTCCCCGCCCGCTCCGCACCGTGCGTCGTTCGCGATCCGGTGCGAGGAAGGTCGCTCGGTGCAGCGCTGCATGCTCGCACCGAGCGGTTGCCGGCGCACCCGCCGAACAACCGCGCACGGTGCGCCGCCCGCTGACCTCGCACCGGCCGGGCAACCTCGCACCGTGCGGCCGACCACGCACGGTGCTGGGCGCCGCCGGGCGCCTCGAGCGGGGTCCCCGCCCGCCCCGCACCGTGCGTCGTTCGCGATCCGGTGCGAGGAAGGTCGCTCGGTGCGGCGCTGCATGCTTGCACCGAGCGGTTGCCGGCGCACCCGCCGGACAACCCCGCACGGTGCGTGATGCGCCGATCAGGTCTGGCAGCGCGGGCACCAGTACGTGTCGCGCAGCGTGAACTCCGAGTCGCCGAGCTCCCCGTGCCGGATCGGCGTCCCACACCGCAGGCACGGCTTCCCCGCTCGCCCGTACACCCAGAAGCGACGCCCGGGCCGGTCGACTCCGGTGGTCACGCGGGCGTTCCGGTCCCGGTTGGCGAGGATGAGTCGGCTCGCCAGGGCGATCACCCGCGCCGGGTCGTGCACCTCGCGCACCGGACGGGTCGGCAGCACGCCGCGCAGGAAGCACAGCTCGTTCCGGTACACGTTGCCGAGGCCGGCGAGCACCCGCTGGTCGAGCAGTGCCAGGCCGATCGGACGTTCCGGGTCGCGCTCGAGGTTCGCCAGGGCGAGGTCGGCGTCCCAGTCGGGACCGAGCAGATCGGGACCGAGGTACCCGACGACCTCGGACTCCTGGTCGCGGGGGACGACCTCGAGCACGCCGAGGGTGAAGCCGACCGTGGAGACGTCGGCGGCGCTGCCCGGTCCACCGCCGGTCGCGTCGAGGACCACTCTGGCCTGGTGCGCCGGGCGACGCCATCGGTCCCCGGGGGCGTAGACGTCCCACCGGCCCTCCATCTTGAGGTGCGAGTGGATGGTGAGGTCACCGATCCGGTGCAGCAGGTGCTTGCCACGGGGAACGACCTCGTCCACGGTGCGGCCGACGAGGTCGAGCGTCGCGAACGCCGGCACCCGGAAGTCGCTCCGGGTGAGGACCTTCCCCGCCAGGGCGGTGTGGAGCCGTCGCGCGGCCCGGAAGACGGTGTCGCCCTCAGGCACGGGCCACCCCCGTCGAGTCGTCAGACACGGAGACGCAACCCCTGCGGTGTGGCGGTGAACCCGGCCTCGCGGAGCGCCGAACCGAGCGGCGTCTCGAGGACGAAGTCCCCGTTCACCCGCTCGACCGAGAGCTTCCGCAGGCCGGTCCGCACGGTGGCCGCGATCGACGCCGCGGCCACGGCGAGGTCGGCCGGGTCGTCGGTGAAGGTCAGCACCGACTTGCCGCCACGCTCGACGTACACCGCGAGGTGCCCGTCGACCGTCGTGACGAGCGCGCCCGCCTTGCGCCCGGGCCGGTGGCCTCTTCCCGTGGTCTTCGCAGGAGCCGGGTCCGCGGCCGCACCGGAACGATCAGCGGTGCTGTCGGCGCTGCCCGCAGCGTCGTCGGGGCCGGCGGAGTCCGACGGCCACGGCAGCGACGCCCCGAACGGGTTCGCCGGGTCGGTCGCCGCGAGGGTCAACGCTTCGCGGGCGCGGTCTGGATCGGCGCGTTCGTCGTCGTCGAGGTCTCGCGCGTACGTGCGGAGCCGGTCGACGGTGGGCCCGGTCGCGAACTGTGCGGCCCCGAGCCCCTCGACGAAGTACCCGCGGCGGGCCCGGCCGGACTCCTCGAAGCGGGAGAGCACCCGGTACACGCCGGCGAAGCCACCGCGGACACCCTCGACCTGTACGGCGCCGCGGGTGACGACGCCGTACCGTTCGAGCAGCTGTTCGGCGGTCGCCGCGGCCCGGACGGTCGAGTCGGACTCGGCCAGGGGCAGCAGGGACCACCGGCCACCGACGGACGGCGGACCGGACTGCGTCGGCAACGTCGGCCGTCGACGCCCGCGGTACGCCCGGGCGCGGGGCGCGCTGGAGCTCTTCGCCTTCCCGCCGAGCATCGCCCGCAGCGGCGCGAAGGTGTCGTTCGTGATCTGTCCCGCCCACACGAGGTCCCACAGCGCGGTCGACAGGGCGGTGTCGTCGGTGCTCCCCACCGCCTGTCCGAGCTGCCGGAAGAAGTACGCCCCGCCTCCGGCCAGTGCTCCGAGCACGTCCCGTTGCAGTTCGGTCGTCTCGTCACCGGAGGGCTCGGCCAAGGTGGTCGCGGCGGTGTCGGCCAGGTGCAGGCGGACCCAGCCGTCGTTGCCGGGCAGGGTGCCACCACCCGACCAGAGGACCTCGCCCGTGGCGGTGAGCTCGTCGAGCATGCTCGGCGCGTAGTCGCTGACACGGACCGGCAGGACCAGGGTCTCCCACGCGCTGGCGGGCAGGGCCACCCCGGCGAGTTGATCGACGACCTGGAGCACCCCGTCGATGCCGCGCAGGCCGCTGCGGGCCCCGCCCGTCCGGACGTGCTGCCACGCGGGCAGGAACCGCGCGAGGGCGTCCGGCGCGACCGGCTCGACCTCGTGCCGGAGCGCCGCGAGCGACTTCGTGCGGATGCGGCGCAGCACCTCGGCGTCGCACCACTCCGCACCCTGCCGGTCGGGACGGAACTCGCCCTCGACCACACGGCGGTCGGCGACGAGCCGCCGCAGGGTGTCCTGCACCACGGCGATCCCGAGGCCGAGTCGTCCGGCTGCGTCCTGCGCCGAGAACGGCCCGTGCGAGCGGGAGTACCGACCGACCAGGTCACCGAGCGGATCCGCGACCGGTTCGACGAACGCCGTCGGCACGCCGATCGGCAGGGGCACCCCGAGGGCGTCGCGCAGGCGCGAGGCGTCCTCGATCACGGCCCACCGGGTCGCACCGGCGTGCGAGAACGAGAGCACACGGCGATCGCGTTCGAGCGCTGCGAGCGCGGTCTGCACCTCGGTCGCAGCGGCGGCGCGGTCGTCCGCTGCCGCCAGCCAGCTCCGGTCCACGATCTCGTCGAGGTCGAGTGCGCCGACGAGCCGCAGCACGTCGACGATCCCCTCGGTGTCGCGCGCCCGGCGATCCGGCGACAGGCGTTGCAGGTCGCGTTCGACCGAGGCGATGACGGCGGGGTCGAGGAGTTCCCGCAGCTCTGCCCGACCGAGCAGTTCGCCGAGCAGGGTCGAGTCGAGCGACAGCGCTGCGGCCCGACGTTCGGCCAGCGGCGAGTCGCCCTCGTACATGAACGCGGCCACGTACCCGAAGAGCAGCGAACGCGCGAACGGCGACGGGGTCTCCGTCTCGGTCTCGACCAACCGGATGCGCCGCCCCGCGATGTCGTCGGCGATCCCCAGCAGTGCGGGGACGTCGTACACGTCCTGCAGCACCTCGCGCACGGTCTCGAGCACGATCGGGAACGACGGGTACTTCTGGGCGACCTCGAGCAGCTGCGACGCCCGCTGCCGCTGCTGCCAGAGCGGCGACCGCTGCCCGGGGTTCCGTCGGGGCAGCAGGAGCGCCCGGGCGGCACATTCGCGGAACCGGGCGGCGAAGAGCGCCGATGCCCCGACCTCGTCGGTGACGAGCGCGTCGAGGTCGTCCCGCTCGAACACGAACAGGTCGGCACCGGGCGGCTCGGCGTCGGTCTCGGGGATGCGCACGACGATCCCGTCGTCGGCCGCCATCGCGTCGCCGTCGATCCCGTGGCGTTCCCGGAGCCGGGCGGCGACCGCCAGTGCCCACGGCGCGTGCACCTGCATGCCGTAGGGCGAGTGCAGGATGAGTCGCCAGTCGCCGAGCTCGTCGCGGAAGCGCTCCACGACGAGCGTGGTGTCGTTCGGCACGTGCCCGGTCGCAGCACGCTGGTCGCGCAGGAAGGTCAGCAGGTTCGTCACCGCGCGCTCGTCGAGTCCGCCGGCGGCGACCCGGGCGCGGGCGTCGTCGTCCGACGCTCCCTCGACCTCGCGCACGAAGGCCCCGGTGGCACGCCCGAGCTCGGCGGGGCGACCGATGCCGTCACCCTTCCAGAACGGCACGCGACCCGGCTGCCCGAAGGCCGGACTGACCAGCACCCGGTCGTGGGTGATCTCCTCGATGCGCCAGCTCGTCGCGCCGAGGGCGAAGACGTCGCCCACGCGGGACTCGTAGACCATCTCCTCGTCGAGCTCGCCGACGCGGGAGGCCTTCTCGCCCACCATGAAGACGCCGAACATGCCGCGGTCGGGGATCGTCCCGCCGCTGGTGACCGCGAGTCGCTGCGCGCCAGGTCGCCCGGTCAGGGTGCCGTGCACGCGGTCCCACACCAGGCGCGGGCGGAGCTCGGCGAACTCGTCGCTCGGGTAGCGGCCGGTGACGAGGTCGAGCGTGGCCTCGAACGCCGACCGGGGGAGTCCGCTGAACGGGGCGCTCCGCCGGACCAGCTCGAACCAGTGCTCGACGTCGACCGTGTCGATCGCACCCGCCGCCACCGTGTGCTGCGCCAGGACGTCGAGGGGGTTCGCCGGCACCGAGATCGACTCGATCTGCCCGGACACCATCCGCTCGACCGTCACGGCGCTGTTCACCAGGTCAGCCCGGTGCTTCGGGAACAGCACGCCGCGCGAGATCTCGCCGACCTGGTGCCCGGCGCGACCGACGCGCTGCAGGCCGCTGGCGACGGACGGCGGCGCCTCGACCTGCACGACGAGGTCGACCTCGCCCATGTCGATGCCGAGCTCGAGCGAACTCGTCGCGACGACGCAGCGCAGTCGACCGGACTTCAGGTCGTCCTCGATGATCGCGCGCTGGTCCTTCGAGACGGAACCGTGGTGGGCGCGGGCGAGCACGGGCACCGAGGCGTCGGACCCGCCGCCGCCGGTCTGCCCGGACGCGCCGATCACCTGCGCCGGGGGCCGCTTCGTCCCCTGCGGTGCGACCGCGTGCGCCGACGTCCGTGCCGGCGACTGGGGACGTCCACGCGCGACCGGCAGCCCGTCGTCGGCGGGGGAAGCACCTGCCGGCACGAGTGCACCGTCACCGACGGAGCCGGCCGCCGCCAGCACCCGTTCCTCGTGGATCTCGTTCAGCCGAGCCGTCAGCCGTTCGGCCAGACGTCGGGAGTTCGCGAAGACGATCGTCGACCGGTGTTCCTCGACGAGGTCGACCACCCGTTCCTCGACGTGGGGCCAGATCGAGCCGTTCGTCGGGGACTCCGTCGCGTCCGCTCCGACCGGCGGCGCACCGAGCTCGGTCATGTCGTCGACGGGGACGACCACGCGCAGGTCGAAGGTCTTCTGCGCCGGCGGCGCGATGATCGACACCGGGGCGCGTCCGCCGAGGAACCGCGCGACCTCTTCCGGTGGGCGCACCGTCGCCGAGAGCCCGATGCGCTGCACGGGCTTCTCGAGCAGGTCGTCGAGCCGCTCGAGTGACACCGCGAGGTGCGCGCCGCGCTTGGTGGACGCCACCGCGTGCACCTCGTCCACGATCACGGTGTCGACATTGACGAGGGTCTCGCGCGCCTGCGAGGTGAGCATCAGGTAGAGCGACTCGGGCGTGGTGATGAGGATGTCCGGCGGCTGCCGCAGCAGCCTCTGCCGGTCGGACGACGGGGTGTCACCGCTGCGGACCCCGACCGTGACGTCTGGTGGTTCGAGCCCGAGGCGCCGGGCGGTCTGGGTGATGCCGACGAGCGGGCTGCGCAGGTTCCGTTCGACGTCGACGCCCAGTGCCTTCAGCGGGGACACGTAGAGCACCCGGGTGCGCTGCTTCGCGGGTGGCCGGTCGGTCGAGCTGATGAGCCGGTCGATCGACCACAGGAACGAGGCCAGCGTCTTGCCGGAGCCCGTCGGGGCGATCACGAGCGCGTGCTGCCCGGTGGAGACGGCGTCCCACGCGCCGGCCTGTGCCGGGGTCGGTGCGGCGAAGGCGCCGCGGAACCACTCCGCGGTGGCGGGGGAGAAGCGCTCGAGCACGTCCGTCATGGTCCGTCCCATCCTGCCCGCCACCACCGACAGCGGCCCGAGCGGACGTACCCCTTGACACAGCGATAGTTACCGATCTATCGTTGACCCATCGCGATATGACGAAGACGATTCCGGTCAGACCGTTCGCGAGCCGACTCAGCACAACGGAAGGACGCATCATGCGACCCATGCACAACGACTTCGACAGCACCCAGCACCCGCGCGGCCCCCGCTTCGGCGGCGCGCGGCAGCACCACGGCGCCGGCTTCCCCGGCCGCGACCGCGGTGACCACGACCACGGCGGACGCGGTGGCTTCGGCCCCGGCTTCGGTCGCGGGTTCGGACCCGGCTTCGGCGGCCCGATGGCCGGCGGTCCCGGCTTCGGCCGCGAACGCCGTCGCCGCGGCGACGTCCGCCTCGCGATCCTCGGCCTGCTGGCCGAGGGCCCGCAGAACGGCTACGCCGTCATCAAGACCATCGCCGAACGCACCGGCGGCGCCTGGAAGCCGAGCCCCGGTTCGGTCTACCCGACGTTCCAGCAGCTCGTGGACGAGGACCTCGTCGTCTCCACGGGTGACGGTCGCAAGACGCTCTTCGAACTGACCGACGCGGGCAGGGCCGAGGCCGAGGCGAAGGCGGACGAGATCGCCGCGGCCTTCGACGCGCCGGGCCTCCCGGACGCGTCGCGCGAGTTCATCGAGGCGCTCCGGAAGACCATGGGCGTCCTGCACATGTACCGCACCAGCGCGACCGAGGAGCAGGCGAAGGCTGCCACGGCCAAGATCGACCAGCTCCGCAAGGACCTCCTGCAGATCCTCGCCGACTGACGTCGGAACCCCGGACGGGAGGCGCGGTGCCAGCTGGCACCGCGCCTCCCGTGCACATCGTGAGCAGCAATGGTCGAGTCCGCACGTCGGACCCGACCATTTCTGCTCACCAAGCGGGGCGATCGCGCCGAGCGCGCCGGGCGCGCCGAGCGCGCCGAGCGCGCCGAGCGCGCCGAGCGCGGCTACGCGCCGATGAACGCCGCCACGTCCGCCAGCTCCGCTGCCGACACCGCGTGCGGCAGCCCGGCGTAGGTGCGATCGGTCACGGCGGTGTGCGCCGCAGCCCACGCCTGCGTCCGGGCGGTGGCCTCGCCGGGGATCACCGGGTCGAGGTCGCCGTGCCCGAGGAACACCCGGGGCCGGACGGCGGCGACGGCCTCGTCGCGCGGGTCCGTCACGCCCGACTCGCCCGGCACGACGAACCCGGACAGCGACACGGCGAAGGCGAACGCAGCCGGCCGTGCACGCAGGAGCTGCAGCGCCATCGACCCACCCTGCGAGAACCCGAGCAGGCCGATCCGCGGGTGCTCGGCCGCCACCGAGTCGATCCAGGCGAGGACCTCGGCGGCGGACTCGTCGACGGGCCCCGGCGCGGGCGACCCCGGCGTGCCGAGGGGGTACCAGCTCCACCCCTGACCGAACGGCATCGGTGCGCGGAGCGATGCGACGGTCCACGACGGCGGCAGCGCCGGCGCGAGCCCGAGCAGGTCCCGCTCGTTCGACCCGACCCCGTGCAGGGCGACGAGCAGCGGCGTCCCCACGCGCTCGGAGGGGTCCCGGGTCCACTGCACGGCGTCGCGATCGATCATGCGCCCGACTGTAGTTGCCGCAGCGACGCGGCTCGATCCCCGCGCGTTCCGCCGAACTCGCCGCGACGACTGGTAGACACGGTGCATGGCCTCGCTGCGCACCCCCGACCCCGACTCCGGCTGGCTGTCCGACGAGGAGCTCGCGAACGTCCGCCGTCGACTGCCGATCTGCTACGTCGAGGCGGTCCCCGTCCGGACCGACGGCCTCGGCGTCGTCACCGAGGTGGGGGTGCTGCTGCGCGTCTCGCCGAGCGGCTCGATCGCCCGCACGCTCGTCTCCGGGCGGGTGATGTTCGGCGAGTCGATCCGGACCGCGCTGTTCCGGCACCTCGAGAAGGACCTCGGCCCGATGGCGTTCCCGCAGCTGCCGTCGAGCCCCACGCCGTTCACCGTCGCGGAGTACTTCCCGCTGCCGGGCGCCTCGGTCTACACCGACGAGCGGCAGCACGCGATCTCCCTCGCCTACGTCGTCCCCGTCACCGGGACGTGCGAGCCGCGTCAGGACGCGCTCGAGCTGACGTGGATGAGCCCCATGGAAGCGGCCTCCGACGCCGTCGCCGACGAGATGGAGGGCGGTCGCGGAGCGCTTCTCCGCGCCGGTCTCGCATCGGTCGGCGCGCTCCTGTAGCGCGCGCCGCCGCCCCACACACGACGAAGCCCCCGGATCCGAATCGGACCCGGGGGCTTCGCAGCGCGGTACTGGACCGGCTTACTTGTTGTCGTTCTTGAGGCTGTCGGCCACGCCTGAAGCGGCGTCCTTGACGTCCGTACCGGCCTGCTTGGTGTCGGCCTTGACCTGATCGGTCTTGCCCTCCGCCTTGAGGTGGTCGTTGTCCGTCACGTTCCCGACGGCTTCCTTGGCCTTGCCAGCTGCCTTCGCAGCGGCGTTCTTGACGTCTTCGATCCCAGCCATAGGCTCTCCTTCCGACAGCGGACAAATCCCCGTCAGTCGCTCGCGCGGCATCCGGTGCAGGAGAACCTACGCCGCCTGCGATGCTGGCTCGCAGGGAGCGTCAAGGTTCGGATCAGCGCGCGGAACCGGCGGGTCGCGGTCGGGTCAGCGCTGTGCGCGGCGCGAGCCGTCAGCGCGCGGAACCGGCGGGTCGGGAGGCGCGGCGCGAGCCACCACGACGGTTGCCGCCCGACTCGGTGCCGGTCCCACGACCGGCGGCGTAGCCGCCCTCGGACGACCACACCGGAGCGGACCCGCCACGGACGGTGTCGCTCGACGCACGGCGGCTGCCGCCGCTGCGGCGCCCACCGGACGCGGCACCGGAGCGCTGCCCACCGGCGGAGCCGGTCGACGCGCCGGCACCGGCCTCGGCGGGGCGACCGCCGCGACGCCCTGCACCGGACGACCCGGAAGCCGAGCCGGTGCGCGCGGGCTGCGCCGCGCCTCCCGTGCGACCGCCGCGACCACGGCGACGACCGCCGCCAGCGGTGTCGGACTCGGCGGTGCGCTGCTTCGGCTGACGCTGCTGCTGCTGGGGCTGCTCGGGTGCGACGTGGCGGACCGGGGCGACCTCGCCGACGAGCGTGGTGACCGCCGGGGAGTTCGCGGTGACCTGCTGCGGCGTGACCTTGATCGCGGCCGCGCGCATCATCTGCGCGACGTCGCGACGCTCGGCGGGCATCGTCACGGTGACGACGTCGCCGGAGGAACCGGCACGGGCGGTGCGGCCCGAACGGTGCAGGTACGCCTTGTGCTCGGTCGGCGGGTCGACGTGCACGACGAGCTCGACGTGGTCGACGTGCACGCCGCGGGCGGCGACGTCGGTGGCGACGAGCACGAGGGCCTCGCCGGAGGAGAACTTGGCGAGGTTCCGCTCACGGGCGCCCTGCGACAGGTTGCCCTGCAGGTCGACGGCCGGGATGCCCTGGCTGCTGAGCTGCTTGGCGAGGCGCTTCGCGTGGTGCTTCGTGCGCATGAAGAGGATGCGACGACCGGTGCCGCTCGCGAGCGTCCGGACCAGGTCCTTCTTCGCGTCGGCGTCGGCGACCTCGAAGAGGTGGTGGGTCATCGCCTCGACGGGGCTGTTCGCCTCGTCGACCGAGTGCATGACCGGGTTGTGCAGGAACTTCTTGACGAGCTTGTCCACGCCGTTGTCGAGCGTGGCGGAGAACAGCAGGCGCTGCCCCTGCTCGGGCGTGGCCTGCATGATCTTGGTCACGCCGGGGAGGAAGCCCATGTCGGCCATGTGGTCGGCCTCGTCGAGGACGGTCACCTCGATGTCGCCGAGGTTGACGTGGCCCTGCTGCATGAGGTCGGCGAGACGGCCGGGGCACGCCACGACGACGTCCACGCCGCCGCGCAGGGCGTCGACCTGACGACCCTGTCCGACGCCGCCGAAGACGGTCGTGGTGTTCAGGCCCATGGCCTTGGCGAGCGGGGAGAGGGCGACGTCGATCTGGGTCGCGAGCTCGCGGGTGGGGGCGAGCACCAGGGCACGGGGCCGACCGGCGCGGCGCTTGCGGCCACTGGCGGCGAGGCGCGCGACGAGCGGGATCGCGAACGCGATCGTCTTGCCGGAGCCGGTGCGGCCGCGGCCGAGGACGTCCTTGCCCTGCAGGGAGTCGGGGAGCGTGTCCTCCTGGATGGGGAACGCGGTCTCCTTGCCCTGGTCGGCGAGGACGGCGACCATCGGCGCGGGGACGCCGAGGTCGGAGAAACGGATGTCTTCGTTGGTCATGGTGACCTTTCGAGCCGGATGAGACCGGCTGTGGGCGCGCTTGCGAGGCAGCACGCGGGCGGGATGCGCGCCAACAGAGGTGGCTGGCGCAGTCGCCGCAGCAGAGAAGCCTGGCACCTTCACAGAGGTGATCGATCATCGGTCCGTGGACCGGGAGTTCGGGGGCGTCCGTACGACGCACGAGGCGATCGGCGCCTCGAGTACGTCCAGCATAGCGTGCTCCGCCCCGATCCCCCCAGACCCGGCCGTGCACCGGCCCGTGCGAGGATGCAGCGGTGCGCACACGATCCGTCCTGCTGACCACCGCGATGACCCTGGTGGCGGTCCTCGGCACGGCGGGCTGTGCCGCGGCCGCTCCGTCAGGCGGGAGCGCTGCGTCGTACACGAACCTGCCGACGTCGGGGCGTCCGGACTACCAGCTCGGGGGGTCGTACACGCCGCCGTCCGGCGTGACGATCGTCGAGCGGGACAGCACCGACCGGCCCGCTGCCGGCACGTACTCGATCTGCTACGTGAACGGCTTCCAGACCCAGCCCGAGGCCGCGAGCACGTGGAAGCGGTCGTACCCGTCGGCGATCCTCCGCGACCGCGCGGGCAAGCCGGTCTCCGACCCGGGGTGGCCGGACGAGATGCTGCTCGACACCCGGACCGCTGCGAAGCGGGCACTCATCACGAATGTGCTCGCGAAGACCGTCGCCCGGTGCGCCGATCGCGGGTTCGACGCCGTCGAGTTCGACAACCTCGACTCGTGGACCCGGTCGCACGGCGCATTGACCCGGGCGGGCAACCTCGCGCTCGCGGCCGCGCTCGTCCGCCTCGGACACGGTGCGGGTCTCGCGGTCGGGCAGAAGAACACCCCGCAGCTCGGGGTCGCCGGTCGGAAGAGCACCGGGTTCGACTTCGTGGTCGCCGAGGAGTGCTTCGTCTACGACGAGTGCGGCGCGTACACGAAGGTGTACGGCGGGCGGGTCATCGACATCGAGTACACCGACAACAGCGAGCGGCCGTGGTCGTCGGTGTGTGCGTCCTCCAAGCGACCGGCGATGACGATCCTGCGCGACCGGGACCTCGTGACGCCGTCGAGCGACGACTACGTGTACGAGCATTGCTGACGGGACCCCGGGGCGCGGGTTCTTCCCAGAACGGCCGCGATGGAAGGTCGAACCGGGCGTACCTGGCCCGAACTTCCGACCGGGTACGCCCGGAAGCGCCGGGTACGCCCGGAAGCGCCGGGTACGCCCGGAAGCGCCAGGTACGCCCGAAAGCACCACGAACGCCCGCGTCAGCCGGGCCAGGCGTCCCGGAGCGCTGCCGCAGCCTGATCGGCCGACAGCCCGGCTGCCCGGGCGGCCGCGGCGAGGGCACGGGCGGCGTCCGTCACCGCTGACGGGACCTCTGCGGGGCGGATGACCCGGGTGCCGGCGCCCCGGGCGGTCTGCACGAGTCCGGCCTCCTCGAGGAGCTGGTAGGCGCGTGCCACGGTGCCGGCGGCGAGGCCGAGCTCGTCCGCGAGTCCCCGGACGCTGGGCAGCCGCTCACCGTCCACGAGGTACCCGGCGCTGATCTGCGCGGCGATCTGGGACCTGACCTGCTCGAACGGCGGGATGCGCCCACCGGCGTCGATCGCGACGAGACCCGACATGTGCTCCACCCTAGAAGTCGTACTGCTCGCCGACGGGGATCGGGACCGCGACGGTGTTGCCGGGCGGCGCGAGCGGGCACGCCCACGCCGGGTCGTACGCGCACGACGGGTTGTAGGCGAAGTTGAAGTCGAGGACGAGCTCGCCGTCGTCGCCCCCGAGGTCCGCGCCCTTGATCGTGTCGAGCAGGTAGCGGCCACCGCCGTAGGTCCCGCGGGCCTTGCCAGCACTGGCGTCCTTCACCGGGACGAACACACCGCCCGCGTAGCCGCCGTGCGACCAGACGTCGAGCGAGCCGATGCCGGCGAGGGTCACGACCCCGAGCCGGTCGAAGTGCACGATGCCGTCGGTGCCCGTCTCGACGTCCATGGCGAGGGCCTCGGCGGGCTCGATGCGGGCCCGGAACCGCCACGACGGGTCGTAGTCCGGGACGGGCAGGGACTCGAAGTCGCGGGCGTCCTCGTCGAGGAGCGGACTCGCCGGGTGCTCGCCGAACATCGCGTCGCGGGTCTCGCGCCACATCGCGTGGGCGGTCTCGGGATCGCTGGTCGCCCGTACTCGTCGGTACAGGTCGAAGGTCATCCGCCGCCAGTCCACGGTGGCGAGCGTGCTGTGCACGCGGTCGTCGGTTGCCGGCTCATGCGTCTGGCTCACGGTGCGAGCGTACGCCCCTCGGGCCGTGCCGGGAGGAACGGCGCGGGCCCGGCGGTCAGGCCGCGGCTCGTCGAGCGCGTCGCCACCCGGGCGCGAGGGCGCGCATCCGCAGCGCGCGCCACTGCCAGATCACCCACATCCCCGGCCACAGCAGGACGCCGAGCGCCGCGGGGCGCATCCGGTAGGACAGCCGGTCGACGAGCTCGGTCCGTCCGTCCCCGAGGTCGACGGTCGCCATCCGGTGCTGCATGGTCATCCGTCCGAACAGCCCGCTCGTGCCGCCGCCGTTGTCGCGTTGCACGGGCACGCCGCGCACCTCGTACAGGTCGAGGTCGACGTGCGTGTCGCCGCTCGGGAACACCCCGAAAGCGCTCGCCGTGATCGGGTGCGGGGTGCCGGGGACCCACCGCACCGGGAACCCCTCGGGGTCGCGCGAGCGGTAGACCAGGAACGGCTTCGTCACCGCCACCATGACCGACGGGGAGAGCAGGGCGTCGCGCACGGCCTCGGCCGGTGCGTCGAGGGTGATCCGGAGGCCCACGTGCATGCCGCGAACGCTACTCGTCGACGGTGGGCACCCGGTGGGGTGCTGCGCGGGTCGGGTCAGGCGTGCCGTGCCGCGCGCCGACGGGCCCCTTCGGCACGGTCGTGCCGGCGGAGCCGTTCGGCGAGCGAGAGCCGGACGGTCGGCCACTCCGACGCGATGACCGAGAACACCACGGTGTCGCGCAGGGTGCCGTCACGACCGATCGAGTGGTTGCGGAGCACGCCGTCCTGCTTCGCACCGAGTGCCGCGATGGCCGTGCGGGACTGGAGGTTGTGCCAGTGCGTGCGGAACTCGACCGCGATGCACTGCCAGACGTCGAAGGCGTGCGAGAGCATGAGCAGCTTCGCCTCGGTGTTGATGCCGGACCGCTGGGTGGACCGGGACAGGAATGTCGCGCCGATCTCCACCCGACGGTTGCCGGTGTCGGGGTTGAGGAACGTCGTCGACCCCACCACCCGGCCGGTCGGGCGGTCGCGGACGGCGAACGGCACCATCCGTCCGGCGGCGTGCTCGGACAGGCGCCGCTCGATCTCGTCGTCGACCTGCGCCGGAGCGGGGATCGACGTGTACCAGGTGCGCCACAGGTCACCGTCCGCGACCGCCGCCCGCAGGTCGTCCGCGTGCTCCGGCCCGAGGGGTTCGAGCGTCACGCGGTCGCCGGTCAGGGTGGGTGCGGGGGCGATCTCCATGGCAACAGATCCTACGGTCGACGACCGTGACGAACCTCGGGCGGCGGGGCACCTGTGGAAAGGATCAGGGACCGCGGGCGGCTATCGTGTCGCGGGTGGCAGCACGCACGCAGGAGAAGTACCAGGTCCGCTTCGCATGGGGCACCGGCGGGGCGGCGCGGATCGCCCACGGGACGCACCTGCTCGTCTGGGTCGACGTCCTCCCGGCGTCCGCCGGGCACGACGGCCCCGGTCGTCGACGCGCGCTCGCCGCGCAGCTGCCGGAGGGTCCGGAGGTCGTGCGCGGCCACCTCGGCAACGCGACGGCCGTCGCGGAACGCGTGACGCGCCTCCAGGCCGACCGTGGCGACCGCTGCGTCGTCGCGATCGTCGCCGCCGGACGCCACCACGCACCGGCGGACGACGCCGCACAGGCGGCGGGCGAAGCGGCCGACGTGCCGGACGCGCCGGACTTCGCGGTCGAGGACCTGCTCGCGGCCGGGGCCGTCGTCGACGCGCTCGCCGAGGTCGGGATCGACCACACCTCACCCGAGGCGGCGGCCGCGTGTGCCGCGTACACGGGGCTGCGGCGTGCGGTGAAGCACCTCGTGAGCGCCTCCGAGTCGGCCGCGGCGCTGGCCCCGGCTGCCGTGCACGATGCCCTCGCGGTCGACGGCGGGCTGGAGACCCTGCGGGAATCGAGTTCCCGCGCGTAGCGTTCCCACTCGACATCCGGTACCTCGCCGGACCGCAGAGCGAAGGAGCACGCCGTGAAGGCAGTCGTCGGAGACACCGTGATCGCCGAGGCCCCCAAGGATGACCTCATCCAGATCGAGGGCAACTGGTACTTCCCGCCGTCGAGCGTCAAGTCCGAGCTCTTCACCGAGAGCCCCACGCAGTACCACTGCCCGTGGAAGGGCGACACGCAGTACTACACGGTGAACGTGGACGGGCAGGCGCTGCAGGACAACGCATGGTCGTACCCGACGCCGATCCCGTCGTCGTTCGACCGCGTCGGCAAGGACTACTCGGGCTACGTGGCGTTCTGGAAGGGCGTCAAGGTCGTCGACTGATCCGCGCCGACCCGGTCAGCCCGCCAGCGTGAGCGCGACGAGCGCCACGTTGAGCGCGACGATCACCAGCGCGATGACGCCCGCCACGACGCGGGTGGTCATCGCGTTGACGTCTGCACCCATCACGCTCCGACGCGAGGTGTAGACCACCAGCGGCACGATCGCGAACGCGATCCCGAAGCTCAGCACGACCTGGCTCACCACGAGCAGCATCGTCGCGTCGACGTTCACGGCGAGCAGCACGATCGCCGGCACCAGCGTCACGAGCCGCCGCACCACGAGCGGGATCCGCACGTGCAGCAGGCCCTTCATGATCTCGGCGCCGGCCATGCACCCCACCGAGGTCGAGGCGAGGCCCGACGCGAGCAGGCCCACCGCGAACAGCACGCCCACGACCGGGCCGACGTTCGACACGATCGCGGCCTGTGCTCCCGGGATCGTGTCCGTCCCCTCGACCCCGGGCAGCGTCGCCGCCGCGAGGACGAGCATGCAGACGTTCACCCCGCCGGCCACGAGGAGCGCGAGCCCCACGTCCCACCGCGTCGCGACGAGCACCCGACGACGCTCCGGACCGGCGGGGACGTCACCGTGCCGGTCACGGGCCAGCGCCGAGTGCAGGTACACCGCGTGCGGCATGACCGTCGCGCCGAGCATCGAGGCGGCGAGCATCACGGACTCGGACCCCTCGAACCGCGGGACGAGCCCGGCCACCAGCTCCGCCGGAGAGACCTGCGCGAACAGCAGCCCGGCGCAGAAGCCCACCGTGAGGATCGCGAGCATCGCCGTCACAACAGCCTCGAACGTGCGGGTCCCGCGGTGGCTCTGCAGCGTGAGGATCGCCATCGAGACCACGCCCGTGATCAGCCCACCGGCCACGAGGGGCAGGCCGAACAGCAGGTGCAGTGCGAGCGCGCCGCCGATGACCTCGGCGATGTCGGTCGCCGCGGCCACGACCTCGGCCTGCGCCCAGAACAACAGCCGGGGGGTGCGCCGCATCCGCAGGCCCAGGTGTTCCGGCAGGGACTTGCCCGTGACCACGCCGAGCTTGGCGGACAGGTACTGGACCACGACCGCGCTCGCGTTCGCGGCGACGAGCACCCAGAGCAGCAGGTAGCCGTACTTCGCCCCCGCGGTGAGGTTCGCGGCGACGTTGCCGGGGTCGACGTAGGCGATGGCGGCGACGAACGCGGGGCCGAGGAGCGTCAGGCCGGCGGCGCGTTTCCGGGGCGTCGTCGCCTCGGCAGGGCGGGTCGCGGTGTCGGTCATGGGGACCAGTGTGCCAGAGGATTCGGCGTGCCGAATCCTTGTTTTCGAGGCGCGCACGAATCGGTGCGCATCGGCGCGGACCGGCGCGGAGCGGCGCCGAGCAGACCGGGAGGCGCGGGTCTCGTCAGACCGCCGCGCGCCGCGCCCGGTGCGCCCGCACCTTCGCCCGGTTCCCGCACCGCTGCATCGAGCACCACCGTCGGGTGCCGCCGCGGGACGAGTCGTAGAACACCAGCGCGCAGTCGTCGGCCGAGCACCGGCTCAACCGCGTCGGCTGTCCGTCCGCGGCGACGTCGTCGAAGCCGACCTCGGTGAACAGCGCCACCGCGTCACGTGCGACGCTCGACAGCGCCTGGGCCAGTCGCACCCGGTTCGCTCCGGCGCGACGCCGCCCGCCCGGGAGGCTCGGCGGCACGTCGGGCAACGCCGCGAACAGGTTGACCGTGTCGATGTCGTCGGGCGCCGGTCGGGTGCGGCCGGTCCCGGCTCGGAGTCCCGCGGCCACCGCCGTGCGCTCCGCCGCGGTCGACGCGGGACCCGGAGCGGCTGCGACGGCCAGCCGGGCGATCGCCGCGCGGAGGGCACGGGCGTCCTGCAGCTCGCGGGCCGTCGCCCCGACGTCGATGGGCTCGGTGTGGTCGCTCAGCCACTCGTCGAGGTCGGCCGGGGTCACCAGCAGCTCGCCGAGCTGCGCGCGCGGGCGACGGTCGTCCGGGTCGTCCGCGAAACCGCCGGTGTGCGCGAAGTCGAGGGCGATCCGTCCAGCGTCGAAGAACCAGGTGGAACCGGTGTCCGTGCGGATGTGCTGCCCCGTGTGCATCCGCCCAGGCTAACGGGTTACCGGCGCGCCTCCGCCAGCGATCGGCATCATGCGGTAGCCCGGCGCTCCTCGGGGGCGCGGCGGTTCCACGAGATCACGTTGCGGGCGTCGAAGCGTCGGGAGCACCTCGCGCACGCCAGCTGTCGCGTCGGGGTGCGGTAGCGGAAGTGCTCGTGGCCGGCGGGACAGGTGCCGATCCACGGCGCGAGTTCGCTCGCCACGGGACCGTCGTAGAGGCGTGATCCCGTGTACCCGATGCCCTTCGCGGTGCGGCGCCAGGCCGGCCCGTGTCCGGCGCGGGCCCCGGCCAGTGCGTGCGCGATCTCGTGCAGGAGCACCTGGTCGACGTCGTCGTCGGAGAACCGCACGGCCAGGTGCCGGCTCACCGTGATGCGCCGGCGGGCGAAGTCGCACTGCCCCGCCCGGGTCTTCGCGTGGTCGAAGCCGAACGACCAGCTGCCCGTTCCGAGGTGCGCGGTCATCAGCCGCTCCGCGCGGGACCGGACGGCCTCGAGCGTCGTCACCGGTCGTCGTCGGGTTCGTCGCGTCCGGCCTGGCCCTTCTGCGCCGCTCGTGCGGCGATGCGGCCCCAGAGTTCGTCGGCCTCGGTCCGGGCGGCGTCGGGCGCGCCGAGCACACGTCGTCGGACCGGCGGGGTCTGCTGCGCCGGTTCCGGGGCGCGGGGTGCCACCGGCTCGTCCTCCTCCGCGCGGCGAGCGGCGACGTCGCGGGCGGTACGGGGCTTGTCCTCGACGCGCGGCTGCGCGACCGAGGCCCGGAGCGCCGCCTCGACCGCCGTGCGCAGCGCCTCGGTGCGCTCCGACGGGGCACCGGCCTGACGGAAGGCCTGGTACGCCCGGGACAGCGCGGCACGGGCCTCGTCGAACCGGGAGAGCTCGAACAGCGACCAGCCCTCGAGCTCGGCCGCCGCGCCCTCGAGCTCCGGCCACTCCTCGGTCCGTGCGGTGTCCCGCGCCATGGCGGACTCGGCCGCAGCGCGCTCGTACCGACCGAGGTCGTGGAGCACGTGGGCGCGACGGATCCGCGCGGACACCTTGTCGGAGCGCTCGCCGGTGAACATCGTCAACCGGAAGACCTCTTCCGCGATGACGAGGGACTCGTCGAGCCGACCGAGCAGGCGGAGGAGTTCGGCGCGTTCGGCCAGGGCGTCGGTGCTGCGGCTCTGCCCGAGGTCGCGCAGCCGCTGCTGCACGGCGTCGGCGTCGACCGCGGGGCGCAGGCTGATCGGAGCGAAGGTGCTGCCGGGGCTGACGCCGGCCGTCACGGGCGCCGCATGACGCGGTTCCCGGGCGCGGTCGGTGCGGTCGGGCTGCTGGCGGTCGTCGGGCGGGAGGGACATCGGTTCGAGGGTAGCCGCGCTGTCCCGAGAGCGAGCGGTGCCACGCGCACGGGGGGCACGGACGTGTCCTCGGTCGAACGGCGACGGCCCGCCGTGCGGGTGCACGACGGGCCGTTCCGGGACCACGCTCGGATCAGGGCGCGACGCCCGAGTTCGCGACCGAGACGGCGGCGACCGCTCCGTAGGTGACGAAGAAGGCGATGGGACCGAGCACGGCGAGGATGAGCCCGAAGACGCCCCACGCGCGACCGCGCTTGGTGACGATCGCGATGATGCCCTGCACGATCGCCCAGATGCCGAGGACCGAACCGATCACCGCGATCACGCCGCTGATCAGGATCGTCGGGGAGCTCGTGACGTCGTCGAACGCCTGCGGGTCCGTCGTCGACCCGCCGTTCTGGATCATGTCCTCGAACGCCCGGCTGTCGACGATCGCGGAGCCGAAGAAGTACCCGCCGACGATCCCGAGGGCGAGGGCGATCAGCCCGAGCAGGAACGCCACGACACCGACGGTCTTCTTCTTGGCCTTCGGCTCCTCGTAGCCCTGCCACGACGGGGCACCGGCGCTCGCCGGAGCCGCCGCGTACGGCTGCTGGCCGTACTGATCGTGCCCGTGCTGGGGCTGGCCGTACTGCGTCGACCCGTACTGCGGGGTGTCGCCGTGGCGTGGCTCGCCCTGCTGGTCGTGGTCGCCCCATCGCGGAGCGTCGGCCTGCGGTGCCTGCTCGCCGTACCGCGGTGCCTGCTCGCCGTACTGCGGTGTCGAGGCGGGCGCGGGATCGACGCGCTCGCCGTAGCGGGGCGCGTCGTGCGCGGGCTGCTGCGGCGCTCCGCCCCAGCTCGGCGCCTGGCCGTCGCCCGTCCGGTCCTCGTTGCTCCGGTCGTCGTTCGTCATCAGGGTTCCCCTTGCTCGGTCGCGCACCTGCGCGGTCGTTCAGACCCATCCTGGCAGGGACACCCTCCGCGTGTGCGGGACCGGCCCGATCGCGCCCGGAGCGCCCAGGGCCGAGCACCCAGCGCCCAGGGCCGAGCACCCAGCGCCCAGCGCCCAGCGCCGCCAGTGCGCCCGCTGCGGGGGCCGACCCGGCTCAGCCGCCGAACACGCTCCGGTTCGGCTCCGGCGACGCCACCGCGGTCTGGTCGGTGACGATCGGCGCCCCGGCGACGAACGCGCGCAGCTCGGCCCCGTGCACGACCTTCGCCGGCATCGGGTCCGACGAGTACCGCCGCGGCATGTCCGCCACGGGCAGGTCCGTCGGCGACCCGAGGAGCACGATGTTCCCGAACCGCCGCCCCTTGAGCATCCCGGTGTCCGCGACGGCGGCGACCGACGGCAGCACCGCCTGCAGGGTCGCGGCCTGCCCGCGGGCGAACGCCAGCCCGGCACCGTCCGCCACGTTCACGGCGACGATGCCGGTGGGCGACAGGAAGGCCGCGACCTCGCGGTAGAACTCGATGCTCGTCACGTGCGCGGGGATCTGCGAGCCGCCGAACACGTCGACGACGGCGAGGTCCACCGTGCCGCGCAGCCCGGCGGGGAGCTTGCCGAGCACCTCGCGGGCGTCGCCGTACCGCACCCGGATCGAGGCCCCACGGGGGAAGGGGAGCGCGTCCCGGACGTGGTCGACGAGGTCCCGCTCGAGCTCGATGACCTGCTGCCGGGACCCCGGCCGCGTCACCGCGACGTAGCGGGGGAGCGT
This sequence comes from Curtobacterium sp. AB451, assembly GCF_050585845.1. Lineage (NCBI taxonomy): Bacteria > Bacillati > Actinomycetota > Actinomycetes > Micrococcales > Microbacteriaceae > Curtobacterium > Curtobacterium sp. AB451. The sequence continues at coordinate 336,660 of NZ_JBOBQG010000002.1, forward strand.
CAGGGCACCGGCGCCGAGGTGCAGGGCCGTGACCGGGCCGTCCGGCAGCAGGTCGATCGCGTGCCCGATCCGCCGGATGTACTCGAACGCCAGGTGCGTCGGGTCCTCGAGGTCGACGTGGGACTGCGGCGTCCCGTCGACCACGAGCGTGAAGGACCCCGGCCGGTGCCGGTCCGGCTCGACCACCGCGTACCCCGCACCGATCCGGAACCCGTCGAACGCATCAGCCATGGCACCAATCGAACACCACCTGGATCCCCACCCGGGTCCCCACCCCTGGTTGGTGGGCGGGCGGCCGCTCGCGAACGAGGCTGGTCCCACCGGTCGGGAACGGCCCGCCGGACCCCACCGGAAGGACGATCATGTCGGTCCAGCTCCTCGCGAACATCCTCATCGGGATCGCCCTGGTCGCGTTCCTCGGCTACCGCCAGGCGACCTGGCAGTACCTCGACCCGACCCGTATCTGGCGCACACCGCTGGTCATGGCCGTCGTCGGCGTCGTCGTCCTCACCCGGACCCGATCGACGATCACGACCACCGACGTCGTGTTCCTCGCGATCGAGGCGCTCGTCACCATCGGCGTCGGCCTCACCATGGGCAGCATCACCCGCTTCCGCACGGCCGGCACCCCGGACCGCAAGGGCCGCACGATCCAGTCCCGCACGGGTGCGCTCGGAGCCGTGCTGTGGATCGTGCTCATCGCGGTGCGCATCGGGCTCGACGTGCTCGGTGGCCACCTCGGTGCCCACCTCCTCACCTCGACCGGGACGATCCTGCTCGTCCTCGCCCTGAACCGCGCCGCCCGCGCCCTCGTCATCGACGGGCGGATCCCCCGCGGCGACCGCCGACCGAGCGGCATGATGGTCCGGTGACCCTGCTGACCGGCAAGGACGAGACCGACCTCCCCGGAGGCCGGTCCCGTTCCGGTGCCGCCTGGGGGCTGAACGGCCTCGGCATCGCGATCGTCGCGTTCTGGTTCGTCCGGAACGGCGTCCTGCTGCACCACCCGGCGTGGGTGTGGGTCCTCGGTGCCGTCGCGCTCGCCGCATGGGCCCTCCGCGAGTTCGGTCGGACGCCCCGGGTCCTCCTCGTCGCCGGCGTGGTCATGATCGCCGCGGGGTCGGTCGTCGTGGTGCCGACGGACTCGCTCATGATCGTCCCCGTGATCGTCGGGATCGTGCTCATCGGCGCGAACCTCCGCGTCCCGGTCTGGACGAGCGCCGTGGCCGCGCTCGCCGCGATCGTCGTCATCGCCGTCTCCGCGTCGATCGCGCACGCCTCGGTCCAGTTCGTCCTCGGGACGAGCGGTGGCCTGCTCCTCGGGGTCCTCATCGGCTTCAGCCGCCGACAGTTCCGGATCGCGGCGGACCGGGCACGGGCTGCCGAACGGGAGCAGCAGCGCGCCGAGCTCCTCGCCGACCGGTCCCGCGCGGCCCGCGACATCCACGACGTGCTGGCGCACTCGCTCGGCGGCCTGGTGCTCCAGCTCGACGCGGTGGAGGCCCTGCTCGAGGCCGGCCGGGTCGACGACGCCACCCGGCGCGCGGCCGAGGCGCGGGCGCTCGCCGCGGACGGACTGGCCGAGGCGCGACGCGCGGTCCACGCCCTCCGCGACGATGCCGGGACGGATGCGGGGACGGACGCCGTGACGGACGTACCGTCCCCTGCCGAGCCGAGCCGCGCCTCCCGTCCGGCGACCGGGGACGGACCCGACCTGGACGCGCTCGTCGCGGCTCACCGCTCGTTCGGCGGCGAGATCGTGACGCAGGGGGACACCCGGCTCACGGCCCTCGACGCGGCGCACCGCGCCGCGGTGGTCCAGGTGGTCCGGGAGGCGCTCAGCAACGCGCGCAGGCACGCACCCGGCCGTCCCGTGTCCCTGTCCGTCATCCGGGACGGCGACGCCGTGGACGTCGTGGTCGCGAACCCGCTGTCCAGCGGCGGGCACGGGCTGCTCGGGATGCGGGAGCGCTTCGCCGAGCTCGGCAGCGGTGCCGCGGTCGAGGCGGACCGGTCGGACGACGAGTTCGTCGTGGCGATGCACCTGCCCGTCGACCGGCTCGCCGCCCGAGGGGACCGGTCGTGACCATCCGCGTGCTCGTCGTCGACGACCAGGCCATCGTGCGCGACGGCCTGGTGACGGTGCTCTCGCTCGTGGACGACCTCGAGGTGGTCGGCCAGGCGTCCGACGGGGCCGAGGCGCTCGACCAGGTGGCGCGGCACGCGCCGGACGTCGTGCTCATGGACCTGCGGATGCCCAACGTCGACGGTCCCGCCGCGACGGCGCGCATCACCGCGGAGCACCCGGGGGTCGCGGTGCTGGTCCTCACGACCTTCGCCGACGACGCCTCGATCCTGACCGCGCTGCAGGCCGGTGCGCGCGGGTACCTGACGAAGGACGCCGGTCGCGCGGAGATCGCGACCGCGATCCGCGCGGTGGCCTCGGGGCAGTCGACCTTCGACGCCGCCGTGGGTGCGCGGCTCGTGGCGCAGCTCGCGGGCGGCGGCTCGCTCGCGGCGGCGCCGGGTCCGGGGCCGGCGTCGTCGCCGGACGCCGGGCTCCGTGACCGGTTCCCGGAGCTCACCCCGCGCGAGGCCGACGTCCTCGAGCGCATCGCCGAGGGCCGGTCGAACCCGCAGATCGCCGCCGAGCTGTTCCTCACCGTGCCGACCGTGAAGTCCTACGTGAACCAGGTCTTCACGAAGCTCGGCGTCCGCACCCGCGCGGAGGCCGTGGCCCGCGTCCTGCGCTGACCCGGGTCTGCGTTCCCGGCTCGTCCGCAGCCCGCCCCGGCGCCTCCCGAGGCCTGCGAGTGGATGCGTGCACATGGACGACCAGCGGACGCCAAGGGTCGTCGCCTACCGTTCACGGGGTCGTCACCTCGGTGCGTCGAACCGTGCAGTGCCCCACACCCCACGGTTCCGCACCCCGCTCGTGACCGCGGCGTGACCGTCGGGCAACCCCACTGCCCGTGGTGTGCGCGCCGTCGGCGTGCGCCGGGCTCCCCGCTCTCCTGCGCGCCGCCCGTGGCCTGCCCGCCGTCGCGCGACCACCGATCACACAGCGTGCGTCATGGAGTCCATGGGCACGCACGGACCCGACCCCGCGAGGAGCCGACCCCATGACCGACACCGTGAGCGTCCCCACGTCCCGGCTGACCACGACCCACCGACCCACGCCGACGACCCGCGCCCTGCGGCCGTCCGCCCACGCCGAGCGCGAGCACGCGCCGACCTGGATGCGTGCGGTGGGGGCGGTCCTGCTGGTCGGCGGACTCGGGCTGACCGCGGCGGTGCTCGGCTGGCCGGGGGACGCGCCGGAGGCGTCGCTCCTGGTGCCGGCGCTCGTCGGGATCGCGGCCGGCTTCCTCCTGCTGGTCGCACGCTCGGGCTACGACGTCACGGACACCCACGTCGTCCTGCACTTCCGGCCGCTCCCGGCCCGTCGGATCCCGCGCGACCGGATCGCCGACGTGCGACTCGTCGAGGCGGACGCGTCGACGTACGGCGGCATCGGCCTCCGGATCGGCCGCGGCGTCCGCGCGCTCATCCTCACGCCGGGCCTCGGGATCGAGTTCACCGACGACCGTGGACGCGTGACGTTCGTGCGGACCCGGCAGCCCGAGCGAGCCTTCCGCGCGCTCCGCTGACGGGCGCTCGGGCGGGAATGCCGAGGTCGTCCAACGGCTTATACACGGCACTGCCGAATTCGGTCAAGCCAGGACTGGACATCCGCGACGAGGCCGACCTATGATGGCAGTTCGCGCTCCCTGGCATCCGTGTCGTCATATTGCGGTCGACGCAGCGTTCTTCCAGAACGTGCCCTGGTGGTGCCGGTCCCGTATATGTCGGCGGGTCCCGTCCACCCAGATCATCGCACACGTGCACAGCTCACCGGCCGTCGCGTGATCGCGTGTCTTCGAGGGGTGCGCCGAAGCGTCAATCCACTCACCTACGTGCTGCTCGTCAGTACCGGCCCGACGGGGCCTACCGGAGGTCAAACCCTTGGCTGCTGCGCCCAACGCATCCACCAACCCCAAGAACGGTCGCAACCACTCGCGACTCTCGTTCGCCAAGATCACGGACACCCTCACGGTTCCTGATCTGCTCGCACTCCAGACGGAGAGCTTCGACTGGCTCGTCGGCAACGACGTCTGGAAGGCCCGCCTGGCCGAAGGTCAGGAGCAGGGTCGCACCGACCTCGCGCTGCACTCCGGCCTCGAGGAGATCTTCGAGGAGATCTCCCCGATCGAGGACCTCGGCGAGACGATGCAGCTCGGCTTCACGTCGCCCGAGCTCGAGGACCCGAAGTACTCCATCGACGAGTGCAAGGAGCGTGGCAAGACCTACGCCGCCCCGCTCTACGTCAACGCCGAGTTCATGAACCACATGACCGGTGAGATCAAGACGCAGACGGTCTTCATGGGCGACTTCCCGCTCATGACCGAGCGCGGCACGTTCATCATCAACGGCACCGAGCGCGTCGTCGTCTCGCAGCTCGTCCGCTCGCCGGGCGTGTACTTCGAGCGCCAGCAGGAGAAGACGTCCGACAAGGACATCTACTCCGCTCGCGTGATCCCGTCGCGCGGTGCGTGGCTCGAGTTCGAGATCGACAAGCGCGACCAGGTGGGCGTGCGCATCGACCGCAAGCGCAAGCAGTCGGTCACGGTCTTCCTCAAGGCGCTCGGCATGACGAGCGAGGAGATCCTCGACGAGTTCAAGGGCTTCGCCTCGATCGAGTCGACCCTCGAGAAGGACGCCATCCTCACCAAGGAAGAGGCGCTCAAGGACATCTACCGCAAGCTGCGTCCGGGCGAGCAGGTCGCCGCCGAGGCCGCGCGTGCGCTCCTCGACAACTTCTACTTCAACCCGAAGCGCTACGACCTCGCCAAGGTCGGCCGCTACAAGGTCAACCGCAAGCTCGGCATCGACGCGCCGCTCAGCGACTCGGTCCTGACCGTGCAGGACATCGTCCGCACGATCAAGTACCTCGTCTCGCTGCACGCCGAGAAGACGAACCTCGACGGCGTCCGCGACGGCGAGCCGGTGCAGCTGCGCCTCGACGTGGACGACATCGACCACTTCGGCAACCGTCGCATCCGCGCCGTCGGCGAGCTCATCCAGAACCAGGTCCGCACCGGTCTGTCCCGCATGGAGCGCGTCGTCCGCGAGCGCATGACCACGCAGGACATCGAGGCGATCACGCCGCAGACCCTGATCAACGTGCGCCCCGTCGTCGCCGCGATCAAGGAGTTCTTCGGGACGTCGCAGCTGTCGCAGTTCATGGACCAGAACAACCCGCTCGCGGGCCTGACGCACAAGCGTCGTCTCTCGGCCCTCGGCCCGGGTGGTCTGTCCCGTGAGCGCGCCGGCGTCGAGGTCCGTGACGTCCACCCGTCGCACTACGGCCGCATGTGCCCGATCGAGACCCCGGAAGGCCCGAACATCGGCCTGATCGGCTCGCTCGCGTCCTTCGGTCGGATCAACTCCTTCGGCTTCATCGAGACGCCGTACCGCCGCGTCGTGAACGGTCAGGTCACCACGACCATCGACTACCTCACGGCCTCGGAAGAGGACGACTTCGTCGTCGCCCAGGCGAACGCGCCGCTCACCGACTCCTTCCACTTCCAGGACGACAAGGTGCTCGTCCGGAAGAAGGGCGGCGAGGTCGAGCTCGTCGGCAAGGACGAGGTCGACTACATGGACGTCTCGCCGCGCCAGATGGTGTCGGTCGCGACCTCGCTCATCCCGTTCCTCGAGCACGACGACGCGAACCGCGCCCTCATGGGTGCGAACATGCAGCGCCAGGCCGTGCCGCTCCTCCGTTCCGAGTCGCCGCTCGTCGGCACCGGCATGGAGGGCTACACCGCCATCGACGCCGGTGACGTCGTCACCGCCGACAAGGCCGGTGTCGTCTCCGAGGTCTCGGCCGACGCCGTGACCCTGCAGCTCGACGAGGGCGGCACGCAGACCTACTACCTGCGCAAGTTCGACCGCTCGAACCAAGGCACGAGCTACAACCACCGTGTGGTCGTCTCGGCCGGCGAGCGCGTGGAGCAGGGCGAGGTCATCGCCGACGGCCCCGCGACGGAGAACGGCGAGCTCGCGCTCGGCAAGAACCTCCTCGTCGCGTTCATGCCGTGGGAGGGCTACAACTACGAGGACGCGATGATCCTGTCGCAGAACCTCGTGAAGGACGACACGCTCTCCTCGATCCACATCGAGGAGTACGAGGTCGACGCCCGCGACACGAAGCTCGGCAAGGAAGAGATCACCCGCGACCTCCCGAACGTCAGCCCGGACCTCCTGGTCGACCTCGACGAGCGCGGCATCATCCGCATCGGTGCCGAGGTCCGTCCCGGCGACATCCTCGTCGGCAAGGTCACGCCGAAGGGCGAGACCGAGCTGAGCGCCGAAGAGCGCCTCCTCCGCGCCATCTTCAACGAGAAGTCGCGCGAAGTCCGCGACACCTCGCTGAAGGTGCCCCACGGTGAAGAGGGCACGATCATCGGCGTCAAGGTGTTCGACGCGCAGGACGGTGACGACGAGCTCGGCTCCGGTGTCAACCAGCGCGTGGTCGTCTACATCGCCCAGAAGCGCAAGATCACCGCGGGTGACAAGCTCGCCGGTCGTCACGGCAACAAGGGCGTCATCTCGACGATCCTGCCGGTCGAGGACATGCCGTTCCTCGCCGACGGCACCCCCGTCGACATCGTGCTCAACCCGCTCGGCGTCCCCGGCCGCATGAACTTCGGCCAGGTCCTCGAGATCCACCTCGGGTGGCTCGCGAAGCAGGGCTGGAACGTCGAGGGCATCCAGGAGTGGGCGTCCGCCCTCCCCGAGGCCGCCCGCAGCGCCGAGCCCGGCACGAAGGTCGCCACCCCGGTGTTCGACGGTGCGTACGAGCGCGAGATCGAGGGCCTCCTCGACTCGACCCTCCCGAACCGCGACGGCGAGCGCCTGATCGGTTCGTCCGGCAAGGCGCAGCTCTTCGACGGCCGCTCCGGCGAGCCGTTCCCGGAGCCCGTCTCGGTCGGCTACATGTACATCCTCAAGCTGCACCACCTGGTCGACGACAAGATCCACGCCCGTTCGACCGGTCCGTACTCGATGATCACGCAGCAGCCGCTGGGTGGTAAGGCGCAGTTCGGTGGACAGCGCTTCGGTGAGATGGAGGTGTGGGCGCTCGAGGCGTACGGCGCCGCCTACGCCCTCCAGGAGCTCCTGACGATCAAGTCCGACGACATCCTCGGCCGCGTGAAGGTCTACGAGGCGATCGTCAAGGGCGAGAACATCCAGGAGCCCGGCATCCCGGAGTCGTTCAAGGTCCTCATGAAGGAGATGCAGTCGCTCTGCCTGAACGTCGAGGTCCTCTCGGCCGACGGCCAGGCGGTCAGCCTCCGCGACACGGACGACGAGGTCTTCCGTGCCGCTGAAGAGCTCGGCATCAACATCTCCTCGCGGTTCGAGTCGTCGTCCGTCGACGACATCTGATCCCGCCCGTACTCGTAACGAATCCAGCTAGAGAGAAGAACATTGCTCGAAGCAACTTCATTTGACGCACTGCGGATCGGTCTCGCCACGGCCGAGGACATCCGCCAGTGGTCGTACGGCGAGGTCAAGAAGCCGGAGACCATCAACTACCGCACCCTCAAGCCCGAGAAGGACGGTCTGTTCGGCGAGCAGATCTTCGGTCCGTCCCGCGACTGGGAGTGCGCCTGCGGCAAGTACAAGCGTGTCCGGTTCAAGGGCATCGTCTGCGAGCGCTGCGGCGTCGAGGTCACCAAGTCCTCGGTCCGCCGTGAGCGCATGGGCCACATCGAGCTCGCCGCGCCCGTCACGCACATCTGGTACTTCAAGGGCGTCCCGTCGCGCCTCGGGTACCTCCTCGACATGGCGCCGAAGGACCTCGAGAAGGTCATCTACTTCGCGGCGTACATGATCATCGACATCGATGAAGAGGGCCGCCACGCGGACATGCCGGGTCTCGAGAACGAGATGCGCCTCGAGATCAAGAACCTCGAGGGGCAGCGCGACTCGATCATCGCCGACCGCCTCAAGAAGCTCGAGGACGACCTCGCAGCGCTCGAGGAAGAGGGCGCCAAGGCCGACGTCAAGCGCCGCACCAAGGACACCGCCGAGAAGGAGATGTCCCAGGTCCGCAAGTCGTTCGACGAGGACATCACCCGCCTCGAGCGCGTGTGGGAGGACTTCCGCAACCTCAAGGTGGGCGACCTCAAGCCCGAGGACGCCGTCTTCCACGAGCTCCAGGACCGCTTCGGGATCTACTTCGACGCCTACATGGGCGCCGAGGCGATCAAGCTGCGGCTCGAGGCGTTCGACCTGGCCGCCGAGGCCGAGGCGCTGCGCCTGCAGATCGCCGAGGGCAAGGGCCAGAAGAAGATCCGCGCGATCAAGCGTCTGCGCGTCGTCAGCTCCTTCCTCGCCACCGGCAACTCGCCGGCCGCGATGGTGCTCGACGTCGTGCCGGTCATCCCGCCGGAGCTGCGCCCGATGGTGCAGCTCGACGGTGGCCGCTTCGCCACGAGTGACCTCAACGACCTCTACCGTCGTGTGATCAACCGCAACAACCGTCTCCGCCGCCTGCTCGACCTCGGTGCCCCCGAGATCATCGTGAACAACGAGAAGCGCATGCTGCAGGAAGCGGTCGACGCGCTGTTCGACAACGGTCGTCGTGGTCGTCCGGTCACGGGTACCGGCAACCGCGCCCTGAAGTCCCTGAGCGACATGCTCAAGGGCAAGCAGGGTCGTTTCCGCCAGAACCTGCTCGGCAAGCGCGTCGACTACTCGGGCCGTTCGGTCATCATCGTCGGCCCGCAGCTGAAGCTGCACCAGTGTGGTCTGCCCAAGCAGATGGCGCTCGAGCTCTTCAAGCCGTTCGTGATCAAGCGCCTGATCGACCTGTCGCACGCGCAGAACATCAAGTCGGCCAAGCGCATGGTCGAGCGTTCGCGCCCGCAGGTGTGGGACGTGCTCGAGGAGATCATCCGCGAGCGCCCCGTGCTGCTGAACCGTGCGCCGACGCTGCACCGTCTGGGCATCCAGGCGTTCGAGCCGCAGCTCGTCGAGGGCAAGGCCATCCAGCTCCACCCGCTCGTGTGTGCTGCGTTCAACGCGGACTTCGACGGTGACCAGATGGCCGTGCACCTGCCGCTGTCGGTCGAGGCCCAGGCCGAGGCCCGCATCCTGATGCTCGCCTCGAACAACATCCTCAAGCCGTCCGACGGCCGCCCGGTGACCCTGCCCGCACAGGACATGATCATCGGTCTGCACCACCTCACGACCGTCCGCGAGGGCGCCGTGGGTGAGGGCCGTGCGTTCTCGTCCGTCGCCGAGGCGATCCTCGCGAAGGACCAGGGCACGCTGCACCTCAACGCGCTGGTGAAGATCCGCATGGCGGACGTCCACTTCGCCGAGGGTGAAGCACCCGAGGGCTACGAGCAGGGCGACACCGTGCTGCTCGAGACGACCCTGGGCCGTGCGCTCTTCAACGAGACCCTCCCGGCGAACTACCCGTTCGTCCAGAAGGTCACCGACAAGGGCGTGCTCTCCGCGATCGTCAACGACCTCGCCGAGCGCTACTCCAAGACCGAGACGGCCGCAGCGCTCGACCGGATCAAGGACGCGGGCTTCTACTGGGGCACGCGCTCCGGTGTGACCGTGGCGCTCTCGGACGTCGTGACGCCTCCTCGCAAGAAGGAGATCATCGCGGGCTACGAGGTCCAGGCCGCCAAGGTGCAGGGCGAGTTCGACAAGGGTCTGATCACCGACTCCGAGCGTCGCGCCGACCTGATCAAGATCTGGACCGAGGCCACGAACGAGATCGCGCAGGAGATGCGCGACAACTTCCCGGTCGACAACACCATCAACCGCATGGTGTCGTCCGGTGCTCGTGGTAACTGGCTCCAGGTCCGCAACATCGCCGGTATGCGTGGTCTGGTGAACAACCCGAAGGGCGAGATCATCGCCCGCCCGATCATCAACTCGTACCGCGAGGGCCTGACCGTGGCGGAGTACTTCATCGCCACGCACGGTGCTCGCAAGGGTCTTGCCGACACCGCGCTCCGGACCGCGGACTCCGGGTACCTCACCCGTCGTCTCGTGGACGTCTCGCAGGACGTCATCATCCGCGAGGACGACTGCGGCACGACGCGGGGCCTCGAGCTCCCGATCGCGACCGTGGGCGCCGACGGCAAGCTGGTCCGCGACCCGCGCGTCGAGAACACCGTGTACTCGCGCACCCTGGCCACCGAGGCCGTGGACGCCGAGGGCACGGTCGTCGCCGAGGCTCGGGAGGACGTCGGTGACGTGCTCCTCGAGAAGCTGCTGGCAGCCGGTGTCGAGAGCATCAAGGTGCGCTCGGTCCTGACCTGCGAGTCGAGCGTCGGTGTCTGCGCGAAGTGCTACGGCCGTTCGCTCGCCACGGGCAACCTCGTCGACATCGGCGAGGCGGTCGGCATCATCGCCGCCCAGTCCATCGGTGAGCCCGGTACCCAGCTGACGATGCGTACCTTCCACACTGGTGGTTCGGCGTCCGCCGACGACATCACCCAGGGTCTGCCGCGTGTCACGGAGCTCTTCGAGGCGCGTACCCCCAAGGGTGCGTCCCCGATCGCCGAGGCCCCCGGCCGCGCCACGATCGAGGACACCGACAAGGGTCGTCGCATCATCCTCACGCCGGACAACGGCGACGAGCCGTTCATCTACCCGGTGCTGAAGCGTGCGACGCTCCTCATCGAGGACGGGCAGCACGTCGAGCTCGGCGAGCAGTTCATCGCCGGCACCGTCGACCCGAAGGAAGTCCTCCGCGTCAAGGGTGTGCGTGAGGTCCAGAAGCACCTCGTCAACGGTGTGCAGGACGTGTACGGCTCGCAGGGCGTGCCGATCCACGACAAGCACATCGAGGTCATCGTGCGCCAGATGCTCCGCAAGGTCACCGTCGTCGACCACGGCGACACCGACCTGCTCCCGGGCGAGCTCGTGGACCGTTCGCGGTACAACGAGCTCAACCGTGCGGCGCTGCAGGAGGGTCGCAAGACCGCTTCCGCTCGCCAGGAGGTCATGGGCATCACGAAGGCGTCCCTCGCGACCGAGTCGTGGCTGTCCGCCGCGTCCTTCCAGGAGACCACCCGCGTCCTCACGCAGGCGGCCATGGAGGGCAAGCAGGACCACCTCGTCGGCCTCAAGGAGAACGTCATCATCGGTAAGCTCATCCCCGCCGGGACGGGCCTCAGCCGGTACCGTGACGTGGACGTGAACGCGACGGAAGAAGCGAAGGCGGAGCGGTACCCCAACCGCATCTTCGCGGACGACTCGTCGTTCTCGGACGCCGACCTGAGCTTCGTCGACTTCGACAGCTTCTCGTCGGACGACTTCACGCCGGGCACCTACAACTGAGCCTGAGCTCCACCGGAACGGCCCCCGCATCCTCGGATGCGGGGGCCGTTCCCGTCGGTGGCGGTCCGTCGTGACCCGTCGTCGAACGGGAGGCGCGGTGCGGGCCGGCACCGCGCCTCCCGTCCGTCAGGTGGTGGCGTGACGGTTCAGACCGCGCGGTCCGCCCCGTTGTCGCGACCGGAACCGCGGCCGGTCTCGTCGACGAGGGAGAACAGGCTGAGGACGTTGCCGTCGGGGTCGCGGACGTCGAACCAGTCCACGGCACCGTCGACGCACTCCACCGGGCCGATGTCGATGCCGAGCGCGCCGATGCGCGCGTGCTGTGCGGCGACGTCATCGACGCCGAAGCGGACGCTGACCGGGTTCTCCTCGGCGTCGGGGTCCTCGTAGAGCTGGATCCAGATGCCGCCGACCTCGTACTCGGCGATGCCCTCGTCGGGCTCGAGGTCCGGTTCGGCGCGTTCGAACACGGCGCCGTACCAGAGGCAGGACGCCTCGATGTCGGTGACGGGCAGCCCCACGGTCACACTCGTGATGTCCATGACTCATCTTGTCCCGCACGGGGCCGCACGTCGAGGACTTTCCGCCGTCGGTTCCGCGACCCCTGGCAGGCTGGGCGGATGGCAACGCTGCGCGAACGGATCACCGCCCCGGCCCACCTCGAGCTCCCGGTCCCGATCGCCGGGCTGACCTTCCGAGCGGCGACCCGTGACGACCTGCCCGCGGTGCACGGTCTCGCGGTGGCGGCCGCGGCGGTCGACGACCCCCACGCTCGTCCCTCCACAGCGAGCCTCGAGCGGACGTTCTCCACGGAAGGGCTCGACCTCGAGCGCGACACGCTCGTCGGCATCGATCCTGGTGGGCATGTGCAGGCCTACGGCATCGTCATCGACGTCCCCTCCCGGGTCACCGCTGCTCGGGTGGTGCTCGAGGGTGCGGTCCATCCGGTGCTCCGCGACCGGGGGATCGGCCGACGGGTGCTCGCCTGGCTCGTCGGACGCGCCCGACAGCACCTCGCCGCGCTCGATCTCGACCTGCCGGCGACGATCTCGATCGGCGCGCCGCAGGGGTCCGGCGCCCTCCGGCTGGCGGCCCGCGCAGGGCTCGAGCCGGTCCGGCACTGGGTCGACATGCAGGTCGTGTTCGACGAGCGCGGCGACGAGGAGCTCCCGCCGATGCCCGTCGGGTACCGGCTCCGCCCGATCACGCCCGACGACATCGAGCCGCTCCGGCACGCGAAGAACGACGCCTTCCGCGACCACTGGGGATCGCAGCCGATGGTCGCGTCCGACTGGCACGGGTTCCTCACGGCACCGATCGCCCGGCTCGACCTCGGCCGGGTCGTCGTCGACCCCGCCGGTGCGATCGTGGCGTTCGCCCTCGTCGAGGTGGACCCGGACGGTTTCGCAGCGCGCGGCCGGTCGTACGGGTACGTGCACTGGGTCGGCGTCGTCCGCGGCGCCCGGGGCACGGGGCTGGCGCCGATCGTCCTCGACGCCACGTTGCGGGGCATGCAGGGCGACGGACTCGACGCCGCGGTCCTGCACGTCGACGCCGAGAACCCGAGCGGCGCGGGCCGGATCTACGAGCGGCTCGGCTTCGTCGCCGGACCCGTGCACGTCACCGCATCGACGTCCCTCTGACGGGGGTCACCCGCGCCGACCGTCCGATGCGGTGCAGGCATCTCGATACCCGCGGGTACCCCTGCACTGGGGCCACGGGAAACCCCCTCGCCCCCTCGTTGTGGGACTGCGGCGGCCGATCCGTGCCGACGTAGCGTGGTCGGGCGCCGAACCCCACCGGCGCTCGTCCCCACGACCCGCGCGCGACCCGAAGGAGGCTCCGCAGCTCATGGCCACGCTGTCCGAGATCCTCATCCTCAACGGAGCCCTCCCGATCGAGCACCTCGACTCGATGACCGGCGACGAGGAGATCGACGACCGGTCGATCCGCTCGCTCGTCGACCAGGGCCTCGTCAGCGAGGCGCAGTACATCACCGCCCGTGCCGCGTCGAACAACTCCAAGACCGTCCCGCTAACGGACTACCCGGTCGACGGCACCGCGGTGTCGATGCTCCCCGCGGCGCTCTGCCGTCGGCACGGGGTGCTCGGCGTCGGGTTCGAGGGCGAGGTCCTCGTGCTCGCGATGGTGAACCCGACGAACGTCCTCGCGATCGACGACGCCCGGACCGCCTCCGGTCGCCCCGTGAAGCCGCTGCAGGTCGAGGAACGCGACCTCGCCGCCGCGCTCGACCGCTACCTGCGTGCCGACGACGAGCTGAACGACCTGACCTCCTCGCTCGAGGAAGAGGCGTCGGCGCAGACGCAGCAGCAGGTCGACCTGACCGACGGCGCCCTCGACGACGTCCCGATCGTCCGGTTCGTGAACCTCCTCGTCTCCCAGGCCATCCAGGACCACGCGTCCGACATCCACATCGAGCCCGGCGAGCACGAGGTCCGCGTCCGGTACCGCATCGACGGTGTGCTCCACGAGATGGCGCCGGCGCCGAAGAACATCCAGAACGGCGTCATCAGCCGGCTCAAGATCATGAGCGACATCGACATCGCCGAGCGTCGGAAGCCGCAGGACGGCCGCATGTCGGTGCGGCACGGCGGTCGGCAGATCGACCTCCGCGTCGCGACCCTCCCCACCGTCTGGGGCGAGAAGGTCGTCATGCGGATCCTCGACAACACGAACACGTCGATGTCCCTCAAGGACCTCAACCTGCTCGAGCAGAACTTCCAGGCGTACCAGCGGTCCTACTCGAAGCCATACGGGATGATCCTCGTCACCGGGCCGACCGGGTCCGGCAAGTCGACGACGCTCTACACGACCCTGAACGCCGTCGCCCGTCCCGAGATCAACGTCATCACCGTCGAGGACCCGGTCGAGTACCGGATGGCCGGCATCAACCAGGTGCAGGTCAACCCGAAGGCGGGCCTGACGTTCGCGTCGGCCCTGCGGTCGATCCTCCGGTCGGACCCCGACGTCGTGCTCCTCGGTGAGATCCGCGACCACGAGACCGCGCAGATCGCGATCGAGGCCTCGCTCACCGGCCACCTCGTGCTGTCCACGCTGCACACCAACGACGCCCCGTCCGCGGTGACACGGCTCACCGAGATGGACATCGAGCCGTTCCTCGTCGGGTCCGCCCTCGACTCCGTGGTCGCCCAGCGTCTGGCGCGCCGGCTCTGCGACCGCTGCAAGGCGCCCGCGCAGTACACGACGGCACAGCTCGTGGCGCTCGGTTTCGTCGCGGACCAGGACGCCGCCGTGCCGGAGTTCTTCGGCCCGGTCGGCTGCGCCGTCTGCTCGAACACCGGGTACCGCGGCCGCATCGCCCTGCACGAGGTCATGACGGTGACCGAGGAGATCGAGCGCCTCGCCGTGTCGCGCGCCTCGAGCGCCGAGATCGGCCGCGTCGCCCAGCAGCAGGGCATGCTCACCCTCCGCCAGGACGGGTGGGAGAAGGTCAAGCTCGGCATGACGAGCATCGACGAGATCCTGCGCGTGGTCGCGTAGGCGTGGGAGTGGGACGATGACCGATTCCGTCTACGACATCTCCGTGCCCGGCGACGAGCCGGTCGCCGGATGGCACCCGGGACGCCCCGGCACCGAGGTCGGCGGGCGCCGGGCCGCACGGCTCGCGGCCGCAGCGGCCCAGCAGCCGACGTCGCCGGCCGTGGAGGCGCAGCCCGCCCCCGCCTCGGCCGCGCCGGTCTACGACCTGTCGGGTGACACCGCGTGGCCGGCGCCGTCCGCGACCGCGCCGGGCACCGCGTCCGGACCGCAGCCGTCCCTCGCGAGCGGGTCCTGGCCGGCGCCGTCCGGCGACCCCGTCGCCGTGCCGGTCGCGCAGCCGCACACCCGGCCCGCGACGCCGTCCGCAGCCGTCCCGCCGTCGACCGCGTCCTACGGGTACGCCGACGCGGCGACGCAGCACCTGCCGGTCGTACCCGCCGAACCGACCACGATCCTCCCGACCGTCGCCACCGCGGCCACCCGCGTGCCGGCGCCCGCCGGGCACGACGAGATCAACTTCACCCGCCACGCGCGCGAGGTCGCAGACCCCGACCTCATCACCGCGCTCGCCCAGGTCGTCTACCAGGGCGCGTCGGACCTGCACCTCACCGCCGACGCCGCACCCACCGTGCGCGTCGACGGCTCCCTGCGTCCCGCCGTCCCGGGTGGCCCCTGGGCCCGGAACAAGGTGATCGCCGCCCTCAAGACCCTGCTCTCGGTCGAGCAGGCCGGACAGTTCGACCACGAGCAGGAACTCGACTTCGCCTACTCGCTGTCCCCCGAGTACCGCTTCCGCGTGAACTACTACCAGCAGCGCGGCAACTGGGGCGCGGCGTTCCGCATCATCCCCACCAAGATCAAGACCCTCAAGCAGCTCGGGATCTCCGAGCACGTGGGGGAGTTCGCCAAGCTGCCGCGCGGACTCGTGCTCGTCACCGGGCCGACCGGATCCGGCAAGTCGACCACCCTCGCCGCGCTCATCGACCTCGTCAACGAGACCCGTGCCGACCACATCGTCACGGTCGAGGACCCGATCGAGTTCATGCACGACCACAAGAAGGCGATCATCAACCAGCGCGAGGTCGGCGCGGACACCCACTCGTTCGCCGCCGCCCTGAAGCACGTACTGCGGCAGGACCCCGACGTCATCCTCATCGGCGAGCTCCGCGACCTCGAGACGATTTCCGTCGCCCTCACCGCCGCCGAGACCGGACACCTCGTCTTCGCCACCCTGCACACCCAGAGCGCACCGGGCACGATCGACCGCGTCATCGACGTCTTCCCGCCGCACCAGCAGGGACAGATCCGGACCCAGCTCGCCTCGACGCTCGAAGGCGTCGTCTGCCAGACGCTCGTGCCGAAGGCCAACGGTGCCGGCCGGGTCGTCGCCACCGAGATCATGAAGACCACCCCGGCCATCGGGAACCTCGTGCGCGAGGGCAAGACCTACCAGATCACCTCCGCCATGCAGGCCGGACGCGACATGGGCATGCACACGATGGACCAGGACCTCGCCGAACTCGTCAACGTCGGCACCGTCACGCGTGCCGCCGCGATGGAGAAGGTCCACGACCACGAGGGCTTCGACCGCCTCGTGCAGCGCGTCGAGTCCCCGTCCGACTCCTCCGCCGCCGCGATCGCCGCATCCGAGATCGACTTCGGCGACAAGTACTCAGGAGGCCACTGATGTCGCTCGCCTACGACTACCGGGGGCGCGACGGCGCCGGCAAGCTCGTGAAGGGGCGGCTCGACGCGTCCTCCGAAGGAGCGGTCGTCCAGCGCCTGCGGGGCATGGGGGTCTCGCCGATCGCCATCACCGAGGCGAAGCCCGGCACCGGGTTGCAGACCGAGATCAAGATCCCCGGGTTCGAGAAGGGCGTGGGGCTCAAGGACCTGGCGATCATGTCGCGGCAGGCGTCGACCATGCTGACCTCGGGCCTCTCGCTGCTCCGGGCGCTGTCGATCCTGGCCGACCAGACCGAGAACAAGAAGCTGAAGGTCATCCTCGGCAAGGTCCGCGACGACGTCGAGCGCGGTGTCTCGTTCTCGGAGGCCGTGGCGAAGTACCCGGTCGACTTCCCGCCGATCATGATCAACATGATCCGGGCCGGCGAGACCGGTGGCTTCCTCGACCAGGCAATGGACTCCATCGCCACGAACTTCGAGAAGGAGCACAAGCTCCGGTCCACCATCAAGTCGGCGATGACCTACCCCGTGGTCGTGCTCGTGATGTCGCTGCTCGCGGTCGTCATCATGCTCATCTTCATCGTGCCGATCTTCCAGGACATGTTCTCGAGCCTCGGTGGGAAGCTGCCCGTGCCGACGCAGATCCTCGTGTCGATGTCCCATGCGATGCGCTGGCTCGGACCGGTGCTCGCCGTCGCGGTCGTGGTGGGGTGGCTCTGGTACCGCGCGAACAAGAACACCGATCGCTTCCGGGCGTTCCGCGACCCGTTGATGATGCGGCTACCCGTCTTCGGTCCGCTCACGAAGAAGATCGTCATCGCCCGGTTCGCGCGCAATTTCTCGAACATGATCGGTGCCGGCGTGCCCATTCTTCAGGCATTGCAGATCGTTGGCGAAGTGTCGAACAACTTCGTCGTGCAGAAAGCCCTCGAGCGCGTCGGTGAAAGCGTTCGAAAAGGTGAGTCAATTTCTGCTCCACTCGCGAAGGAAAAAGTGTTCCCGAGCATGGTCTCGCAGATGATGGCCGTCGGCGAGGACGCCGGATCCCTCGAGGTCATGCTCGAGAAGATCGCGATCTTCTACGACGCCGAGGTCGAGGCGACGACCGAGTCCCTGACTGCGCTGATCGAGCCGTTGCTCATCGCGTTCCTGGGCGTCGTGGTCGGCGGGATGATCATCGCGCTCTACCTGCCGATCTTCGAGATCACGTCCCTGGTCAAGTAGGAACCAGTTTCCGCTACCCCTCGTGCGGGGGCGGGAATGCCCCCGCTGCCCCCGGGAGTGGGGGTATTTCCTTGCCCCCTTGCCCCCCGTTCTCGGGATTATGCCCGGAATTGGCCCTGAATACTCTTGTCAGCGGCGGCCGAGCAAGCCCCGAACAATCTTCCGATCGCATTCCCGAAAGAATGGAACAACCATGTACTTCGCGCTCATGGGCAAGCTCGACGCTCGCCGCAAGGGACTCCTCGCCGAGGACGAGAAGGGCTTCACGCTCATCGAGCTCCTCGTCGTCGTGATCATCATCGGCATCCTCGCCGCGATCGCCATCCCGGTGTACCTCAACGTCCAGAACAACGCGAAGGACGCCTCGGTCAAGTCGGACCTCGCCAACGCGAAGACCGCGGTGATCGCGTACCAGACCGACAAGAACGGTGCCCTGCCGGCCGCGACCGACTTCAACTCGTCGACGCTCGGTCAGTACGGCTGGACGCAGAGCACGGACAACAACCTGGTCTACAAGACCACCGGCACGGGAACGACCGCAGGCTTCTGCATCAACGGCACCGGTGCGACGAAGAACCCGTTCAACATCACGGACAAGACGTCTGCCGCCTCGGGGTCCTGCTGACCCGATCGATCGCTGAAGGGGCGGTTCGTCGAGCGACGGACCGCCCTTTCGCTCACCCGAACACCGACCAGGAGGTGACCATGATCCAACGACTGCGGAACGTCCTCAGCCCGCGCGACGAGCGCGACGCCGAGGCCGGCTTCTCGATCATCGAGGTCATGGTCGCGATGATGGTGTTCGCGGTGATGTCGGTGGGCATCGCCTACGGCATCGCGAACACCCTGCAGCTCACCCAGACGACGCGGGGTCGAGAGACCGCGGTCGCATTGGCGTCGCAGGACATCGACACCCTCCGGCAGACCGCTGCGGCGTCGACCGGTGGGATCTTCGACGTGGTCAGCAAGGCGGGGGCCGACAACACGAAGACGGTCGGCAACGTCGAGTACAAGATCGACCGGTCGGTCTCGTGGGTGCAGAGCGACGGCGCGACCGGTGCGTGCGGGTCGTCGACCGGCAAGCTCGCGTACAAGAGCGTCGTCGAGACCGTGAGCTGGCCCAGCCCGCGCAGCGGCGGGACGAGCTCCACCTCGGTGACCTCGGCCATCGCGCCGAGCGACGCCGTGACCGACCCCGGCTACGGCACGCTCATCATCTCGGTCGCCACGGCGTCCGGCGCCCCGAACCCGGGCGTCGGGATCACCGTCACCCCGGTGTCCGGCGGCGGCGGTGCGGCGCTCACGACGCCGGTCCAGCCGACCGACGCGCAGGGCTGCTCCTACGCGGTCAACGTCGCCCCCGGGGACTACACCGTCTCGGCGAACACCACCGGCGGCATCGACACGGGCCAGGCGCAGCCGTCATCGCAGTCGCCGATCACCGTCTCCGCCGGCGCGAGCTCGCCGGTCCCGTTCGTCTACGACCGTGCGAGCCAGCTGACGCTGCAGTACGCCAAGGACTACAACGCAACGCTCCCCACGAACATGGTGACGGTGCTGTCCTCGACGGTCGGCGGTCTCGACACGATGAAGCCGTGGGACGTCACGAGCACTTCCCTCGTCGTCACGTCGGCGTCCACGCCGAGCATGCCCGTGTTCCCCTTCACCTCGGGCTACACGGTGTACGCGGGCCCCTACTCGAACAGCCCGGCGTCGTCGTCGAGCTGCCTCAGCCCGAACCCGGCGGCCTGGTCCACCCCGAACCCCTCGGGAGCCATCGGCGTGGCACCCCGGTCGGTCGCGACGTCACCGGGGACGGCATCCTCCGCCTCCGTGATGATGGGCGTCGCGACGGTGAAGGGCGTCAAGGGTCGCTACGTCACCGCGGTGTCGTCCTCGAGTCCCGCGGCCGGCGACCCGGGGTGCTCCGCCGGCATGACGATGAAGTTCCCGGTGTCGGCGGCCGACACCGCGACCATCGCCCTGCCGTTCGGCACGTGGACCCTCTACTCCGGGACGACGTTCGGCGCGACGACCAAGAACGAGATCGCCTCGAACGCCTCGAACGTGAAGGCCGTCACGAGCGGCAGCGTCAACCAGAAGACCGCGCTCGTGGTCATCAGCTACGACAACACCCTCACGCTCGATCCGAGAGGACAGACGTCGTGACCCGGGTCCTCCGCCGACTGCACTCCGACGAGTCCGGCGTCTCGCTGTCCGAGCTGCTCGTCGCGATGAGCGTGGCGATGATCATCCTCGTCGCCGTCGGCGGGTTCTTCACCGCCACGCTCCGGGCCGGTTCGACGAACACGACGTCCGACCAGAACGCACGGTCGGCCTCCATCGTGATGAACTCGATGACCCGCTACGTCCATGCAGCGAGCCTGCTGCCGAAGTCGGACGGCAGCTACGCGGCGGCGTTGACCGAAGCCGGGCCGACCCGGACGACCTTCTTCGCCTACATCAACCTCGACGGCAACAGCACCGACAAACCCGTGCAGATCCGCTACTCGCTGAACGCGGCGAAACGGATCGTCCTCGACCAGTGGGACGGCACCGCCAACAACGGCTTCTGGACCTTCCCCGCGACCACCCAGACGCCCACCCGCAGCACCGTCGTCGGCGGTCCGATCGCATCGCCCACGGTCGACGGTGATCCGCTGTTCGAGTACCTGGGTGCCAACGGCGGACCGATCGCGACGCAGGCCGACGGCACGCTCGCCACCACCCAGCTCGGCAACGTGCGGGCCGTCCGTGTGAACCTCGAGCTCGGCTCGTCGACGGCGGGTCTGTCCGGCAACACCCACATCCAGAACACCCTCTACCTCTTCAACGTGGTCTACGGGACGAGCACCGGAGGGACCCCGTGAGGCGCATCCGTGCACTGCTGGACCGGGCGGATCGTGACGAACGCGGGATGATCCTCGGCAACGTGCTCATCTTCGGCACCGTCATGATGCTGCTGGTCGCGACGATGATCGCCGTCTCGACGTCCGGCGCCGTGAAGTCCGCGACCGACCGCAACTTCCAGAACGCCATCGCTGCCGCGTACGCGGGGCTGGCGGACTACCAGTCGAAGCTCTCGAACGACAACGGGTACGCGCTCTACGGCAACGGCGATGCGCAGTTCAGCAAGGACAGCGGCTCGAGCTTCACCGGTCTGAACGGCAACGACGCGTTCTCGACGTGGGCGAAGGTGGTCGGCTCGACGGACCAGTGGTACCGGTACGAGGTCGACAACTCGAACTACTCGGCGAAGGGCGTCCTCAAGGTCCGGGTGACCGGCAAGTCCGGCGGCAGCGTGCGGTCCCTGGTGGCCAACCTCAAGGGCGACGGGTTCATCAACTACCTGTACTTCACCAACTACGAGTCGTCGAACCCGGCGATCACCGGCAGCACCTGCACCACGATGTACCAGTGGCAGAGCGGATCGAAGTGCCAGGCCGTCCAGTTCGCCGGGACCGACGTCCTGAACGGGCCGATCCGCACGAACGACGTGTTCACCGCCGCGTGCTCCACCGTGTTCAACGGGACCGTCGAACAGCACGACACGACCGTCCGCCCGTCCAGCGGTTCGTGCAGCGGTGTCTTCAACGGCGGTGCGGCGACGGCGGTGCCGTACCTCGGCCTCCCCGCGCTGAACTCGAACATGTCCCAGGAGACCCGGACGGACCTCCCGACCTCCGTGCCGCGTCCGGGGTGCCTGTACACGGGCCCCACCAGGGTGTCGTTCCTCGGCAACGGCAAGATGACCGTCTGGTCGCCGTGGTCCAAGGCGACCCAGATCCGGGTGATCGCATCGACCGGTGAGGTCAAGGAGACGACCGACGTCGCGAAGTCCGCCGCACTGTGCGGGACCGTGTCGGACCTGCAGAGCGCCGCCGGGGCGACCATCCCGACCCTGCCGGCGAACCTCATGTACGTCCAGGACGTGCCGACGGCCAGCAACGACGTCAACTCCTGGGCCGCGAACACGTACCCCTCGAAGTACACGAACACGTACTGCACGACGACGGTCACCGTGCGCTCGAACGGGACGGCGACGACCACGGCGAACCAGCCCTTCAGCAACGGGCAGGGCTTCCCGGCAGCGGGCGAGTGGATCAACGGCGGGTCCACCGGCTCGTACTCGCAGACGGGTTCGGCGTCCGACACCTACAGCTGCTCGGCGGGGGACGTGTTCGTCAGCGGAGCGTTCAGCGGTGCGATGACCATCGCGTCGTCCGGCACCATCTGGGTCACGGACGACGTCACCTACGTCAGTGCGACGAACGACATCCTCGGTCTGGTGGGTCAGAACGCCGTCGAGGTGTACAACCCAGCGCGCTGCACCTCGTACCCGACCGTCTACCAGCGCGGTGTCGGCTACGTCACCGACACCACGCGCTGCAACTCGAGCGGGGTCGGACTCCTCAACCGCTCCGGTGGGAACTCGCTCACGATCAGTGCGGCGATCGCGAGCAACGCCGGGACCTTCTGGAACCAGAACTACGACATCGGGTCGAAGCTGGGCGTGCTCAAGGTCATCGGCTCGATCGCGCAGAACTGGCGCGGGCCCGTCGCGACCACGGGCGGCACGGGCTTCTCGAAGAACTACGTCTACGACCAGCGCCTGCTGACCACGGCGCCGCCGAAGTTCCTGCAGCCCGTCTCGACCTCCTACGGGGTCACCACGCAGGTCGAAGTGCAGGCGGCGTTCAAGCCGGACGGCTCGTGCGCGACCACCAGCACAGGGGCGTGCAGGTGAACGGCGTGCGCGAGCTGCTGCCGGTCGTCGTCGTCCTCGCCGGTGTCCTCGGGCTGCTCGTCGGCTCGTTCCTGAACGTCGTCGTCCACCGCGTCCCCGCGGGTCTCTCCGTGGTGTCCCCTCCGAGCGCGTGCCCCGGGTGCGGACACGCGATCCGTCGTCGGGACAACGTGCCGGTGCTGTCCTGGCTGCTCCTCCGCGGCCGGTGCCGTGACTGCGCGGAGCCGATCTCGCCCCGGTACCCGATCGTCGAGCTCGCGACCGCACTCCTGTTCGTGGTCGTCGCGGCGGTCGCGGTGTCCGGCCCGGTGGTGATCGGCACGATCCCCGTCCCGGCCGCCCAGGCGGTGCTCCTCGCGGCGCTGCTGTACCTCATGGCGATCTCCGTCGCCCTCGCACTGATCGACATCGAGACGCACACCCTGCCGAACGCGATCGTCTACCCGTCCGCCGTGGTCCTCGCCGCCCTGCTGGTCGTCGCCTCCGTGCTGAGCGGTGACTTCGGCGCCCTCGGCCGGGCCGGCATCGGGGCGGTCGTCCTGGGCGGTGCGTACCTCACGCTGGCGCTCGCCGTCCCGGGCGGGATGGGACTCGGCGACGTCAAACTCGCGGTCGTCCTCGGACTCGTCCTCGCGTACCTCGGATGGGGACCCCTCGCAGTGGGTGCTTTCGGTGCCTTCGTCGTCGGAGGTACCGTCGCGATCGCGCTGGTCCTCACCCGGCGCGCCAGGTGGCGTGGCGGCGTGCCGTTCGGCCCGGCGATGTTGGCCGGTGCCTGGATCGGCATCGTCTTCGGCCACGGCGTCTGGACCGCCTACCTCGGGGTCCTCGGACTCGCCTGACACCTCCTCCGACCACTCCTCGACGAAAGCAGCATCATGGGCAAGAGCATCGTGGGCATCGACATCGCGGGATCCTCGATCCGCGCGGTCGAGGTCGCGAACGCCGACCGCGCACGCCCGACCGTCCTGCGGTTCGCCGAGGTCCCGACGCCGCCCGACGCCGTCAGCCGCGGGGAGGTGCTCGAGCCGAACACGGTCGCGTCGGCGCTGCGCTCGCTGTGGTCGATCGGGCGGTTCCGTTCGCGTGACGTCGTGCTCGGCATGGGCAACCAACGCGTCCTGTCCCGCGACCTCACCGTCCCCGCGGCGCCGCTCGCCCAGATCCGCGAGAGCCTGCCGTTCCAGGTCCAGGACATGCTCCCGGTGCCCGTCGGTGACGCGATCCTCGACTTCTACCCGACCGCCGAGGCGACGGGCGAGAACGGACCCGTCGTGCACGGTCTGCTCGTCGCGGCGATCAAGGACGCCGTCCTCGCGAACGTCAAGGCCGCACAGCTGGCGGGCCTGAACCCGGTCGGCGTCGACCTCATCCCGTTCGCCCTGACCCGGGTGCTCGTCGGACGACCCGGGCTGCACGGCACCACGGCGCTCGTCCAGCTCGGGGCGGACACCACGACCGTGGTCCTCGTGACCGACGGCGTCCCCCAGTTCGTGCGGATCATCCCGACGGGCGGGAACGACGTCACGAAGACGCTCGCCGCCGCGCTCGACATCGAGTTCGGACAGGCCGAGGTCGTGAAGCGGCACCTGGGCATCGGTGGGGACGCGCGCACGCCTGACGACGTGCGTGCCGTGACGGTGATCACCGACGCCGTCACCGAGCTCATCTCGAGCCTGCGCAACACCATCAGCTACTTCGTCAACACGCGCCCTGGTGACCGCGTCGAGCGCATCGTCCTGGTCGGTGGTGGGGCTCGCCTCGCCGGACTGCCGGAGGCGCTCGCCGCACACACGCACCTCCCCGTCCAACGCAGCTCCGCGTTCACCGGCGCCGACCTCGCGCGGTCGATCCCGGTGCAGGACGTGACCGACCACGAAGACGCGATCGCCGTCGCCTACGGGCTGGCAGTGGGGAGCCGAGCAGCATGACCGCCACGGACATCCGGGCCACGGTGCCCGACGAGGCCGTCGGAGCCGGACGCGGCAGCACCGCACGCGGTGGTCGGCCTTCGGTCGCTTCGATCGCGGGCCGCGAGCCTCGGGTCGACCTCCTGCCGCCCGAGGTGCACGCCGAACGGCGCGAGCGGGCGATCGCCCGGCGGGCCTGGCTCGGCGTGATCGTCGCCGCCGCGGTCGCCGCCCTGGCCACGGGGGGTGCCTACGTCCACCAGCTCGAGACCGCGCAGTCGTACCTGTCCGCCCAGAACGAGACGACCTCGCTCCTGCAGCAGCAGCAGCGCTACTCCGAGGTCCGCTCGGTCGAGAACGACACGGCCCTGCTCGAAGCTGCACAGTCGGTCGGTGGCTCCACCGAGATCGACTGGAGCTCGACGCTCGCGCAGCTGAAGTCGGTGCTCCCCGCCGGCGTCTCGATCACGGCGATGACGATCGACTCCGCCGACGCCACCGAGTCGTTCGCGCAGTCCACGGTCCCGTTGCAGGGATCGCGCGCGGCGACGATGCAGTTGACGATCCAGAGCCCGGGCATCCCGTCGGTCCCCGACTGGACCGCGCGGCTCTCGCAACTCCGCGGGTACGTCGACTCGACGATCACCTCGGTCTCGCTCGAAGAGGACACCGGCCAGTACTCGGCGACCATCCAGGCACACCTCGGCGCGAAGGCGTTCGACGGCAAGTACACGAAGGACGGATCGAAGTGAACAAGAACCGTCTCTCCCTCATCATCGCCCTCGCAGCGACGCTGGTCGTCCTCGCGGGTGGGTGGTTCCTCGGCGCGCAGCCACAGCTGGCGCAGGCGTCCGACAACACCGCGCAGCAAGCCGACATCGACGCGACGAACGCGAAGAACCGCGCCGAGCTCCGCCGACTCGAGACGGCGTACACCTCGCTCGACGCGACCAAGGCCGAACTCGCCGATCTGCGCGCCTCGGTCCCTGCATCGACCGACACCGCCTCGCTCCTCGACCAGTTCAACGGTGCCGGCGCCGCGAGTGGGGTCACGGTCACGTCGATCACCATCGGGGACCCGAAGGCGTACACGCCGGTGACCTCGGCTGCGTCGGCGACGGCGTCCGCGACCGCCGCTCCGTCGGCCTCCCCCCCGGCGTCGTCCACGGCTTCGCCCGCGTCCGCACCGACGGCAGCGGCGACGCCCGACGCTCCCGCCCCGCACAGCGACGCACAGATCACGGCTTCGAACTTCGTGGTCGTGCCCGTGACCGTGGCGGTCAAGGGTTCCTACGACCAGGCGATCGGCTTCACGAAGGCCGTGCAGAACGGCGATCGGCTGTTCCTCGTGAACGGTCTCGCCGCGACGAACTCGGAGTCCGGCGGCGATCCGATGACGGACCAGTCGTGGTCGCTGTCGGGCTACGTCTACGTGCTCGCAGACCCCGCCGCGACCAACTGAACCGACCCCCACCAACTGGGGTCCGACGCGCCACGCCGAACCCTCTTCCGTCCGGCCTCGGGCTGTGCCTACGATGCTCCCGAGCCCGCATTCGCGGCAGCTCGTCCCCCTCTCGAACGGCCGCTCGAAATGGCCGTTCCTCGTCGTGCCCGGAGTCGCGCGTGTTGGCTGGAATCGTGGAGTTCCTCGGTTGGTTCGGAGCTGTAACCGTCCTTGCGGGTTACTTGCTCTTCTCGATGGGCAAGCTCCCGAACGGCCCGGTCTACCAGCTGTTCAACCTCGTGGGCGGGCTCGCCGTGGCGATCAACGTCGCCGCCCACCACGCGATCCCGTCGACGATCGTCAACGGCATCTGGGCGATCGTCGCCGTCGTCGTCCTGGTCAAGATGGCGCGGGCCGAGCGGGCTGCGAAGCGCGGCGGTCCGGCGTCCGAGGCGCCGGTGCTCCACACCGAACCGCCGGCGACCACGGCGGTCCTGCCGATCGTCGGGCCGGCACTGCGTGACCACGAGGCGGAGGCGACGCTCCCCGTGACACCCGAGCCGCGCCTCCAGGACGCCCCGCCGGCGACTGCCGACACGACCACGACCGCCGACCGGGCCACGGTGACGGCCTCCGCGGTCACCGAGCCCGCCCCGCCGACCGCCGCCGCACCGATGACGGAGTCCATCCCGGTGATCACCGCGACCATCGCGCTGGCCCTGGTCGCTGCGGCGCAGGACCACGCGGAGCAGCAGGACCCGGCGGCGCAGGACCACGCGGAGCAACGGGACCCGGCGGCGCAGGGTCACGCGGACCACGCGGACCACGCGGACCACGCCGCGCTCCCGCACGTCGACGAGCCGCAGCACGCAGCCAGCGCCAGCATCTGAGGCCCGCCAGCGATACGATCACCGCATGTCCCGGTGGTTGATCGCGACGATGACGTCGATCCTGTTCATCGCGCTCGTCATCGCGGTGACCGGCTTCGAGGCGCTCCTCGCCGACGTCGAGGTCATCTCCCAGCCCGACGCCACGCCGTACCTCGGCCCCGCGATGGTGCTCGGCGGTGCGGTGGTGGTGTTCCTCGCCACGGCCGTCGGCTCCCGCGAGGGCAACCCGGGCGTCACGGGCCTCGTGGCCGCGGCGACGAGCTACCTCGTGATGCTCGGCGTCGGTGCGGTCGGGTACAGCCTGATCCGCTCCGACCTCACCGAGCTGGTGGTCTTCCCCGCGGGGTACGCGCTCGGTCCGTTCGTCGTCGGGTCGGTCGTGGTGGCGCTGGTGTGCGTCGTCGGCGGGATCGCCGTGACACGGCACCAGTCGCGCTCGTCGGGGGTCCGCCCCGAGCCCGGCGATGACGGTGCCCGCCGGTAGTCTTCCAGCAGCACCAGAGGACGACGGGGGACCGATGACCGACCAGCAGCAGGCCGACGGATGGGGATCCGTCCCGGCAGTGGACTCGATCCGCGGCACGCAGGACGCACCGCCGGCGGGCGCGAGCGGACCGCAGCCGTTCCGGCGGGGCACGCCTCGGCGCCGACTCGGTCGCGGACCGCTCATCGGCATCATCGCCGGCGGCGCCACCGTCGTGCTCCTCCTCGTCGCCGGCGTGGTCGGCTACTCGGTCGGCACGTCGACGCACGCGCCCGACCGGCCGGTCCGCGCCTTCCTCGACGACCTCACCGCAGGCCGTGTCTCCGACGCGCTGGACGCCGCGGGCATCGACCACGACGAGCGCGACCTGCTCCTCACCGACGCCTCCTACGCGAAGGCGAAGGACCGCATCACCGGGTACCGGATCGCGGCCACGCGTGACGACGGCGACACCGCGACGGTCACGGCGTACCTGCGGCAGGCGGGTCGTGACGTGTCGTCCACCTTCACGCTCGACAAGACGGGTACCGAATGGGGCGTCTTCCCCGTCTGGGAGCTCGAGCCACCCCGTCTCGGCGCGGTGGACGTGAGCCTGCGCGGACCCACCGGGACGAAGGTCGAGGTCGCCGGGCAGTCCGTCGTGACGTCGAAGGACGGCACGGTGACCCTCACGGCGCTCCCCGGTTCGTACGACGTCGCGGTCGACGGCGGCAAGTGGTTCTCGGCGAAGGCGTCGACGGCGACGGTCACGGGCTTCGGGGGCACCGCCTCGAGTCCCGTCTCGATGACGACGGAGCTCACCTCGGCCGGCAAGCAGTCCGCCCAGGCAGCGGTGGACGCCTGGGTCGACGGCTGCATCGCGTCGACCGACGCCGCACCCGCCGGCTGCAGCTTCTACGCCTACGGTCAGGACGCCGCGTACACCTACTCGAACCAGAAGTGGACGCTGGACACCCGCCCGACGGTGTCGATCGGTGCGTGGGCGGCGAACGGGTGGCTCGTCACGACGACCAGCTTCGGCCGCGCGACGTTCACGGCGGACATCTCCGGCCCGGGTGGGGTCGGCACGGCCTCGGCCGGCCCGATGAACGTCAACGCCAGCGGGTACGTCACCGAGTTCACGGACGCGGGTGCGACGTTCCGGTCGGCGGTCGGCAACGGGTCGTCGGACGCCGGTTCCTGACGCGCGCCCGGACGACGACGCGGTCCCGGCTCGTCCAGGAGGCGCGGTGCGGCCCCGCCGCGCCGGTCGCGGACGCCCGGGTGCACGTCACCGACCACCGCCACCGCTCCCGCCGGACCGGGCCGACCGGAGCGCCCCGCGCCCAGCGCGACGACCCGCGCGACGGCTGTTCGCCCAGGGCACTCGTCACGCGCCTCCAGGGCGACGCGCCCGGATTGATTTCGCCGGGTTACGCGGGTAATCTCTTCCGGGTGTGCGCCTTCGGGCGTGCCCGAAAAGTCCGGTCCGACCAACGGTCGGCCGGGACACTCCGTCCCCCACTCGTCATCCGCCGTCAGGCGGTGATCAGCGTGGGACGAGGAAGCCGGCGGTCCGCGCCGGCCGGAGAACACGAGCGAAGAACCAGGAGAACAGTTGCCTACTATTCAGCAGCTGGTTCGCAAGGGTCGTACGCCCAAGGTCACCAAGACCAAGGCGCCCGCCCTGAAGGCGAACCCCCAGCAGCGTGGTGTGTGCACCCGCGTCTACACCACCACCCCGAAGAAGCCGAACTCGGCACTGCGCAAGGTCGCTCGTGTCAAGCTCTCGAACGGCACCGAGGTCACGGCCTACATCCCCGGTGAGGGCCACAACCTCCAGGAGCACTCGATGGTGCTCGTGCGCGGCGGTCGTGTGAAGGACCTCCCCGGTGTCCGCTACAAGATCATCCGCGGTGCGCTCGACACGCAGGCCGTGAAGAACCGTAAGCAGGCACGTAGCCGCTACGGCGCGAAGAAGGGTTGAGCCAATGCCTCGTAAGGGTCCCGCCCCCAAGCGTCCCGTCGTCGCAGACCCGGTCTACGGCGCACCGATCGTCTCGCAGCTCGTGAACAAGATCCTGCTCGACGGCAAGAAGGGCCTCGCCGAGCGCATCGTCTACGGTGCACTCGAAGGCGTTTCCGCCAAGAACCAGCAGGACGCCGTCGCGACGCTCAAGAAGGCGCTCGACAACGTCCGTCCGACCCTCGAGGTCCGCAGCCGCCGCGTCGGTGGCTCGACCTACCAGGTCCCGGTCGAGGTCAAGCCGCACCGCGCGAACACCCTCGCGCTCCGTTGGCTGACCTCGTACGCCAAGGCCCGTCGCGAGAAGACGATGACCGAGCGTCTCATGAACGAGATCCTCGACGCGTCGAACGGTCTCGGTGCCGCGGTCAAGCGCCGCGAGGACACGCACAAGATGGCCGAGTCGAACAAGGCCTTCGCCCACTACCGCTGGTAGTCCCGGCACCGTCCGGGCGCCGGTGGTCATGAACCCCGGCGCCCGGACGGACGCCAACCTCTCCTACAACTCTTCCGGAGGAACCCTGTGGCACAGGACGTGCTCACCGACCTGAACAAGGTCCGCAACATCGGCATCATGGCGCACATCGATGCCGGCAAGACCACGACGACCGAGCGCATCCTGTTCTACACGGGCATCACGCACAAGATCGGTGAGGTCCACGACGGCGCAGCCACGATGGACTGGATGGCGCAGGAGCAGGAGCGCGGCATCACGATCACGTCGGCCGCGACGACCTGCTTCTGGGACAACAACCAGATCAACATCATCGACACCCCCGGTCACGTGGACTTCACGGTCGAGGTGGAGCGTTCGCTCCGCGTCCTCGACGGTGCGGTCGCCGTGTTCGACGGCAAGGAGGGCGTCGAGCCCCAGTCCGAGACCGTGTGGCGTCAGGCCGACAAGTACGACGTCCCGCGCATCTGCTTCGTCAACAAGATGGACAAGCTGGGCGCCGACTTCTACTTCACGGTCGACACCATCGTCAACCGCCTCGGCGCGGAGCCCCTCGTGCTCCAGCTCCCGATCGGTGCCGAGAACGACTTCGTCGGCATCATCGACCTCATCGAGATGCACGCCAAGGTCTGGCCGGGAGACGCCAAGGGTGATGTCACCATGGGCGCCCAGTACGAGGTCCAGGAGATCCCCGCGGACCTCAAGGACCGCGCGGAGGAGTACCGCGCGAAGCTGATCGAGCGCGTCGCCGAGACCGACGACGCCCTGCTCGAGAAGTTCTTCGGTGGCGAGGAGCTCACCAAGGACGAGATCAAGGGCGCGATCCGCAAGCTCACGATCGCTTCCGAGGTCTACCCCGTCCTGTGCGGCTCGGCCTTCAAGAACCGCGGTGTCCAGCCGATGCTCGACGCCGTCATCGACTACCTCCCGTCCCCGCTCGACGTGCCGCCGATGATCGGCCACGACGTCAAGGACGAGGAGAAGGAGATCATCCGCAAGCCCGACGCGTCGGAGCCGTTCTCGGCCCTCGCGTTCAAGGTCGCGGTGCACCCCTTCTTCGGTCGTCTCACCTACGTCCGCGTCTACTCGGGCTCGATCGAGTCGGGTGCCCAGGTCATCAACTCGACCAAGGGCAAGAAGGAGCGCATCGGGAAGATCTTCCAGATGCACTCCAACAAGGAGAACCCGGTCGACAACGTGACCGCCGGCCACATCTACGCGGTCATCGGCCTCAAGGACACCACCACCGGTGACACCCTGTGCGACCCGACCAACCAGGTCGTCCTCGAGTCGATGACGTTCCCGGAGCCGGTCATCGAGGTCGCCATCGAGCCGAACACGAAGGCTGACCAGGAGAAGCTCTCCACGGCCATCCAGAAGCTCGCCGAAGAGGACCCGACGTTCCGCGTCGAGCTCAACGCCGAGACCGGTCAGACGACGATCAAGGGCATGGGCGAGCTCCACCTCGACATCCTCGTCGACCGCATGAAGCGCGAGTTCAAGGTCGAGGCGTCCGTCGGCAAGCCCCAGGTGGCCTACCGCGAGACCCTGACCAAGGTCGTCGAGCGCTACGACTACACGCACAAGAAGCAGACCGGTGGTTCCGGCCAGTTCGCGAAGGTGCAGATCGCCCTCGAGC
Organism: Curtobacterium sp. AB451; assembly: GCF_050585845.1. Lineage (NCBI taxonomy): Bacteria > Bacillati > Actinomycetota > Actinomycetes > Micrococcales > Microbacteriaceae > Curtobacterium > Curtobacterium sp. AB451. The sequence continues at coordinate 368,083 of NZ_JBOBQG010000002.1, forward strand.
CGATGGAAGTCACGGCCGAGAAGGTCTACGAGTTCGAGAACGCCGTCACAGGTGGTCGCGTCCCGCGTGAGTACATCCCGTCGGTCGACGCCGGTATCCAGGACGCCATGCAGGTCGGCATCCTGGCCGGGTACCCGACCGTCGGCGTGAAGGCCATCCTCAAGGACGGCGCGGCGCACGACGTCGACTCGTCCGAGATGGCGTTCAAGATCGCCGGTTCGATCGCCTACAAGGAAGCGGCCCGCAAGGCCGGTCCGGCGATCCTCGAGCCGATCATGGCCGTCGAGGTCCGTACTCCGGAGGAGTACATGGGCGACGTCATCGGTGACCTGAACTCCCGTCGTGGCCAGATCGCCTCGATGGAGGACGCCTCGGGCGTCAAGGTGGTCCGCGCGAGCGTGCCGCTGTCCGAGATGTTCGGCTACGTCGGCGACCTGCGGTCGAAGACCTCTGGTCGTGCGGTCTACTCGATGACCTTCGAGACCTACAGCCAGGTCCCGGCCAAGGTCGCCGAGGAGATCATCGCGAAGAACGCGGGGGAGTGACGCTCCAGCGTCACTCCACAGGCGGGGGTGCCCGGCGACGGGCCCCTCGCCACCAAGTACAGTAAAGACACACACTGCACGCCAACGGTTTCGAACCGGGGGCATGCTCTCCGAGTCCTGAGGAGGACCCACAGTGGCCAAGGCCAAGTTCGAGCGGACCAAGCCGCACGTCAACATCGGAACCATCGGTCACGTCGACCACGGCAAGACCACGCTCACGGCGGCGATCACCAAGGTTCTGCACGACCAGTACCCGGACCTCAACGAGGCCCGTGACTTCGCTCAGATCGACAACGCTCCCGAGGAGCGCGAGCGCGGCATCACGATCAACATCTCGCACGTCGAGTACCAGACCGACAAGCGCCACTACGCGCACGTCGACGCTCCGGGCCACGCCGACTACGTGAAGAACATGATCACGGGTGCGGCGCAGATGGACGGCGCGATCCTCGTGGTCGCCGCCACCGACGGTCCGATGCCCCAGACGCGTGAGCACGTGCTGCTCGCCCGCCAGGTCGGCGTCCCCTACATCGTCGTCGCGCTGAACAAGTCCGACATGGTGGACGACGAGGAGATCCTGGAGCTCGTCGAGCTCGAGGTCCGTGAGCTCCTCGGCTCGCAGGAGTTCGACGAGGACGCCCCCGTCGTGCAGGTCTCGGCGCTCAAGGCGCTCGAGGGCGACGACAAGTGGGTCAAGTCCGTCCAGGACCTGATGGCCGCCGTCGACGAGTCCGTTCCGGACCCGGTGCGCGCGACCGACCAGCCCTTCCTCATGCCGATCGAGGACGTCTTCACGATCACCGGTCGTGGCACGGTCGTCACCGGTCGTGTCGAGCGTGGCACGCTCGACCTGAACTCCGAGGTCGAGATCGTCGGCATCCGCCCGACGCAGAAGACCACGGTCACGGGCATCGAGATGTTCCGCAAGCTGCTCGACAAGGCCGAGGCTGGTGACAACACCGGTCTGCTCATCCGTGGCCTCAAGCGCGAGGACGTGGAGCGCGGCCAGGTCGTCGTGAAGCCGGGTTCGGTCACGCCGCACACCGAGTTCAAGGCGAACGCCTACATCCTGACCAAGGAAGAGGGCGGGCGTCACAACCCGTTCTACGCGAACTACCGTCCGCAGTTCTACTTCCGCACCACGGACGTCACCGGCGTCATCACGCTGCCCGAGGGCACCGAGATGGTCATGCCCGGCGACACCGTGTCGATGGCCGTCGAGCTGATCCAGCCGATCGCCATGGAGCCGGGTCTCCGTTTCGCCATCCGTGAGGGTGGTCGTACGGTCGGCGCCGGTACGGTCGAGGAGATCGTCAAGTAACTCCGGTTACCTGCGTCGAGCGGGGTCGGGCCTTCGGGCCCGGCCCCGCTCTGCTGTTCGCCGGGCGGGGTCCGGCGGACAGACGGCCCGATTCGGAGCACGATGTGGGCCAAGCGGCCGGATCGACCGGCCATCGAGCGGCCGGGTCACCTCCGGTCGGCAGGGAGGCAGCATGGCCGGCTTCGACGACATCCAGAAGAACGTCTCCGCCAAGGCGGAGGAGGTCACCGATCGCGCGAAGGCGTTCGTGGACCAGAACAAGGAGAAGATCGAGGAAGCCCTGAAGAGCGACAAGGCCGAGGAGGTCTCGGACAAGCTCATCCACGGCCTCGCCGACGGCCTGAAGAAGGTCACCGGCGGCAAGTTCGACGAGCAGATCGACAAGACCGCCGCGGACCTCGACAGCAAGATCGGCAACGACGGCGCGTAGATCCGACGCTCCGGTCGGGACGGGAGGCGCGGCGCACGTCGTGCGCGGCGCCTCCCGTCCACCTCAGGCCGGCTGCACCGCCCGCGTCACGACCCAGCGGTGCGTGCCGATCGCGCGGTCGCGGGTGAACCCGAAGCGCTCGAAGGTGGACAGCGCGCCGTGGAACAGGAACCCGGCCGGCACCGCCCCTGCGGGCTCCGGGTAGCCCTCCACGACACCCCCACCGGCGGCGGCGATGAGGTCGATCGCGCCACCGAGCGCCGCGGTCGCGACCCCCTGTCGTCGGTGCCCCGCTCGGACGTAGTTGCAGCCGATGCGCCAGTCGGGTCCCGCCCCGACGTGCGACCGTTCGTACTCGCGACGGTTCTTGATGCGCACGACCTCGGTGACCGGACCGAACTGGCACCACCCGACGCACCGGTCGTCGGCGAAGACCAACGCTGCGTGCGTGGTGCCGGCGAGGACCCGGGCGTACTTGCGCGCCCGGTTGCGGCCGGCGTCGCGCTCCGGACCCTCGTCGTGGAAGCCGATGCAGAAGCACCCGCTCGGGAAGCCGTCGCTCGTGCTGCAGAGCTCCTCGAAGGCGTCCCACGTCGACGGGTCGAGCGCACGCACGGTGTACGACGCCGGGGGTCGGGCAGCGGTGGCCATGGCCGAAGCGTAGGCCGCCCGACGACCGTCCGGGCGAAGCCGCACAGTTGTCCCCACAAGGTGGGACGCGGTGTACCCCGGTCGGGGTGTTGTTGCGGTTTCCCGCAGCTCGATACCGTCGAGTCGCGGGACCGCACCGGTCCCGTGTGGTGACCCGAACACCCGCCTTCCCCGTCGCAGCGCCCCCTGCCTGCGCGGATGCTGTCGCGCGCGCTCCGGGTCCCTGATCGTCGACCCGAAGGATCAGCGTGTCTGCACAGCACCGTGCCCCCGTGCGCCGCCGCCCCGCCCGCCTGCTCGCAGGAGCTGCCGTCACCGCGCTGGTCGCGGGGAGCGCAGTCCTCCTGACGCCGCAGCTGGCATCGGCCGCCGCACCGTTCCCCGCGACGACGCTCTACGCGACCGTCTCCGGCTCCTCGACGGTCTACGCCGTCGACCGGACGAGCGGTGCCGCGACCCCCGCCGTGACGGCGCCGGGCAACGCGACCGGTCTCAACCAGATCGGCATCTCCGGTGACGGTGACGAGCTGTTCATGACCAACAGCGCCACGGTCTTCGAGTACACCGCGTCGACGGACTCCTGGGAGACCGCCGCCCGGCCGAACCCGCCGTCGGTCCCGAACCAGATGGGCGGGGTGGACCCGAAGAGCGGCAAGTTCTTCTTCGGCGGGCTGTCGAGCGGTTCGACGTTCGACTTCACGTCGTACGACCCCGACACGAACACCATCTCGTCGAACGTCACCTCGGTGACGGCGGCGAACCCTCCCGGCGGCAACGGCGACCTCGCCTTCGACCGACAGGGCAACCTCTACTTCATCTCGAGCAGTGACACCGCGGCGCAGCTGTACCGCGTCGACGCGGCCGACCTCGGCGGTGGGTCCACGACGGCGGTCGCGGTCGGGCCGGTGATCACGCCGGCGTCCCGCCTGACGTCCCTCGCGTTCGGCGACGACGGCTACCTGTACATCGCGGGCTCGACCGCGAACACGTTCCTGCAGGTCAACCCGGTCACCGGGGCCACCGTCGCGCAGCGCAGCATCAACCAGGGCGGCACCGCGCTGGCCGTCACCGACCTCGGCTCCCGGGCCGTCCCGTCGACCGGCGCCGCATCCGGTGGGTTCACGGACGGCAAGGCGAAGCCGAGCGACCAGCTGACCATCAGCGTCGGCGGCGGTGATGTCCCCAAGCCGGCGACCGCCACGACGTCCGACGGCAACGACCAGGTGACGGCGGGTCCGATCATCCTGCTCCCGGGCCAGTCGTACACGGTGACGCAGTCGCCCGGCAACACCTCCACCGACCCGGCGGACTACGACACGTCCTACGTCTGCACGAACCTGACGGACAAGTCCGTCGTCTCCTCGGGGAAGGGCACCGAGGCACCGTTCACGGTCCCGACCTCCGGCGGTGACGTGAGCTGCGCGTTCTCGAACCCGCTGAAGCCGAAGGTCGAGAACAGCTCGTCCACCGCCAACACCCCGGGCCAGCCCGCGACCGTCGACGTGCTGCAGGGTGCGACGGGCGACATCGACCCGACCACCGTGCAGCTGACCGCACCGGACGTCGCCGGCTCGACCGTGCGCGACGGCGGCAAGACCCTCACGGTCCCCGGCCAGGGCGTCTGGACCGTCGACCCGACGAGCGGTGCCGTGACCTTCACCCCGGAGGACGGCTTCACGAAGAATCCGACCCCGGTCACGTACACCGTCGCGGACACCCGCGGGAACCAGACCCAGGGGCAGGTGTCGGTCACCTACCGCGGTGCGGCGCAGGACGACGTGGCGACCACCGACCAGGGCGAGGCCGTCACCATCGACGTCCTCGACAACGACCAGGGGGGCACCGTCGCCACGTCGGTCGTGTTCCCCACCGCCGGTCAGCCCGACGGTGCCACGGTCTCCGACGACGCTCGCACGCTGAGCGTCCCCGGAGTGGGCACCTGGACGGCCGACCCGACGACCGGTGCGGTGACCTTCACCCCGGAACCGACGTTCCGCGGGGACGCCTCGCCCGTGACGTACCGCGTGGCGGACGCCGACGGCGGCACGTCGACGGCGCAGATCGCGGTCTCCGTCGCGCCAGTCCGTCCCCGGGCAGCCGACGACACCACGACCACGCAGCAGAACACCCCGGTCACGGTCGACGTCGCCGGGGACGCCGCTCCCGGCGTCGAGCGCGGCACACCGATCGACCCGACCTCCGTCGTGTTCCCCACCTCCGGGCAACCGGACGGCGCGACGGTGTCGGACGGTGGGAAAGCGCTCACGGTCACCGGCGAGGGTGTGTACACGGTCGACCCGGACAGCGGGAAGGTGACGTTCACCCCGGCGCAGGGCTCCACGGGCACCACCGCCCCGGTGACGTACCAGGTCAGTGACACCGGCGGTCAGTCGGCGACCGGCACCATCGTGGTGCGCGTCACCGCGGTCGCACCGACGGCGGCACCGGACAGCGCGACGACCTCGCAGGGCGAGGCGACCACGATCGACATCCTCCGCGACGACACCGCCGGGAACGCCGGCACGCCGCTCGACCCCGCCACCGTGGTGTTCCCCGCGACGGGGCAGCCCGCCGGTGCGACCGTCTCGGACAGCGGCAAGGCGCTCACCGTCCCCGGTCAGGGCGTGTACACGGTGCACCCCGACGGCACGGTGACGTTCACGCCGGAGCCGACCTTCCGCGGACCCGGTTCGGCCGTCACCTACCAGGTCGCCGACGTGGACGGGACCACCACCTCCTCGACCGTCGCGGTCACCGTCACGCCGGTCGGCCCGGTCGCCGAGGACGACACCGCCGCCACCGCGCAGAACACCCCCGTGACGGTCGTCGCCCCGGGGAACGACCGGCCTGGTGTCCGCGGCGGTACCCCGATCGACCCGACCTCGGTCGTGTTCCCCACCGCCGGGCAGCCCGCGGGCGCGGTCGTCTCCGCCGACGGGCGCACCCTGACCGTCGCCGGCGAGGGCGTGTACACGGCGGACCCGACCACGGGTTCGGTGCTGTTCACCCCGGTGCGGGGCTGGGCCGGCACGGCGTCGACCGTGACCTACCAGATCGGTGACACCGGTGGGCAGACGACCACCGCCACCATCAGCGTCACCGTCACCCCCGTGGCGCCCACGGCCCGTCCCGACACCGCCCGGACGGCCGCGGACACCTCGGTGACCGTCGCGGTGCTCGGCAACGACGGCGCCGGCAACGCCCGCACGCCGATCGTGCCCGGGTCGGTCCGTCTGGTGGACGCCGACGGCGCACCGACCACCTCGCTCGCGGTGCCCGGAAAGGGGACCTTCACGGTGGACACCACCACCGGTGCGGTCACCTTCGCACCGGTCGCGGGCTTCACCGGCACGCTCGAGGTCCCGTACACGATCACCGACCGCGACGGCGGCACGGCCTCGTCGACGATCACCGTGACGGTGGGTGCGGCCCCGGTGGCGACGAACGACACCCGGACCGGCACGCCCGGCGAGCCGCTGACGGTGGACGTCCTCGGCAACGACGCGGCCGGCTCGACCCCGATCGACCCCGCGTCCGTGCGCCTGGTCGACCCGGAGACGGGCGAGCTCGTCACCACGGTGACGATCCCGGAGCACGGGACCTTCACGGTGGGCGAGGACGGCACGGTCACGTTCACCCCGGTCCCCGGCTTCAGCGGCACCGTGGCGGTCCCGTACTCCGTCGCGGGTGAGGACGGGAGCCGCACCACCGCGACCCTGACCATCACCTACCCGGCGGCGCCGGTCGTGCCGGGCATCGCGGTGAACCCCGCAGCCGGTGGCGGCGTCATCGTGACCGGCCCGGACGGCGGGCGGCTCGCCTTCACGGGCACCGACGTCGTCTGGCAGGGCTCCCTCGCGGCGCTCCTGCTCCTGGCGGCCGGTGGCACGGTCCTCGTGCTCCGTCGTCGTCGGCTGACGGGGCGGTAGCCGACCGGACGACGGACGGGAGGGACGGTGCCGGCTGGCACCGTCCCTCCCGTCCGTCACCGGGTCCGGTCACAGGCGGTGGCGAGTTGCATCGGGGACGTGACACGTCTCCGCCGCTCCGCGACCAACGGTCGCGGCTACCACCGCGTCCGCAGCGGGCGTGGGTTCTCGTACCGTGCCCCGGACGGCACCACCGTGACCGACCCCGCGGTCCGACAGCGCCTCGAGGACCTCGTCATCCCGCCGGCGTGGGACGACGTCTGGATCTCGCCGTACGAGAACGGCCACATCCTCGCGACCGGCATCGACGGGGCCGGGCGGCGCCAGTACATGTACCACCCCTCCTGGCGGGAGCGGATGGACCGGATCAAGTACGACCGTGCCCTCGCGCTCGCCGAGTCCCTGCCGGTGGCCCGCCGCGGTGTCACCATCGACCTGCGGCGTCCGGAGCCGGACAAGCAGCGTGCGCTGGCCGCGGCCTTCCGGATGCTCGACCAGGGCTCGCTCCGGGTCGGTTCGGAGCGCTACGCCACCGAGCACGGCAGCCGGGGCCTGTCGACCCTGCTCTGCGCCCACGCGCACGTCTCCGGCAACGACATCGAGCTGGACTTCCCGGGCAAGAGCGGCCAGGAGTGGTCCTCGTCGATCCACGACCCGGACCTCGCGACGGTGATCGCCGGCATGAAGCGACGGGGCCCGAACGCCCGGCTCCTGTCGTTCCGCGAGCGGCGCGGCGCCGAGTGGGAGCCCCTCTCCGCCGAGGACATCAACGAGTACGTCAAGGACCGGGCGGGCGAGGAGTTCACCGCGAAGGACTTCCGCACGCTGCACGGCACCGTCGCCGCGGCGGTCGACCTGGCGGTCACCGGCCCGCAGCCGTCCGACGCGAAGCGGAAGAAGGCCGTGTCGCACGCGGTCAAGGTCGCGAGCGAGGAACTCGGCAACACCCCGACGGTGTGTCGACAGAGCTACATCGACCCTCGCCTCATCGACGCCTACCACCACGGCGAGACCATCGACCCGGCACGGACGCACGCCGCCGAGTCCGAGGTCCGCGCACTGCTCTACCGACAGTGACCGGGAAGGGGCTGCGATGACGTACCGTTGGACCTCGTGCCCGAACACCCCCACCCGGGCACGGAAGGACCCCACCAGTCGTGACTGACGAGTGCATCCACGGATTCCCCACCGAACTCTGCGACATCTGCGCGCCACGCCAGCGCGAGGCGGCAGAGACCCCCACCACCCCGACCCCGCGCCGCACCCGGATCACCACCTCGCTCCGGACCGTCCCCGGTCAGGCGGCGGCCCCGGCGTCCTCGCTGCGGTCCCCGGTGCCCGACCTGCCGGAGGCGCGTGACTTCGCCTCGCTCCGCGCGCACCACGTGACCCACGTGGACAACCTCGACGACATCGTGGGGTCCGGTGCGATCCTCGCGTCGGACGCCGTGACGCCCGTCGTCGACGTCGCCTCCGCCGAGGCCCGGGCCGCCCGCGCCGCCGCGACGGCCCCCGACGGCTCGCCGGTCGCCGCGCACGTGCCCTTCACGCTGTCGCCCGACGCGACGCGCTGGGACGAGCTCCGCACCGGCGCCGAGGGGGAGCGGTGGTCCGACGCCGCCCGCCGGACCCGCGCGACGGAGTACATCATGCTCGTCGTGCCGGTGTCGGCCTTCGGTGCGTCGGTCATCGTCGCCGACCAGGACGCCGACGCCGACGACGTCCGGTTCGCCGTCGGACCCGAGGCCGCGACCAACCTCATCCGTCGCACGGACTTCACCGACCCGGAGATGCACGGCCTCGAGCTGCTCGCGGGCCCGAGCGTGCCGTTCTCCGCCGTCGCAGTGATCGGCGTCCCGAACGACCGCGTCCGCCAGAGCGTCAAGGCGGTCCTCAAGGACCACGGCGGACACGCACCGCGCGTCGCGGTCTTCCCGCCGTGGTTCGTCCCCCCGGTCGTCGCCGAGTAGTCCGGAACGACCGCTCGCCACATGCCCTCCGGACCCGCTCCGGAGGGCATGCTGCGTGACGGGGGCGAGCCGCGCCTCCTGGCCGTCGATCCGCATGGATCCGCGGGAACCGGCCCGTTCCGACACGCCCGTGAATCGCGACACGCCCGGGTTGCACGGATGCCGTGCCTATGCGAGACTTGTCCGGTTCCGAATTCCGCGTGCGTTCGCGTGCGCAGGATCACTGCTCTGGCAGTGCACAACCCCCCTGTCCAGCAGGGCTGGGTTGGGCCGCAGGCAGCAGAACACGATCGACTCCCCACCAAGCGTGACGGGCACTGCTGTGCCCGGACCGTGCGGGAGACGACATGCCCACGCTGAACGGCCCAGGTCGCTCCGCGCGGTTGACACGAGAACAGCGGTCATCCCCAGCGGATGCGGCCGGTTGGTTCACAGAAAACAGCCAAGCCCTGCAGGAATGCACGGTGACGGCGGCGTCAGGCGGCCCGAGGGTGCGCGGCGCAGAGAGGACAAAGAGACACATGGCGGGACAGAAGATCCGCATCCGGCTCAAGTCGTACGACCACGAGGTCATCGACACGTCGGCCCGGAAGATCGTCGACACGGTGACCCGTGCCGGTGCGACCGTGGTCGGCCCGGTGCCGCTCCCCACCGAGAAGAACGTGGTCACCGTGATCCGTTCTCCCCACAAGTACAAGGACTCGCGCGAGCACTTCGAGAAGCGCACGCACAAGCGGGTCATCGACATCGTCGACCCGACGCCGAAGGCCGTCGACTCGCTCATGCGACTCGACCTCCCGGCCGACGTCAACATCGAGATCAAGCTGTAAGGGGGCTGGACTGATGGCGAACTCAACCAAGACCGTCAAGGGCCTCCTCGGCAAGAAGCTCGGGATGACCCAGGTGTGGGACGAGAACAACAAGTTCATCCCCGTCACCGTGATCGAGGTCGGCCCGAACGTGGTCACCCAGATCCGCAACGTCGAGCGCGACGGCTACGAGGCGATCCAGATCGCCGCCGGCGCCATCGACCCGCGCAAGGTCAACAAGCCGGCCGCCGGCCACTTCGAGGCCGCCGGGGTCACCCCGCGCCGCACCCTCACGGAGATCCGCACCAACGACTCCGCTGAGTACTCGCTCGGCCAGGAGCTCACCGTCGACACGTTCGAGGCGGGCCAGAAGGTCGACGTCGTCGGCACCTCCAAGGGCAAGGGCTTCGCCGGTGTCATGAAGCGCCACGGCTTCGCCGGTGTGTCCGCTTCGCACGGTGCCCACCGCAACCACCGCAAGCCCGGTTCCATCGGTGCTTCGTCGACCCCGTCGCGTGTCTTCAAGGGCATGCGCATGGCCGGTCGCATGGGTGGCGAGCGTGTGACCGTCCTCAACCTCACGGTGCACGCCGTCGACGCCGAGAAGGGTCTGCTGCTCGTCAAGGGCGCCGTCCCCGGTGCTCGCGGTCGCTCCGTCTTCGTCCGCACCGCCGTGAAGGGTAAGTGATCATGGCCACCACGACCGCAACCACGATCGACGTCCTCGACGCATCGGGCGTCAAGTCCGGCTCCGTCGAGCTCCCCGCCGAGCTCTTCGACGTCGAGACCAACGTCCCGCTGATCCACCAGGTCGTCACCGCGCAGCTCGCAGCCGCGCGTCAGGGCACCCACAAGACCAAGAACCGCGGCGAGGTCCGCGGTGCTGGTCGCAAGCCGTTCAAGCAGAAGGGCACCGGCCGCTCCCGTCAGGGTTCGGTCCGCGCACCGGAGCACACCGGCGGTGGCGTCGTCCACGGACCGACCCCGCGCGACTACTCGCAGCGCACCCCGAAGAAGATGATCGCCGCTGCCCTGCTCGGCTCGCTCTCGGACCGCGCCCGCGGTGGCCGCATCTCCGCTGTGGAGGGCTTCGTCGCGGCCGATGTGCCGTCGACCAAGACCGCCCGCACGCTCCTCGAGAAGGTCGCGCCCGTCAAGCACGTGCTGATCGTGCTCGAGCAGGACGACGAGCTCACGCTCAAGTCGATCCGCAACCTGCCGAACGTCCACGCGCTCTCGTACGGCCAGCTCAACGCCTACGACGTGCTCAAGGCCGACGCGCTCGTCTTCAGCAAGAGCGCACTCGACGCCTTCATCGCGTCGAAGACCGCGAAGGAGATCTCCGCATGAGCGGCTTCAACAAGGACCCGCGCGACATCATCATCTCGCCGGTCGTCTCGGAGAAGAGCTACGGCCTGATCGACCAGGGCAAGTACACGTTCATCGTGGACCCCCGCTCGAACAAGACCGAGATCAAGCTCGCCATCGAGAAGATCTTCGACGTCAAGGTCGCGAGCATCAACACGCTGAACCGTCCGGGCAAGACCCGTCGCACGCGCTTCGGCATGGGCAAGCGCAAGGACACCAAGCGTGCCATCGTGACGCTCAAGTCCGGTTCGATCGACATCTTCACGGCTGTCGGCTGAGGACCTTAAGGGATTAATCATGGCTATTCGTAACTACAAGCCGACGACCCCCGGTCGTCGCGGCTCGTCGGTCGCCGACTTCGCTGAGATCACCCGGTCGACGCCGGAGAAGTCGCTGCTCCGCCCGCTGCCGAAGACCGGTGGCCGCAACAGCTCCGGTCGCATCACGACCCGTCACATCGGTGGTGGCCACAAGCGCCAGTACCGCGTGATCGACTTCCGTCGTCACGACAAGGACGGCGTCGACGCCAAGGTCGCACACATCGAGTACGACCCGAACCGCACCGCGCGCATCGCGCTCCTGCACTACGTGGACGGCACGAAGCGCTACATCATCGCGCCGAACAAGCTCAAGCAGGGCGACGTCATCGAGCAGGGCCCCGGCGCCGACATCAAGCCCGGCAACAACCTGCCGCTCCGCAACATCCCGGTGGGTACGGTCGTGCACGCGATCGAGCTCCGCCCCGGTGGCGGCGCGAAGATGGCCCGCTCGGCCGGCGCCTCGGTGCGTCTCGTCGCCAAGGACGGCCCCTACGCGCAGCTCCGTCTGCCGTCGGGCGAGGTCCGCAACGTCGACGCCCGCTGCCGCGCCACGATCGGCGAGGTCGGCAACGCCGAGCAGTCGAACATCAACTGGGGCAAGGCCGGCCGCATGCGCTGGAAGGGCGTCCGCCCGACCGTCCGTGGTGTCGCGATGAACCCGGTCGACCACCCGCACGGTGGTGGTGAGGGCAAGACCTCCGGTGGCCGTCACCCGGTCAGCCCGTGGGGTCAGGCCGAGGGTCGCACGCGCAAGCCGAACAAGCCGAGCGACAAGCTCATCGTCCGTCGCCGTAACGCCGGCAAGAAGCGCAAGTAGGAGTTCAGAAGATGCCACGCAGTCTGAAGAAGGGCCCCTTCGTCGACGAGCACCTGCTCCGCAAGGTCGTCACGCAGAACGAGGCCAACACCAAGAACGTGATCCGTACCTGGTCGCGTCGCTCGATGATCATCCCGAACATGCTCGGGCACACGATCGCCGTGCACGACGGCCGCAAGCACATCCCGGTGTTCGTCACCGAGTCGATGGTCGGTCACAAGCTCGGCGAGTTCGCGCCGACCCGCACCTTCCGTGGTCACGTGAAGGACGACAAGAAGGGCCGTCGCCGCTAAGGCGGCGACGCAGAGGAGGAACGAAATGGTGGAGTCGATCGCACGCGTGCGACACATCCGCGTCACGCCTCAGAAGGCCCGTCGCGTCATCGAGCTGATCCGCGGCAAGCAGGCCCACGAGGCCCTCGCCATCCTGAAGTTCGCCCCCCAGGGCGCTTCGGAGCCCGTGTACAAGCTGGTCGCCTCGGCGATCGCGAACGCCCGGGTGAAGGCGGACTCGACGAACAGCTTCCTCGACGAGCGCGACCTCTACGTGAGCCGCGTCTTCGTCGACGAAGGCACGACCCTGAAGCGGTTCCAGCCGCGCGCCCAGGGCCGCGCCTTCCGCATCAACAAGCGCACCAGCCACATCACGGTCGTCCTCGCGACGCCGGATGAGGTCGAGGCTGCCGCGACGAGCAAGAAGGCGAGCAAGTAATGGGCCAGAAGGTCAACCCGTACGGCTTCCGTCTCGGGATCACGACGGACCACGTCTCGCACTGGTTCACCGACAGCACGAAGCCGGGTCAGCGCTACGCCGACTACGTGGCCGAGGACATCAAGGTGCGCGAGTACCTGAAGAAGACCCTCGACCGTGCCGGCGTCGCCCGCATCGAGCTCGAGCGCACCCGTGACCGCGTCCGCGTGGACATCCACACCGCGCGTCCGGGCATCGTCATCGGTCGCCGTGGCGCCGAGGCGGAGCGCGTCCGTGGGGAGCTCGAGAAGCTCACCAAGAAGCAGATCCAGCTCAACATCCTCGAGGTCAAGAACCCCGAGACCGAGGCCCAGCTCGTCGCGCAGGGCATCGCCGAGCAGCTCTCCGCTCGTGTCGCGTTCCGTCGCGCCATGCGCAAGGGCCTGCAGGGTGCACAGCGCGCCGGCGCCAAGGGTGTCCGCATCCAGGTGTCGGGTCGTCTCGGCGGCGCCGAGATGTCGCGCTCGGAGTTCTACCGCGAGGGCCGCGTGCCCCTGCACACGCTCCGCGCGAACATCGACTACGGCTTCTACGAGGCCCGGACCACGTTCGGCCGCATCGGCGTGAAGGTCTGGATCTACAAGGGCGACATCACGAACAAGGAGCTCGCTCGCGAGCAGGCGAACCAGCGTTCGTCGCGCCCCGAGCGTCGTGGCGGCCCCCGTGGCGAGCGCGGCGACCGCCGTGGCGGCGACCGCGGTGGACGCCAGCAGCAGGCTCCGCAGGACGCGCCGGCCGGCGCAGGAGTTGAGGCGTAACCATGCTTATTCCCCGTCGAGTCAAGCACCGCAAGCAGCACCACCCGAAGCGTTCGGGTCAGGCCACCGGTGGCACCAAGGTGTCGTTCGGTGACTACGGCATCCAGGCGCTCACGCCCGCTTACGTGACCAACCGTCAGATCGAGTCCGCTCGTATCGCCATGACGCGTCACATCAAGCGTGGCGGCAAGGTGTGGATCAACATCTACCCGGACCGTCCGCTCACGAAGAAGCCGGCCGAGACCCGCATGGGTTCCGGTAAGGGTTCCCCCGAGTGGTGGGTCGCCAACGTCAAGCCGGGCCGTGTGCTCTTCGAGCTCTCCGGCGTCAACGAGGACATCGCCCGCGAGGCGCTGACCCGTGCAATCCACAAGCTGCCCCTCAAGGCACGCATCATCAAGCGCGAGGAGGGCGACGCATAATGGCGATCGGTTCCAAGGAGCTCCGTCCGACGGAGCTCGACACGTTCGAGAACGAGCGTCTTGCTGACGAACTGAAGAAGGCCAAGGAGGAGCTCTTCAACCTCCGCTTCCAGTCGGCCACCGGCCAGCTGGAGAGCCACGGTCGTCTCCGTGCCGTCAAGCGCGACATCGCTCGCATCTACACCGTCCTCCGCGAGCGCGAGCTCGGCATCCGTGCCACCCCCGCGCCCGTCGAGACCGCCCCCAAGGCCAAGAAGACGACCAAGAAGGCTGAGAAGCCGGCTGAGTCGGCCGAGGCCGAGACCGCCGAGGAGAAGTAATGGCGAACGAAGAGAAGACCTCCGCCGCCTCCGCTCGCGGCTACCGCAAGACGCGTCGTGGCTACGTCACGAGCGACAAGATGGACAAGACCATCGTGGTCGAGGTCGAGGACCGCGTGAAGCACGCGCTCTACGGCAAGATCATCCGTCGCACGTCCAAGGTGAAGGCCCACGACGAGCTCGGCACCGCTGGTGTCGGCGACCTCGTCGTGATCAGCGAGACCCGTCCCCTCAGCGCTTCCAAGCGCTGGCGCCTGGTCGAGATCCTCGAGAAGGCCAAGTAGGCCCAGGCCTACTTCGGAATAGGAGACAGCAGTGATTCAGCAGGAATCCCGCCTCAAGGTCGCCGACAACACGGGTGCCAAGGAGATCTTGACCATCCGCGTGCTCGGCGGCTCGGGTCGTCGCTACGCCGGTCTCGGTGACGTCATCGTCGCCACGGTGAAGGACGCCATCCCCGGCGGCAACGTGAAGAAGGGTGACGTCGTCAAGGCGGTCATCGTTCGCACCAAGAAGGAGACCCGTCGTCAGGACGGCTCCTACATCAAGTTCGACGAGAACGCGGCAGTGATCCTCAAGGCCGACGGCGACCCGCGCGGTACGCGCATCTTCGGTCCGGTCGGTCGCGAGCTCCGTGACAAGAAGTTCATGAAGATCATCTCGCTCGCGCCGGAGGTGCTGTAAGCCATGGCGAACATCAAGAAGGGTGACCTGGTCCAGGTCATCACGGGTGCCAAGCAGGAGCGCGGCGGTGACCGTGGCAAGCAGGGCAAGGTCATCGAGGTCCTCAAGGACAAGAACCGCGTCGTCGTCGAGGGCGTGAACTTCGTCACGAAGCACGTCCGCGTCGGCCAGACGCAGCGCGGCTCGAAGACCGGTGGCATCGAGCAGCACGAGGCTCCGATCCACGTGTCGAACGTCGCCATCGTCGACCCGAAGACCAAGAAGCCGACCCGCGTCGGTTTCCGCAACGAAGAGGTGGAGAAGGACGGCGTCAAGAAGACCGTCCGAGTCCGCTACGCCAAGAAGTCGGGTGAGAAGCTCTGATGACCGACACGACTGCCGCGCCGGCGACCAAGGTCGAGCCGCGCCTCAAGCAGAAGTACAAGAACGAGATCAAGGCTGCCCTCACCGAGCAGTTCGGGTACGCGAACGTCAACCAGGTCCCCGGCCTGGTCAAGGTCGTCGTGAACACCGGTGTCGGTGAGGCCGCTCGCGACTCGAAGATCATCGAGGGGGCCATCAAGGACCTCACGGCGATCACGGGTCAGAAGCCCCAGGTCACGAAGGCCCGCAAGTCCATCGCGCAGTTCAAGCTGCGTGAGGGCCAGGCCATCGGCGCGCACGTCACCCTCCGTGGTGACCGCGCGTGGGAGTTCATCGACCGTCTCGTGACCCTCGCACTGCCCCGCATCCGCGACTTCCGCGGTCTCAGCGACAAGCAGTTCGACGGCAACGGCAACTACACGTTCGGTCTCACGGAGCAGTCCGTGTTCCACGAGATCGACCAGGACCGCATCGACCGCGTGCGTGGCTTCGACATCACCGTCGTGACCACCGCGAAGTCGGACGACGAGGGCCGCGCGCTGCTCCGCCAGCTCGGGTTCCCGTTCCGTTCTGCCGAGCAGACGGTCTAAGATACTTCGGGCGGTGCGGGCCGGAGGATTCACGTCCTCCGGCCCGCACGCACGAACACACCGATCCCGGGGAATCGCCCCAGGATCACCCGATCGCTCAGGTCGGCATTCGTGGAACGGGTGTCGAAACCAGGCGAAGAATGGACGACCATCATGACGATGACCGATCCGGTCGCAGACATGCTGACCAGATTGCGGAACGCGAACTCGGCGCACCACGATGCCGTGTCGCTTCCCAGCTCCAAGCTGAAGAAGAACATCGCTGAGATCCTCAAGCGCGAGGGCTACATCAGCGAGTGGAAGATCGAGGACGCCCGCGTGGGCGAGACCCTCACGATCGACCTGAAGTACGGCCCCGAGCGCGAGCGTTCGATCGCCGGCATCAAGCGCGTCTCGAAGCCCGGTCTCCGGGTGTACGCGAAGTCGACGGAGATCCCCCAGGTCCTCGGTGGCCTCGGCGTGGCGATCCTCTCGACCTCGTCGGGACTGCTCACCGACCGCGAAGCCGAGCAGAAGGGCGTGGGTGGGGAAGTCCTCGCCTACGTGTGGTGATCGACAATGTCTCGTATCGGACGTCTTCCCATTGACATCCCCGCTGGCGTGACCGTCTCCATCGACGGTCAGAACGTCGCGGTCAAGGGCCCGAAGGGCGAGCTCGCGCTCGTCGTCGCGGAGCCCATCCAGGCCAAGGTCGAGGAGAACCAGGTCCTCGTCACCCGACCGGACGACGAGCGCAGCTCGCGTGCGCTCCACGGCCTGACCCGCACCCTCATCGCGAACAACATCGTCGGCGTGACCCAGGGCTACTCCAAGGGCCTCGAGGTCGTCGGCACCGGTTACCGCGTGCAGGCGAAGGGCAACAACGTCGAGTTCGCGCTCGGCTACTCCCACCCGATCACGGTCGAGCCGCCCGCGGGCATCAGCTTCGCCGTCGAGGGCAACAACAAGCTGACCGTCAACGGCATCGACAAGCAGTCCGTCGGCGAGGTCGCTGCAAACATCCGCAAGCTGCGCAAGCCCGAGCCCTACAAGGGCAAGGGTGTCCGCTACGCCGGCGAGATCGTGCGCCGCAAGGCCGGAAAGTCAGGTAAGTGATCATGGGTCTCCTCAAGACACGAGGGAAGAGCAAGTCGGCCGCCAAGGCGCGCCGTCACAACCGCCTCCGCAAGAAGATCACCGGCACCGAGGCCCGTCCGCGTCTCGCTGTCACCCGTTCGGCGCGTCACGTGTTCGTCCAGGTCATCGACGACGCCAAGGGCCACACGCTGGCCAGCGCGTCGACGATGGAGGCCGACCTCCGTACGTTCGACGGCGACAAGACCGCCAAGGCCCGTCGTGTCGGCGAACTCCTCGCCGAGCGTGCGAAGGCCGCTGGCGTCGAGGCCGTGGTCTTCGACCGCGGTGGTAGCAAGTACGCCGGTCGCGTCGCCGCGATCGCCGACGGTGCCCGTGAAGGAGGGCTGAACCTGTGAGCGACATCGCGAACACGAACGAAGACGCCAACGTCGAGACGACCGAGGCCGCTGAGGCGACCGAGGCCGAGGCCACGAGCACCACGGCCCCCGCGGCCAAGGAGCCCGAGGTCCCCGTCGTCGAGCGCCCCGTCGAGACCGCAGCCGGTTCGGCATCGAACAACCGCGACTCCGCCGACAACCGTGGCCGCCGTGGTGGCGGTCGTGACCGTCAGCAGGGTGGCGGCCGTGGCAACGACCGCAACGGTCGGGGTGGCGACAGCCAGTTCCTCGAGCGCGTCGTGACCATCAACCGCGTCTCCAAGGTCGTCAAGGGTGGTCGTCGCTTCAGCTTCACCGCGCTCGTCGTCGTCGGTGACGGCAACGGTCTCGTGGGTGTCGGCTACGGCAAGGCCCGCGAGGTCCCGACCGCCATCTCGAAGGGCGTCGAGGAAGCGAAGAAGAACTTCTTCCGCGTCCCGCGCGTCGGCAACACGATCCCGCACCCGGTGCAGGGCGAGGCCGCTGCCGGCGTCGTGCTCCTCCGTCCGGCCGCTGCCGGTACCGGTGTCATCGCCGGTGGTCCGGTCCGCGCCGTCCTCGAGTGCGCTGGCATCCACGACGTCCTGAGCAAGTCGCTCGGTTCGTCGAACACCATCAACATCGTGCACGCGACCGTCGAGGCGCTGCAGCAGCTCGAGGAGCCCCGTGCGGTCGCAAGCCGTCGCGGTCTCCCCGTCGACCGGGTCGTCCCGGACCGTCTGCTCCAGGCCGAGGCCGCTGCTCTGCGTGCCGCGTCCGAGAAGGCAGGTGCGTGATGGCGATGCTGAAGATCACGCAGACGAAGTCCGTTATCAGCGAGAAGCAGTACCAGCGCGACACGCTCCGCAGCCTGGGTCTCAAGCGCATCGGCCGTACGGTCCTGCGTGAGGACAACGCCCAGAACCGCGGGTACGTCGCAACGGTCGCGCACCTCGTGAAGGTCGAGGAGGTCGACGCATGAGCGACGAGAAGAACGAGCGCGTGCAGGTCCTGAAGCTGCACCACCTCCGTCCGGCAGAGGGCGCCAAGAAGGCGCGCACCCGCGTCGGTCGTGGTGAGGGCTCCAAGGGCAAGACCGCCGGCCGTGGTACCAAGGGCCAGAAGGCTCGTTACCAGGTCAAGGTCGGCTTCGAGGGTGGGCAGATGCCGCTGCACATGCGCACCCCGAAGCTCCGCGGGTTCAAGAACCCGTTCCGTGTCGAGTACCAGGTCGTGAACCTGGACAAGATCGCGGAGCTCTACCCCAACGGTGGCGACGTCACCGTCGCGGACCTGGTCGCCAAGGGCGCCGTCCGCAAGAACGAGAAGGTCAAGGTTCTCGGTCAGGGTGACATCAGCGTGAAGCTGACGGTCTCGGTCGACAAGGTCTCGGCGTCCGCCGCCGAGAAGATCGCGGCTGCTGGCGGCACCGTCTCCCAGTAACCCCCGTCGGCGGCCCGTGCGTTTGCGCACGGGCCGCCGTTACGGTTTCCTTGACAGTGGTCGGCGTCCGCCGGCCAGGTCGGTCCTGCCGACCGCACCGGTGACGGCCCCTCGACGGGCCGCCGGTCCCAGAAGTTCGGAGTCCTCGTGTTCAGAGCGGTCGCGCGCATCATGCGCACCCCAGATCTTCGCAAGAAGATCGGCTTCACCCTCGCGATCATCGCGCTGTTCCGCCTGGGGTCGTACATCCCCGCGCCGTTCGTCGACTACGCATCCGTGCAGACCTGTCTCGCCAGCGCATCGTCGCAGCAGGGTCTCTACGACCTGATCAACCTCTTCTCCGGTGGCGCGCTGCTGAAGCTGTCGGTCTTCGCGCTCGGCATCATGCCGTACATCACGTCGTCGATCATCGTGCAGCTGCTCCGCGTGGTCATCCCGCACTTCGACGCCCTCTACAAGGAGGGGCAGTCCGGTCAGGCGAAGCTGACGCAGTACACGCGCTACCTCACCATCGCGCTCGGCGTGCTGCAGTCCACCACCCTGATCACGGTCGCCCGTTCCGGCGCCCTGTTCGGCACCAACGCCTCGGCCTCCTGCTCGTCGATCATCTCGAACGACAGCTGGTACGCGATCATGCTCATGGTCGTCACGCTGACCGCCGGTACCGGCCTCATCATGTGGATGGGCGAGCTCGTCACCGAGCGCGGCATCGGCAACGGCATGTCGCTCCTGATCTTCACGTCCATCGCGGCGCAGTTCCCCTCGGCGCTCTGGGCGATCGAGCAGTCGAACGGCTTCGAGCTCTTCCTGTTCGTCATCCTCGTCGGCCTGGTCATCATGATGGCCGTCGTGTTCGTCGAGCAGTCGCAGCGACGGATCCCGGTGCAGTACGCCAAGCGGATGGTCGGTCGCCGCACCTACGGCGGCAACAACACGTACATCCCGATCAAGGTGAACATGGCCGGCGTCGTGCCCGTCATCTTCGCCTCGTCGCTGCTCTACCTGCCGGCCCTGGTCGCGCAGTTCAACCAGCCCTCCGACGGCAGCGAGCCGGCGGCCTGGGTGACCTGGATCCAGAACAACCTGACCTCGGGTGACAACTGGTTCTACATGGTCCTGTACTTCCTGCTCATCGTCGGGTTCACGTACTTCTACGTCGCGATCACCTTCAACCCCGAAGAGGTCGCCGACAACATGAAGAAGTACGGCGGCTTCATCCCGGGCATCCGGGCCGGCCGTCCGACGGCCGAGTACCTCGACTACGTCCTGACCCGGGTGACGTTGCCCGGCTCCCTGTACCTCGGTCTCATCGCACTGATCCCGCTGGCGGCGCTGGCGTTCTTCGGTGCGAACCAGAACTTCCCGTTCGGAGGCGCGAGCATCCTCATCATCGTGGGTGTCGGCCTCGAGACCGTGAAGCAGATCGACTCGCAGCTGCAGCAGCGTCACTACGAAGGGCTTCTCCGTTGAGCGCACGTCTCATCATCGTCGGACCTCCCGGAGCCGGGAAGGGCACCCAGGCCGGTCGCATCGCCGACGCGTTCGGGATCCCCGCCGTCTCGACGGGTGACATCTTCCGCAAGAACGTCGCAGAGGGCACCCCGCTCGGCATCCAGGCGAAGGCGATCATGGACGCGGGCGACTACGTCCCCGACTCGCTCACGAACGAACTCGTGAAGTCCCGCCTGCACGAGGCGGACGCCGAGCACGGCTTCCTGCTCGACGGGTACCCCCGCACGGTCGGACAGGTCGAGTACCTCGACGCGCTGCTCGCCGAGCAGGGCACCGGCATCGACGCGGTCATCCAGCTCGTCGCCGACCAGGACGAGCTCGTCGGTCGGCTGCTGAAGCGTGCCGAGGAGCAGGGTCGGAGCGACGACAACGAGGAGACCATCCGTCGTCGTCAGCAGGTGTACACGGAGCAGACCGCACCGATCGTCGGCGCGTACGGCGAGCGTGGGCTCGTCCTCGACGTGGACGGCCTCGGCGGCATCGACGAGGTCGGGGACCGGATCCAGGCCGCGCTGTCCGCACGTGGGCTGACCGCGGGCGTCTGACACGAGCGTGGTGCGCTTCCGCAAGCCGTCGATCTACAAGACGCCGGACGAGCTCCGCGCGATGGTGCGCCCGGGGCTGCTCACGCACGACGCGCTGACGGCCGTCCGCGGGGCGATCCGTCCCGGTGTCACGACGCTGGAGCTGGACACGATCGCCGAGCGGACCATCCGTGACGGCGGCGGGATCCCGAACTTCCAGCTGGTACCGGGCTACCGGCACACGCTGTGCGTGTCCGTGAACGACGAGATCGTGCACGGCATCCCCGGGGAGCGCGTGCTCCAGCCGGGCGACGTCGTGTCGGTCGACGCCGGAGCCGAGGTCGACGGCTGGAACGGTGACAGTGCGTTCACGGTCGTCGTACCGGGCGGTGACGCCGGGGTCACCGCGGCTCGGCAGACGCTCTGCGACACCACCGAGCGTGCGCTCTGGCACGGCATCGCCGCGCTCGCGCACGCGAAGCACCTGCACGAGGTCGGCGCCGTCATCGAGGACGCCATCGACGAGACCGGCGCGTGGGGCATCGTCGAGGACTACACCGGCCACGGCATCGGACGCTCGATGCACGAGGACCCGCCGGTCTTCAACTACCGCGTGCGCGGTGCCGGCCCGGTGGTCAAGCCCGGGCTCGTCGTGGCGATCGAACCGATGGTCACGGCCGGCACGATCGACAGCTCGACGGACGACGACGACTGGACGGTCCGCACTCTCGACGGTTCCGACGCGGCGCACTGGGAGCACAGCATCGCGGTGCACGCGGACGGCATCTGGGTGCTGACCGCCGCGGACGGCGGCGCGGCTGGCCTGGCCCCGCTGGGTGTGACGCCCGTCCCGATCCCGTAGGTCGCGCCCGTCGCGCGGTGCGCGTCCGCGGTCCGGGAGGCGCGGGGCGGCCCGGTCACGCGCCTCCCGGCCGCCGTGCGCGTGCGTCCACGGCATGCGTCCGTCGGCTCGGCACGTCATGCCCGCGACGCTCGCCGCCGCACGACGCGGTCGTCGCCGGCCGTGCCCGAGCTCGCCCGAGGCGCCCGCGCCCGCGGGACCGGGCCCGTGCCGCTGAGCCGCGCCGCGGACCCGAGCCGCCGCCGGGATCAGTCGTTGCCGACGGAGCAGGTCTCCTCGGAGGCGCTCTGCCCCGTGATCGAGGACGGCAGCGGCGTCGCCGAGGCCGAGGCCGAACTCGTGGCCGCACCGGACGCCGTGCCCGACCCGGTGCCGACGGCGGACCCCGCGGACGACGAGGTGCCGGTCGAGGACGACGTGCCGGCGGACGGGGACGCCGTCGCGGTGCCCGCGTTGGCGGACTCCTCGGACGCCCGACCCGTGGTCGAGTCGCTCAGCGAGGTCTTCTGGTCGTTCTGCAGAGCCACGTTGAGGGTGTGGGCGGCCTCCTGGTCGACGATCACCCGGGCGCTGTTCGTCGGGTCGTCCGCGACCGGGTACTGCACGAACAGCATGTTGGCGGTGCTCATCCCGCGGAGCGCTCCCGCGAGGCCGACGAGCGTCCGTGCCTGCGCGAGGCCGTCGGACAGCGTCATGTTCGACAGCGCGGCGCCCGCGAGCTTGTAGAGCGTGATCGGGTTCGAGAGGGTCCCGTCCGAGGTGACCTTGCGCAGCAGCGCCGACAGGAACACCTGCTGCGAGCTGATGCGGGCGAGGTCGCTGCCGTCGCCGACGCCGTGCCGCGTGCGGAGGAAGGCGAGCGCGTCCGAGCCCTCGAGGTTGTGCGAGCCCGCGGTCAGGTGGAGCCCGGTGTAGGTGTCGTTGATCGGGTCCGCGACGCACACGTCCACGCCGCCGAGGGCGTTCGACATCTCGATGACGCCGTCGAACGTGATGAGGCCGGCGTACGGGATGCTCAGGCCGGTGAGGTTCTCGACCGTGTCGACGACGCACGAGACGCCGCCGTTCCCGAGCGCCGTGTTGAACTGCGCGGACGTGGCCGCGGGGTAGGCCTTGCCGGTCTCGGGGTTCGTGCACGCCGGGATCGGCACCATGAGGTCGCGAGGGAAGCTCACCGCGGTCAGCTGGGTGTGGTCCTGCGAGATGTGGATGAGCATCGTGACGTCGTTGCGGGCGCCCTCGACGTCCTCGTTCGAGTCGAACTGCCCGACGCGGGTGTCGCTGCCGATCAGCAGGATGTTCGCGCCGCCCTTGATCGCGGTGATGTCGGCCGTCTGCGCGGTGCTCTGGTCGTCCGTGCTGAGCTTGACCGTCCTCGGCGCCGTGGCGAGCTGGGCGCCGGCGATGGCGGCGACGCTCGTCCCGCTCACCAGCACGACCGCGAGGGCGGAGGCCACGATCGACGCGAGCGTGCCCCAGCCGCGGCGACGGGGGAGCCGGCCGTGGCGGGCGAGCGGGCGTCGGGTGGCGTCGGGCACGTGGTCTCCGTTCGGTGGTCCGCGCGGCTCGGTCTGCACGGGCGCGGGGCGACGGCCACGCTAGGTGCCGCCGGCCAGCGGGAACCCGGAGCGCGCCGTCAAACCACTGTGGAACGCTCAGACTGCCCTGAGAAGCCCCAGACGTGGGCACTTCGACGTCTCCACTTGGCAATCCTCGGTTTACCACATAAGATCGATCTTTGGTGTGCCATGCCTACTGGGCGTGGCGCCCGACCCGCAGACCGGCTCGGGGATCACACCGGTAATCCAACCAAGCGACAGTGAGGCTATGGCCAAGAAAGACGGCGTCATCGAGATCGAGGGCTCGGTGCTCGAAGCTCTGCCCAACGCGATGTTCCGCGTTGAGCTGACCAACGGACACAAGGTCCTCGCGCACATCTCCGGGAAGATGCGCCAGCACTACATCCGCATCCTCCCCGAGGACCGCGTGATCGTGGAGCTGAGCCCGTACGACCTGACCCGCGGCCGGATCGTCTACCGCTACAAGTGATCCGCGAGCTGGAAAGGAACGGCCCGGCAACCCTGCCGAGCACGAAGCCAGCGAGCACGAGGAAAGAACAATGAAGGTCAACCCCAGCGTCAAGCCCATCTGCGAGCACTGCCGTGTGATCCGCCGCAAGGGCCGCGTCATGGTGATCTGCAAGAGCAACCCGCGCCACAAGCAGCGCCAGGGCTAGTCCCGGCTGCCTGACGCGGATCGCCCTCGGGCGGCTGTGAGCAGGATCCACAACTCAACATCGAACGCAGTACCAAGAACCACGCGAGTGGGGACACCTCGGGGCGGAGGCCCGAGCACCGGTACTGCTCCACACCTCCATCGACAACAGGAGCAGCCAGCACATGGCACGTCTAGCAGGCGTCGACATCCCGCGCGAGAAGCGCGTGGAGATCGCACTCACGTACATCTACGGCGTCGGCCGTACCCGCGCGGTCCAGGCACTCGCCGAGACCGGTATCTCCGGTGACATCCGCGTCAAGGACCTGACCGACGACCAGCTCGTCGCCCTCCGTGACTTCATCGAGGGCAACTTCAAGGTGGAGGGTGACCTCCGCCGCGAGGTCGCAGCCGACATCCGCCGCAAGGTCGAGATCGGTAGCTACGAGGGTCTCCGCCACCGTCGTGGTCTCCCGGTGCGCGGTCAGCGCACCAAGACCAACGCGCGTACCCGCAAGGGACCGAAGCGCACCGTGGCAGGCAAGAAGAAGGCCCGATAGGAGATCATCATGGCTACCCCCAAGACTGCCGCGCGCAAGCCGCGCCGCAAGGAGAAGAAGAACGTCGCCGTGGGCCAGGCCCACATCAAGAGCACGTTCAACAACACGATCGTCAGCATCACCGACCCGTCGGGTGCCGTCCTCAGCTGGGCGTCCTCGGGTGCCGTGGGCTTCAAGGGTTCGCGCAAGTCGACGCCGTTCGCGGCGCAGCTCGCCGCCGAGTCCGCTGCGCGTCAGGCGCAGGAGCACGGCGTCAAGAAGGTCGACGTCTTCGTGAAGGGTCCGGGTTCGGGCCGCGAGACCGCGATCCGCTCGCTCCAGGCCGCTGGCCTCGAGGTGGGCTCGATCAACGACGTCACGCCGCAGGCGCACAACGGGTGCCGCCCGCCCAAGCGCCGTCGCGTCTGACGCGAGGAGCAACCGGCCGCGCCCTGCTCGTCCCCTGACGGAGGCGGGCAGGGCCCGCGGCCATTCCTGGTCGTTCGATCGCGCACTCCGGTGCGCGTGATCACAACTCAACAGACCCGTCGGGGCCCGGTCGGCTCCGTCGTACCGCCGAGTGTCATATAGCGGACACTCCGCCGAAAGGAATCCCACAGTGCTCATTGCACAGCGCCCCACCCTGACCGAGGAGACGATCTCCGAGTTCCGCTCGCGCTTCGTCATCGAGCCGCTCGAGCCGGGCTTCGGTTACACCCTCGGCAACTCGCTGCGCCGCACGCTCCTCTCCTCGATCCCCGGCGCGGCTGTCACCAGCATCCGCATCGACGGCGTCCTCCACGAGTTCAGCACCGTTCCCGGTGTCAAGGAAGACGTCACCGAGATCATCCTCAACATCAAGAGCCTGGTCGTCTCCAGCGAGCACGACGAGCCGATCACGGCGTACCTGCGCAAGCAGGGTGCCGGTCAGGTCACCGCAGCGGACATCTCCGCTCCGGCCGGCGTCGAGATCCACAACCCGGACCTCGTCATCGCGACCCTGAACGACACCGCGCGCTTCGAGCTGGAGCTGACGATCGAGCGTGGCCGCGGCTACGTCTCGGCGACGCAGAACCGCTCGGAGTTCAGCGAGGCCGGGCAGATCCCGATCGACTCGATCTACTCGCCGGTCCTCAAGGTCACCTACCGCGTCGAGGCGACGCGTGCCGGTGAGCGCACGGACTTCGACCGTCTGGTCGTCGACGTCGAGTCGAAGCCCGCGATCACGCCGCGCGACGCCATCGCGTCGGCCGGTCGCACGCTCGTCGAGCTGTTCGGGCTCGCCCGCGAGCTCAACACGGCGGCCGAGGGCATCGAGATCGGCCCCGCGCCGGTCGACGCCGTGCTCTCGAACGAGCTGCAGACCCCGATCGAGGACCTGGACCTGTCGGTCCGCAGCTACAACTGCCTCAAGCGGGAGGGCATCAACACGGTGTCCGAGCTCGTCGCCCTGTCGGAGACGCAGCTCATGAACATCCGCAACTTCGGTCAGAAGTCGGTGGACGAGGTCAAGGACAAGCTCACCGAGCTCGGCCTGTCCCTCAAGGACACCGTCCCCGGATTCGACGGCGCCCACTTCTACAGCGGGTACGACGAGGACGAGTCCAACAACTGACCTCGCGCTCACGCGCACGCGTGCCGCTGACGCAGCGCGCACCACCATCACCACTGGAGAACTGACATGCCGAAGCCCACCAAGGGCCCCCGCCTCGGTGGCGGCCCCGCCCACGAGCGCCTGCTCCTGAGCAACCTCGCCAACGCCCTCTTCACGCACGGTCGCATCACGACCACCGAGACGAAGGCCAAGCGCCTCCGTCCCGTCGCCGAGCGTCTCATCACGTTCGCGAAGCGTGGCGACCTGCACGCGCGTCGTCGCGTGATCAGCATCCTGCGCGACAAGTCCGTCGTGCACACGCTGTTCACCGAGATCGCCCCGCAGGTCGAGGACCGTCAGGGCGGCTACACCCGCATCACGAAGCTCGGTTTCCGCAAGGGCGACAACGCTCCCCTCGCGTCGATCGAGCTCGTCCTCGAGCCGGTGTCGAGCACGCCGGCCCCGGTGAAGCGCAACGCGGCCCCGGCTGCTGCCGCGCCGGTCGAGGAGCCCGCCGCCGAGGAGACCACCGAGGAGGCCCCGGTCGAGGAGACCGAGACCACCGAGGAGTCCGCTCCCGTCGCCGAGGAGACCGAGACCGAGACCGAGGCTGCCGCCGAGGTCGAGGCCGACGCCGCCGAGAAGTCGGACGACAAGTAGTCACAGCCCCACCACGACGAAGCCCCCGCAACACGCGTTGCGGGGGCTTCGTCGCGTCCCGGGGGTGACCGGACGGCGGCCGGGAGGCGCGGTGCGGGCCCGCCACGTTCCTCCTGGCCCGCAGGCGGCCGAGCCGCAGAACGCGGGAGCGGTACCGCCGCACAGGCGCGGCACCGTATCGTGACCGGCCGACACGACGAGAGGGACCGATGCAGTTCGAGCACATCGCGGGGGTGGGGACCCGGCTCTGGCGGTGGAGCCGGACCTCCGGGACGCAACCGCGCCTGCTCCACGCCGCGAAGGCCGCCGTCGCGGCGGTGCTCGCGTGGTTCATCGCCCGGCACGTGCCGGGAGTCGCCGCCGAGTACCCGTACTACGCACCACTGGGCGCGGTCGTGGCGATGCAGACCACGGTGTTCGCCGGCATCCGGAGCGGGGTGCAGACCCTCGTCGGCATCGGCCTCGGCATCGTCGTGGCCGGCTTCACGATGTGGGTCGGCGACCCGGGCTTCCTCGCGATCGCGCTGGCGGTGGGGATCGGGGTGCTCGTGGGCGGGTTCCGTGTCCTCGGCGAGGGCAGCTCCTGGGTGTCGACCGCCGCGTTGTTCGTCCTGCTCGTCGGTGGCGCGCACGCCGAGGGCTACTCGCTCGGGTACCTCGTGCAGATGGCCGTCGGGGTCGTGGTCGGCCTGCTCGTCAACTTCCTCGTGTTCCCACCGCTGCACTTCTGGGACGCCGAGCACCGCATCGACGCCGTGAACCAGGTGCTCGCCGACCACCTCGACGGACTCGCGGTCGTCCTCGAGGACGGCACCCGGGACGAGCGGGCGTGGGACCGCCAGCAGGACCGGCTCGACCGGGCGATCGCCGACGTCCGGTCGCGGGTCTCGATCGCGCACGAGAGCCGCCGGCTGAACCCCCGAGGGGCGCTCCGTGGATCGCGCGCACGCCTCGAGCAGGACGGCGCCCGGTTCCGTGCCCTCGAGCGCGTCGCCTGGTACACGACCGACCTCACCGAGCTCGTCGCACGCTCCGGTCCGGTGTCGGACGGACTCGGCCGACCGGCGCCCGAGTTCGCCGCACCGCTCGCGTCGGCCCTCCGGGAGATCGCGTGCGTGATCCGCGGGGAGTGCGACCAAGCTGCGGGTGACGAGGCGATCGCGGTGGTCGAGCGCGCGCTCGACGCCTCGCGGGAGAACCCGTCGCACGTCGCCGTCACGTCGGCCGCACTCGTGTCCCTGCGGGGCATCGTCGAGTCGGAACGGCGAGCCACCGCGGACCTCGACACCCGCACCGGGCCGTTCGGCGCCGAGCGGCCCCGCGGCTGAGGCATCGCCCGACCGCCCGACCGCCCGACCGCCCGTCCGCGTGCGTCCGTAGACTCGTACCGTGCCCGAACGACCGTGCGTCGCCGTCCTCGGACCGGTGACGGTCACGGGGCCAGCCGGGGTGCCGTCGGCGGTGCCGGGTGCCCTCGCCCGGGCGTTCCTCACCGCGCTGGTGCTCGCCCGCGGACACGCGGTGACGACCGACACGCTGATCGACGAGCTCTGGGGTGAGGACCAGCCGCGGGGCGCCCGTGCAGCGCTGCAGACGCTGGTCTCCCGGCTCCGGCGCAGCACGGCCGACGGCGTCGTCGTGTCGACCAGCACCGGGTACGCACTCGGGGTCGACCCCGAGGACGTGGACCTCGAACGCGCCGAACGTGCGGCAGCCCAGCACGCCGACGAGACGACGGTCCGGGCGGCACTCGATCTGTGGCGGGGGAGCCCCGGTGACGACGTCGAGGGGGACCTCGGCGCGGTGCTGGCCGACCGGGCGGCGTCGGCGCGACGGGCCCTCCGACGTGCCCTGGGAACGGCGCTGCTCGACTCCGGTGCGGCGGACGAGGCCGTCGACGTCTGGACGACCGAGGCGCAGGCGAACCCCTTCGACGAGGTCGCCGTCGCCGGGTGCATGCGCGCGCTCGTCGCGGCCGGCCGGAACGCCGAGGCGCTCGCCGTGTTCGCGACGCACCGCGACCGCCTCGCCGACGAGCTCGGCGCGGACCCCTCCGCCGACCTGGTGCGGCTGCACGCCGACCTGCTCCGGCGGTCCGCCGCCGACTCCGGCCGCGCTCGTCGGGTCGGACTGCGGGCCGCGCCGAACACGCTCGTCGGGCGGCAGGAGGACCTCGCCGCCGTCGCAGACCTGCTGTCCCGCCACCGGCTGGTCACGATCCTCGGTGCCGGTGGGCTGGGCAAGACCCGGCTCGCGCAGGCGGTCGCCGCCGAGGTGCCGCCGACCACCGGCGTGGTCGTGTTCGAGCTCGCACCGATCGCCACCGCCGAGGACATCGTCCCCGCGCTCGGCGCCCTGCTCGGGGTGGCCGAGTTCCGCTCCGCCCGCGCGCTGCGTGAGGTCGTCGTCGCCGACCTGCGTGCGGGTGTGGGGCGGGCGCTCGGGGAGGCCCCGACGGTCCTCGTCCTGGACAACTGCGAGCACCTCGTCGGCGACGTCGCCGGACTCGCCGCCGACCTGCTCGCGAGCATCCCCGACCTGACGATCCTCACGACCTCGCGCGCACCGCTCGCGATCGCCGGCGAGGTCGTGGCGCCGCTCGCACCACTGCCGGTCGAGGCCGACGGCGCCGCGGTCCGGCTGTTCACCGAGCGCGCCCGGGCTGCCCGACCCGGGGCTGTCCTGCCCGTCGACACCGTCCGGCGCATCTGCACGCGGCTCGACGGGTCGCCGCTCGCGATCGAGCTGGCCGCGGCGCGGATCCGGGGGATGAGCATCGACGAGATCGAGCGCCGGCTCGACGACCGGTTCGCGCTGCTCCGCGGCGGCGACCGCAGCGCTCCGGAGCGGCACCGCACCCTCCTGGCGGTCATCGAGTGGAGCTGGCGCCTGCTCGACGCGGGCGCGCAGGACCTCCTGACGCGCCTGGCACTCTTCCCGGACGGCCTGGCGGTCGACGCCGTCGAGGCCGTGGCGGCTCCGGACCGCCGCCTCGACGCGCTCGACGACCTCGCCGAACTCGTCGAGCAGTCCCTCGTGCAGCTCGTCGAGGTCGAGGGGGAGCCGGTCCGCTACCGCCTGCTCGAGACCGTCCGCGAGTTCGGGGCCGCGCGGCTCGACGAACGCGGGACGACCGAGGCCGTGCGCACGGCGATGATCCGCTGGGGGCGGGACTTCGCCGCCAGCAGGAACCTGTTCACGCTCAGCGGCCCGGACCAGCTCGACCGCTTCCACGACGTCCAGCGCGAGGCCGACAACCTCGTCACCCTGCTCCGCTGGAGCCTCCGCACCGACGACGCCTCGGCGACCGCGCACGTCTTCGCCGCCCTCGGAGCCTACTGGACCCTCCGGGGCGCCCACGGCGAGGTGACCGCGATCGCGTCGGACGTGGTCGCGGTGCTGCGCTCGGGTCCGCCCGCGGCCGAGGACCTCGCCGCCGTGCACGTCGGACTCGTCGTCGCCGGGGCGTCCTCGGCGTTCGACGACCGCCGGACCGCGGCGTGGGCGATCTCCACGCTCCGGCGCCTCCGCCGCGTCGGGACGACGGGGTTCCCGGTGCTCGACGCGCAGGCCGCCCTGCTCCTGACGCTCGGACGTCCGGCCGCCGGCACCGCACTGCTTGCGCGCCTCCGCGACGACCCCGACGAGGGCGTGGCCGGCATCGCCAACATGCTGAGCGCGCCCCTCGCCGAGAACGACGGTGAGTTCGCGGCGGCGCTCCGGTACGCCACCCGGGCGCAGACGCTCGCGGAGCGCACCGGCGACGCGTGGACGATCGGCACCGTGGCCGTCACCATGACGCAGCTCCTCGCCCAGACGGGCCGGTACGCGGACGCCCTCGCGAACGCGGGCCGCGCGCGGGAGCAGCTCGAGCGCTTCGGCGCCGAGGACGACCTGTACGAGATCGGCTGGACCGTCGGGCTCTGCTCGGCCGCGACCGGCGCCGTCGACACCGCCCGGTCGATCGCCGCCGAGCTGCAGCACCGGCCGGTCGCCGGGCGCGGCGGCTTCGACGGCGACCGCTCCCAGATCGGCGTGCTCGCGGTCGCGATCGGCGCGGAGTGCCTCCGGTTCGAGGGCGACCTCGACGCCGCTGCCGCGCAGTACACGGCGGCGTGGGACTGGGTGCTGCCGCACCGGAAGGCGACACCGCACTGGACGGTGATGGCCGGCGCGGCGCGGATCGCGGCCGTCGACGAGGCGGCGCTCGGCGCGGCCGACCAAGCCGCACCGCGCCTCCAGGCCGACGAACGCGCGGTCGCTCGCCGCATCCGGAAGGCCGCCCTCGTGATGATCCGCGTCCACCCATGGTGGCTCGACCTGCCCGTCATCGGCACGACCCTGGCGGGACTCGCGGTCGCGGCGGCGCGCAGCGACCGTCCGGCCGAGGCGGCTCGGTGCTGGGGCGCCGCGATGCGGTTCGGCACCCGGCAGGACTTCGCGGTGCTCGCGCACGGTCGGCTCCGACCGCTCCTCGTCGACGCGCTCGGCGAGACCCGCGTGGTGGACGCCGAGACGGCCTCGGCCGGATGGGACCGGGCCGAGGCCGTCGCGGGGGCGAGGACGCTGCTGGAGGACCTCCGCTACGCCTTCCGCATGTAGGCGCGGACCGTCAGCGGCGCGAACACGGCGACGACCACCGCGGCACCGAGCAGGCTGATCCAGAGGTCACCGGTGACGGCGCCGTGGTTGATCAGCTCGCGCACGGCGGTGATGAGGTGCGAGATCGGGTTGACCTCGGTGAACCAGCGCAGCCAGGACGGCAGGGTGTCGGTGGGGACGAACGCGTTCGACAGGAACGTCAGCGGGAACAGCACCAGGTTGGCGATGCCCGAGACGCTCGACGCGGTGCGGGCGATCACGCCGAAGTACGCGAAGATCCAGCTGATCGCCCACGCGACGACGACGACGAGCACACCGGCGAGCACGGTCGCACCGACACCGCCGGCAGGACGCAGCCCCATGACGATGCCGACCGTGAAGGTGATGGCGGTGGCGATCGCGTACCGGACGGTGTCGGCGAGGAGCGCACCGGCGAGCGGAGCGATGCGGGCGATCGGCAACGACCGGAAGCGGTCGAACACGCCCTTGTCCATGTCCTCGCGGAGCTGGACGCCGGTGACGATCGACGAGGTGATGTTCGTCTGCACGAGGATGCCGGGGATGATGACCGGCAGGTAGCTCGTGACGTCGCCGGCGATCGCGCCACCGAAGATGTAGGTGAACATCACGGTGAAGACGATCGGCATGAGCGTCACGTCGAACAGCTGCTCGGGGGTGCGACGGACCTTCACGAGGCCGCGGTAGGCCATCGTGAAGGACTGGCGGATCGTGGCTCCGAGGCCGGCGCCGCCGATGCCGGGGCGCGGGGTGATCCGCGGCGTCTGCGTGGGGGTGGGGGCGATGGTGGTCATGCGATGCTCCCTGCGAGCTCGTGGTCGGTGTCCTCGTCCGTGGTGGCCGGGGCACCCGTGATGGTCAGGAAGACCTCGTCGAGCGTCGGCTTCTGCACGCTCATCTCGGCGAGGGAGATGCCGGCGTCGCGGAACGACACCAGCAGGTCGGTGACGCGGTCCGGGTCGGACATCGGGGCGGTCAGGCGCGAGCCCTCGGGGCTGGCCACCGCGTCGACACCGAGCGTGTTCCGCACGATGGCGCGGGCGGCGTCGAGCCGGAGGGCATCGGACAGCCGGAGCTGCAGCGACGAGGTGCCGATCGAGGCCTTCAGCTCGTCACCGGTGCCCTCCGCGACCACCCGCCCGTGGTCGATGACGGCGATCCGGTCGGCCAGCTGGTCGGCCTCGTCGAGGTACTGCGTCGTCAGCAGGACGGTCGACCCGGTCGCGACGAGGTCACGGATCGTGTCCCACATCTGCGCGCGGGTGCGCGGGTCGAGGCCCGTGGTCGGCTCGTCGAGGAACAGCAGCGGGGGCTGTGCGATGAGGCTCGCGGCGAGGTCGAGCCGGCGACGCATGCCGCCGGAGAAGTTCCGCAGCGGACGCGAGGCCGCCTCGGTCAGCCCGAAGCGCTCGAGCAGCTCGGCCGCCTTCCGCTTCGACTCGGCGCGGCCCAGGCCGAGCAGACGGGAGAAGATGACGAGGTTCTCGGTCGCGCTGAGCGTCTCGTCGACACTGGCGTACTGGCCGGTCACGCCGATGAGGGAGCGGACGGCCTGCGCCTCGCGCCGGACGTCCCGCCCGAAGATGCGGGCCTCGCCGGCGTCCGCCGTGAGCAGCGTCGCGAGCATCGAGATCGTGGTGGTCTTGCCGGCGCCGTTCGGCCCCAGCACGCCGTAGACCGTGCCGGCCTCCACACGGAGGTCGACACCGTCCACCGCACGGTTCGTCCCGAAGACCTTGACGAGGCCGGTGGCCTCGACCGCGAGCGGAGTGGTGGTCATGCGCTCGTTCCTTCCGTTCGGACTCGACGCCGTTCGTCGATGTCGAGGACGATGCTGCCGTCGGGCGCTCACGCGGCACTGACGTGGCGCTGACGCCGGGTCGGGGTGCGTGTCAGCACGTGGGGCCGGGAGGCGCGGTCCGGCCCCGGTACGGTGGCCTGGTGGACGAGACGGCAGGCCCGCAGGGCGGCGGTGACGTTGGTGGCGTGCGGCTGCGGTTGGACATCGCCTACGACGGTGCCGCGTTCTCCGGGTGGGCCCGGCAGCCCGGCCTCCGGACCGTGCAGGGTGCGCTCGAAGCGGCGCTCGCCACCGTCTTCACCCGGTGGGGCGAACCGCCGCTGCTCACCGTGGCCGGGCGCACCGACGCCGGCGTGCACGCCACCGGACAGGTCGCCCACCTCGACCTCACGCCGGCGCAGTGGGACGCGCTTGCTGCCAAGCGGGGATCGGGGCGCTCGCCGCTGGACGGACTGGTCAAGCGCGTGAACGGCATCGCGGCACCGGAGGGGGACGTCGTCGTCACAGGGGCCACGGTCGCGCCGGACGGGTTCGACGCCCGGTTCTCCCCGCTCTGGCGGCGCTACTCGTACCGGATCGCGGACGCCGACGCCCCGCGCGATCCACGTCGGCGGGGGCACACGGTCTGGCACCCGACGCGGCTGGACCCGGCGGCGATGGAGCGCGGTGCGCTGCGGCTGCTCGGGCTGCACGACTTCGCGACGTTCTGCAAGCCGCGCGAGGGGGCGACGACGATCCGGACCCTGCAGGAGTTCCGCTGGGACCGCGAGCCGGACGGCGTGCTGGTGGCGCGCCTCCAGGCCGACGCCTTCTGCCACTCCATGGTGCGGGCGATGGTGGGGGCGACCATCGCCGTCGGCGAGGGCCGCTTCGGCGCGGACCGGCTCGAGGAGCTGCGCGTCGCCGAGACCCGGACGAGCGAGTTCAAGGTCGCGCCCGCGAAGGGCCTGACCCTCACCGAGGTCGGGTACCCGGCCGACGACGAGCTGGCGGCCCGCGCCGCGCAGACCCGGGCGCGACGCGGCACGTCCGACGACGGCGGTAGCGTCGGGGGATGAGCTCCCGCGAACCCCGTTCCGTCGTGTCCGTCGCACCCGGGGTGGTGTTCGTCGAGGGACCCGTGTCGAACTGGGTCGTCCTCGCCGAGGAGGACGGCGTCGCACTGATCGACGCCGGCTACCCGGCCGACACCGACCTCGTGCTCGACACCGTTCGGTACGCGGGCCACGAGCTCGACGACCTGCGCCGGGTGTACGTCACGCACGGGCACGTCGACCACGTCGGCGGGATCCCGGGCATCCTCGAGCGGTACCCGCACGTCGAGGTGCTCGCGCACGCCGACGAGCTGGACAACGTGCGCGGACCCGCCAGGCAGCAGGTCACACCGGCCGAGATCGGTGGTCGACTCGCGGCGCCGCGGGTCCTCCGGTGGCTCGCCCGGGCGATCCGGTCCGACGCCCTGCGCCCGACCGTCGTGCCGACCGCGCGGGCGTTCACCGGCGCGGACTTCGCCGGACGGGCGATCGCGCCGACGCCCGCCGCCGGGCACACCGACGGCTCCACCGCCTACCTGCTGCCCGCGGCGAACGCCATCGTCACCGGGGACGCGGTCGTCAGCCGGCACGACACGCAGCCGGCGTCGTGGTCCCCGCGCCCGCGGATGATCACGCCGTTCTTCACCGCCGACCAGGCGCGCGCCGTCGAGTCGGCTCGGGCACTGCCGGTGCCGGAGATCCTGCTGCCGGGACACGGCCCCGCCGTGCACCGCGTCGGGTCGGCGTGGGTGCCGATCGGCGCCTGACGGGCTGCACCCCGATCAGGGGTGGAACGGATCGTTCACCCGCCGGAAACCTGTGGGGCCCCGCAGGTCGGTAGCGTGCCGACATGCACAGATCCGTCGGGCGCACTCTGCTGTGCGCCACCGCTGCAGCCGCGCTCGTCGCCGCTCCGCTCGTCTCCGTCTCCACGGCCGCCGCGAACCCCCAGGGGACGGGCCTCGTCATCGAGGAGGCCTACCTCAAGGGCGGCAGCGCGAACCAGCCGTTCACGAACAAGTTCGTCGAGCTCGGCAACCCCACCGACAGCCCCGTCAGCGTCGACGGCTGGTCGGTGCAGTACCGCGCCGCGACCAGCACCGGCGCACCCGCGGTCGGCAAGCTCGCCGGTTCCGTCCCGGCACACGGCACCTACCTCGTGCAGATGGGCTCGAACGGCACGAACGGCGAGGCGCTCCCGGAGCCGGACGCCGTCACCGGGCTGAACCCGTCGGGATCGACCGGCACCCTCGTCCTGGCCGACCAGGCCACGGCACTCAGCCTGCCCGCCGGCGCGGTGACGACGGGCACCCCCGGCGTCGTCGACCTGCTCGGCTACGGCACCTCGAACACGTTCGAGACCGCGGTCGCGAAGGCCGGCACCGCGAACTCCGTGCCGGACGCCCTGACCCGCACGGGCACGACCGACACCGACTCGAACGCGGCCGACTTCTCGGTGACGAGCACCGTCACGCCGGAGAACGCCGCGGGCGAGACCACGCAGCCGACCGACCCCACGGACCCGACCGATCCCGGCGACGGCGGGACGACCCCGGCCGAGCGGGTCACGATCGCGCAGCTGCAGGGGACCACGGACACCTCGCCGTACGCGGGCAAGGCCGTCACGACCGACGGTGTCGTGACCGCCGTGTACGCGACCGGCGGCTTCTCGGGCTACACGGTCCAGACCGCCGGCACCGGTGGCGCGCTCGACCTCGGGACGCACACCGCGTCGGACGCCGTCTTCGTCTACTCGTCGGCGACCGTCGGCAGCGTGGCGATCGGTGACGCGGTGCGCCTGACCGGCACGGTGTCCGAGTTCAACGGCCTGACCGAGCTGACGGTCCCGACCGCCGCCGGACTGACGAAGCTCCCGGCCGCGGGCGTCGTCCAGCCGGTCCCGGCGACCCTCGCCTTCCCGCGCACCGACGCCCAGCGCGAGTCGCTCGAGAGCATGCTCGTCCTACCGCAGGGCGACTACACCGTCGCCGACAACTACACGACGAACCAGTACGGCGAGGTCGTCCTGGCATCGGGGAAGCAGCGCCTGCTCCAGCCGACCGAGGTCGCCCGTCCTGGCAGTGCCGAGGCCGCTGCCGTGACCGCGGACAACGCGGCGCGCAAGATCGTCCTCGACGACGGTGCGAGCACGAACTTCCTCAGCGCGGCGAACCAGTCGATCCCGGTGTCGTGGCTCACGCAGGGCCCGGTCACCGTCGGCGCCGCTGCGACCTTCCGCGAGCCGGTCGTCCTCGACTACCGGAACGACTCGTGGAAGTTCCAGCCGACGACGCCGATCACCGGCGCCACCCCGGCCGCCGACCTGCCGGTGTCGTTCTCGAACGTCCGCACGGCGGCGCCGGAGGACGTCGGCGGGGACATCCGGCTCGCCGGGTTCAACGTCCTGAACTACTTCCCGACGACGGGCGACCAGCTCACCGGTTGCACGTACTACACCGACCGTGACGGCGACCCCGTGACCGTCCGCGGGGGCTGCGACGCCCGCGGTGCCGCGAACGCCGACGACCTCGCTCGCCAGCAGGTGAAGATCGTCAAGGCGATCAACGGGCTCGGCGCCGACGTCGTGTCGCTGGAGGAGATCGAGAACTCCGCGCGCTTCGGCCAGGACCGTGACGCGGCGGTGGCGACCCTCGTGGCCGCGCTCAACGCCGCGACCGGCAAGGACACCTGGGCGTACGCGAAGTCGCCGTCGAAGCTGCCGTCGAGCGAGGACGTCATCCGGCTCGCGCTCATCTACAAGAAGGACCGCGTGCAGCCGGTCGGATCGTCGACGATCCTGACCGACTCGACGGCGTTCACCAACGCCCGGCAGCCGCTCGCACAGGCCTTCGCCCCGGTCACGACGAAGCCCGGCAAGGGCAAGGGTGCGCAGAAGCCGAGCGCGAAGGACACCTTCCTCGTCATCGCGAACCACTTCAAGTCGAAGGGCTCCGGCGAGGGCGTCGACGCCGACCAGGGCGACGGGCAGGGTGCGTCGAACCACTCGCGCGTCGAGCAGGCGAAGGCGCTCGTGACGTTCTCGACCGCGATGCAGCGCCAAGCACGGACCGACAAGGTGTTCATGCTCGGCGACTTCAACGCCTACAGCGAGGAGGACCCGATCGTCGCCCTCGAGGACGCCGGCTACACCGACCTCGGCCCGACCGAGGACGCGGCGGAGTGGTCCTACGTGTTCGGCGGGCTGAGCGGGTCGCTCGACCACGTGTTCGCGTCTCCTGCTGCGGTGGGGACCGTCACGGGCGTGGACATCTGGAACATCAACTCGGTCGAGTCGGTCGGCCTCGAGTACAGCCGCTACGACTACAACGTCACCGACCTGTACCGCGACGACGTCTACCGGGCGAGCGACCACGACCCGGTCGTGGTGGGCATCGACCTGCCGGGCGTCGGCACCCCCGGCGGTGGGAACCCCGGGCACGGTGGCGACCCCGGTCACGGCGGTCCCGGACACGGCGGGCACACCGTCGCCGACGCGCTCGCGGCGCTCGCCGCGCTGATCGCGTGGTTGCGGAGCCTGTTCGGCTGACCGACCTGACCGGCTGACGGACGGGAGGCACGGTGCGGGCCCGCACCGTGCCTCCCGTCCGTCTCCGCGCGCGTTCGACAACGCGAGTCGCGTCGGGTAGTCTCTCACCTTGGTCTGCGCGCTCCGTGCGCCGGACAGTCAGATGAGCCCTCCACCGGGCAGTTCACACGGGTTCTCCCACGTGAACACCCACCGGAGCGGGATTCACGGACTCCTCACCTCGACACGAAAGCAGCACCACTGTGACTCGTACGTTCTCCCCGAAGCCGGCAGACGTCCAGCACGACTGGATCGTCATCGACGCGACCGACGTCGTCCTCGGCCGTCTCGCCACCCACGCCGCGGCGCTCCTGCGCGGCAAGCACAAGGCCACCTTCGCCCAGCACATGGACATGGGTGACTACGTCATCATCGTGAACGCCGACAAGGTCGCCCTGACCGGTTCGAAGCTCGCGAAGAAGGTCTACTACCGCCACTCGGGTTACCCGGGCGGCCTCACGGCGACCTCCTACCCGGAGATGCTCGAGAAGCACCCGACCCGCGCCGTCGAGAAGGCGATCCGCGGCATGCTCCCGAAGAACACCCTCGGTCGCGAGCAGCTCAAGAAGCTGAAGGTCTACGCCGGCGCGGAGCACCCGCACTCGGCGCAGCAGCCCAAGGCGTACACCTTCGACCAGGTCGCACAGTAGTTCCGGCCACGACGACTTCCAAGGACTAGGTAAAACTCATGGCTCAGATCGCTGACTCCCTCGACCAGACCCCGGAGAGCTTCACCACGGAGAGCGCACCCGCCGCTTCCGAGGCCGCTCCCCGTCAGATCCTCAACGTCTCGGGCGGTGCCGTCGGGCGCCGCAAGGAGGCCATCGCGCGCGTCCGTCTCGTCCCGGGTTCCGGCTCGTTCGTCGTGAACGGCCGCTCGCTCGAGGACTACTTCCCGAACAAGCTGCACCAGCAGCTCATCAACGACCCGTTCAAGGTGCTCGAGCTCCTCGGCGCCTACGACGTCGTCGCCCGCATCACCGGTGGCGGCCCCTCGGGTCAGGCCGGTGCGCTCCGCCTCGCCATCGCCCGTTCGCTGAACGAGATCGACCGCGAGAACAACCGCGCCACCCTCAAGAAGGCCGGCTTCCTCACCCGTGACGCCCGCGTCATCGAGCGCAAGAAGGCTGGTCTCAAGAAGGCCCGCAAGGCGTCGCAGTTCTCGAAGCGCTAGTCGTCACCGGCTGAAGATCGCCATGCCGCGTCTGTTCGGTACCGACGGGGTTCGTGGTCTCGCCAACGGCGAGCTGACGGCCGCGCTCGCACTGGGTCTTGCCCAGGCGAGCGCGGCCGTCCTCACACACGGACACCACGCGGACGCCCGTCGGGCGTCCGGTCGACCGCGCCCTCGTGCGGTCCTCGCGCGCGACCCGCGCGTCTCGGGCGAGTTCCTCGGTGCCGCGGTCGCGGCCGGGCTCGCCTCGGCCGGCGTCGACGTGCTCGACGCCGGGGTCATCCCCACCCCCGCTGCGGCGTTCCTCGTCGCGGACATCGACGCCGACTTCGGCGTGATGATCTCCGCGTCGCACAATCCCGCACCCGACAACGGGATCAAGTTCTTCGCCACGGGCGGCCGGAAGCTCCCGGACGAGGTCGAGGACCGCATCGAAGCGGCCATGCACGACCACTCCGCACCGACCCCCACCGGTCGTGACGTGGGCCGGATCACCCGGTTCGCCGACGCCGAGGACCGCTACGTCGTCCACCTGCTCGGCACGCTGCCGCACCGGCTCGACGGCATCCACGTCGTCCTCGACTGTGCGAACGGCGCCGCCGCGGGCGTCTCGCCCGAGGTCTTCGTGAACGCCGGGGCCCGGGTGACCCTCATCGGTGCCGACCCGGACGGCATGAACATCAACGACGGTGTCGGGTCCACCCACATCGACAACCTCGCCCGTGCGGTGCTCGAGCACGGCGCGGACGTCGGCATCGCGCACGACGGCGACGCGGACCGCTGCCTCGCGGTCGACGCCGCCGGCAACGCGATCGACGGCGACCAGATCATGGCCATCCTCGCGCTGTCGCTGCAGGAGCGCGGGCACCTGGTGTCCGACACCCTCGTCGCGACGGTCATGTCGAACCTCGGGCTCAAGCGGGCCATGGCGGACGCGGGCATCACGGTGCTCGAGACCGGCGTCGGTGACCGCTACGTCCTCGAGAAGATGACCGAGGGCGGGTTCTCGCTCGGCGGTGAGCAGTCCGGCCACATCATCTTCAACGAGTACGCCACCACCGGCGACGGCATCCTCACCGGGTTGCACCTCGTCGCCGAGATGGCCCGGACGGGCAGGACGCTCGAACAGCTCGCGTCGTGCATGACCGTGTTCCCGCAGGTGCTCGTGAACGTGCGGGGTGTGGATCGGCACGGACTGGCCGACCAGGGCGTGCAGGACGCCGTGGCAGCGGCGACGACCGAGCTCGGGGACACGGGCCGGGTGCTGCTCCGGCCGTCCGGTACCGAGCCCGTCGTGCGGGTCATGGTCGAGGCGGCCTCCCAGGCCGATGCCGAGCGCGTCGCCGAGGAGCTCGCCGACGTCGTGCGCGCGCGGCTGACGCTCGACCGCGCGTAGCCGCTCGGCGGCGCGTATCGGCGCGGGCAGCCCCGGCCGTGCGGCGGCTGCTCGGCGGCTGCTGCCGCACGCGTGCTGCACGCACGGCGCCGCACAACCAAAGTCCGTCGGAACCGTGCCATCGTGCGGTTCCGACGGACTTTCGTTGTGCGGCGGCAGCTCGAGCCGCTCGGCGGCGCGTAGCCGCGGC
Organism: Curtobacterium sp. AB451; assembly: GCF_050585845.1. Classification (NCBI taxonomy): domain Bacteria; kingdom Bacillati; phylum Actinomycetota; class Actinomycetes; order Micrococcales; family Microbacteriaceae; genus Curtobacterium; species Curtobacterium sp. AB451. The sequence continues at coordinate 408,751 of NZ_JBOBQG010000002.1, forward strand.
GGCGGCCCGGGCGTCGGCCGCCCCGGCCCCGCCCCGGCCGAGCCGAGTCGAACCACGGATGCGACATCGCACCAGCCCCCGCGCCTGGTTCGACGTCGGATCCGTGGTTCGTCGTAGCGTCCTGCCGGCGGCGGCGCCACGCGCCGCGCCCGCCGCGCCCGGCCGCGTGCGGCGCCCCCGCGCGTCAGATCTTGCGGAGGAGCACCGAACTCACCTTGTGGTCGGCCGCCTTCTTCAACACGAGCGTCGCCCGGGAGCGCGTCGGCAGGACGTTCTCGATGAGGTTCGGCTCGTTGATCGCCCGCCACACCTCGGTCGCCGTCCGCACCGCGTCCTCGCGCGAGAGCGAGGCGAACCGGTGGAAGAACGAGTCCGGGCTCGCGAAGGCCTCTTCCTGCAGGGCGAGGAACCGGTCGACGTACCAGGCCTCGATGTCCTTGGTCTTCGCGTCGACGTAGATCGTGAAGTCGAACAGGTCGGACAGCGCCAGCCGCCCGTGCACCGGCGGCGCGAGCACGTTGAGGCCCTCGACGATGAGGATGTCCGGCTGTCGCACGACGATCTCGGCGTCCGGCACGATGTCGTACACGAGGTGCGAGTAGTACGGCGCGCGGACCTCGGCGGCGCCGCTCTTCACCTGGCTCACGAAGCGCAGCAGGGCGCGGCGGTCGTAGGACTCCGGGAAGCCCTTGCGGTCCATGATGCCGCGGCGCTCGAGCTCGGCGTTCGGGTACAGGAAGCCGTCGGTCGTGACGAGCTCGACGCGGGGGGTGTCCGGCCACCGCTTCGTCAGCTCGCGGAGCAGGCGGGCGACGGTGGACTTCCCCACGGCCACCGAGCCGGCGACGCCGATCACGAACGGGGTCCGACCGGCGCGGTCGCCCAGGAACGCCGACGTCGACGCGTGCAGGTCCCGCGCTCCGGCCGCGTACAGCGTCAGCAGGCGGGAGAGCGGGAGGTAGACCTCCTGCACCTCCTGCATGTCGAGGCGGTCACCGAGGCCGCGCAGCTGCACGATCTCGGTCTCGGTGAGGGAGAGGTGCTCCCTCGGTGCGAGCTGCGACCACTCGCGCCGCGGGATCTCCACGAAGGGGGTCGGGTGCGCGACGGTGGCTTCCGTGATCGGCATGGGGACGAGCGTACAGACGGGAGGCGCGGATCACGTGAGCCGACCGGCTCACGTGATCCGCGCCTCCCGTCCGACGTCCGGTGTGCGTCCGTGGGACGCGACCCGTCAGGCGGGGAGGGCCTCCTCGATGGCGGCGACGACCTCGGGGGCATCCGGCTTCGTGGTGGGACGGAAGCGCGTGACGGTGCCGTCCGGGGCGACCAGGAACTTCTCGAAGTTCCACGACACCCGGCCCGCCTTGCCGTCGGCGTCCGGGGTCTCCTTGAGGGCCTGGTAGAGCGGGTGGGCGTTCTTGCCGTTCACCTTGACCTTCTCGGACATCGGGAAGGTGACGCCCCACGTGGTGGAGCAGTACTCGTCGATGGCCTCGGACGTGCCGAGCTCCTGGAGGAACTGGTTGCTCGGGAAGCCGAGGACGGTGAAGCCGCGGGGACCGTACTCCTTCTGGAGTGCCTCGAGCTGCTCGTACTGCGGCGCGAGACCGCACCGGGACGCGACGTTCACGACCAGCACCGCCTTGTCAGCGAAGGCACCGAACGTGGTGTCCTCGCCGTGGAGAGTCGTGATCGCGATGTCGTCGAAGCGTCCCATGTCCCAAACGTTATCCCCAGCCCTGCTCCTTCGCAGGGTCGTCGCTCAGGCAGACCGTAGGATCGTCCCCATGTGTGGAATCGTCGGCTACGTCGGCAGCAACAGCAGCCAGGACGTCCTCCTCGGTGGTCTCCGTCGGCTCGAGTACCGCGGCTACGACTCGGCGGGCATCGCCGTCGTGGACGGGTCGCACGAGCTCGCGTCCGCGAAGAAGGCGGGCAAGCTCCAGGCCCTCGTGGACGAGCTCGCGTCGCACCCGATCGCGGACGGCGGGACCGGCATCGGCCACACCCGCTGGGCGACGCACGGTGGCCCGACCGACGGCAACGCGCACCCGCACCTGGCCGACGGCGGCAAGCTCGCCCTCATCCACAACGGCATCATCGAGAACTTCTCCGAGCTCCGCGCCGAGCTCCAGGCCGAGGGCGTCACGTTCCTCAGCGAGACCGACTCCGAGGTCGCGGCGCACCTCGTCGCCCGCTCCTTCCGTGAGACCGGCGACCTGACCGCCGCCATGCAGCAGGCCGTGCAGCGGCTCGAGGGCGCCTTCACGCTCCTCGTCGTGCACGCCGACCAGCCCGGTGTCGTCGTCGGCGCCCGGCGGAACTCCCCGCTCGTGGTCGGTCTCGGCGACGGCGAGAACTTCATGGGCTCCGACGTCGCGGCGTTCGTCGCCTACACGCAGCGCGCCCTCGCGATCGGGCAGGACGAGATCGCCACGATCCGTCCCGACGGCGTCGACGTCATCCACTTCGACGGCACCCCGGCGACGCCGAGCGAGTTCGAGGTGAACTGGGACGCCTCGGCGGCCGACAAGGGCGGCTGGACCTCGTTCATGGCGAAGGAGATCAGCGAGGAGCCCGAGGCCGTCGCGAAGACGATCCTCGGCCGGGTGCACGACGGTGCCGTGACGCTGACCGACCTCGACCCGATCGCCGACCGCCTCGCGCAGGTCGACCGGGTCATCGTCATCGCCTGCGGGACCGCGGCCTACGCCGGCATCCTCGGCAAGTACGCGATCGAGCAGTGGGCCCGCGTCCCGGTCGAGGTCGAGCTCGCGCACGAGTTCCGCTACCGCGACCCGGTGCTCGACGACCGCACCCTGGTCGTCTCGATCAGCCAGTCCGGCGAGACCATGGACACGCTCATGGCCGTCAAGTACGCGCGTGAGCAGGGCGCGCAGGTCCTGTCGATCTGCAACACCCAGGGCGCGACCATCCCGCGCGAGTCCGACGCCGTGATCTACACGCACGCCGGTCCCGAGGTCGCCGTCGCGTCGACGAAGGCGTTCATCGCCCAGGGCGTCGCGCTGTACCTGCTCGGGCTGCACCTCGCCACGCTGCGCGGCACCCTGACGGCCGAGCAGATCGCCGAGCAGGTCGCCGAGCTCGAGGGGCTCGCCCCGAAGCTGCAGCAGACCATCGACGACGCGTCCGGCATCAAGGACCTCGCCCGCTGGATGGCCGACACCCGCAGCGTCCTCTTCCTCGGGCGCCACGTCGGGTACCCGATCGCGCTCGAGGGTGCGCTGAAGCTCAAGGAGCTCGCGTACATCCACGCCGAGGGCTTCGCCGCCGGCGAGCTGAAGCACGGCCCGATCGCCCTCATCGAGCCGGGCCAGATCGTCTTCGTCATCGTGCCGTCGCCGCGCGACCCGCGGTCGCTGCACCCCAAGGTCGTCTCGAACATCCAGGAGATCCGCGCTCGCGGCGCCAGGGTGATCGCGATCGCCGAAGAGGGCGACGCCGCCGTGCTGCCCTTCGCCGACGAGGTCCTGCGGATCCCGCTCGCGACGCCGCTGTTCGAGCCGCTGCTCGCCGTCGCGCCGCTGCACATGTTCGGCATGGAGCTCGCCGCAGCCAAGGGACTCGACGTCGACCAGCCCCGCAACCTGGCGAAGTCGGTCACCGTCGAGTAGTCGCGCGATGATCATCGGCATCGGGGTCGACGTGGTCGACCTGGAACGGTTCGAGCGGGTGCTCGACCGCACGCCCGCGATGCGCACGCGGCTCTTCACCCCGTCGGAGCTCGTGCGCGACGGGGAACCGCGGCCGATCGCGTCGCTGGCGGCCCGGTTCGCGGCGAAGGAAGCCGTGATCAAGGCGTTCGGGTCGAGTGCGGGGCTGAGCTGGCAGGACCTCGAGGTCGTCTCCGACGACCAGCGGAACCCGTCGCTGACGCTGCACCAGGACGCACAGCGGGTCGCGGACCGGCGCGGGGTCGGCTCGGTCCACCTCTCGCTCTCGCACGACGGTGGGATCGCGACGGCGTTCGTGGTCCTCGAAGGAACAGGGGAGTCCGCGTGAGCGCGTTCACCGGGATCACGGTCGACCGGGAGGCGCTGATCGCCAACTACGGTCGCGTCGCCGAACAGGTGGCACCGTCCGGCGTCATCGCCGTCGTCAAGGCCAACGGCTACGGCCACGGCGCAGCGGAGTCCGCGCGGGCGTTCGTGGACGCCGGCGCGGAGTGGCTCGGCGTCGCCGACATCGACGAGGGGATCGCCCTCCGGCACGCGGGCATCGACGAGGGCGTCCGGATCCTCGCCTGGCTGCACGCCCCCGACGAGGACTTCCGGCGCGCCGCCCGGTACGGCATCACGCCGGCCGTCTCCAGCGTCTCGCAGCTCGCTGCGGCTGCGGACTCCGAGGTCCCCGCGGTGCACGTGTGCGTCGACACCGGTCTGAGTCGCAACGGCGCGGTCGAGTCCGAGTGGCCCGAGCTCTTCGAGACGGCCGGGCGCCTGGCCCGCAGCGGTTCGCGCACGCGGGTCGAGGGCCTGATGTCGCATCTGTCGAACGCCTCACGCGCGGACGACCTCGACCAGGACGCGGCGCTCCAGCGGGCGCTCGACGGACTCGCCGCGAACGGCATCGTGCCCGACATGGTGCACCTCGCCGCCAGCGCCGCGAGCATCGCCGTCGCGGAGACCCGGCACGACGTCGCACGGGTGGGCCTCGCGCTGTACGGACTCAGCCCGTTCCCGGACCGCACCTCGGCCGACCTCGGGCTGCGTCCCGCGATGCGCGTGACCGCCGCGGTGCTCCGGACGGTGCCGGTGCGCGCGGGCGAAGGCGTCAGCTACGGGTACACCTGGCGTGCGACGACCGACACGCGGCTCGCGGTGATCGGCCTCGGGTACGCCGACGGTTTCGACCGCGCCTTCGGCAACCACGTCTCGGTGCGGATCGGCGACCGGACGTTCCCGGTGGTCGGTCGCGTGGCGATGAACGCCATGCACGTCGACATCGGCGACGCCGACGTCCGCGTCGGTGACGAGGCCGTGCTCTGGGGCGACCCGGCGAACGGCGACCCGGCGGTCGAGGACTGGGCCGAGGCAGCCGGCACGATCAACTACGAGGTGGTCGCCCGGGTCGGCCGCAGCGTCGAACGGAGGACGTCGTGAACGCGCCGCTGCGCCGGGCCGAGATCGACCTCGACGCCTACCGCGCCAACCTCGACCTCGTCCGCGAGTGGATGGACCCCGTCGAGCTCATGGCGATCATGAAGGCCGACGCCTACGGGCACGGCCTCGAGCCGATCGCGCTCGCCGCGGTGGACGCCGGCATCCGGTGGATCGGCGTGCTCACCGTCCCGGCGGCCCTGCGCCTGCGGTCGATCGGCGTCGGCGAGGACGTGCACCTCTTCACGTGGCAGCACGACCCCGCGCTGGACTTCCGCGACGCGATCGACTCGGCGGTGGACCTCGGCGTCTCGAACGTCCCCGAGCTGCAGCGCGTGATCGACGCCGTCGACCACCGACCGGCCCGGGTGCACCTCGGGTTCGACTCCGGCCTGCACCGCGACGGCTCGACGCCCGACGACTGGCCCGCACTCGTGACCCTCGCCCGCGACGCCCAGCGGGACGGACGCATCGAGGTCGTCGCCGCGTACACGCACCTCGCAGAGTCCTCCGACGACGAGGACGCCGCGGCCGTCGCGCTCTTCGACACCGCGGTCGAGCAGGCCGAGGACCTCGGGCTCGACATCCCGACCGAGCACGTTGCCGCCTCGCTCGCCGGACTCGAGCGCAAGGAGTTCCGCAAGGACATGGTCCGGATGGGAGCGAACCTGTTCGGCATCCCCGGGGCAGACGGTGTCTCGGCGGCCGACCTCGGGCTCGAGCCCGTGATGACGCTGACCGCCTCGGTGGCGAAGACCAAGCGGGTCCCCGTCGACACCGGGGTCTCGTACGACTACACGTACCGGACCACCGCCGAGACGACCCTCGCCCTCGTGCCCGTCGGGTACGCCGACGGCGTCCCGAGGCTCGCGCAGGGGCGTGTCGAGGTCGCCATCGGCGGCACGCGCTACCCGATCGCCGGTCGCGTCGCGATGGACCAGTTCCTCGTCGACGTCGGCGACGACGACGTGCAGGTCGGCGACACCGTCGTCCTGTTCGGCACGGGGGAGCACGACGAGATGACGGTCCTCGAGTGGGGCGAGGCGCTCGGCACCATCGGCGAGGAGATCGTCTGCCGGATCGGCACGCGCGTGCCCCGGGTGTACGAGGGGCACCGGGTCGAGGGGCACGTCGCCGAGTACCTGCGGGGCGAACGGTGACCGAGCCCCGCGTGCTGCTCGACACCACGGCCCGGACCACCGAGGAGATGGGTGCACTCGGCGCCCGACTCGCGGCCGTCCTCCGCGCCGGCGACCTCGTGGTCCTGACCGGTCCGCTCGGTGCCGGCAAGACCACCATGACCCGGGGGCTCGGCGCGGCGCTCGGCGCCCGCGGGCAGGTGTCGAGCCCGACGTTCGTCCTCGCCCGGACCCACCCGACCACCGCCGGCCCGGACCTGGTGCACGTCGACGCGTACCGGCTGTCCGACCCGGTCGAGCTCGACGACCTCGACCTCGACTGGGACTTCTCGATCGTGGTCGTGGAGTGGGGCCGCGGGTTCGTCGACGGCGTCTCCGACAGCATCCTCGACGTCGAGATCGTCCGCGCGACCGGTGCCGGCGAGGCCCCCGGTCCGGACGACCTCGACCCGGACGACGTCCCCGACGAGCCCCGCCGGGTCGTCGTCACCGCGACCGGTCCCCGTTGGGACGGCGTCGCCCTCTGACCCCGGTGCCCCGCGACCGGCTCGCCGTCGACACGGGGTCCCGGCGCCGACGTCGACCGGTGTGCCCCTGCTGCCGTCCAGCCGGCGTCGCGAGGATGCAGTGTGCCGACGCTCATCGTGACCGCCCACCCCGACCCCGACTCGTTGACCCACCACGTCGCGGAGGAACTCCGGGCCGCCCTGCCCGAGGGGACCGTCGAGACCGCTGACCTCGCTGCGGAGGGCTTCGACCCACGGTTCACGCTCGCCGACCGGCAGACGTACCGCACGGGTGCGGGTGCTCCTCACGACGTCGTCGCCGAGCAGCAGCGCATCGACCGGGCCACCGACCTCGTCCTCGTGTTCCCGGTCTGGTGGTGGTCCGTCCCGGCGCTCCTCAAGGGCTGGATCGACCGCGTGTTCGTGAACGGCTGGGCGTTCGACGTCGATCCCGACGGCGGCCTCCGCCGCACCCTCGGGCGGCTCACGATCCACCTCGTCCCGGTCGCCGGTGACGACGCCGGAGTGTGGGACCGGCACGGCTACCGCGCAGCGCTCCGCACCCAGATCGAGCACGGGGTCGTCGACTTCTGCGGCGCACGGCGCGGTGTCACCGTGTTCGTGCACGAGTCGGAACACGAGGACGCGACGGTCCGCGCGCAGGCCGTGGCCGCGGCCGTCGGAGCGGTCAGCCGATCGATCGTCGACCGCTCCCGGGACTGAGCACCTGCTCCGCGACGAGGTCGGGTCGGGTGGTGAACGGATGGTGCCCGGTGGGTACGTCCACCGATCGGGTCGCGCGGGCGGCGTGGTGCCGTTGGAGTCCGACCGTGGTGCTCCGGTCGTCCGTGCAGACGAGGTACGTCGAGTCGACGTCCTGCCACCCCGCGGCCGAGGTCGGCGTCACGAACGACGTCGCGTCCTGCGGGGTCACCCGGGTCCACGCGGCCCGTTGCACGCTGGTGTCCGCGTCCTGCAGGAACCGGGCGCCGAACGACGACGCGTCGTACCCGCTGACGGCGAGGCGGCCGTCGCCCGCGTCGCCGATCGACACCGGGTCCGGCTCGTCGGCCGTGATCGTGCCCTGCGCCGTGCCGACGTCGGGCAGGTAGGAGGACACGAACACCAGCCGTGAGACCGCCGGGTGGGGTCCGGCCTCGGCGATCACCGTGCCGCCGTACGAGTGCCCGACGACGACCGCACCCTCGGGGTCGTCCACGTCGTCGAGTGCTGCGCGGAGCGCTGCGGCGTCGGCGACGAGCCCCGAGGTGCCCGCCGGTGCTCGTCGCTCGCCGCAGCTGGGGAGTGCCACGGCCCGGCTGCGGATCCCGGCGCGCTGGAGCAGGAGGTCCCCGGTCGGGCGCCACCACCAGTCGCCGTCGCGGACGAGGGCACCGTGCACGAAGAGCAGTTCCATGGCGGCGACGCTACGACCGCGCGGCTCGGCAAGTGCAGCCGTTCGCCCACAGCGGCACTGCGGCAGCACGCCTACGATGGACGGGTGCTGCTCGCGATCGACACCTCCGCCGGAACGTCCGTCGCCCTGGTCGACCCGGCCACCGGTCGACCCCTCGCGACCCGGAGCACCGAGGACAGCCGTCGCCACGCCGAGGTCGTCGGTCCGTTCCTCGCCGAGGTCCTCGCCGAGGCCGACGTCACCCCGGCGGACGTCACCGGCGTGGTCGCCGGGATGGGGCCGGGACCGTTCACCGGCCTCCGCGTCGGCATCGCGGCTGCGCGCACCTTCGCCGCGGCACGCGGCGTCCCCCTCCTCCCGCTGGTCAGCCACGACGCGGTCGCCGCCGACCAGGACCGCCCCGGGCCCTTCGTCGTCCTGACGGACGCGCGTCGGCGCGAGGTCTACTGGAGCGCCTACGACCAGACCGGAACGCGCGTCGCGGGGCCGGGACTCGCCAAGCCGGCGGACCTCGACGAGGCGATCCGCGCCTCCCGGCCCGACGCGGTCGACTGGGACCGGGTCACCGCCCGGTCCATCCCGGCCTGGAGGCTCGGTGCGCTCGCCGCGGACCGGCTCGCCTCCGGCACGCCCTTCGCGGACGACACGCCCCGATACCTGCGCGATCCGGACGTGACGATGCCGGGTGCGCCCAAGCGGGTGAAGCAGTGACGCTGCCCGACGGGCTGCGCCTTCGGCGCGCGCACCCGCAGGACCTCGACGACGTGATGTGGTTGGAGCACGCGTCGTTCCCGACCGACGCGTGGTCGGCGTCGCAGATGTCCGGCGAGCTGTACTCGCCGCACGGGCACTACGTCGTCGTCGAGACGACCGACGACGGGGCACCGACGATCGTCGGGTACGCCGGGCTCTCGTCCCTCGCCGGCAACCCCGTCGCGGACGTCCAGACGATCGCGGTCGCCGCGGACCACCGGGGGAAGGGCATCGGCCGTGTGCTCTTCACCGAGCTCCTCGACGAGGCACGGCGGCGCGGTGTGCACGAGGTCTTCCTCGAGGTGCGGGCCGACAACCCCGTCGCCCAGGCGATGTACACCGCGTTCGGGTTCGAACGGATCGCGGTGCGTCCGCGCTACTACCAGCCGGACGGCGTCGACGCGTGGGTGATGCGGGCGGCACTCCGCCCGACCGCTCCGGACGACCCCGCCACGCCCCGCACGCCCGGCACCTCCGGCACGCCCGCGTCGGGCGTCGGCCCCATCGGACAGGAGGCCCTCGATGGCTGAACCCCTCGTGCTCGGCATCGAGACGAGCTGTGACGAGACCGGCGTCGGGATCGTGCGGGGCACCACCCTGCTCGCGAACGTCATCGCGTCGAGCATGGAGGAGCACGCGCGCTACGGCGGGGTCGTGCCCGAGGTCGCCGCACGGGCGCACCTCGAGGCGATGACGCCGACGCTCTCGGCCGCGCTCGAGCAGGCCGGGGTCACCCTGGACGAGATCGACGCCGTCGCGGTCACCGCGGGCCCCGGGCTCGCCGGCGCACTCATGGTCGGGGTCGGCGCGGCCAAGGCCCTCGCGGTGGCGACGGGCAAGCCGCTGTACGGCGTCAACCACCTGGTCGGACACGTCGGCGCCGACGTGCTGCGGTCGGACGGCTCGGAGATCGACCTGCCGACGGTGGCGCTCCTGGTGTCGGGCGGGCACACGTCCCTGCTCCTCGTGAACGACCTCGTCGGGGACGTGGAGCTCCTCGGCGAGACGATCGACGACGCCGCCGGCGAGGCGTTCGACAAGGTCGCGCGGCTCCTGGGGCTGCCGTACCCGGGCGGGCCGCAGATCGACCGGGCGGCGGCGGACGGCGACCCCACCGCGATCCGGTTCCCCCGCGGGCTCACGCTGCCGAAGGACATGGCCGCGCACCGGTACGACTTCTCGTTCTCCGGGCTCAAGACCGCCGTCGCGCGGTGGGTCGAGCGCTGCCGCGACGAAGGGCGCGAGGTCCCGGTCGCCGACGTCGCCGCCAGCTTCCGCGAGGCCGTCGTCGACGTGCTCCTCACGAAGGCGCTGCGCGCGTGCGAGGACACCGGGGTGCACCGGCTCCTGCTCGGCGGGGGCGTCGTGGCGAACGCCCGGCTGCGGGCCGTCGCCGAGGAGCGCTGCGCTCGGGCCGGGGTCGCCCTTCGGATCCCGCCGTTCGACCTCTGCACCGACAACGGCGCGATGATCGCCGCGGTCGGCGCCCGGCTCGTCGCCGAGGGGCACGCGCCGAGCGACCTCGGGATCGCGGCCGACTCCACGCTGCCGGTGACGACCGTCCAGGTCTGACACACACGTCGCCCCCACCGGTCCGGCGCTGACGTGCCGGGTCCCGCCCGGTCTCCGGACGGGTGTCTGTGGGAGGATTCACGAAGGGCGCCGACGAACGACGCGCCCGAGAGGGGTGGACGGTGTCCGATCAGAACCAGTGGCCGAAGCCGGGCGAGACGCCGGACGGCGGTGCGTCCTCGTCCCCGTCGAGTGCGGCCCACCCGGAGTCCGGGCCGGGCACGTCGGGCCAGGGTGCGTCCGAGGGGACGGCGGCACCGCAGAACCCGTACGGCGCGCCGGCACAGCCGCAGGGGCAGCCCGGGTCGGGTGCCCCGCAGAACCCGTACGCGGCCCCCGGTCAGCAGAACCCGTACGCGGCGCCGGGCCACCAGAACCCGTACGCGGCGCCGGGCCACCAGAACCCCTACGCGGCGCCGAGCCAGCAGAACCCGTACGCGGCGCCGGGCCACCAGAACCCGTACGCGGCCCCGAGCCAGCAGAACCCGTACGCGGCGCCTGGGCAGCAGAACCCGTACGCAGCACCCGGCCAGCACAACCCGTACGCGGCACCCGGCCAGCACAACCCGTACGCGGCCCCCGGTCAGCAGAACCCCTACGCCTCCGCGGGGCAGCAGAACCCGTACGCCTCCGCCTCGACGGGCTACCAGCCCTACGCGCAGCGGCCGAAGGTGAACACGCTGTCCGTGCTCGCGATCGTCTTCGGCCTCGCCGGCGCGCTGCCGTTCTTCTGGTTCATCGGCATCCTGCTGGGCCCGACCGGTGCGATCCTCGGCCACATCGCCCTCGGCAAGCTCAAGACGAGCGGTGAACGCGGCCGCGGGCTGGCGTTGACCGGTGTCATCGCGGGCTGGGTCGTCACCGGGATCTGGATCCTCGTGGTGATCATCCTCGTCGCGACGGGCTTCGGGTCCTCGCGGTACTCGGACTACTCCGGCTACGACTCCGGCGCCTTCATCGGCTGACGCGGGCCGCAGCTCGCACAACCGAAGTCACCCCGAACCACGGCGATCCGTGGTTCGGGGTGACTTTCGTTGTGCGGCCCGCGCGGCACGGCGAGCACCGCACGCCGGGTCGAGCCCCGACGGCGAGCACCGCGCGCCGGGCCGAGCCCGCACGCCGGGTCGAGCCCCGACGACGAGCGCCGCACGCCGGGCCGCGCCCGCACGCCGGGCCGAACCCGCACGCCGGGCAGGCCCGGCCCCGCCCCGCGGCCTACCCGGCCGTCTCGCCGAGCCGCTCGCACAGGATCGCGGTGTGCCGTCCCTCCAGGCGGGTGAGCACCAGGGTCACGCGACCGCTGCCGCCCCGCAGCCGCAGCCGCTTCCGGAACTGCGCCGGGTCGACGTCGACGCCGCGCTTCTTGATCTCGACCGTGCCGACGCCGTCGGCGGCGAGCCGTGCGGCGAGCTGCTTCACGTCGAGCGGCAGGACGCCCTTCACCCGGAACCCCTGGGCGAACGGGGTCGAGACGGCCTGGTCGGAGCTGACGTACGCGATGCCCTCGGAGAGCATGCGACCGTCGATCGACCGGGCGAGGTCCCCGATCAGCCGTGCGCGGATGACCGCACCGTCGGGTTCGTAGAGGTACGCGCCGAGCGGTCCGACCGACGCGTCCGGAGCGTCCGCCTCGCCGGTCAGCTCCGCGATCCCGTGCGGACCGATGACGGTCGCGGCGCGGCGGACCCCCGGGCGGGCGAGGGGGCCGAACCAGAGGGCGAGCTCGACGACCTCGCGGTCCACCGAGGTCCACTGCGCCTCCGCGGTGTCCGGGATGAGGTCGCGGTCGACGCCGGGCCCGAGCTTCACGCCCGTCGGGGTGGTCGTCGCGGCGGCGAACACGGTGTCGAGCGACGGGGACCAGTCGTCCGGGTCCGCGAGCCGCTTCGTGTTCGTGTGGCCGGAGGTCCGCCTGGCCGGGTCCATCCAGACGCCGTCCACGCGGGTGAGGTCGAACCCGGCGGCGTCGCCGAGCTCCACCCGGGCGGAGTCCCAGAGCGAGAGGTTGTGGGTGGCGACGGCTGCGGTGACCTCGTCGCGGTCGACCGCGGTGACCTCGAGGTCGAGCGCCGCCATCGCCATCGCGTCGCCGCCGATGCCGCAGCCGAGGTCCGCGACGCGCCGCAGCCCGGCGACGGCGAAGCGTCCGGCGTGCTGGGCGGCGACCTGCAGCCGGGTCGCCTGCTCGAGCCCGGCCTCGGTGAAGAGCATCCGGGAGGCGAAGTCGCCGAACTTCCCGCGGGCCTTCTGCCGGAGCTTCGCCTGCGTGAGGACCGCCGCGACGAGGCCCGGGTCGTGTCCCTCGGACCGCAGTCGGGAGACGACACGGACGATCTCACCACCGTCGGACACGGCCGGGGTACGGTCGAGCAGGGCCATCCCCTCGGGGGTCAGCAACTGGGCGAGATCGGCGGCTTCCACCCGACGATCCTCCCAGGTCGCCGAGAGCCCGGCAGGACGTTGGCACTCGGATTGACCGAGTGCCAACGACGCCCTAGAGTTGGGCCGTTGGCACTCTCCTGCGCGTAGTGCCAGCACGGTTCCCATCTGTACCGAGTCAGTACCGAGAAAGAAGAGGTCACCGTGGCCGTCAGCATCAAGCCGCTCGAGGATCGCATCGTCATCCGCCAGGTCGAGGCGGAGCAGACCACCGCTTCCGGTCTGGTCATCCCGGACACCGCGAAGGAGAAGCCCCAGGAGGGCGAGGTCGTCGCCGTGGGCCCGGGTCGTATCGACGACAACGGCAACCGCGTCCCGCTCGACGTCGCCGTGGGTGACAAGGTCATCTACTCGAAGTACGGCGGCACCGAGGTCAAGTACTCGGGCGAGGACCTCCTCGTCCTCTCTGCCCGCGACGTCCTCGCGGTCATCGTGCGCTGAGTCCAGCACGCATCGAGAACGCCCCGTTCGGCTCCGGCCGGCGGGGCGTTCTCGCGTTCCGGGCGTGGGCGTCCCGGGTGCGGTCCGTCGGGTGGCCGGGCAGACCGGTCCGGGAGGCGCGGCTCGGCCCCGCACCGTCGGTGCTGGTTCCTAGGATGGTTCCGTGAGTGAACCGTCCCCGGCACGCCCGGCCCGCAGCGAGGCATCCGTCGGCGTCGTGCAGGCGATCGTCGCGTACGGGCTGTGGGGACTCATGCCGCTGCTCTTCGCGGCGATGGCCCCCGCCGGCGCGTTCGAGATCGTCGCCTGGCGGATCGTCTTCGGGCTGGTGTTCTGCGCGATCGCGATCGCCGTCACCCGCTCGTGGCTCCGGACCCGCACGCTGATGGCCCAGCGTCGGGTGATGCTCGTGATGGGCCTCGCGGCCGTCCTCATCCTGGTGAACTGGACCGTGTACGTCGCGGCCACCACCACGGGACACACCGTCGAGGCGGCCCTCGGGTACTTCATCAACCCGCTCGTCACGATCGCCCTCGGGGTCGTGGTGCTCCGCGAACGCCTGCGTCCGCTGCAGTGGACCGCCGTCGGCATCAGCATCGTGGCCGTCGTCGTCATCGCGGTGGGCTACGGCCAGATGCCGTGGATCTCCCTGGTGCTCGCGTTCTCGTTCGGCCTGTACGGCCTCGTGAAGAAGCGCGTCGGCGGCACGGTGGACGCGCTGAGCGGTCTGACGATCGAGACCGTGTGGTTGCTCCCGATCGCGGTGGTCGCCCTCGTGGTGCTCGGCGTGACGGGGCTCGGCGGCGGCGTGACGTTCGCGAGTGCCGGTGGGCTCCACGTCCTGGTGACGGTGCTGACCGGGCCCGCGACGGCGGTGCCGCTCCTGCTGTTCGCGTCCTCGGCGCGGCGGGTGAGCCTGTCCACGCTCGGGTTGACGCAGTACCTCGCGCCGGTCATGCAGCTGCTCGTCGGCGTGGTCGTGCAGCACGAGCCGATGTCGGGTGCGCGGTGGTTCGGCTTCGGGATCGTGTGGCTGGCCCTGGTCCTGCTCACGGTCGACTCGTTCGCGGCCGGTCGGGCATCGCGGCGCCGGGCGCAGGCACCCACGGCGGCCGAGCCGGTCTGACGGAGGCGCGCCGCGCCTCCCGGCAACCCGCGACCGGGCGAGCCCGAGGTACCTGGTCGATTCGGGCGTACTGCCCCGAAAGTTCCGACCAGGTACGCCCGATTCCGTCAGGTACGCCGATCCGGCCCGCTCCGCACCGCCCCATGCCGAGCCACGAGGCCCGGCGACCGCCCCGCCTGCCGTCCCGCCCGCCTGCCCGCCGTGCGCCGAGTCTCGGCCCGGCGGACTGTTTCGCGCGGTGTCGGCCACGAAACTGTCCGCGCAGCCGAGTCTCGGCACGCTCCCGGGCGCCCGCCGCACGCGACAGCGCCCCGCGGTCGGGCCGCGGGGCGCTGTCGATCTGGTGGTGTCGGCTACTTCTTGACCGAGCCCTGGATGGCGCTCTGGTAGACGGGCTTGTTGTCGCCGTCGAACTTGTAGATGCCGATGTAGGCGCTCGACGGGTCGTTGTTCTCGTCGAACGGACCGATGCCCGACGGACCCGTGTAGTGGATGTCCTCACCCTTGTCGAGCAGGGCGACGCAGTCCTTGAACGTCGAGCACTCGGTGCCGCCGTCGGCTCCGGACACCGCGGCCATGTTGGCCTGGATGGTCCCGGAGTCCGTACCATTGCCCTTCACCGCGGCGAGGGCCGCGAGGACGGTGGCGTCGTAGGACTCGGCCGCGTACGAGTAGTCGGCGAGGTCCTTGCCGGACGACTTCTTGTAGAAGGCGGACAGCTGGGCCTTGAACTCGTCCTTGGGCGAGGCGCCGGGGATGGTGCCCTGCGCGCCGGTCAGCGTGCCCTTGTCGAAGTCCTTCGAGTAGTCGGCGGTGTTGCCGTCGGACATGTAGATCTTCGACATGTCGGCGTCCTGCGACTTCAGCTCCGGGATGATCGACTTCGTCTCGTCGAACGCCAGGACGACGATGGCGTCCGGCTTCGTGGCGAGCGCCGCGGTCACCTCGGACGAGAAGGTCGTCTGGCCGGGCGGGAACTCCTGGCCCTTGCCCTTGCCGCCGTAGACGACGGATCCGCCGGAGTCCTCGATCGCCTTCTGCACGGTGTTCCGGAGACCGGTGCCGTAGGTGTCGTTGAAGACGAGGAAGGCGACCTTGGCGTTGCCGTCACCCGTGACGAGCTGACCGAGCGCCGAGCCCTGCACCGAGTCCGGCGGAGCGGTCCGGTAGTAGTACGACGAGTAGCCGGAGAGGTCCGACGCGGTGTTCGCGGGGGAGATCTCCACGATGCAGTTGCTCGTGAGCTGGTCGATGACGTTGAGCGTGACGCTGGAGGACTCGGCGCCGATCGCGACCGGGACCTTCGCGTTCACGAGCTTCGTCGCGGCCGAGCTCGACACCGTCATGTCGTTGCTGTCACCGGAGTCGGTGGCGGGGTCGATGGTGACGTCCTTGTCGAGCACACCGCCCGCGGCGTTGATGTCCTGCACCGCGAGCCCCACACCGGACTCCGCGGGCGGGTTCAGGTAGGCGAGCGAACCGGTCAGCGGCAGGATCGTCCCGATCTTCAGCGCGTCGGTGCCGGGGGTGTCCGGGGCCTTGCAGCTCGCGGCGGGGTCCTTCTTCGCGCCGCCCGACGCGGAAGAGGACGGCGAGGTGCCGCCGCTGGTGGTGGAACAGGCGGCGAGGAGGAGCGCCGCCGCTCCTGCCACTGCCAGTGCCGTGGTGGCACGGGTGGTTCTGATCATCCGTGGAGCCCTTTCTCTGCGCGGAACCTCAGGTCCCGCTGGGGATGTGAGAGAACGTAGGGTCACGGTGTTTCAGCGGTGTGACGGGGCGGTACGCAAAGTGTTTCGTTACCCAGCCGTGACGCGGGGGCGCGGAAACCCGGGGGCCGCGCGGTGGCATGGCGGTGGCCTTGCGGTGGCGGGCGCCCCGGTCCGCGCAGCGCGGACAGCGGACGAGCCCGGTCGTGTGGGGCTCGCCGGCGTCGGGCATCGAGCGCGCGGACCGTGCCGCGACCCTGCTGCCCACCGACGACGAACGCCCCCGCTCCGTCGAGGAGCAGGGGCGTTCGGGGTGCGGATCGGCTCAGCTGCTGTAGTTCGGCGCCTCGACGACCATCTGCACGTCGTGCGGGTGGGACTCCTTGAGCCCGGCCGGGGTGATCCGGACGAACTTACCGCGGGCCTTGAGCTCCGGGACGGTGCGGCCACCGACGTAGAACATCGACTGCCGCAGGCCACCGACGAGCTGGTAGACGACGTTCGCCACCGAGCCGCGGTAGGGCACCTGGCCCTCGATGCCCTCGGGGACGAGCTTGTCGTCCGAGGGGACGTCGGCCTGGAAGTAGCGGTCCTTCGAGTACGAGGTCTTCTTGCCACGGGTCTGCAGGGCACCGAGGGAGCCCATCCCGCGGTACGCCTTGAACTGCTTGCCGTTGACGAACACCAGGTCACCGGGGGACTCGTCGGTGCCGGCGAGGAGCGAGCCGAGCATCACGGTGTCCGCGCCGGCCACGAGGGCCTTCGCGATGTCGCCCGAGTACTGCAGCCCGCCGTCGGCGATGACCGGCACGCCGGCCTCACGCGCGGCGAGGGAGGCCTCGTACACGGCGGTGACCTGCGGGACGCCGACACCCGCGACGACGCGCGTGGTGCAGATCGAGCCCGGTCCGACGCCGACCTTGACGGCGTCGACGCCCGCGTCGATGAGCGCCTGGGCGCCCTCGCGCGTGGCGGCCTGCCCACCGATGACGTCGACCGCGGCGAACGCCGGGTCGGCCTTGAGGCGGCGGACCATGTCGAGCACGCCGGCGCTGTGGCCGTTCGCGGTGTCGACGACGAGGACGTCCACGCCGGCTTCGCGCAGGGCGGTCGCACGCTCCCAGGCGTCGCCGAAGAAGCCGATCGCGGCACCGACACGCAGTCGGCCGGCGTCGTCCTTGGTGGCGTCCGGGTACTTCTCGCTCTTGTCGAAGTCCTTGACCGTGATGAGACCGCGGAGCTTGCCGTCCTCGTCCACGAGGGGGAGCTTCTCGATCTTGTGCTCGGCGAAGATCGCGACGGCGTCGTCCGGGTCGATGCCGACCGGGGCCGTGATGAGCGGGGCCTTCGTCATGACGTCGCGGACGAGCGTGGACTGCTGCTCGAACGGTGCCACGAACCGCATGTCGCGGTTGGTGATGATGCCGACGAGGGTGCCGTCACCCTCGACCACCGGCAGGCCGGAGACGCGGAACTGTCCGCAGAGCGCGTCCACCTCGGCGACGGTGGCGTCCGGGCTGGTCGTCACCGGGTTGGTGATCATGCCGGACTCGCTGCGCTTGACCTTGTCGACGGCGGCCGCCTGGTCGGCGATCGACATGTTGCGGTGCAGGATGCCGATGCCGCCCTGCCGGGCCATGGCGATCGCCATGCGGGCCTCGGTCACGGTGTCCATCGCCGCGGAGAGCAGCGGGACGTTGACCGTGATGCGCTTGGTGAGCCGGGACGCGGTCGACGCCTCGCTCGGGATGACGTCGGTGTACCCCGGCAGGAGCATGACGTCGTCGTACGTGAGTCCGATGAATCCGAACGGATCCGGCTGGTCCATGGGTCCCCTTCGTGGGCGAGGTGAAGTGGTCGAGACACCGGGAACGCTGCGGCGGGTTCCGGATAGACCATGGTAACGCGCACGCGCTCTCCCGCATTCCGCCCCGTGGACACCCGTGGGCGGCCAGGAGGCGCGGTGCGGCCCCGCCTCGGAACCCCCGTCGAGACTTCCTCCACAACGTCACAGTTGCGGCACGAATCACACAGGGAACGTGATGGAAACACGGGTGACACACAATCCCCCTAGCGTCCTCGTCATCCGAACGAGAGGCTCTTCCGTGGGATCCATCACTCCGCCGGGGTCTGCGCCGCTGCGCAGGTTCCGCCTCCGCCCGGGACGAAAGCGACCGGTCATCATGGCCGTCCTCGTGCTCGCGTTCCTGGCGACCTTCCTGATCGACTGGGCGGTGACGCTGCCGGCGATCGGCGCCACCCCGGCCCCGAGCGCGTCGGCGTCCGCGAGCACCGCACCAGCCAGCACCCAGCCGTGCACGGTCAGCCCGACGAACGGCTGCATCCAGGGCACGATCACCGACTCGGACCGCGAACCGGTGGAGGGCGTCGCCGTCGACGTCGCCGGTCCGGGCGGCTTCGCGCAGACCGCGACGACGTCCGACACCGGTCGGTGGTCGGTGAGCGTCACCGCGGCGGGCAGCTACACGGTGAGCGTCGACCAGGACACCCTGCCGAAGGGCCAGTACCTGACGAACGCGGCCGACGCGAAGCGCACCGTGTCCGCGAGCCTCAACGCGAACGTCGGCCAGATCTTCCAGCTGTCCGACCAGCAGGGGGTCGTCACGAACGACGACGCGACGAGCGTCACGCCCCAGCGGGCCTGGCAGCAGTTCGCGTCCGGCATCCGACTCGGGCTCCTCATCGCGCTGGCGTCCGTGGGCCTGTCGCTCATCTACGGCACGACGGGGCTGTCGAGCTTCTCGCACGGTGAGCAGGTCACCCTCGGCGGGTTGCTCGCGTACCTGTTCGCGAACCAGCTCGGGTGGAACATCTGGCTGACGGGGGTGGTGGTCACGCTGCTGTGCGCGGCGACCGGGTACCTGCAGGACGCCGGCATCTGGCGGCCGCTGCGGCGCAAGCGCATCAGCCTGACGCAGCTCATGATCGTGACGATCGGGTTGTCGATCGCCGCCCAGTACGCGTTCCAGTACTTCTTCGGGGCGTCGACGGTCCGCATCCAGCAGGGCAACCCGGAGACGATCCGGTTCGCCGGTGTGACGCTCACGGTGCAGTCCTACGTCGCGATGGGCATCGCCCTCGTGGTCCTGGTCGCCACCGGCCTGTTCCTCGCGAAGACGCGCTTCGGCCGTGCGACCCGCGCGGTGTCGGACAACCCGGCACTCGCCAGCGCGTCCGGCATCGACGTCGACCGCGTGATCCGGTTCGTGTGGACGCTCGCCGCCGGCCTCGCGGGGCTGTCCGGCGTGATGCTCGGGCTCGTCCTCAACGGTGTGAACTGGCAGACCGGCCTGCAGCTGCTGCTGCTCATGTTCGCCTCGGTCACGCTCGGTGGCCTCGGCACCGCCTACGGCGCACTCGTCGGCTCGATGATCATCGGCGTCGTCGTGGAGCTCACGAACCTCGTGCTGCCGGGTGACTTCAAGTACGCCACCGCCCTCGTGATCCTCATCCTCATCCTGCTGTTCCGGCCGCAGGGCATCTTCGGTCGCGCCGAGCGGATCGGCTAAGGAGCGCCGCCATGGACTACATCCTCTCCCTGCTCTCCTCGCTCACGCAGGAGGCCCTCGCTCCGACCACGGCGGCGTTCGCGCTCGCCGCGATCGGCCTCAACGTCCACTTCGGACTCACCGGCCTGGTCAACATGGGCCAGGCGGCGTTCCTGCTGCTCGGCGCGTACGGCTTCGCGATCTCGATCACCAACGGGCTGCCGTTCGTGATGGCGGTCCTCGTCGCCCTGCTCGTCGCGATCGTCTTCGCGATCATCCTCGGCATCCCGACCCTGCGGCTGCGGGGTGACTACCTCGCGATCGTCACGATCTCCGGTGCCGAGATCATCCGCATGGTGGGACGCTCGAGCCTGCTCACCACGACGACCGGCGGCTCGAACGGCATCACCGGGTCGAGCTACCGCGACCCGTTCAACGCCCTCAGCCCGCTCCCGGACGGCACCACCTCCATCCTGTGGTTCACGTACTCGAACAACGGCGTCAACGGCTGGTGGATCCGCATCGCGGCGTGGGGCCTCGTCGCCCTCTTCACCCTCGTGCTGTTCCTGCTCATGCGCAGCCCCTGGGGCCGTGTCGTGAAGGCCATCCGCGAGGACGAGGACGCCGTGCGCTCCCTCGGCAAGAACGTCTACTCGTACAAGATGCAGGCGCTCGTCTTCGGCGGTGCGCTCGGAGCCCTGGCCGGCATCATCTACGTCCTGCCGAGCTCGGTGCAGCCCGACGCGATGGGCCGTTCGATGACGTTCTTCATCTGGACGGCACTCATCCTCGGCGGCGCGGCGACGGTGTTCGGACCGGTCCTCGGCGCGGTGCTGTTCTTCGTCGTCCGGCTCGCGATCCGCACCCTCGCCGGCGACTTCATCCCGAACTCGATCATGAACGCGCAGCAGGCCGAGCAGTTCTCCTACGTGCTCGTCGGTGTCGCGCTCATGCTCCTCATCGTGTTCCGTCCACAGGGCCTGCTGGGCAACAAGAAGGAGTTGACGTTCAGTGTCTGAGACCTACGCCCACCCCAAGGACGACCCGATCCTGGTCGTCGACGACGTCACCCGTCGCTTCGGCGGGATGACCGCGGTCGACGTCGACCACCTCGAGGTCCAGCGCGGCTCGATCACCGCCCTCATCGGTCCGAACGGCGCCGGCAAGACGACGTTCTTCAACCTGCTGACCGGGTTCGACAAGCCGAGCCCGGGTGCGACGACCCGCTTCAACGGCGACACGATGCAGAAGACCAGCGCGACCCACATCGCGAACAAGGGCATGGTCCGCACGTTCCAGCTCACGAAGGCGCTCAGCCGCCTCACCGTGATGCAGAACATGCTCCTCGGCGCCCGCGACCAGCCCGGCGAGAACTTCTTCGTCGGACTCGTCCCGGCGCTCTGGCGGAAGCGGGAGCGCGAGATCACGGCGAAGGCCGAGGACCTCCTCGCCCGGTTCAAGCTCGACACCAAGGCGGACGACTACGCCGGCTCGCTCTCCGGTGGGCAGCGGAAGCTCCTCGAGATGGCCCGGGCACTCATGTCCGACCCGACGATGATCATGCTCGACGAGCCGATGGCCGGCGTGAACCCGGCACTGACGCAGTCGCTGCTCGGGCACATCCAGTCCCTGCGCGACGACGGCATGACCGTGCTGTTCGTCGAGCACGACATGCACATGGTCCGGCACATCTCGGACTGGGTCGTCGTGATGGCCGAGGGCAAGGTCGTCGCCGAGGGTCCGGCCGACACGGTGATGGACGACCGTGCGGTCATCGACGCGTACCTCGGTGCGCACCACGACACCGACCTCGGTGACGACTCGCTCCTGAACGAGGAGACCTACGAGGAGCTCGCCGAGGAAGTAGCGGAAGAAGACGAGCAGGAGGCGACCCGATGACCGACGCAAGCGAGCCGACGAACGCGAGCAGCGCCTCCAGTCCGAACGCCGCCCCGGCGCCCGTGGCCGGCACGGCCACCCTGGACCGCGAGCCGGTGCTCAGCGCGAAGAACCTCGTCGCCGGGTACCTGCCCGGGGTGAACATCCTGAACGGCTGCGACCTCGACTGCTACCCGGGCGAGCTCATCGGCATCATCGGACCGAACGGCGCGGGCAAGTCGACGCTCCTCAAGGCCCTGTTCGGGCTGGTGTCCATCCGCGAGGGCTCGGTGACCCTGCAGGGCGAGGACATCACCAACCTCAAGGCGAACAAGCTCGTGCAGGCCGGCGTCGGCTTCGTCCCGCAGACGAACAACGTCTTCCCCTCGCTCTCGATCGAGGAGAACCTGCAGATGGGCCTGTACCTCCGGCCCCGCAAGTTCGCCGAGCGGCTCGAGGTCATCTACGACCTGTTCCCCGTCCTCGGACAGCGGAAGGGCCAGCGCGCCGGATCCCTGTCCGGCGGCGAACGGCAGTCGGTCGCGATGGCCCGGGCGCTCATGATGGACCCGAAGGTCCTGCTCCTCGACGAGCCGTCCGCCGGGCTGTCGCCGGTGCGCCAGGACGAGACGTTCATCCGCACACGCCGGATCAACAAGGCCGGTGTGTCGATCGTCATGGTGGAGCAGAACGCGCGACGCTGTCTGCAGATCTGCGATCGTGGGTACGTGCTCGACCAGGGGAGGAACGCGTACTCGGGCACCGGGAAGGAGCTCGCCGACGACCCGAAGGTCATCGAGCTGTACCTGGGGACGCTCGCCAAGGACGTCGACTCCGCGCGCTGAGCGAGCGGTGTCGACCGTGGGTGCCGCTGTGGGGGCGGTACCCGCACCGAGTGGGGTCGTGCGTGGACGCTCAGCGCCGCACGGCCCCGCTCCTCACCGGGATCGGCGCGCGGCGCGCGGCTCGCCTCTCGCGGCTCGTGTCACCGGTTCGGCACGCCATCGACCAGGAGGCGCGACCCACCCCCGTCGGGTCGCTACCCTCGGACGCGTGCGCACCCCCGGCCCCCTCGTGCTCGACGCCCTGGTGTGGCTGGTCTTCGCCGTGCTCTTCGTCGGGGCGGCGCTGCTCGTGAAGGCAGCGGCCGCGTTGCTCGGGGTGCTCGTGGTGCTGGCACTCCTGCTCGGCCTGGTGCTGCGGGTGCTGCGGAAGCGACGCGCCCGCCGGACACGCTGACCGGCGCCCGCGGGTGTCCGTGTCACCCGGGGGACACGACCGGTAGGCTTGCCGGGTGAGTGAAGTCGAGATCGGTGCTGGCAAGCGCGGACGTCGGGCGTACGCGTTCGACGACATCGCGGTGGTCCCCTCGCGGCGCACGCGTGACCCGCGTGACGTGAGCGTGCAGTGGTCGATCGACGCGTTCACGTTCGAGTCGCCGATCCTCTCGGCCCCGATGGACTCCGTCGCCTCGCCGGCGACCGTCATCCAGATGGGCCGGCTCGGCATGCTCGGCGTCCTCGACCTCGAAGGGCTCTGGACCCGCTACGAGGACCCGACGCCCTACTACGACGAGATCAAGGCGCTCACCGACGGCAACGTCACCAAGCGCATGCAGGAGATCTACTCCGAGCCGGTCAAGGCCGAGCTGATCACCGCGCGCCTGGCCGAGATCCGCGCCGCCGGGGTGCCGGTCGCCGGGTCGCTCAGCCCGCAGCGCACGCAGGAGTTCTCGCAGACCGTCGTGGACGCCGGTGTCGACCTGTTCGTCATCCGCGGCACGACCGTCTCGGCCGAGCACGTCTCGCAGAACACCGAGCCGCTCAACCTCAAGAAGTTCATCTACGAGCTCGACGTCCCGGTCATCGTGGGCGGTGCCTCGACCTACACGGCGGCGCTGCACCTCATGCGCACCGGTGCCGCGGGTGTGCTCGTCGGTTTCGGCGGCGGCGCTGCCTCGACCACCCGGGCCGCGCTCGGCATCCACGCCCCGATGGCCACCGCCGTCGCCGACATCGCCGGCGCTCGCCGCGACTACATGGACGAGTCCGGCGGCCGCTACGTGCACGTCATCGCCGACGGCGGGCTCGACACCGCGGGCGACGTCGTCAAGGCGATCGCGATGGGCGCCGACGCCGTCATGCTCGGCACCGCGCTCGCCCGCGCGACCGAGGCACCCGGTGGCGGCTTCCACTGGGGTGCCGAGGCGCACCACCCGGAGCTGCCGCGCGGCCGCCGGGTCGAGGTGGGCACGATCGCCCCGCTCGAGAACGTCCTGAACGGCCCGACCCCGACCTGGGACGGCCGTGCGAACATCGTCGGCGCGCTGCGTCGGTCGATGGCCACGACGGGATACTCCGACGTCAAGGAGTTCCAGCGAGTAGAAGTGGTCGTGGCGCCGTACCACCGGAACTGACGGTGGCACCCGCACTCCGGCGCGGGTGACGCCTCGGCGTCACCGTGACACGGAGGCGACGATGGCCAAGACCAGCACGAGCACGTCCAGCGCGACCCGGCCGGCCCGCGCCGAGAACGCGGCACCGGGGGTGGGGTTCGACCCGTCCACGAAGCTCGGTCCCGACGAACGCACCGCCGCGATCGAGGCGATGAAGACCCGGGAGCTCGACGTCCTGGTGGTCGGCGGCGGCATCGTCGGTGCGGGCAGCGCGCTCGACGCCGTGACGCGGGGCCTGAGCGTCGGCATCGTCGAGGCCCGCGACTGGGGATCGGGCACCTCGAGCCGCTCGTCGAAGCTCGTGCACGGCGGCATCCGGTACCTCGAGCAGCTCAACTTCGGGCTCGTCCGCGAGGCCCTCATCGAGCGCGGACTCCTGCTGCAGCGGATCGCCCCGCACCTCGTGAAGCCCGTCCGCTTCCTCTACCCGCTGAACCACCGCGTGTGGGAGCGCTTCTACATCGGGATCGGCATGGCGATGTACGACGCCTTCAGCTGGTCCGGCGGCCGACCGCCCGGGGTCCCGCACCACCGGCACCTCAGCCGCACGCAGGTGCTCCGCTCGATGCCGTCGCTCAAGAAGGACGCCTTCGTGGGCGGCATGACCTACTACGACGCCCAGGTCGACGACGCCCGGTACGTGGCCTCGCTCGTGCGAACGGCGGCGTCGTACGGTGCCCACGCCGCGAGCCGCATCCGGATCGAGGGCTTCATCAAGGTCGGGGAACGCGTGGTCGGTGCCGAGGCGCACGACATCCAGACCGGCGAGAAGTTCGAGATCCGCGCGAAGCAGGTCGTCAACGCGACGGGCGTCTGGACCGACGACACCCAGGCGATGATCGGCACGCGCGGTCAGTTCAAGGTCCGCGCCTCGAAGGGCGTCCACCTGGTCATCCCGCGCGACCGCTTCCAGTCGAACATGGGCATGATCCTCCGCACCGAGAAGAGCGTGCTGTTCGTGATCCCGTGGGGTCGGCACTGGCTGGTCGGGACGACCGACACCGACTGGTACCTCGACAAGGCCCACCCGGCGGCGACCGCGGCGGACATCGACTACATCCTCGAGCACGTGAACAAGGTCCTGGCGGTCCCGCTCACCCGCGAGGACGTCGAGGGCGTGTACGCCGGACTCCGGCCGCTGCTCGCCGGGGAGTCCGACCAGACGTCGAAGCTCAGCCGCGAGCACGTCGTCGCACACACCGTGCCCGGGCTCGTGGTCGTCGCCGGCGGCAAGTGGACCACCTACCGCGTGATGGGCAAGGACGCGATCGACGAGGCCGTCGCGGCGATGGACGGCAAGATCCCCGGCTCGACGACCGAGGACATCCCGCTGCTCGGCGCCGAGGGCTACCCGGCCGCCTGGAACCGCCGCGGCCGCACCGCGCGGAGCTTCGGCGTGCACAAGGTCCGGATCGAGCACCTGCTGAACCGGTACGGCACGCTCGCGACCGAGGTGCTCCGGCTCGTGAAGCAGGACCCGTCGCTCGCCGAGCCGCTCCCCGGTGCGGACGACTACATCGGGGCCGAGGTCGTCTACGCGGCCTCGCACGAGGGCGCGCTGCACCTCGAGGACGTCCTCGCCCGTCGCACCCGCATCTCGATCGAGGCCTGGGACCGCGGCGAGTCGGCGGCCCCGGTCGCGGCGAAGCTCATGGCCGACGTGCTCGGCTGGGACCAGGAGACCACCGAGCACGAGGTGTCGAACTACCTCAAGCGCGTCGCGGCGGAACGCGAGTCGCAGCTGCAGCCCGACGACGAGTCGGCGGACCGCGTGCGGCTCGAGGCGCCGGACATCGCCTTCGGGTTCGACGAGGACGACGTGGTCGTCGGCGGCGGCCGCTCGAGCGGTGCGGAGGGCGCGAAGGCGTCCGACGAGCAGGTGGTCGGCGAGAAGACGAGCGAGCCCGAGTAGGACGCGACCCGCGTCGACGACACGACCCGCGCCTCCTGGCTGTCGACGGCCTGGAGGCGCGGGTCGGCGCAGTCAGGCGGCGCGCGACCCGCGGGCGGTCCGGCGGACGCTGACCGCCTGCCCGATCACGAGGACGAACGGGATCGCGGCCAGCGCGATCGCACTGCTGACCAGGAGGACACCGGCCCAGACGGTGTGCGCGCCACCGTCGACGCCGTAGGCGTCCGCGACGTCCATGCCGAGCCAGAAGCCGCTCCACCAGGTCATCGGACCGCCGAGCGCGACCACGCCGAGCAGGACCGCGGCGATGACGTGGGTGCGGGCGCGGGTCACCAGGAGCGACGTGGCGAGCCCGACCGCCAGGCCGACACCGACGAGGGCGATCCCGACGACGGCCGCGACGTCGGTGCCGACCGAGAACCCCTGCTGGCCGAGTTCCGCGTGGATCATGCTGAGCGAGGTGCCCGGCACCGCGGCCAGCGGGTCGAGCACGAGCGCCTCGACGGCGAGCAGTGCGGCGTAGAGTGCCACCACCGCGACACCCGTGCCCGCCACCGTGCGCCTGGTCCGTTCGTCGTCCACAGCAGTCCCCCCGGATCTCGTCGTCCACCGGACTGTAGCGGAACGGAATGGCCGGACCCCCTCGGTGGTTATCATCGGGGTACTCGAAAAGGGAGCCATCATGGTCGACGTCCATCGCGTCAAACTCCCCGGAGTCGGCGTGCTGCACAGCTTCTACACCGACGACGGTGGCAAGTGTGGTGTCATCACGCACCGGTCGGGCCACTCCGACCTCATCTCCTTCGCCGACGTCTCGGACGGCGCCGACAAGTCCGAGAAGGTGTCGCTGCGCCTCAGCGAGGACGAGGCGCACACGCTCGCCGAACTCCTCGGCGGCACGCGCATCACCGAGGGACTCGACAAGCTCGACGAGATCCCCGGCCTCAGCATCGACTGGTTCTCGGTCGACTACGACGACGCGATCGCCGGCAAGCCCCTCGGTGACCTGCACGACTCGGGCTTCATCGGTCTGACGGTCGTGGCGGTCGTCCGCGGTGACAGCGCGAACCCGGCCCCGTCGTCGGACTTCGTCGTGTTCCCCGGCGACACCATCGTCGTCGCCGGTGCGCCGGAGAAGGTCGCCAAGGCGTTCTCGTTCTACCGCAGCGGAGAGCTTGCGGCCGCTGCGGCCGAGGCCCCGCCGAGGAGCTAGCCCGTGCACCTGGGTGGTGAGCTGCTCACCATCGGCGTCCTGTTCATCATCGCCTACGTCCTCGGACGCCTCGGCAAGACGATCGGGTTGCCCGCGATCCCGATCTACATGGTCGTGGGGCTCATCGCGAGTCCGCACACCCCGTGGATCGGGCTGAACGTCGAGTCGCACACGATCGAGCTGATCGCGACGTTCGGGCTCATCCTGCTGCTGTTCAACCTCGGGTTGGAGTTCGACCAGGAAGAGTTCTACGGCAACGCCGGCAAGCTCCTGGTCTCCGGCGGGACGTACGTCGCCATCAACATGGGCGTGGGGTTCGCCTTCGGGTTCTCGCTCGGCTGGGGCACCCGCGAGGCGCTCATCATCGCCGGCATGACGGCGACGTCGTCGAGCGCGATCGTGACGAAGCTCCTCATCGAGCTGCGACGCCTGGCGAACGACGAGACGCCGATGATCCTCGGCGTCACCGTGATCGAGGACGTCTTCATCGCGATCTACCTCGCGATCGTCTCCGTGGTGCTGTCCGGCGACACGAACGTCTGGGGTGTCGTCGGGAAGCTCGCGCTCGCGTTCGGGTTCCTCATCGTGATGTTCACCCTCGCGCGGTTCGCGGGCAAGTGGGTGTCGCGGATCTTCGCGACCCGTGACGACGAGCTCTTCACCGTGCTGTTCTTCGGCCTCGCGGTCATGTTCGGCGGCATCGGCGACCTGCTCGGCGTGACGGACGCGATCGGCGCGTTCGTGATCGGCCTGCTCTGCGGTGCCACGCGCTACCGCGACCGCATCGAGCAGCTCGCCCTGCCGATGCGCGACGTGTTCGCGGCGTTCTTCTTCGTGAACTTCGGGCTCGGGCTCGACCTGTCGACCTTCGGCGAGGTGCTCTGGCCGGTGCTCGGCGCGATCGGCATGACCGTCGCGCTGAACGCGATCGCGGGGCAGCTCGTCGCGCGCATGAACGGCTTCAACGTCCAGCAGGGCATCAACACCGCGGTCATCCTGGTGAACCGTGGCGAGTTCGCGCTGATCCTCGCGACGCTCTCGGCAGCCGCCGGGCTCGAGGCCCGGATCACCGCCTTCGCCGGCCTGTACGTCCTCGTCATGGCGATCCTCGGGCCGCTGCTCGCGGTGAACTCGGACCGGATCGGACGGCTCGTCGTGCGTCCGGCTCGTCTGGCGCGGCTCCGGAACCGCCTGGGGGGTCGGCGCGCGGTCGCCGCAGCCGCCGCGGCCGAGGCAGCGGAAGCCGAGGCCGACGCCGCGGCGGCCGCCCGTCGTGCCGAGCGCGACCGCCAGTTCGCCGAGGAGTTCGCCCTGGTGGAGGCTGCTGGCAGCCAGGAGCGGGAGAATGAGTCCCCGGAGACGCCGTCCGAGCCCCGGACGTCGTCGATCGACACCCCCACCGAGCGCCCCGAGCGCCCGGTCCGCCAGCGCGATCCGGAGTACTGATACGAATGTGGGCCGTAGCCCGACGACCGAAGTGGATCGCGCTGCTCCTGCTGGCGCTCGTGCTCGCGGCGGTGTTCGCCGGGCTGGGCAAGTGGCAGCTGGAGCGGAGCATCGCGAACGGCACACCGCTGCCCGAGACGACCGAGACCCGGAGGAGCCTCGACGCCGTGACGGGGCCGATGCAGCCCGCGACCGAGAAGATGGCCGGGCAGAAGGTGACGGTCACGGGGACGTTCGTCGCCGGTGACACCACGGTGCTGACCGGCCGGACCGGTGGCGGGACCTACCAGACCGTCGGCCACCTGGTCGACGCGGACAGCGGCGCGAGCCTGCCGGTCGTCATCGGGTGGTCGGACCAGCGCGCCGCCGCCGTCGCCGGCGGGGACCGTCTGGCCGACGGCACGCGACTCACGGTCGAGGGGCGCTACTACCCGGCGGAGTCGCCCGACCAGGACACCTACGACAAGGGCGAGTACTCGGCCGTCGCGCCGGCCCGGTTCGTGAACACGTGGAAGGCGTTCGACGACCGGATGTACCTCGGGTACGTCGTCGCCGACGGAACCACCGCGAAGGCCGCCGACCTCGGCACCATCGCCGACCGGGCGCCGTCGCGCGAGGTCCAGTTCGACTGGCTCAACCTGTTCTACGCGATCGAGTGGGTGGTCTTCGCCGGCTTCGCGGTCTTCCTCTGGTACCGGTTCGTCAAGGACGCATGGGAGCGCGAGGAAGAGGACCGTCGTGAGGCGGCGCTCAGCGTCGACGGTGCCCTCGTCGACCGACGGTAGGATGGCCGATATGGCTCTGACCGTCCGAACCCGCGACATCCCGAAGATCCCGGGCGCGGTGAAGTGGTACCGCGTCTCGGCGTACATCACCGGTGTGCTGCTGCTGGCCCTCGTGATCGAGGTCATCATCAAGTACACGCCGCTCCAGCTCGAGATGCAGCTCGGCAACGGCCCGTTCTTCGTACCGAACGGCACGGCCGGCGAAGCGCCCGGCACGTTCAACCTGTCGATCGCGATCCTCATCGCCCACGGCTGGCTGTACGTCCTCTACCTCTTCACGGACTTCCGTCTGTGGAGCATCATGCGCTGGAAGCCGTCCCGCTTCCTGCTCATCGCCCTCGGGGGCATCATCCCGTTCATGTCCTTCGTGGTCGAGCACCGCATGCAGCAGAAGGCCATGGACACCTACCACGAGCTGACCGCTGCCCAGCAGCGTGAGAAGGAGGCCGCTCGGTGAGCGAGACCGAACAGCGTCCCGTCCTCGTCGTCGACTTCGGTGCCCAGTACGCGCAGCTCATCGCGCGTCGCGTGCGCGAGGCGAACGTCTACAGCGAGATCGTCCCGCACTCCATCACCGCGGACGAGGTGAAGGCGAAGGACCCGGCGGCGATCGTGCTGTCCGGCGGTCCCTCGTCGGTGTACGAGCAGGGTGCGCCCGCGCTCGACGCCGACATCCTCGACCTCGGCGTCCCCGTGCTCGGCATCTGCTACGGCTTCCAGGCCATGGCGACCGCGCTGGGCGGCGAGGTCGCCCAGACCGGTCAGCGCGAGTACGGCGCGACCGACGTCACCGTGACCGGCACCGACAGCGTGCTGCTCGGCGCGCAGCCGGCGTCGCAGGTGACCTGGATGTCGCACGGCGACTCCGTGGCGAAGGCGCCGGAGGGCTTCGAGGTCCTCGCGTCGAGCGCCTCGACCCCGGTCGCCGCGTTCGCGTCCGACGAGCGCAAGCTCTACGGAGTGCAGTGGCACCCCGAGGTCAAGCACTCGGTGCACGGTCAGGCCGTGCTCGAGAACTTCCTGCACCGTGCCGCCGGCCTGCCCGGTGACTGGAACTCGGCGAACGTCATCGACGAGCAGGTCGCCCGCATCCGGTCGCAGGTGGGCAACGCCCGGGTCATCGCCGGTCTCTCCGGTGGGGTCGACTCCGCCGTGGCCGCCGCCCTCGTGCACGAGGCCGTCGGCGACCAGCTGACGTGCGTGTTCGTCGACCACGGGCTCCTCCGCGCCGACGAGCGCAAGCAGGTGGAGGAGGACTACGTCGCCTCGACCGGTGTCCGCCTCGTCACCGTCGACGCCGAGCAGCAGTTCCTCGACGCCCTCGCCGGCGTCAGCGACCCCGAGCAGAAGCGCAAGATCATCGGGCGCGAGTTCATCCGCACCTTCGAGGCGGCGGCCGAGGCCCTCGTGCTCGAGGCGCGTGCGGAGTCCGCGGCGGGTGACGACGCCGGCGAGGTGAAGTTCCTCGTCCAGGGCACCCTCTACCCCGACGTCGTCGAGTCCGGCGGTGGTTCCGGCACGGCGAACATCAAGTCGCACCACAACGTCGGCGGCCTGCCCGAGGACATGACGTTCGAGCTCGTCGAGCCGCTGCGCACCCTGTTCAAGGACGAGGTCCGTGCGGTCGGTCGCGAGCTCGGGCTGCCCGAGGTCATCGTCGGCCGCCAGCCGTTCCCCGGCCCGGGCCTCGGCATCCGCATCGTCGGCGAGGTCACGAAGGACCGGCTCGAGCTGCTCCGCGCGGCGGACAAGATCGCCCGCGAAGAGCTGACCGCGGCCGGTCTCGACGACGAGATCTGGCAGTGCCCGGTCGTCCTGCTCGCCGACGTCCGTTCGGTGGGCGTCCAGGGCGACGGCCGCACCTACGGCCACCCGATCGTGCTCCGTCCGGTCTCGTCCGAGGACGCCATGACCGCCGACTGGACCCGCCTGCCGTACGACACGCTCGCGAAGATCTCGAACCGCATCACGAACGAGGTGCCGGATGTGAACCGGGTCGTGCTCGACGTCACGTCGAAGCCGCCGGGGACCATCGAGTGGGAGTAACCCTCCCGCGCTGACGGCCCGGCACGCGTCCTGCGTGCCGGGCCGTCGTGCGTCCGGGGGCCGGTTGACGAGGTCGCGCGATCTGCCGCTCGCGGCGAGGTCGTGCGGCACGATGTGCGACCTCGGCGATGCACGTCCGGCATGTCGTGCGATCTCGGCGGGGAGGCTCGTCGTCCGCCCCCACTCCGGGAACGACGACGGGCCCCGGCGCGTTCGCCGGGGCCCGTCGTGTCGTGCTGGGTGCTAGTTGCGCGAGCTGCTCGCGAGGATCGCGAGGATGCGCAGGATCTCGAGGTACAGCCACACGAGGGTGACGATGAGCCCGAAGGCCGCGGTCCACGCGTAGATCTTCGGAGCGCCGCGCTGGACGCCCGTCTTGATCTGGTCGAAGTCGAGGATCAGCGAGTACGCGGCCATGAGGACCACGAAGATGCCGATCGCGACACCGATCGGGATACCGAAGATCGTCGCGCTCATCAGGCCGAACGTGCCCTGCGTGACACCGGTCCACATGAGGACGAGGTTCACGAGCTGGAAGGCCATGTAGCCGACGATCGCGATGAGGAAGAAGCGCGTCAGCTTCGGCGTCGCCCGGACCTTGCCCGACAGGAACAGCAGCAGCGTCACGGCGAAGACACCGAGGGTGCCGAACACCGCCTGCGCGACGATGCCACCGGTCTGCGTGAAGTTGTACTCGAAGAAGTTCGAGATCCCGCCGACGAAGAGTCCCTCGAAAAACGCGTAGAGCAGCACGAGGGCCGGCGACGGCTTCTTCTTGAAGGTGTTGACCATCGCGAGCACGAAGCCGACGATCGCACCGACGATCCAGACGATCGGGGGCAGGTTCCAGCCGGCGACGGCACCGACGAGGAGCACGCCGAACGCGAGGAGCGTCTTGACGATCGTGTCCTCGTACGACATGCGGTCGGTGTCGACCGTGCTCGCTGCCGGACGGTCGTACATGTACTGCAGCTGCTCAGGGGTCATCCCGCCCTGTGCCTGCTGCGGGGTCTGTCCCCAGCCAGCCTGCTGCTGACCAGCGCCGCGCCCGCCCCAGGTGTTGGGTCCCTGGTTGTTGAAGGCGGGGGACTGGTCGAAACCGGGCTTGAAGGCCATGGTGTCCTCTTCCTTGGAGATTCGAGTCCTCTCAGCCTAGGGGCGCAGTGCCGCGGAAGGCTGAGGATTCGCGGCGAGCGGAAGGGTCCCGGAGGACCACTCGACCGCAGCCTATGGGCGGGCGCTGCGTGCGCGCCCCGAAACAGCCCCGAGCCAGCCGACCGCGCCGACCGCGGCGACCGCGCTGACCGCGCCGAACGCGCCGTCCTGCGGCGGTGAGGGTCGGGGCGGACGCCGGCCGCGCCTCCAGGCCGGCGACCGCGACGAGCAGCGACCGCGACCGACGGCGACCGCGACCAGCGACGGCCGCGACCGACGGCGACCAGCGACCAGCGGCGACCGCGGTCAGCAGTGATCGCGGAGCGCCACGTGGAAGCCCGTCGTCTCGACGTGCCGTTCGGCTCCCTGGACGTACTCGACCCGGACCGGCCCAGCCGATCCGCCGTCGGACCCGGTGCGGACGACGTGCAGCACGAGGTCCACCGACTCGCCCGGTCGGATCGGGGTGCCGATCGCCGGCTCCGCGCGCCACGGGTGGTCCGGGAGCGGCCAGCTGGCGGTCCCCACCCTGACGCCGTCCGGTCCGGGGTGGGCGAGGACGGCGTCGTCGACGGCGAGGCCCGAGCCGGAGCCGAGGGTCACACGCGTCAGCGTGATGGCCGGTCCGGAGGGGCCGCGGAGGACGCCGGTGGCGATCGCACCGTCCGTGCCCTGCATGCAGATCGACGCGCCCTGCTGCTCGAGGCCGAGGGGGCCGGGTGCGCGCACGTCGGCGAGCCAGGCCCACCCGCCGGCGACCGCCACCGCGACGGCCAGTCCGCCCCGCCACCACCTGTTCGTCCCCATGCCCGAACGGTAGTGGCCCGGAGTCCGTACAGGCCACCCCCTGTCCGCGGCTCCCGGCGTGCACCTGCGGTCGCTAGGGTGCGGCCATGACCCTGGTGATCGCCCACCGTGGCGCGTCCGGCTACCGTCCCGAGCACTCGCGGAGCGCGTACGAGCTCGCGATCGAGCTCGGCGCGGACGCGATCGAACCGGACCTCGTGCCGACGAAGGACGGCGTCCTGGTGCTCCGGCACGAGAACGAGGTCTCCGGCACGACCGACGTCGCGGACCGCCCCGAGTTCCGGCACCTCCGCACCACGAAGACCGTCGACGGCCAGACCGTGACCGGCTGGTTCACCGAGGACTTCACGTGGGACGAGCTCCGCACGCTCCGGACCCGGGAACGGCTGCCGGCCCTGCGTCCGGGGTCGGCGGAGCACGACGGCGAGGAACCGGTCCTCCGGCTCGAGGACCTGCTCGGGATCCTCGACGCGGCTCCGCGGCCGGTCGGGCTCGTCGCCGAGGTCAAGCACGCCGCGTTCTTCGACCGGGCCGGCCTCGCGATGGCGCCGCTGCTCGACGGGGCGCTCGCGGACGCGGGGTGGCGACGGGACGAGCGGCTCACGATCGAGAGCTTCGAGAAGGGCGTGCTGCGCGACCTGCGGGCGCGGGGGACCGGTGGTCGCCTCGTCTACCTCCAGGAGGCGCGGGGCAGCGCCGCCGACGAGGTCGCGTCCCACGGGTCGCTGGCCCCCACGTACGCGGCCGAGCGTTCCGACGAGGCGCTCGCGTCGTTCGCGACGGAGTTCCACGGCATCAGCGTCGCGCTCGGGACCCTGATGGCCGGGGTGGACAGCGTGGCCCTGACGGACCCGACGCCGGTGCGGAGCGACATCGTCGACCGCGCGCACGGGGCCGGGCTGGCCGTGTACACCTGGACGCTCCGGCCGGAGAACCGCTTCCTGCCGGCGCCGCTCCGTCGCGGGGGCGAGGTCGCGGCGTTCGGCGACTGGGAGCGGTGGTTCACCTCGGTCGTCCGGACCGGGGTCGACGGGGTGTTCGCCGACCACGCCGACCTGGCCGTGCTCGCCCGCTCGGCTGTCGGGGGCCCGGCCTAGACTGTCCCGGACATGACGATCGTGCTGGACCCATTCGAGTCGTCCCCGGAGCACGGGGGTGGCGCCGCTGCCTACGAGGACCCGTTCACCGCGGGTCTGAACCCCCAGCAGAAGGAAGCCGTCGAGTACCGCGGCGAGTCCCTGCTCATCGTGGCGGGTGCCGGTTCCGGCAAGACCAGCGTGCTGACCCGGCGGATCGCCCTGCTGCTCGCCAACCGTGAAGCCTGGCCGTCGCAGATCCTCGCGATCACGTTCACGAACAAGGCCGCCGCCGAGATGCGCGAGCGGGTGCAGGCGCTGGTCGGACAGGCGGCCGAGGGCATGTGGATCTCCACGTTCCACTCGGCGTGTGTGCGGATCCTCCGGCGCGAGGCCGAGCGGTTCGGGTTCGCGCAGTCGTTCACGATCTACGACTCCGCCGACTCGAAGGCCCTGCTCAAGCGGATCATCAAGGAGCTCGAGGCGGACTCGCTCGGGCTGACCGTCGGCGCCGCGGCCTCGAAGATCTCGAAGCTCAAGAACGAGCTGCAGGACATCGACTCCTACGCCCGGAACATCAACGCGAACGACCCGCAAGAGGTCATGTTCACCGAGGTCTTCCGTCGCTACACGAACGAGCTGCGCCGGGCGAACGCCTTCGACTTCGACGACCTCATCGGCCAGACGGTGTTCCTGTTCCGTGCCTTCCCCGAGGTCGCCGCGCTCTACCAGCGCCGCTTCCGGTTCATCCTCGTCGACGAGTACCAGGACACCAACCACGCGCAGTACGCCCTCATCCGTGAGCTCACGCGGCCGGTCCCGGTCGAGCAGGTGGACAAGCTCGAGGACGCCGGGCAGCACGTCGCCCGCATGCGCGAGGCCGACGGGTCGATCGCCCCGGCGTCACTGACGGTCGTCGGCGACTCCGACCAGTCCATATACGCGTTCCGTGGGGCCGACATCCGCAACATCGTCGAGTTCGAGCGGGACTTCCCCAACTCGAAGGTGGTGCTGCTCGAGCAGAACTACCGGTCGACGCAGAACATCCTCGACGCGGCGAACGCCGTCATCGCGAACAACTTCGACCGGCAGGCGAAGAACCTGTTCACGGACGTCGGAGCGGGCGACAAGATCGTCGGGTTCACGGGCTACACCGGCCACGACGAGGCACAGTTCGTCGCCGACGAGATCCAGCGCCTGCACGAGGACGGCATGTCCTACCGCGACATGGCGGTCTTCTACCGGACGAACTCGCAGACCCGTGCGCTCGAGGAGATCTTCATCCGAGCGGCGATCCCGTACCGGGTGCTCGGCGGCACGAAGTTCTACGAGCGTGCCGAGATCAAGGACGCCATGGCGTACCTGATCACGGTCGCCAACCCGGCCGACCCGATGGCGCTCCGTCGGGTGCTCAACGTCCCGAAGCGCGGCATCGGAGCGGTCACCGAGACCACCCTGCAGCGCTACGCCGACGAGCACGAGACGACGATGCGGGACGCCCTCCGGCACGCCGACGAGCTCGGGTTCGGGCCGAAGGTCCGGAACGCGATCACGGCGTTCGCGGCCCTGCTCGACGACGTCTCCTCACGGGCCGAGACCCAGCCCGTCGTGGACACGCTCACCCAGCTGCTCGACGGCTCCGGGCTGCTCGAGAACCTGCGGAAGTCGCCGGACGCGCAGGACGCCGCCCGTGCGGACAACATCGACGAACTCGTCGCGGTGACCCGAGAGTTCCAGAAGAACAACCCCGAGGGCACCCTGTCCGACTTCCTGACCGAGGTCTCCCTCGTCGCCGCGGCGGACGAGCTCGACGACTCGTCCGGCACGGTGTCGCTCATGACGCTCCACACGGCGAAGGGCCTCGAGTACGACGCGGTGTTCCTGACCGGCGTCGAGGAAGACCTGCTGCCGCACCGGATGTCGGCGAACGAGCCGGGTGGCCCGTCCGAGGAACGCCGGCTCTTCTACGTCGGGATCACCCGCGCGAAGAAGTCGCTCTTCCTGTCGCTCGCGATGACCCGGGCACAGTTCGGCGACGTCAACGTGGCGATGCCGTCCCGCTTCCTGCAGGAGATCCCCGAGGGGCTCATCGAGTGGAAGCAGTCCCCCGGCATGGCGAACAGCCGCGGTGGCACCGAGCCCCGCGCGCTCAACGCCCGACGCGGCGGCGGCATCGGCGGAGCCGGCGGCGGTGGCGGCTACCGCGGCGGTGGTGGCTGGGGCGGTGGCTCGTACGACCGGGCTGCGGCGGCGCAGAAGACCCGCCCGAAGACCGAGTGGGCGAACCGGGTGTCCGGGCAGGTCCGCGACAACGGGGACATGGAGCTCGTCGCCGGCGACCGCATCAAGCACGTCGACTTCGGCGAGGGCACGGTGTCGGCGGTGACCGGCATCGGTGCGAAGCGAATCGCCGAGATCGCGTTCGACTCGGCGGGCCGCAAGAAGCTCCTCATCAAGATCGCGCCGATCGAGAAGCTCTGAGGCGCTGACCTCCTGACACCGACGCGCCCGGCCGGCCCGGGGGTGTGCTGCTGCACGTGACAATCGCCGCCAGGTGAGGTTAGCCTTACCTAACGTGACAGCCCTCATCGAATTGCTGACCTCTGCCAACGCCGAGCGCTACCGCACCGCTGTGACCGAGACGGTCGACCGGCTCGCGGACCGCATCGCCGCCGTCGATCGGCCGACGACCGACACCCCGGCGGACGTCCTGCGGGCTCGTGTGGCCGCCGTCGACCTCGACGCGGAGCCCCTCGGGACCGACCGGGCGCTCGCCGAGCTCGACGACCTGTTCGTCCGCGAGGCCGTGTGGTTCCACGACCCGGCGTCCCTCGCCCACCTGAACTGCCCGGTCGCGCTGCCGGCGGTCGCGGCGGAGTCGGTGCTCGCCGCCGTGAACACCTCGGTCGACACCTGGGACCAGTCGCGGATCGGGACGGACATCGAGCGGCACGTGGTGTCGTGGCTGGCCGGGCGCATCGGGTTCGCGGACGGTGACGGGGTGTTCACCTCGGGCGGGTCCCAGTCGAACCTGCAGGCGCTGCTGCTGGCACGAGAAGCAGCGAGAGCAGCGGTCGGGACGGCCCCGGTGCTCACCGTCTTCGCCACCGCCGAGTCCCACTTCAGCGTCCGCAAGTCCTGCCGGCTGCTGGGCCTCGCCGACGACGCCGTCGTCGACGTCCCCACCGACGACGCCGGCCGGATGCGTGCGGCGGCCCTCGCCGAGGCGATCGTCGCCGCGCGACACGACGGCCGCACGCCGATGGCCGTCGTCGCCACGGCCGGCACGACCGACCGCGGCGTGATCGACCCGCTCGAGGCGATCGCCGACGTGTGCGACCTCGAGGACGTCTGGCTGCACGTGGACGCCGCGTACGGCTGCGGGCTGCTGGTGTCCCCGACCCGGCGGCACCTGCTCGCCGGCATCGAGCGCGCACGGAGCGTCACGGCCGACATGCACAAGTCGTTCTTCCAGCCGGTGTCGTCGAGCGCGCTGGTCGTCCGTGACCCCGCCGACCTCCGGCGGACCGCCTGGTACGCGGACTACCTCAACCCCGAGGACGCCGCCGAGCCGAACCAGGTCGACAAGTCCCTGCAGACGACCCGGCGGTTCGACGCGCTGAAGCTCTGGGCGACGCTGCGGGCGACCGGGGCCGGGGCGATCGGCCGGGCGTTCGACCAGGTGATCGACCTCGCCGCCGCGACGCACGCGATCGTCGACGAGCACCCGGACCTCGTGCTCGTCGCGCCGACCGACCTCAGCACCGTGCTCTTCCGGTGGCAGCCCGCCGGCGTGACCGACGCCGACGCCGACGCCCTGGTCGCCCCGATCCGTGCCGCGCTCCTCGCCGAGGGACGGGTGCTCATCGCGAAGACCGTGATCGCCGGTCGGCCGTGCAACAAGCTCACTTTGCTCGACCCCGGGACGACGACGGACCAGCTGCGCACGGCACTCGAGCACGTGGCGGCCACGGCGGCACGTGTCCGCGCGACGACCGCCGCACCGGAAGGAGCCGCGCGATGACCGCCGCCGACACCCGCCGGACCGCCGACCGCCCCGTCCACGACGTCGTCGGCATCGGCATCGGACCCTTCAACCTCGGGCTCGCCTGCCTCGCCGACCCGCTCGACGACCTCGACGCGGTGTTCCTCGACGCCGCCGACGGGTTCGCCTGGCACCACGGCATGATGCTCGACGACGCCACGATCCAGGTGCCGTTCCTGGCCGACCTCGTGACGATGGCGGACCCGACCTCGCCGTTCTCGTTCCTCGCATGGCTCAAGGAGACGGGGCGGCTCTACCCGTTCTCCATCCGCGAGGACTTCCACCCCCTGCGCAGCGAGTACGACGCCTACTGCCGGTGGGCCGCCGACCGCCTGGACACGCTCCGCTGGGGACGCCGGGTGACGGCCGTCGAGCACGACCCGGCGACCGACTGCTTCACGGTGCACGCCGAGACCGATCAGGGTCCCGAGACGTACCGCGCACGACACGTCGTCGTCGGCATCGGCACCGAGCCGGCCGTACCCGCACCGCTGGCGGACCTCTCCGGCCCGGTCGTCCACTCCGCCGAGTTCCTGCCGAACCGCGAGGCCCTGCGGACAGCGGGGAGCATCGCCGTCGTCGGCAGCGGCCAGTCCGCCGCCGAGGTCTACCGCGAGCTGCTCGAGGACGCCCGGCACGACGGGTACCGGCTCGACTGGATCACCCGGTCGCCGCGGTTCTTCCCGATGGAGGACACGAAGCTCACGCTCGAGATGACGAGCCCCGAGTACACGGACCACTTCCACGCCCTGCCCGAGGCCGTGCGGGACCGCCTGGGCCGCGAGCAGCGCGGGCTCTACAAGGGCATCAGCGCGGACCTCGTCGACGCGCTGTACGACCAGCTGTACCGACTCAGCGCGCGGGGCCCGGTCCCGACGTCGCTCCGCACCGAGACGAG
The DNA here is from genome assembly GCF_050585845.1 of Curtobacterium sp. AB451. Lineage (NCBI taxonomy): Bacteria > Bacillati > Actinomycetota > Actinomycetes > Micrococcales > Microbacteriaceae > Curtobacterium > Curtobacterium sp. AB451. The sequence goes on from NZ_JBOBQG010000002.1 coordinate 448,198, forward strand.
CGTCGTCGACGCCGAGTGGCTCGCCGACCGGGGCACGTACCGGCTGACGCTCCGCCACGAGCAGCTCGGCGAGACGTACACGCACGAGGTCGACCGCCTGGTCCTCGCGACCGGGTACCGCCCCCGGGCCACGGACTTCCTCGACCCGGTGGAGCACCTCGTCGCGCGGGACGCGCGGGGTCGCCTGGCGGTCGCACGCGACCACCACGTCGACACCCTGGGCGGCCGCATCTGGGTGCAGAACGCCGAGGAGCACACGCACGGGCTCACCGCGCCCGACCTCGGCATGGGCGCGTGGCGGAACGCGTCGATCCTCCGGTCCGTCACCGGACGCACCGTCTACGGCCTGGAGGCGCGGATCGCCTTCCAGGAGTTCGGCCTGCCCGCCTCGGCCCGCTGCACGGCACCGGGCCGTGCCCCGGACGGCGCGCCGCCCCGGCGCGTGCGCGAGCACGCGGAGGCGTCCGCATGACCGTCGACGCGACCACGCTGCCCGACGTGACGCCCGATGCCGGGGCCGAGCCGCGCCTCCTGGCCGTCGAACCCGTGGACCCGGACCGTGACGCCGCGCTCGTCCGGTCGTGGCTCGCCCACCCCGCGTCCACGTGGTGGGGCATGGGGGACCTCGACGTCGACGCGGTGCGCACGTACCTCGCGGGGGTCCAGGCCGACCCCGCGCAGGCGGCGTGGCTCGGCCGCCGAGACGGCGTCCCGGTCTTCCTCGCCGAGACGTACGACCCGGCGCGGGTCCTGCTGACCGACGTGTTCGCCGCCCGACCGGGCGACGTGGGCATGCACCTGCTCCTCGCCCCACCGCCGACCGAGGGCCGCGTGCACGGCCTGACGAGCGCCGTCATGCGGACGGTCGTGGAACACTGCCGCGACGTCCTCGGAGCGCGCCGCGTCGTCGTCGAGCCCGACGTCCGGAACACCGCGGTGCACGCGAAGAACGCCGAGGTCGGGTTCCGGGTGCTCCGCGAGGTCGACGTCGACGGCAAGCGCGCCCTGCTGTCCGTGCTCGACACCGACCGGATCGGGGTGCCGGACGACGACGGCCCCGCGGCGCACCTCCGACCGGAGCACCTCGCGCCCGCCGAACGGCACCTCGTGGCGAAGGCGATCGCCGAGTTCACGCACGAGCGCCTGGTCGCCCCGCAGGCCGACGGCGCCGGGTGGCGGCTCGACGCGGGGGAGTCGACCTACCGGTTCCGGGCACGGCGGCACCTGCTCGAGCACTGGTCGATCGACGAGGCGTCGCTGACCCGCACCCGCTCCGGTGCCGCGGCACCGCTCAGCGCGCAGGACCTCGTGCTCGAACTCCGGGACGTCCTCGGGATCCCCGATGCGCTGTTCGGCACCTACCAGGACGAGATCGCCTCGACCCTCGCCAGCGCTGCCGCGAAGCGCCGGCGTGGCGGTCCGTCCGCCGCCCAGCTCGCCCGCGGCCGCACGACCGGTCCGGACGCCGTCGTCGCGTCGTTCCAGGACGTCGAGTCGGCGATGACCGAGGGGCACCCCGCGTTCGTGGCGGCGAACGGGCGGATCGGGTTCGGGCTCGACGAGTACCGCGCCTACGCGCCCGAGGCCGGCGGTCGGTTCCGCTACCGCTGGCTCGCGGCACGCCGGGCCTGCACGCACCTCGCGCTCGCCGCGGACCGCACCGAGCGCGACCACTGGGCGGCCGAGCTCGACCCGGCGACCACCGCGGGGTTCCGGGCCGTCCTGGTGTCCCGGGGACTCGATCCGGACGACTACGTCTGGATCCCCGTGCACCCCTGGCAGTGGCAGCACCGGATCGCGGTGACGTTCGCGCCGGACCTCGGGCGGCAGGACCTGGTCGACCTCGGCGAGGGGCCGGACGAGTACCAGCCGCAGCAGTCGATCCGGACGGCGTTCGACCGCTCCCACCCGGGGCGCTCGTACGTCAAGACGGCGCTCGCGGTGCAGAACATGGGGTTCCTGCGGGGGATGTCGCCCGCGTACATGCGGAACACCCCGGCGGTGAACGACTGGGTCGCGACGCTCGTGTCCGCGGACGAGACACTGGCCGGCGCCGGGTTCTCGGTCCTCCGGGAACACGCGGCGATCGGCTACACCGGGGACGCCCACCACCGGGTCGACGTGCCCGCACCGCAGCGGAAGATGCTCGCGGCGCTGTGGCGGGAGAGCCCGCTGCCGCGGGTGGCCGAGGGCGAGCGGCTGATGACCATGGCCGCGCTGCTGCACCGGGACGCCTCGGGTGACGCCGTCGTGTCGGCGCTGATCGAGGCGTCGGGCCTGCCGGCCGACGAGTGGGTGCGGCGCTGGCTCGACGCGTACCTGCTGCCCGTCGTGCACTGCCTGACCGTGCACGACCTGGTGTTCATGCCGCACGGCGAGAACCTCGTGCTCGTCGTCCGCGACGGGGTCGTCGTGCGCGCGCTGATGAAGGACATCGGCGAGGAGGTCGCGGTGCTCGGGCGGCACGACGACCGCCCGGTGCCCGCCGACATCGAGCGCATCGTGCACCCGGTCGACGACGACGAGGCGGCGCTCGCGGTGTTCACCGACGTGTTCGACGGGGTGCTGCGCTTCGTCGCGGCGATCCTCGACGACGACGGGGTGCTGCCGGAGTCTCGGTTCTGGCAGGTGGTGGCGGAGTGCGTCGATGCGCACGCCGCCGCACACCCGGAGCGCCGTCGGCCGCTGGACCTGCGGGTGCCGGCCTTCGAGCACTCGTGCCTGAACCGGTTGCAGCTGCGGAACACGCTGTCCATGGTCGACCTGGCGGACCAGTCGTCGTCACTCATCCGGGCGGGGGCGATGCCGAACCCGATCGCCCGGTAGGCGCGGGCGCGGCCGGGCTCGGGCTCGGCGCGGCTCGGCGCGGCGCGGCTCGGCGCGGCGCGGCGAACCAGGAATCCGACATCGAACCAGCGCGAGCGGCTGGTTCGATGTCGGTTCCGTGGTTCGACGTCGGGCGTAGCGGGCCGCTACGCGCGCTACGGCTGCAGCCGCGTCGCCGACCAGGCGCCGTCGGCGAGCACGTACTGCAGCCGTCGGTGCATCCGGTCGCGGCTGCCGTGCCAGAACTCCACGATGTCCGGCTCGAGCCGCCACGCCACCCAGCCCTCGGGCCGCGGGACGTCGTCGTCGGTCTCGTCGAGCAGGACGTTCGCGTCGTCGATCAGGTCCGCGAGCGTCCGCGGCTCGAGGACGGCGGACTGGTCGGCGATCGCGGTGGCGGCACGGGACTTCGGCGACCGGTCGGCGAACAGCGCGTCCGACTCGGCGTCGGACAGCTGCACGGCACGCCCCTCGAAGCGGAGCTGCTGCATGGTCTCGCGCCAGTACACCTGGAGCGCCGCGTGCGGGTTCTCGGCGAGCTGGCGACCCTTGGGGCTGAGCGTCGAGGTCCCGAAGACGAGCCCGCGGTCGTCGAGCCGCTTCACGTCGACCGTGCGGGCGGACACGCGGCCGTCCGCCCCGGCAGTGGCGAGAGTCATCGACTTCGGCTCGGAGACGTCGCGGTCGTCGGCGGCGTCCAGCCACTGCCGGGCGAGGTCGAGCGGCGAGGCCGGGGGTGCGTCGAACTCGGGCAGGTGCAGGGAGTCGTCACCGGACAGGGAGGAGGACATGCCTCCACCCAACCGCGCTCAGTCCAGCCACGCCCAGGCTGCCGGGGGACGTCCGCCGCGGGGCCCGGCGCTCGCAGGGGCGTCGACCCGTGTGAGCGCGGGGTTCGACCGGAGCATCCGGTTGAGGTTGCCGGGGTCCGGGGCCGTGCCGGTGACCGCTGCCCGGAGCCGACTCGCGTCCGCGGTGGTGAAGCGCTCGCCGAGCAGCGCGCGGGTGAGCGGCAGGTCCGACCAGAGCCGGAGCCGGAGGTGCTCGAGCGCGGAGCCGACGATCCGGTCGTGGTCGAAGGGCAGGCCGAGCGGGAGCGCGTCCACGCCGTGCCAGGTCGCATCCGGACCCGCGAGCGCGTCGACGACGGCGAGGAACGCGATGCTGATCGCGGCGCTCCGCGGATCGCGGTCGGGTCCGTCGAACGCACCGACCTGCGCGATGTGGCGCACCGCCGTCGGGCCGGTCCCGGCCTTGGTGCGCAGGGCGCGCAGTGCACCGTCGGCGAGGATCTCGGGACCGTCCAGGAGCACGCCGGGCAGCGCCTCCTGGCCCGCATACGGCGCGTACTGCCGACGCGCGGTGGCGACCCGCAACCCGTCGCCCGTCGTGAACGACACCGGGACGACGTCGATCGCGATGAGCGGCTGGTCGCGGGCCGCCGAGGGGGCGTCGGTCACGCCGACGCCCGACGGGTCGCGCGCTCGGCGCGTGCGCGGCTGAGGGTCGCTCGCACGTCGGCGAAGGACTGGAGGCGCGTGAAGCGTCCGTCGACCCACACCGGCTGGAGCAGGCTGGTCGCCTCGTCGTCGGCGGTGGCCTGGTCGGTCTGCCGGATCTCGCCCGTCTCGTCGCGGTGCAGGGCGATCCGCCCCTTCGCACTCTTCTTGCCGCTGCCGGTCTTCGGGTCCTTCTGGATGTCGACGGGCTCGCCGTCCACCAGTGCCCATGTCGCCTTCACGGCGCTGCCGAGGTTGTCGCGGGTCATGTACTGGTACGTGTACGACCCGATGCCGAGCACGATGTTGTCGCTCGCGTACCCCTTGGCGGCGAGGCGCTCGTAGATGCGGCGGGCACGGTCGAGGGTGATGCTGTCGCCGTAGATCACGCCGATGTGCTGGTCGAGGATCTTGAAGCCCTGGTCGTTCACGGTGTGGCCGAAGATCTCGTCGAGGAGCTCGACGACGCCCTTCTCCTCGTGGCTGCGGGCCGGGTCGCTCAGCGCAGCGGTGTCGACCCCGTGCACGGTGCCCGTGACGATGTCGACCGGGTCGCCGGAGTCCGGCCGGATGACGAGCTTGCCGTCGCGGCCGGTGATGCGGTCCTTGAGCGCCGGGAGCGTCTCGGTGACCACCTTGAAGAGGTCGAAGCCGTCGCTGACCGCCGACACGATGCCCGTCGGGTAGACGTCGAGGATCTGCTCGAACGTCGCCAGCTCGCCGTCGGCGCCGCGCACGCACATCACGCTGTGCTCGGTGGCCGGGACGCTCGCGGCCACCCAGCCGTTGTCGCCCGGGTAGTAGCGGGCGATGAAGTCGAGCGACGGCATCGAGTCGGTGCCGAGGAACGAGAGCAGGTGCCCGGCACCACCGGCCGCAGCCGACTCGATGCTCGACTGGCCCCGGAAGGAGAAGTCGTGCGCGGCGAAGTCGATGCTGGCCGGGTCGGCACCGGTGCGGGCGGCCCAGTCCTCCATGAGGTCGCGGTACTCGAGCGCCGTCGTGGCGACGGTCGACGGGTGCCAGATCGAGGCCGAGAGCGCGGTCTCGATGTAGTTCGGCAGCCAGAAGAACTCGTCGACGGTGTTCTCGACGGTCAGGGTGGCGACACCGATCGGCGCGAGCGTGCCCTCGGGCAGCGCCCGGATCTCGAGCGGCAGGTACCCGAGGCGGTGCAGCGCCCGGACGTGGTCGGTGCCGATGTGGTTCGGCCCGAAGTACCCCTGGAGCGCCTGCTCGAACAGGTCGGCGACCTCGTCCTCGTCGGCCGCGAAGAACGGTGCCCACGCCTCGACGAGCGAGCGCTGGATGAACGCCTGCAGGCCGAACACGACCGCGTGGGTCGACTCGGGCATGTGCGCGTTCGAGCGGTTCGTCCAGTTGATGAGGATCCGCGTGGTGCCGGCGGGGTAGACCTGCCGGTGCGAGTGCTTGTAGCCGTCGACCGCCAGCAGTGGTGCGATCGGACTCGCCGTCGTGATGCGCGGTTCGAGGCCGGTCGTCGTCGTGTCGGTGGTGGTCGGTTCGGTCGCGGTCATCGGATCTGCTCCGTCAGGGTGGGGGTGAGTTCGATCGTGCGCAGGCCCTCGATGGCGTTCTGCGCGGGGTAGGAGTCCGTCGTGACGATCTCCCCGAAGTGCTCGGCGAGCTGCGGGGCCCGACCGGAGAAGACGCCGTGCGAGACCCAGAGGCCGAGGCGCTCCTTCGGCAGGCCGGTGGCGCCGGCAAGGCCCATGAACGTCCCGCCGCCGTCGCAGATGTCGTCGACCACGAGCAGTCGTCCGGTCTCGGGAAGCGGCTCGCAGGTGAACCCGTCGAGCTTGCCGGTGTCCGGGTTGCGGTGCTTCTCGGCACGGAACACCGGCAACCCGCAGGCCTCGGCGACGGCGGTCGCGCGTGCGACGGCGCCCTTGTCGGGGGCGATGATCCCGCTGTAGTCCGACCCGGCGACGACGTGGTCGCGGACGACCGTCTCGCTCGTGACCACGGTGAGCCGCTCCAGCAGGTCCACGATCACCGGCGAGTGCGGGTCGAACGCGATGACCTGGTCGATCCCGAAGCCGTTGACCACGTCGGCGTAGACCTTCGCCCCGAACGGGAGCCCGCGGTCCTGCCGGGCGCCGGGCAGGTAGGGGATGAGTGCGACGGACCGGGATCCGCGCTGCCGGACGGCGTCCGCCCACATGCCGAGCATGAGGAGGTCGTCACCGTTCGTGCCGCGCAGGGTCGCGATCTCGATGAGGTCCCCCGCGTCGGCGTCGTGTGCGACCTTGACGTGTGCTTCACCGGCGGGGAACCGCATGGTGGAGAACGTCGGTGTCGCCTGGGTGCCCCGGGTGGTCCGGGTGCTGAGTTCGACTGCCATGACCCGACCGTACCACGGTATTTGTCAGTGTGACAAGAACTGCCGCGAGATCAGGGAACCGGCACCTGGACCGACACCAGCTCGCCGTCGCCGAGGTGCACGAGGGCAGAACCGACCTGCACGCGTTCGACGATGCTGCTGCGCGGCAGGCGCATGCCGAGCAGGTCGCCCTCGGTGATCGTCTGCGGGCTGAGGAGTGCCCCGGACCGACGCCGCTTCATGTCGACCTGCCAGCCCGTGAAGCCCACGCCGAACTCGGCCGTCAGCCCCGCCGCGACGATGGCCTGCCCGTTGTCCGCCGCGCTCTTCACGAAGCCCTGCAGCCAGCTCTTCGCGGGTGCGTCCTTGACGAGCTCGGCGTCGTCGATGACGAGGACCCGGCGGCCGGGTTGTCCGTCGAACAGCGGCGCGAGGTCGTCCTCGGTGACGTCGGCACCCTCGTGCGCGCCGAGGACGCCGGGCTCGGACGCGAGGGCGCGCAGGGGTGACTGCCGCGGGGTGACGAGCACGATCTCGCCCCCCTCGCGCAGCACCGACCGTGCGATCGAGAGCAGGACGGAGCTCCGACCGGACTTCGCGGGACCGCCCACGACGAACGAGCCCGCGGCCGCGAGGTCCGGCCCGATGGCGGTGAGGTCGTCGCCGCCGATGCCGACGAGGCCGAACAGCTCCGCGTCGTCGTCGCGCATCTCCCACGCCCGGTCGAACGGCACCGGTCCGGACAGCTGGTCGACGCGGAACGGCCGACGCGCACGCTCGACCGCGCGGTCGCGCTCGGTCGCGAAGGTCGCGAGGGCGGTGATCGCCGCAGCCTGCGACTGGCCCGTGCCGGCGGCGGCGAGCAGGGCGATCTGCGTCTCGGTGGCGGACTCCGACGCGAACGCCCGTCCGTCCGGGACCTGCTCCGGCAGCTTGCGCGGGTTGAGCGACGCGAGGCCGTAGTCGCCGCGGTCGGAGAGCCGGAGGACGAGCTTGTCCTCGACCAGGGTCGCCATCCGGCTCGACAGGAGCTGACGGTCCCCGGTGACCACCAGGTGGATGCCGACGCTCGCCCCTTCGCGCAGGAGGGTCATCACCTGGTCGGTCGGTGCACCGTGGTCGAGTTCGCCCAGCGAGCCGACGAACCCTTCCCACCGGTCGAGCATGAACACGATGTGGGGCAGCCGGTCGGAAGGGACGACCGCGGCGGCACGCTGCTCGACGATGCTCGCGAACCCGCCGTCGGCGAGGACCTGCTGCCGGCGGGCGAGCTCCTGGGTGAGCTTCGTGAGGAGCCGCTGCGCGCGCTCGGTCTGCACGCGCTGCACCACGGCGCCGGCGTGCGGGAGGGCCTGGATCGGCAGCAGCGCACCGTTGCCGCAGTCGAGCGCGTACACGTGGACGTCGGCAGCCGAGGTGTTCCGGGCGACCGCGGCGGCGATCGTGCGGAGTACCTGCGACCGACCGCTCCGCGGAGCACCGACCACGTAGAGGTGCCCGTCCGAGTCGAGGTCGAGGCTCCGGACCCGCTGCGCCTGCTCGGCCGGGAAGTCCTGCAGCGCGAAGGGCAGTGGGCCGACCCGGGCGTCGGTCGTGCTGCTGTCGTCGAGCTCCCACGCCCGGTCGTTCAGGTCGGTGAAGAGCAGCGTCTCCGGCAGGGCGTCGAGCCACGGACGGTAGGGAGCCGGTCCACCGAGCTCGGTCGCCGCCTCGGCCACCGCACCGACCAGCTCCTGCAGGTCGGTGCGTTCCTCGGCCTGCAGTTCCTTCGACTTCGGTGGTGCCGGCGGAGTGGTGCCGAGCGACGACCACGTCACGGTTCCGGCCCAGACCTGCTTGCGTCCGGTCGACAGCCCCGGACGCCGTCCGCCGACCCGACCGGCCTGGAACGGCAGCAGCGCACCGGCGCCGAGCCGGATGTACCCGCGGCCGGGTGTGCTCTTCTGGATCTGCGCCGCGTCGCCGGCGTCGATGACGTCGGTGCTCTCGCTCGAGTCCGTGACCCGGAGCGCGATGCGGAGGTTGGTGTTCGCGCGGATGTCGTTCGACACCACACCCGTCGGACGCTGCGTGGCGAGGATCAGGTGGATGCCGAGTGACCGGCCCCGCTGCGCGATGTTCACCAGGCCGGTGACGAAGTCCGGGAGCTCGCGCACGAGGCTCGCGAACTCGTCGATCACGATGAGCAGGCGCGGCATCGGTGGCAGGGGCTCACCGCGGACGAGCCGGTCGACGTAGTCCTCGATGTCCTTCGCGGCGGCGTCGGCCAGCAGGTGCTCGCGGCGGCGGAGTTCGGCGCCGAGCGACTCGAGGGCGCGCTCGACCAGGTGCGTGTCGAGGTCCGTGACCATGCCGACCGTGTGCGGCAGCGGCGCGAAGTCGCGGAACGCCGCACCGCCCTTGTAGTCGATGAGGACGAAGTTCATGCCCTCCGGGGTGTTCGTCGCCGCCAGGGACGCGACGATCGTCTGCAGGAGCTCGGACTTGCCCGACCCGGTCGTGCCGGCGACCAGGCCGTGCGGGCCGTCCTTGCGGAGGTCGAACGCGAACGGGCCGTCGAGGCTCTCGCCCACGACCACCTCGGTGGTGCGCGCACGCACGTTCCACCCACCGGTGATCGCCCGCGCAGTCGGCGGCTCGAGCAGCATCACGTCGAGCAGTCGCGACGAGGACGGGAGCCCACCGGCATCGCTCTCGTCGTCGGCGTCGACCATCGGCGCCACCGCCCGGGCGACGGTCTCGAACCAGCCGTCCGGGATGCGGTCCGGTCGGACGTCGGTCACCGTCGCCTGACGCTGGGCGGCGACGCGGATGCGCTCCGGACCCACCGTGACGACGACCGAGCACTCCTCGGGCAGCAGACGGGCCTCTTCCTCGATGCAGATCGCCCGGACACCGACCGCGGGGCCCTCCTTGAGGATGCGGATCAGGCCCGGCAGTGCGCGCAGCCGTCGAGCGCCGTCGAGCACCACGACCACGTCGGGACCGGGGATCCCCCGGACGTTCGACTCGCGCATCGCCCGCTGCCGTGCGTCGATGAGCTGCCCGATCTCGGCCACCCGAGCGCCGAGCGTCTCGGCGTCGTTGCCGATCGCGATGACGGCGTCCTGCCCGAACCCCGGTCGGGCCTGCGGCACCCAGCGCAGCCAGGCCCACTCGTCGGCGGACTGCGCGTCGGTGAGCACCACGAACTGGGTGTCCCGCGGGCTCTGCAGCACCGCGAGCTGCGCCACGAGCCACGACGTGAGGTGCCTCGTGTGCTCGTCGCGGCCGGCGACACCGACCACGCCGTGCTCGCCGAGGTCGACCACGACCGGCACGTCCTCGGCCAGCTTGTCCACCGCACGCCGGTGCTCCAGCGCTGCCGGGTCCTCGAGCACGACGCCCGACGGTACGTCCGCCGTGCCGACGCGCAGCGTCAGGTAGTCCGGGTCGGTCCGCCGACGCTCCCACAGCCGGGCGCGACGGCGCAGGGCGATGTCGAGCACCGTCGCAGGATCGGGCGCGCTGGTGCGTGACTCGCGCTGGTACCGGACCACCGCCTCCAGGGCGTCCGCCTCGACCGCCTTCTTCGTTTCCTCGTACTCGGCGACACGCTGCCGGTGCGTCTTCTTGCCGTTGCGGCGGTCCCACCAGGCGTTGCCGAACATGATGATCGGGGACATCAGGCCGAAGGCAAGGTAGGCGACGTTGTGGAAGATCGAGATCATCACCGCCGCCATGCCGAGCGGTGCGAGCGCCGCGATGATCGGGATGGAGCGGCGCGACTGCTGCCCCGGCGTCGCCGGCAGCTTGAAGACCGTCGGGGTCTCCTCCGGCAGCAGGCGCGGCGGCCGGGTGTAGTCGAGCGTCCCGCCACCTGGCGTCAGCGTGATCGCCGCCCGGTCGGCGTCCGGGACCGCGACCGACAGCAGCGTGTCGCCGATCGTGACGACGCTGCCGGGCTCGACGGGCGTCTCCTCGTCGAGCTCTGTGCCGTCGAGGAGGACGCGAGAATCGCGCGTCGGGATGATCGAGAACCGCCGGTTGAGGTCGAGGCGCAGGATCGCCGCGTACTCGGGCGCGGTCCGGTCCGGCAGGTGCACCGTGGCGTCGGGAGCGGAACCGACGTGTGCGATGCCGGCGTCCAGCACCACGACCGTGCCGGCACCGGGTCCACCCACGATGCGGACGCTCGGCAGGTCGGACGGCAGCGGCAGGACCGGTGCGGGGGCACCGAAGGTCAGGCGGGACCCCTCGAGCAGGACACCGTCACCGAGCCGGGCGTGCGGGGTCGTCGGGACGGCGTCGACCGCGACCTCGACGATGGACTCGGCGCTCAGGCCGAAGCGGCGGGCGACGATCTCGACGACCTCGCCGAGGACGGTGTCCTCGTCGCACTCGACCACGAAGTCCGCGGTGGCGTCGGTCGGCAGGTGGGTCGCGGTGAACGTCAGGCGCACGCGGCACCTGCCACGTCGTGGGTCCTGGTCGTCGCGGAGCACCCCGTCGAGGCCCCCCGCAGCGTCGTGCTGCCGCTCATGGGTCGATTCTCGCAGGTTCCTGCGACGTGCAGGCCGGGTTGCGCCCGGCTTGTGGATGAGCGGTCGGGCTGGAGGCGCGGTGCGGGGGAGCGGGGCAGCTCACCCATGCGCGCGGTTGCAGGCTCAGCGCGGCGGGTCGCTATCCTTCGTGCTGTGCACGACGCCCCACCGGAGATCCTGGAGTTCAGTCCGGTGCAGCTCTCCAAGTGGCGGATCATCTTCGGCGGTCTGGGGCCGACAGCGCTCTGTGCACTGATCGGCGGCATCGTCGTGCTCTTCCCTGCTGGCAGGAGCGCCGCGATCGGCCTGGCGTTCTACGGTGCGCTCTACGCGGTCATGGTGTGGCCGGCGATCGGCCTCGCCGTGTGGCACCGCAGGGTCGCGACGATCCGGATCACCGACGATGCGGTCGAGTTCCGAGGGATCGTCCGGCGCCGACTCCTCCCGCGGGACGCGGACCTTCGCTGCCTTCGGTCGGCGTTCGACAACTGGCCCGTCAACGAGATCCTCTTCATCGTCCACGGCGGTCGCCGCAGGCGTCGGATCAGGATCGACTCCTGGAACTGGACCACGCCGAGGATCCGCGAGATCAGCGGGGTGCTGCGTGCTCGGACGCGTTTGCCGAGCAAGGCGAAGAAGATCGAGCAGTTGGTACCGGGTGCCACCCGCTACTGGGAGCGGTCGCTCGTGAAGCTCTTCGCGTTCATCTTTGCGGGGTGCTTGTTGGCGATCATCGCGGTCGTCATCGTGTTCGGGGTCATCTTCCCGATGGGGTGACACCGACCTGCGCAGCGTCTGGACATCGGTCCGGACGGGTCGTCATCGTCCGCCACGCGCTCGACGGGATGACCGCAGGTGGCGGCTCCCGATGCTGACGCCGACGACCAGCGCGAACGCCCACACGATGTACCGGATGAGCCACGCGGTCGGTCCGTCCCAGGGGCCCGTGTCGTACTTGCCTCCTGGGAGGAGTGAGACGCCGACACCGATCGCGAGCACGATCACCGTGTCGCGGGTGAATGCGGCCCAGCGGCGTCCGGGCGTGAGGGGGCGTCGTCGTGTCATGGCTTCCTTGGTGGTGCGGTTGTCGTCATTGCGTCACTGGGAGTCCGGGTTGAGCACCAGCCCGAGCGCGAACTGGTCGACCAGTGGAGCAGCGAACGACTCGTCGGCACGTTTCGGGATGAAGGTTGTCAGCACCGCGGTCAGCGGGTCGGGCAGCTGCGGGATCGGCTGCACCCAGCGGATCGTCGTGGCCGGGACCGCACGGCGCAGGAGTGAGCGTCCTGGTGTCTTCGCCCGGTCGAGGATGCGCGTGGCCGGGCCGAGCGCCGTCACGCAGGTCGACACATCGGGATCGCCGGTTCGTCCGGCGAGCGGGAGCAGTGCGTCGTCGACCGCCTGGGCAGCAGGATCCAACCCAGGGAAGTACTGGATGACCGTGTACGCGAGTACCTCGACCGTCGGAGCGTCCGTCGTCAGGACGAAGAAGTCGTGGGCATCGACCTCGTCCCGCAATTGCGCCAGTTTGGTCATGGTCGATTCGAGCGACGATTCCAGGCGCTTCGGGACCGGCCACTGGAGGTGACTGATCACGTTCGCTGTCGCGGCGCGCCCGGTGGTGGTCGGGTCGCCCTCGATGAACTTCGTCCAGGCGTTGACGTAGTCGAATTCGAGTCCCATCAGATGCTCTCCGTTCTCGGTTGCCCGGTCACTTCGGCAGTCGTCAGCGACGACGCTCACGCCCAATCGACACGCACATCGCGCAGAAGCTCGTCGAGCATGGGCCGAGCGAGGGCGCTGTCGTTCTCGTCCGGGACGAAGAAGGACACGACCACCGTGAGCGCGTTCAGGCCGTCGACGATCGGGATGATCGCACGAACGACCTGCATCACCGGCCGCCCCCGGCCGCCGGTGCTGCGTTCCCGCATCTCCACGAGCGTTGCTCTGCCGAGGGGCAGATCCAGTGTGCCGACACTGGCGTCGCCGATGCCGGACGCCCGCGGTGCACGAGCGTCGTCGATGAAGGTGTCCGCGCGGTCGACGCCGGCGACGGTGTGCACGACCGCGTACGCGATCGCTCGGACCGTCGGCGCCGTGGTCGAGAGCACGAAGCAGGTCTCCGCCTTCGCCGCGGTCTGGAAAGCGGCGATGTCGCGCACGACCGTTCGGAGCACCGTGCGTTCTCGACGCTTCGGCCGCTGCTTCGCCTGCGCGAGAGCGTGCTCCACCGCTGCGTCGGTGACGTCGTCGATCTGACCCTCGTCATCGAGCAGCGTCCAGGCTCGGTTGTAGTTCCAGAGCAGGCGGATCATCCCTGTCCCTCCACTGCACCGCGTCCGACCTCTCGGTGGTTCCCGGTCAGCGTCGTTGCCCGAGCAATGCCGCTGCGAGCAGTCTGACTCATCGCACGGAGATGTCCTGCGCGAGCCGGAATGACGACTGCACGACCGCCAAGTCGTGGCCATCGTGATCGATCCGGATCATCTCTCGCGCAACCGACTGCGAAGTGGATCTGCGGCCTTATCTGACCATCGACGTGGTCGAGTCCCGTCACGTGCGCTCCGTTCTCGGTTGCCCGGTCGATTCCGCAATCGTCGAGGAAGACATGAGTCGGTCGAGGGAAGAACGGATCCGCCGTTCGATCGCGTTGAACTTGCCCCTCCCTCAGCGCATCCGCCGACCGGGCTGCCGAGACCGCCGTCTGAGATGACGGCTGCCGACGAGGATCGCGATGCACAACGTCACCGCCCACTCGACGTACCGGACTGTCCAAGCGGTTGCGCCGGCCCACGGGCCGAGATCGTACTTGCCGGGGAGCAACGAGACACCGACCCCGATCACCGCGATGATCAACGCGTCTCGGAAGAACGCCTTCCATTGCCCTGCTCGGGTCATGCTGCGCGAAGCGCCTGGGCCAGGTTCTCGATGTCGGGCTGCAAGTCTTCGAGGTACTCGGGCGGGACGTCGACTCGGAGCTGCACCGCGAGGTCTCCCACGGGGAAGGACGCGACCCACCCTGCCGAGCTGCCGCGCCGTTCGAGTGGCGCTCGGAGACCTTCGACCCCAGGTGCGATGGTCGATGGCTCCGGGGCCCCGACCGTCACATCCTGGCTGTCTCCTGGGCCGACGAACTCCTCGAGTCGTTCGTCGAGGCTTGAACCTGCCTCGGCCCATCGCACTCGGACCATGAGGACTTCATCCGGGAGCTCGGCGAGATGCACGAAGTACTGCTCGACGGGCGACGAGATCTGAGCGACAGATCCGAGCAGCGTCTGCAAGAACATCTGCTTCGGGTGTGGGCTGAAGAGGCGTCCTGGAAGGAGGTCACGAACCGTCGGCTGCGCCCACTTCATGATCTTCTTCGTCGACAGACCGCCCAGATCATTGGGGATCGGCAGCCATGCTTCCGCCGTTCCCGGGACTGAAATGCGCATCAGGCTCCTTCATTTCGGTACGACGGCCGCTGGACCACCGTATTGCAGCCTGAGGGCGGACACGAAACGGTCGACCGGATCGGCGAGTTCGGTGAGTCGGGTCAGATCGGTGTCCGCGTACGACACTCGGACCACGATCCCGGCGACGTCGAAGGCGTACGTCACGACCCCGGTGAGTGTCCGGTCGTCCGCTGCGACGAGGAACCGGACCGAACGGACGCCTGGACCGAACGCCGCGGTCTCGAAACCCTCGAGGACTGGTGGTTCGACGGCGGCCGGGTCGGTTGCGCCCACGACTTCGGCAAGATCAACGGGGGCGCTGTCCCGTTCGACAGCCAGGACCCGGACGATGGCGAGATCGGCTGTCAGGGATGGGAGGTACAGGGCGCGAAGCTCCGAGTCCGGTGTCGACGCTGCGATGGCTGCGAGGGACATGGCCAGCCACTCCGCTGCCTGTGGTCGCTCCGCGGTACGCTCTCGCGCTGTCGAGGCAGCCCACTCGTGCAGCTCGTGGGCGGTGCCGAACGATTCTTTACCAGGAGGAATGATCCATTCGCTGCCGACGTCCCCGATCACCACGCCGCTGGCGACCTGGCTCACCATGCTTCGTGTGCCTCCGCGGGAGGGACAACGGCTCCGGTGTGATCGACCCATCGGAACGTGCCGAGCATCGCGTCGAACAGATCCGACAAAGCGTGGACGACGTTGCGCTCGGACTCGGCTCCCGGACGATCGCCACCGGTGTCGGTCACGACGTTGAAGACGAGGGCGAGCACGAATGCATCCTGCCCCGGCACCTGCAGAAGTGCTGTCTCCCGCGCTAGCACCTCGGCGCTGTCCTCGACAGTTCGTTCCGAGTCCCCGAGCGTCGTGCTCACGACGCCGACAGAGCCGCCGATCGACCGAACTCGGGCTCCGTCCATCGTGAGTCGCGCGAGGAGCAGTTCCTCCACGCCGTGGTCATCGGACGGCACGACCTCGACGCGGGCGACCGTGATGCTGGCAGCGATCGCAGTCCCCGGCAACGGGCCCTGTGTCATGTACGTGTCAAGTAAGCGGCCGTTCGGATCACTCGCGAGGGCGGTGTCGAAGAGGGAGCCGACCGACGCTCTCCAGGAGTTGTCGGCACTGTCCTCGACGACCGAACCGATGACGTCGAGCATGCTTGCCCGGTCGCCGATCGGGATGTGGACCCACCCCGCAGGTACTGCCATCGCGTACGACGAGATGTCCTGTGCGGCGGTCACCACGAGGCGCCGATCGGCAAGGTCGTCCTCCGCACCAGCGAGTTCCACGCCGGCACGTAGTCCTTGAGCCAGCCGGCGCCGTCGAGACCCATGCCGGTCCATCCGAGACCCGTGCCCGTGCGGATCCAGAACTGCAACCGCTCGACTGCTTCGGCACTCTGTCCCGCTGCACCGACGCGGGAGCGGGCGATCCACTGCGCCATCTGGGCGATGTCCTCGTCTCCCGCCGCTGCGAAGCGGTACCAGGGGCGGATCCCCTCGGTTGCGATCCGGTTGAAACTGCGGTTCACCCGGACAACTGCGTTCGCGACGTCATCACCGCCGCGGACCAGACCACCCACGCGCGACATGCCGACCTCCGCCGTCGCAGCTCGTGCAGTTGACACGGCGAGCTTCCCGGCACCGAACGTTGCGAGTCCGATGAAGTCCAGACCGACGTCCGCCCAGGAACCGGTCCCGGCAGCAGCCTTCGCGGAGTCACCGACGGTCGCTGCCGCCATGAGGATGAGTGCAGCTGCGCCGAGCCACGATGTGAGCGGGAAGAGGAGCGCGGCGATCGCAAGGACCGTCCCGGCGAACTGGACGACCTTGAGGACCACCGAGATCCACTCGTCGTTGTCCTTCATCCACTGCTTGAAGTTGTCCCATGCGCCGTCGTCGAGACCGTCGTCCACACTGTCGTCGATCTTGGCAATCGCGCGTTGCGCCGCGGTCTCGAGTCCCTCGAGCGCGGACTGCATCATGCCCGCTGCGCGCGCCGCCTCCGCGTGAGCACTCTCGGCCCTGCTTCGCTGCGTGTCCGAAAGAGTCTGGAACTCCTGCTGCTGGTCTGGGTCGGTCGAGGAGTTGGCGAGGTCTTGGTACTGGTCCTGCGACCGGGTAGAGGACTGAGCCTCTGTCTGGCTCTGGTCGTGCAGGCGGCTGGCAGACGATGCTTCGTCGATCGCGGTCGACAGTGCTCCGGCGTACTCGTTCAGCGCGTCGCCCGTGCCCGAGTAACGACCTTCGGCACGGCCGAGCTTGTCGGCGAGATCCCCGGCCTTCTTGAGGAAGGCCGTGACCGCCTTGCTCTCCGAGTCGGATCCATCGAGTCGTCGCAACGTGCTCGCGGCACCGCTGATAGCTGAGGCCACCTGGTGGTACTGGCGCGCCATTGCCTGGACCGCGCTCGGGTCACCGGACGGACCCGCCACGAGCGCACTCACTGCTCACCCGCGATGGACTTCACGAGCTCGGTCTCCGAGTCGTCGAACGCGTTGTCGATGTTGAGCGCCATCTTCGCGAGCTTCTCGATCGATTCGCTGAGTTCGCGGCGGTGGCTGTCCCACCCCGAGGAGAAGGACCGGATCCGCCTGGCGAGCTCGGGATGGCCGACAGCATCGGCTGCGTCTCCAGAGTGCTGATCTGCGTTGTCGAACTCGTGCTTCACCGCACTGAGGTCGCTCCAGAGCGACTCCATCTTCGCGCCTTGGTAGCGCAGGGTCCCGCCTGACACTGTCTTCCTCTTCCCCCGGGTTCATGCCTCGCTGTGAGAGCTCGCCGCCCCTGCGGCGAGAGCGGTGGCCGGCACCCCCGGGCGCCGGCCACCGTCGTGCTGGTCCTGACTAGCCGATGCTCGAAGCGAGCTGCTCGTCCGTCGACTCGAGCGTGTTCGCCGCGCTCTCGAGGAACCCGGCCATGCCGTCGATCGCCTGGATCGTCTGCGTCGCGCCGGAGTTGAACTCCGAGTACGTCGCGTCGAAGGCCTTCGACGACTTGTCGGTGACGTAGCCCGACGACACGAGGTTGTCGATCTGGCTCTTGAGCTGGGTCAGCTGGTCCTCGATGGACTTCTGGCCGTTGCGCAGCTGCGAAGCCTGGTTGCGGAGATCGTCGTAGGTGACGTTGACGTTTGCCATGTGCATACCCTCCCGATGCGGTATTTGATGTACCGGGAGCCCCCCGGCGGTTCGACGATACTTGATTCCGTTGCATCTCGCACCAGGTGGGGACAAGAACCAGAACGAGGGGTACACCGTGGCACGACGTCGCAGGGACGAGGGGGCGCCGGAGCGTCCGGTCGTGACGAGCGCCGAGGTCGAGCGCGATCGACAGGCCGGGCACCTGTCGCGAGCGTGGGTGCTGCCGAGCGCTCCGGTGTCCGACCGTGAGCCCGATGCCGTTGTGCACACCGACCAGCCGCTGCCGACGATCGGCGTGGTCCCCCGCCTCGTCCTCGAGGTCGCACCGGGCAACGTGGTGCCGCTCGACCAGCCGGTGGTCCTCGGGCGCAGGGTCGCGACGGCGCCGGGGCGGCGAGCGGTGCTGCTCGACGACCCGGGTCGTTCGGTGTCGCGCGAGCACGCGGCGATCCGGCCGACGGGCGACGGCGGGCTCGTGGTCGAGGACCTCGGCTCCGCGAACGGCACGGTCGTGGTCCGGGCGTCCGGCGCGCAGGAACCGAGCGTGGGCGGCGCGCAGGTCGTCGCCCGCCCCGGGGACGTGGTGATGGTCGGCGACTACGCGATCCGGGTCCTGGCCGGCTGAGCCCCGGCCGCGTGGCGCCGCATCGCCCGCAGGAGCAGCGGCCCCGGCAGCCGCAGCAGCCACCCCGGGACGACCGCCCGGACGACCCGGACCAGACGAACGGTCCGCCGGAAGCGCCGCTGTTCGCGCGGCCCCCACGCGAACCCGTACTGCGACCGGAGGGCATCCGGGAGCATCCCGACCGTCACGACCCGCACGAGCGGCATGGCGGCCCGCACCCACAGCGGCGCGAACCGCGGGTGCAGCAGGTCGCGCACGACACCACGGGCGTCGTCGGTGACGCGGAGCCCGGCGAGCGTGCGCGTCCAGTACCGCTCGAAGTCCGCCACCGTCGCGGGCCACCGGTCCGCTGGTACCCGCAGTGCCGTGCCGATCGGGGCGTAGGCGGCGAGCACGCGCTCGGCGACCTCCGGTCCGGCGGGTGTGCCGAACAGCTCGTGGGCGTGCATCGCGGAGTCGTACAGGGTCGCGGCCACCCACAGCTGCCGGTCCACGTCGTCGGCGCCGGCGACCGGTCGGTGCGCGCGCGTCACGAACGAGGCGGCGACGGCTGCGTCGGCCTCGGTGCCGACGACCACCGCGTACACGAACATGAGGGTGTGGGCGAGCCGCTGCTGCGGTCGTCGCGCGAAGTCCGAGTGCCGCCGCACCCCCGCTGCGACCACGGGGTCCGCGATCTGGAGCAGGATGGCGCGGCCGCCGGCGGCCACCGGCGTGCTGTCGGCGAGGAACCGACGCAGGTCGCGTTCCGGGACCCCGCCCACGGGCGGACTGGAGGGACGGTGCGGGCCCGGCCCCGCGCCTCCCGTCCGGTGCCCGCTCACGGTCGTGGTCCGCGCCGTCCGGCGCGGAGGCGGGGGAGTGCGTCGACCACGATCGCCGCGGCGAGCGCGAGTGTCCCGCCCACCAGGGCGGCGACGAGGAACGCGGGGCTCCCGACCTGCCCCGTCGCGGCGGCGATCAGGGCGGCGACCAGCCAGATCGACGGGAGCGGCCAGAGATGACTCGGCGACCCGGCGACCACCGCGAGCAGCACCCCGGCCACCACCAGCGGGACCCAGAGCACGTTCGTGCCGCACGGTGGTCCGTACGTGCCGGGGCCGCAGTCGGTCACACCGGACCGGACACCGGTGTGCGCTGCGGCCGCGACGAGCAGGAGCGAGGCGAGGGCCAGCAGCCGAGCCACGGCGGGCATGCGGCGGACACTGGCCTGGACGCGTCGGAGCACGGCCCGATCGTACTGGGCCGTGCTCCGCGGGTGGCGCTGGTCAGAGCGGCTTCGTGCCGAGGTCGTTCCCGAGGTCGGGACGGTCCTCGTCACCGTCGTGCTCCCACAGGTCCGGAGCACCCTCGCGCGGGGAACCGCCGGTCGGTCCGTCGTCGGTGCCGTCACCGGGCTGCGGCTCGACGGTCTCGCCGGCGACCGCGTCGTTCGTGACGGTCTCGAGGGACTCTTCGGACTCGTCCACCTCGTACGGGCCGACGTGCTCGCGGTCGACGTCGTCGTCGCGACGCTGCTGGGCGTCGAAGTCGTCGACGGGGCTGATGCCGGGGTCGCTCATGGTGGTTCCTCTCGTCGTTTCCGGTCCTGTCTACTCGCCCTGCTGGCCGCCGAGGCCCAGCTGCTGGGCGAGGCCCTGCTCGTCCGTCGCACCCCAGCGCTCGACGATCTTGCCGTCGCGGAAGCGGGACACCTGGATGCCGCGCACCTCGAACGACCGGCCGGTGGGCTCGTGCCCCTGGAACGGACCGGTGTGCGTGCCACGGATCGTGAACACCGCGGTGACGTGGTCGTCGGTGACGATCACCGGGTCCGGGACGAGCTCGAGGTCGGGGAACGCGGTGGTGAACGCACGCCAGAAGTCGACGATGCCGGTCAGGCCGGGTGCCTGGTCGGGAGCCGGGTCGTGGTCGACCACGTCCTCGGCCCAGACCTCGCCGAACCGGTCGAAGGCCCGGTCGGAGATGATGCCGCCGAGGCGTTCCTGCGCGGCCTGGTTGACGTCCTTGCTCATGGTGTCCTCTCGTCGCCGGGCCGGTCTCCCCGGCCCGGCGTCCTGCGTACCCGGTGCCCGGTCCGAGGCGGCGCACAGGCCGGGGTACGGCTGTCCGACAGACGCACACGGGGTTCGTCGTTCACCTGCTGGTCACCCGGGAGCCACCCCGGCCGTGCACACTCACCGTGCTCGGGGGAGTGGAGCGCGGTCGCCGACGGGTGGTCGAGCGACCGCGCCTTCCCCCGCATCAGACGCGTTCGAGCAGCCCGCGCTCCGCGACGTCCACGAGGGCGAGCGTCCGGTACCCCACGGAGTCGAAGAACACGGTGAGCCGGTCGTCCTCGGTGCTCATCACGGTGCCGCGACCCCACTCGGGGTGCTCGACCTCGGCGTCCGGCGGCCACTCGGCGTCGTGCGAGCCGTCCGCGGCGTGTGCTCGGCGGGCGGACCCCGACGAACAGGTGTCGCAGTTCCCGCACGGTTCCGGGAGCTCGTCGCCGAAGTAGCCGAGCAGGAACTGCCGACGGCACTCGTCGGTCTCGGCGAACCGGCGCACCATCTGGATCCGGGACTCCTCGATCCGCTCCCGCTCGTGGGCGTGCTCCTTCGCACGGTCGGCCGCTGCCGCGGCGGTCCTCGGGCCACCGTCGACCCGGTGGAGCCCGTCTCCGCCGTCGGCGAGGACCCCGGCCTCGACCAGGGTGTTGGCGGCTCGGCCCGCGGTCCGGGCCGCGAGACCCGATCGCTCGGTGAGCTCCGACCGCGCGACGGCCCCGCCGTCCGCCGGCACGGCGTCGTACACCGCGCGGAGCGAGGCCGGCCGCGGGCTCCCGGAGGCGAAGAACCGCCGGATTCCGAGGTCCTCGGCGCGGTAGTGCATCGTCGCGAGTGCCGGCTCGCGGTCGCGCCCGGCCCGTCCGACCTCCTGGTAGTACGCGTCGACGGACTCCGGCACGTCGGCGTGCACCACGAACCGGACGTCGGGCTTGTCGATCCCCATGCCGAACGCGCTCGTGGCGACCACCACGTCGACCTCGCCGTCGAGGAAGGCGTGGTGCACCGCCTCGCGGTCCCGTGCCCGGAGTCCCGCGTGGTACGGCTTCGCGCGACGGCCGCTCTCGACCAGTTCGTCGGCGAGCACCAGGGTCTCGGCGCGGGTGGCGACGTACACGATGCCGGCGCCCTCGAGCCCGACGACCTGCCGCACGAGTGCGGTGCGCTTGCCCTCGTCGTCCTCGTGGCGGACCACCTCGAGCCGCAGCTCGGGCCGGTCGAACCCGGTGGCGACGACGAGCGGGTCGCGCATGCCGAGCCGCTCGACGACCTCGGTCCGGACCGGCATGGACCCGGTGGCCGTCATCGCGAGCACCGGTGGACGGCCGAGCCGCTCGACCACCTCGCCGAGCACGAGGTAGTCGGGCCGGAAGTCGTGCCCCCACGAGGACACGCAGTGCGCCTCGTCGACCGTGACGAGCGACACCCCGACGTGGCGCAGTCGCTCGACGACCTCGTCCTTCGCGAGCTGCTCCGGGGCGAGGAACACGTACCGCACCGATCCGTCGCCGACGGCGGCCCAGGCGGCGTCGAGGTCTCGGCGGGAGTGCGTGGCGTTGACGGTCACGGCGCGCGGGGCCTCCGGGTGGTCCTCGAGTCCGACGACCTGGTCCTCCTGCAGCGCCACGAGCGGGGACACCACGACGACGAGCCCGTCGAGTGCGAGTCCGGCGACCTGGTAGATCGCCGACTTCCCGGAGCCGGTCGGCATCACGGCGAGTGCGTCGCGGCCGTCGAGGACGGCGTCGACGAGGCGTTCCTGCTCGGGGCGGAGGGTCCAGCCGAAGACGTCGGCGGCACGGGTACGGAGTGCGGTGTCCATCGAGTCCACCGTGCCGAGCGCTCCCTGGGGGACCGGACGACGAGTGCGCGCACCGGACGTCCACGCAGCGGCGCTAGGCTGACCGTCGGCCGTTGTCTCGACATCGAGCGACCCTCGATGTCGAGTGTGGCGACCGGGTAACCGATGCCGATCGCACGAACCGTGCGGGAAGAAGAACAGCGTGGATCTTTTCGAGTACCAGGCCAGGGACCTCTTCGAGTCCTACGGCGTCCCCGTGTTGCAGGGGATCATCGCCGACACCCCGGACGAGGCGAGGGCGGCGGCCGAGGAGATCGGTGGCGTCGTGGTCGTCAAGGCCCAGGTGAAGGTCGGCGGTCGCGGCAAGGCCGGTGGCGTCAAGGTCGCCAAGACCCCGGACGAGGCCCACGAGCACGCCCAGGCGATCCTCGGCCTCGACATCAAGGGCCACACGGTCGAGCGGGTCATGATCGCCCAGGGTGCGGACATCGCCGAGGAGTTCTACTTCTCCGTGCTGCTGGACCGGGCGAACCGCTCCTACCTCTCGCTCACGAGCGTCGAGGGCGGCATGGAGATCGAGCAGCTCGCAGTCGAGAAGCCCGAGGCCCTCGCCCGCGTCGAGGTGGACCCGCTCACCGGGATCGACAAGGCCGCCGCGCTCGAGATCGCCGCGCAGGCGAACTTCCCCGAGGCGCTCCGCGACCAGGTCGCCGACGTCTTCGTGAAGCTCTACGACGTGTACAAGGGCGAGGACGCCACCCTCGTCGAGGTGAACCCCCTCGTCCGCACGGGCGACGGCCAGATCCTCGCGCTCGACGGCAAGGTCTCGCTCGACGAGAACGCCGACTTCCGGCACGAGGGCCACAAGGCGCTCGAGGACACCGCGAGCGAGGACCCGCTCGAGGCCAAGGCGAAGGCGCACGGCCTCAACTACGTCAAGCTCGACGGCCAGGTCGGCGTGATCGGCAACGGTGCGGGGCTCGTCATGTCGACGCTCGACGTCGTCGCCTACGCCGGTGAGCGCCACGGCGGCGTGAAGCCCGCGAACTTCCTCGACATCGGCGGCGGCGCCTCGGCCGAGGTCATGGCCAACGGCCTCGACGTCATCCTCGGGGACCCGCAGGTGAAGAGCGTCTTCGTGAACGTCTTCGGCGGCATCACCGCCTGCGACGCCGTCGCGAACGGCATCGTCGCCGCGCTCGGCATCCTCGGCGACGCGGCCACCAAGCCGCTCGTCGTGCGCCTCGACGGCAACAACGTGGAAGAGGGTCGCCGGATCCTGGCGGAGGCAGCGCACCCGCTGGTCACCGTCGCCGCGACCATGGACGACGCGGCCGAGCAGGCCGCCGAACTCGCCGCCGCAGCGGCCTGAAGGGACTGACCATGTCGATCTTCCTCAACAAGGACTCCAAGGTCATCGTCCAGGGCATCACCGGCGGCGAGGGCACCAAGCACACCGCGCTCATGCTCAAGGCCGGCACGCAGGTCGTCGGCGGCGTGAACGCCCGCAAGGCCGGCACCACCGTCACGCACGGCGACGTCGAGCTCCCCGTCTTCGGCACCGTCCGCGAAGCCATCGACACCACCGGCGCCGACGTCTCGATCGTCTTCGTGCCGCCGGCGTTCGCGAAGGACGCCGTGCTCGAGGCCATCGACGCCGAGATCCCCCTCGTCGTCGTCATCACCGAGGGCATCCCGGTGCAGGACTCCGCCGAGTTCTGGGCGCACGCGAAGGCCAAGGGCGGCACCACCCGCATCATCGGCCCGAACTGCCCCGGCATCATCACGCCCGGTGAGTCGCTCGTCGGCATCACCCCGGCGACGATCACCGGCAAGGGCCCGATCGGCCTCGTCTCGAAGTCGGGCACGCTGACCTACCAGATGATGTACGAGCTCCGTGACCTGGGCTTCTCGACCGCCATCGGCATCGGCGGCGACCCCGTCATCGGGACGACGCACATCGACGCGCTCGCCGCGTTCGAGGCCGACCCCGAGACCGAGGCGATCGTGATGATCGGTGAGATCGGCGGCGACGCCGAGGAGCGCGCGGCCGACTACATCAAGGCGCACGTCACGAAGCCCGTCGTCGGGTACGTCGCGGGCTTCACCGCTCCCGAGGGCAAGACGATGGGCCACGCCGGCGCGATCGTGTCCGGCTCCGCCGGTACCGCCGAGGCGAAGAAGCAGGCGCTCGAGGCCGCCGGCGTCAAGGTCGGCAAGACGCCGTCCGAGACGGCGGCGCTGCTCCGCGAGGTCGTCGCGAGCAAGTAGCGGTCACGACCCGTCACGGGTCGGACGGGAGGCGCGGTGCCGGCTGGCACCGCGCCTCCCGTCGTGACGCGGGGGGACGTTCGCCCCGCCGCCGCGCGGCTCCCCGGCGAAGCGGACATCGGCACGTATCCTCGCTGCGATGAACCGCCTGGGAACCGCACTGCTCGCCGCGATCGAGGCGGTCGTGACGGTCGGCGTCGGCCTCGGGATCGCGCTCGTCCCGCTGACCCTCCTGTGGGGCTTCGAGTACGGGCTGCAGGTCGACTGGGACGTGTTCTGGAAGGCCACGGGGAGCGTCTGGCTCGTCGGGCACGGCGTCGACGTGTCGTTCCTCCTCGGTTCGGCCCTCGCGAAGTCGTCCGGGGTGACCGGCGCCGCCGACCCGATCCACGTGACCCTGACCGCGCTCGGCTTCGCCCTCGTCACCGCGTGGCTCGCCGGACGAGCGGGGCGCCGGTTCGCCGAGACCGACCACCGCACGACGGGCCTGCTCGTCGGCACCGGTGTCGTCGCCGTCCTCGGGCTCCTCGTCGCCCTGTCGTCACGCTCGGGCGCGACCGTGCCGACGCTGTGGCAGGCGATCGTCCTGCCCGCCCTCTGGTTCGGGATCCCCGCGCTCGTGACGAGCGAGGTGTGCCGACGGCGACGGGGCCTGCCGGCCGATCCGCTCACGCAGCGCGTGCTCGACGGGCTCGAACGCGTGCCGGCCACCTGGCGTGCCGTCGGGGCGTTCGGCCTGCGCGCGGGCACCGCTGCGACCGCCGTGGTCGTCGCGGTCGCCGGGGTGGTCGTCGCCGTCCTGCTCTTCGCGTCCTTCGCCGAGGTCATCTCGCTCTACGAGCGGTCCCACGCCGGCATCGTCGGCGGCGTCGCCCTGACGGTCGGACAGCTCGCCTTCCTGCCGGACTTCGTGGGCTGGGCGACCGCGTGGCTCGTCGGGCCGGGGTTCGCGATCGGGACCGGTTCCAGCGTGTCGCCGATCGGCACGACGCTCGGCCCGATCCCCGGCCTGCCGGTGTTCGGGGCGCTGCCGGCGTCCGGGCACACCTTCGGGCTCGTCTGGGTGCTCGTGCCCGTCGTCGCCGGGTTCGCCGCCGGCGGGCTCCTGCGCCCGCGGCTCGTCCGGACGCTCGGCAGCGCCGACTCGGCGCTCCACCGTGCACTCGGCGGAGTGGCGGCCGGCGTCGTCGCCGGGGTGCTGACCGGGTTCGTCGCCTGGCTGTCGTCGGGGTCGTTCGGCCCCGGTCGCCTGGCCGACGTCGGTCCGCACGCGCTCGTCGTCGGGGCCTTCGCCGCCCTCGAGGTCGGCGTCCCGGCGGTGGTCGCGCTCGCAGCGGGCAGCGACCTCGTCCGGGTGCCGGAACGGATCCGGGCACGCGAGCAGTGGCACGAGGTCGAGGACGATCGTGCCGACGCGGACGCCGACACCGCCGAGGGCTCGCTCCTCGCCGCACTCGACCGTGCCGGAGCCGGTCGGACCACCGACGTGCACCGCTTCGTCGTCGAGGAGGCGCACGGCGACGCCGCGACCGGCGCCGACCAGACCCGTGCTCCGGCCCGCCGGGACCCGGGCGAGCGGGCGCGTGCCGCCGCCACGCGGACCGACCCCGACGAACGGGTCCCGGTCCGCGCTGCCGCCGCCGACGCTGCCCCCGACGAGCGGGACCGGACGACGGACCCGACCCCCGCTCGGACGACGGGCGCCGCGACGATCGCCCCCGGGACGACCCCCGGGACGACCGCTGGCGACGTGGCGGCGTCGAGCCGCGCCTCCCGGACCGCACCCGACCCCGCGCCGGACCGCGACCCGGACGCCGACGTCGAGCTGCCGGAGTGGGCCCGCACCGACGTGGTCGCCGCCGACCGGGTGCCCGCCGACCGCGCTGCCGACCGCTCCCGGGGCACCGGCCGCGGTGGCGTCGGCGCGATCCGCGACCGCCTGCGCGGAGCGGCCGACGGCGTCCGGGAACGCGTCGGCGACCTGCGCGACCGGGCGACCGGCGCCGACCGCGAGCCGGAGCAGCCCGCAGCACCCGTGCCGCACGCGCCCGGGACCGAGCCGCAGCCCGCGTTCCCGTGGAGCACCGAGGAGTTCGTCGCCGGCCGCGACGACGCCGACGACGACCACGGCGGCGTCACGACGAGTGCAGCACCGTCCGCGCCGGCGGCCCCGCAGCAGCGGTGGGACGCCACGGACCAGATCCCCGAGGACGAGCTGCCGTGGTGGCGCCGCCCCAAGGACGACCGGTGACCGCGGCCCGGTAGGGTTGTCCCGTGCTCGAACTGGTCGTCCTGATCTCCGGTGCCGGCTCGAACCTGCGGGCCCTGCTCGAGGCGACCCTCGACGCGGAGTACCCCGCGCGGGTCGTCGCCATCGGTGCCGACCGCGACGCCGAGGGACTCGGCCTCGGCGAAGAGTTCCAGATCCCCACCTTCACGGTGCCGTTCTCGCGCTACGAGACGCGCGCCGCGTGGGGGGAAGCCCTCGCCGAGCAGATCCGCCCGTGGACGCCCGACCTGCTCGTGCTGTCCGGGCTCATGCGGCTGCTCCCGCCCGCGGTGGTGTCCGAGTTCGCGCCCGCCGTCATCAACACGCACCCGGCCTACCTGCCCGAGTTCCCCGGAGCCCACGGCGTGCGGGACGCCCTCGCCGCCGGTGTGGAGCAGACCGGTGCGAGCGTGATCCAGGTCGACGACGGCGTCGACAGCGGCCCGATCCTCGCCCAGGAGCGCGTCCCCGTGCTCCCCGGCGACTCCGAGTCGACGCTGCACGACCGCATCAAGCCGGTCGAGCGACGCCTGCTCATCCAGACCATCCTCGACATCGCCAACGGCACCACCGACCTGAAGGGCACCCCGAGCGCATGAGCGTGCACGCAGCCGACCCCAGCCTGTACCGCGACCGGGACCTCGTCCCCGTGCGGCGGGCGCTCATCTCGGTGAGCGACAAGTCCGGCCTGCTCGAGCTCGCCGGGGCCCTCGCCGACGCCGGCGTCGAGATCGTCTCGACCGGTTCCACGGCCGGAGCGATCCGCGACGCCGGGTACGCCGTCACGGACGTCTCGAGCGTCACGGGCTTCCCGGAGTCGCTCGACGGCCGCGTCAAGACCCTGCACCCGTCGGTGCACGCGGGCCTCCTCGCCGACCTCCGCCTCGAGTCGCACGAGCAGCAGCTCGCCGAGCTCGGCATCGAGCCGTTCCAGCTCGTGGTCGTCAACCTGTACCCGTTCGTCGAGACGGTGGCCTCCGGCGCCGACACCGCGACCGTCGTCGAGAACGTCGACATCGGTGGCCCGGCGATGGTCCGGGCCTCGGCGAAGAACCACCCGAACGTCGCGATCGTCGTGTCGCCGTCGTGCTACGCCGAGGTGGTCGAGGCCGTCCGTGCGGGCGGGACCACGCTCGAGCTCCGGAAGCGCCTCGCCGCCCAGGCCTTCGCGCACACCGCCGCCTACGACACCGCCGTCGCCGGGTACTTCGCGAGCGACGTCGTGGCAGCGGCCGCGGCACCGACCACCAGCGGGGACACCGAGACGCCCGGCAGCTTCGACGAGCACCTCACGGTGGACGCCGACCTCGCCGCGACGCTCCGGTACGGCGAGAACGCGCACCAGGCCGCGGCGCTGTACACGAGCGCCGGTGGGACCGGGATCGCCCAGGCGGCGCAGCTGCACGGCAAGGAGATGTCGTACAACAACTACGTCGACGCCGATGCCGCCGTCCGCGCGGCCTACGACTTCGCCGAGCCCGCCGTCGCGATCATCAAGCACGCCAACCCGTGCGGCATCGCGATCGCACCGGCTGACGCCGCCGACCCGATCGCCGCCGCGCACGCCGCCGCCCACGCCTGCGACCCGCTCTCGGCGTTCGGTGGGGTCATCGCCGCGAACCGTCCGGTGACGAAGCAGATGGCCGAGACGGTCGCGGACATCTTCACCGAGGTCGTCGTGGCCCCGGCCTTCGACCCCGAGGCGATCGAGATCCTCTCGCGGAAGAAGAACATCCGGCTCCTCACGCTCCCGACCGACTTCGCCCTCGCCCCGCGCGAGGTCAAGCAGATCTCCGGCGGGTTCCTCGTGCAGGACGCCGACCGCTTCACCACGTTCGACCAGTCCACGTGGACCCTCGTCGCCGGCGCACCGGCGGACGAGCAGACGCTCACCGACCTCGCGTTCGCGTGGAAGGCGAGCCGTGCCGTGAAGTCGAACGGGATCCTCCTGGCGAACCAGGGGGCGAGCGTCGGCGTCGGCATGGGCCAGGTGAACCGGGTCGACTCGTGCCACCTCGCGGTGAGCCGTGCGGGGGAGCGGGCCGCGGGCGGCGTCGCGGCATCGGACGCCTTCTTCCCGTTCGCGGACGGCCTGCAGGTCCTCCTCGACGCGGGTGTCCGCGCGGTGGCGCAGCCCGGCGGCAGCGTCCGCGACGACGAGGTCATCGCCGCGGCGACGGCGGCGGGCGTGACGATGTACTTCACGGGCGAGCGCCACTTCTTCCACTGAGTCGAACAACCGGCAACTCCGGAAAACGCTTGCGCACCACGTTCGACTGTGAATAGTCTGTAAGGCTCCGCGACAGGCACGCCGACGGCCCCAGTGTCCACCACAGACACCGGCCGGCGGCACCGCGGACACAACGGTGACGATGACGACGACTGGAGTGACGATGAACACGACGACCGGAACCGTGGCGACGGCTGCCCGTGCGGGTCTCGTGCTCCTCGTGGGGACCGCTCCCGACGCACGACCGTTCGGCGGGACCCGTGGCATGCGCCCGCGTCCCGCGTCCGCGGCCGTCGCGCCGTACCCCCACCGGGGTGCGCCCGCCGCCACGGCACCGCTGTCCGCGTAGGGCTGCCTCCCACAGCCAGCGACGAGTCGACGGGACCGCCCGACGACGACGAGCACGCGACGAGCCGCCGCGACACCAGCGACGACGACGAGCACGGGCCCGCGCGAGCCCACGCCTGAACCCGGGGGACGACACGCTCCCGGTGCACTCCGACCGAACCGACGCCGCGTCCGACGCGGCGGCGGGCGACCGCGACGCGGACCGAGCACGCCTCACCAGGGCGTGCACGGCCCGAGGACGCGACCGACCCGCTCGGCCGACGACCACCACGCAACGGACACCGAGCCTCCAGACCGGCGGCTGCGACAGCAGCGACCGATCCAGAGGGTCTCGGCACGACGCACGAGGACGCAATCCATGTCCAAGACGCCAGACCAGGCGCGCCCGTCCACCGACCGCCCCTCGACCTTCCGCGCCATCGCGCGGATCTACCCCTACGTGAAGCCGCACCAGCGGCGCCTCATCGGCGGCATGTTCGCCGCCATGGGCGCCTCCCTGGTCGCGCTCGCGATCCCCTACGTCCTGCAGTGGCTCGTCGACGGGCCGCTGTCCTCCAAGGACTCCGCACAGATCTGGCCGGCCGGCCTCGGCGTGCTCGCGCTCGGCGTGCTCGAGGCGTTCTTCATCGCCTCGCGCCGCCGACTCGTGATGCGCCCGTCGACGCGCATCGAGACGAGCATGCGGAACGCGCTCTACGCGAAGCTGCAGGACCTGCCGGTCGCGTTCCACGACCGCTGGGAGTCCGGACAGCTGCTGTCCCGCTCCGTCTCCGACCTGTCGTTGATCCGACGGTGGCTGGCGTTCGGCGTCGTGCTGCTCGTGGTCAACATCGTGACCATCGTGGTGGGCTTCGTCGTGCTGTTCACCTTCGGGTGGCTGCTCGGCCTGGTGTTCCTCGTCGCGTCCATCCCGCTGTGGATCAACGGGCTGCTGTTCGAACGTCGGTACTCCGTCGTCGCACGCCGCAGCCAGGACCAGGTCGGCGACCTCGCCACGAGCGTCGAGCAGTCGGTGCACGGCATCCGCGTGCTCAAGGCGTTCGGTCGCGGGCGCTACAAGCTCGACGAGTTCAGCGAGCAGGCCGAGGCCCTGCGCGGGACCGAGATCGAGAAGGCGAAGGCGATCGCGAGCATCTGGCTGTGGCTGCTGCTCGTGCCGGACGTCGCGTTCGCGCTCTGCCTGCTCGCCGGCATCTGGCTCGCCTCGCAGGGGGAGCTCTCCGTCGGGCAGCTGTTCGCGTTCTTCGCGACCGCGACGGTGCTGCGGTTCCCGATCGAGTCGATCGGCTTCCTGCTCTCGATGACGTTCGACACCCGCACCGCGGTCGACCGCTTCTTCGAGGTCATGGACTCCGAGAACACGATCACCGACCCCGAGTCGCCGAAGACCATCGTCGAGCCGCACGGAGCGCTGTCCTTCAACGGGGTGCACTTCCGCTACCAGGACTCCGCCCCGCAGTACCCGGACCTCATCAACGGCGTCGAGCTGCAGCTGCAGCCGGGCGAGACCATGGCGCTCGTGGGGCTGACCGGCTGCGGCAAGACCACGCTGCTGTCGCTCGTGCCGCGGCTCTACGACGTCACCGGAGGCTCGGTGACGATCGACGGGGTCGACATCCGCGACCTCACCCGCGAGGAGCTGCGGCGGCACGTCGGCGTCGCGTTCGAGGACGCCACGCTGTTCTCGACGACCGTGCGCGAGAACGTGCTGCTCGGTCGCCCCGACCTGTCCGGCGCCGAGGCCGAGGCGGTCATGCGCGAGGCCCTCGACATCGCGCAGGCGTCCTTCGTGGACGATCTGCCGGACGGGGTCGACACCCGTGTCGGCGAGGAGGGCCTGTCCCTCTCCGGCGGGCAGCGGCAGCGCCTGGCGCTCGCCCGTGCGATCGCGGCGCGGCCGTCGGTGCTCGTCCTGGACGACCCGCTGTCCGCGCTCGACGTCGACACCGAGGCTCGGGTCGAGGCCGGCCTCCGCCGCGTCCTCGCCGAGACCACGTCGCTCATCGTGGCGCACCGCCCGTCGACCGTGACGCTCGCCGACCGGGTGGCGCTCATGGAGAACGGCATCGTCACCGCCGTCGGCACCCACTCGGAGCTGATGGCCACCAACGACCACTACCGCTACGTCATCTCGTCGCTCGACGAGGACGACGCCACCGCACGAGAGGGGGCGATGGCATGAGCCAGCAGGAACAGCAACTGCCAGCCCAGACGTCGGCGCAGTCGACCGACGCACCGGACGTCGACGACGCGCAGCAGCCCGTCACCGCGTCGATCACCACGCTCGGTGTGCGTGGCGAGGAACGTGACGACTTCACCAAGGCGGAGAGCAAGCGCCTGCGGCGTCGCTCCCTCGCCCTGCTCGGGTCCCTCGCCGCGCCCCTCAAGGCCCGGCTCGTCCTGCTCGGCGTCGTGGTCGTGGTCTCCACTGCGGGCACCGTCGCGGGTCCGGCGCTCATCGCGTGGGGCATCGACAACGCCCTGCCGGCCGTCCTCGACCGGAACGACTGGGTGCCGGCGTTCGGCGTCGTCGCGACGTACATCGTCGTGGCCGTCCTCGGCGCCGTCCTGACCGCGTGGTACACGGTGCTCGCGGCCCGGATCAGCCAGGCGATCCTGTTCGACCTGCGGAAGCGGGTGTTCCTGCACACGCAGCGGCTCTCGCTCGAGTTCCACGAGACCTACACGTCCGGCCGGATCATCTCGCGCCAGACGAGTGACCTCGACTCGATCCGCGAGCTGCTCGACTCCGGGCTGAACCAGCTCATCCAGGGCGTGCTCTACATGGTGTTCACGGCGATCGCCCTCGTGGCGCTCGACCCGACGTCCGGGCTGGTGCTCGCGGTGTCGCTCGTGCCGCTGTGGTTCCTGATCCGCTGGTTCCAGTCGAACTCGCAGACGCTGTTCCGCGCCACCCGTGTCGCCTCGGCACGTGTGATCGTGCACTTCGTCGAGACCATGACGGGCATCCGCGCGGTGCAGGCCTTCCGCAAGGAGTCCCGCAACCGCGACGAGTACGGCGGCTTCGTCGAGGACTACCGGGTGGCGAACACGAAGGTGTTCAACCTGTTCGGGACCTTCGACCCCGTGCTCGTGCTCATCGGGAACGCCACGCTCGCAGCGGTCGTGATCGTGGGCGGCTTCCGGATCGTCGGCGGCTCGCTCGAGGTCGGCGCGCTGCTCGCGGTCGCGCTGTACGCCAAGCGCTTCTTCGACCCGGCCCAGGAACTCGCGATGTTCTACAACGGGTACCAGTCGGCCTCGGCCGCGATGGAGAAGATCTCCGGCGTGCTCGAGGAACGGCCGAGCGTGCCGGACCCCGCGAAGCCGACGCGGCTGGCGGACGCCACCGGCAAGATGGACTTCGACGACGTCGTGTTCGCCTACAACAAGGGCAAGGTCGTCCTGCCGGAGTTCGACCTGCACATCCCGGCGGGCCAGACGATCGCGCTCGTCGGGTCGACCGGTGCCGGCAAGTCGACGCTCGCCAAGCTCATGGCGCGCTTCTACGACCCGTCCGAGGGCTCGGTGCGGCTCGACGGCGTCGACCTGCGGGACCTCGACACGAAGGACATGCGTCGCGCGATCGTCATGGTCACGCAGGAGGCGTACCTGTTCTCCGGCACGGTCGCGGACAACATCGCGCTCGGCAAGCCGGGGGCGTCACGGGACGAGATCGAGTCGGCGGCGAAGGCGGTCGGCGCGCACGAGTTCATCATGGCGCTGCCCGACGGGTACGACACCGACGTGAACAAGCGCGGCGGCCGGGTGTCGGCCGGGCAGCGGCAGCTCCTGTCGTTCGCCCGGGCGTTCATCGCGGACCCGAAGGTGCTCATCCTCGACGAGGCCACGGCGTCGCTCGACATCCCGTCGGAGCGGCTCGTGCAGGAGGGGCTCGAGACGCTGCTCGCCGACCGGACCGCGGTCATCATCGCGCACCGTCTGTCGACCGTCGCGATCGCGCACCGCGTGCTCGTGATGGAGTACGGCCGGATCGTCGAGGACGGCACCCCGGCCGACCTCATCGCCGGGACCGGACGGTTCGCCCAGCTGCACGCGGCCTGGCGGGACTCGCTCGTGTAGCGGCACCGTCGATCGGCCCTGTCGGACGAACCACGGATCCGACGTGGAACCACGCACTCGCGCTGGTTCCACGTCGGATCCGTGGTTCCACGTGGTTGGGTGGACCCATGAGCGACGACAGCGTGCAGCCCGGCGGCGTGGCCCTGCGCGACCCCTTCTACGGGGCACCCTTCACCGAGGCCGTCCGGCGGTTCTGGCGGAAGTACACCGTGTTCACCGGGCGGGCCTCCCGTTCCGAGTTCTGGTGGTGGTGGATCACGTCGCTCGCGATCGGACTGGTGCTGCAGCTCGTGCCGCAGGTCTTCACGCCGGACACCCCGGTGCTCGAGAACCCGGTCGGCTCCTACCTGTTCGTGCTCTGGGGGTTGGCGACGCTGATCGGGTCCCTCGCCCTCGGCGCCCGACGGCTGCACGACGCGAACCTCTCCGGCTTCTGGCAGTTCCTGCACGTGGTGGTCGGCATCGGCTCGCTCGTGCTCTTCGTCATGTGCCTGCTGCCGTCGAACCCGAAGGGCGCACGCTTCGACGCGTGAGGCGACGCCAGATGCACGGATGCAGCGTGCCGCCGCGAGTCAACTAGTGGTGGACGCCCATCGACGACGGGTCGTGTGGTTAGCGTTACCCCCAACGGACGTCGCCTGGCCACGTCGGCCAAGGTCCGGCAGACTGCCACACTTTCGTATTCGGGTCCACAGCGGGACGAGACCTCAACATCCGAGACGTCGTCTCCCGGAACACCGAACGAATCGATCGAGGTAATCCCCTGGACATCTGCCTGCAGGCCGACACCGAGAGGCGACCCCGCCATGATCGCGCTCGACCCGTGAGACCGATCGCTCGTCGTGTTGTGAAGGTCGGGCCGAGCGCAGAGACCCATAGGGTGTTGCCATGGTTCTACAAGTAGTGGGAGACGAGTCAGGCTCGGATGGGGAAAACCTCAGTCGACCAACGCACCGTTTTTTCAGTTACGGCACTACCGACCTCGACGAGTCCGAGGCGCACGACTTGGTAGTTGCTACGCGCAAAGCAATTGGTTCGACCGAGAATGAGGCTAGTTCGAGTGCTGAGCTGAAGTTGCCGAAGCTCATCAGTAAGCACCGGCCCGTCGTAGAACGTTTGTTTGAAGCTGGCGGCCCTCTCGACGGCAAGGCGAGTATCTACTTGGCGGACAAAGAGAAGTTTCTTGCAGGCAAGATGGTATCTCTTCTCATAGAGGAGGATTCGTACACTTCTGGACGTCCCGTTGGGTTTGAGTACGAGGCGTTTTACGCGAACGAGATCGCGGACTATGTGCTTCCTGTGCTTGGCGACGCCATACGAGCGAAGCTTCTAGAAAGTTTCAATCGTCTCTGCCGATCGTATAAGGAGGCGCATGCGCCAAAGAATCGTGCGCTTGAATTCGTCAACGCGCTCCGAATGGCGATTCTTAGTGCTTCGCATGATAGTCGCGCTTCCAGAATGCTCGAACTCTTATGGAAGGCGCGATCCGAAGCGTACTTGATAGAGAAGGACTTTTCGAAGACACTCGATCTTGAGCCAATGTTACCGACGCTACTCGTCGTGACGACCACTTGGCACGAGCGACTCCGCGGGTCAGAATTTGAATTGTTGATGGATGAATACCGGCAGATGACCGATCAGATGCTCGAAATCGTTCAGCTGAATGCGGAGCACCTTTGGGGTGCGCGACTGAAGCGAATAGTGCAGGTGCAGTCGAAGGATGACCCACGGGTACAGGTTGCGGATTGGATCGCAGGAACGGGGCGCGTGGTCGCGGGCGAAGTGCTTGCTGGGAGGCGTTCACGTCTGAGCGCGCTGACTCTCCCCTTTATCGACGACAACAGCATGCGCTCACCTGAGTCCGCTCTAGACCGTTGGATCGCCGGAATCTGAGTCGAGAGATCCGACCGCTTAACCGTGTGCGCTCAGAACGGGTCGTCCGCGTCCGTGGCGGGTGACCAGCGCGCCCGACGCATGTCGATCCTCCAGGTCGTCGCCCCCTGCACGAGCGGGGTGCCCTCGGCGCGGTAGTGCTCGTGCGCCCGGGCCTCGTGGTGCACCGGGGGCAGACCGCCGGACCGCACCACGCGCCACCACGGCAGGTCGGAGCCCTCGTGCGCCATGACCTTGCCGACGGCACGCGACGCCCGGGAGCCGAGCGCCGCGGCCACGTCGCCGTAGGTCATGACGTGACCCGCCGGGATGAGCCGGACGACCTCGGCCACGGCTGCGCCGAAGTCGTCGGGGGGAGCCTCGGTCACACCAACTGCAGGACCGCGAAGTGGTCGCCGTACTGGGTCTCGCGCACGACCTCGAACCCGACGGCGCGGAAGAACGCCTCGGGGCTGTCGTCGCCACCGGGTTCGTACACGACGGTGAGGCGCTCGAGCCCACGGTTGCGGGCCTCGTCGGCGAGGCCGTGCACCGCGAAGCGACCGACGCCGCGACCCTGGGCCGTCGCCGAGACGTTGACCCGCCAGATCGCGCTGCGCAGTTCTTCCTCGGCGTTGTCCTCGTCGAAGGTGCCGATGATCATGCCGACGACCTCGTCGCCGTCGAGGACCACACGCGTCCACGCCGAACTCGGCTTCACGTCCGACTCCGCGACGCCGTAGGTGGTCGGCTGCACGAACTGCTCCTGCCCGGGCTTGAGCGTCAGGGAGTTCGCCGCCGCAGCGGTCGACGCGGAGAGTTCTTCGAGGCGGAGGTCCGTCATGCCGCTCAGGGTAGCCGTGCGACCCGTGTGGGGGCCAGCGGGCCGCGCGACCGATACCGCACCGTTGTGCCACCGGTGCCGGGCCGACCGGCGCGGTATGGTCGCGGCATGGCAGAGCATCGGCGTGGGGCGAACCTCCCGTCGATCGGTGGGTTCAACCGGACGGTCGTGCTCGACGCGGTGCGTCGCTCGCCGGACGGGCTGAGCCGGGTCGAGCTGGCGTCCCGCACCGGCCTGAGCGCGCAGACCGTGTCGAACGTCACGCGGTTCCTCATCGAGGCGGGGATGATCGCGGAGTCCGGCACGGTCGTGTCCGGTCGCGGCAAGCCCCGCACCATCCTGCGGCTCGAGGCCGGCAGTCGGTATGCCGTCGGGGTGCACGTCGACCCGGCGGTCGTCACCTACGTGCTGCTGGACCTCGCCGGGACCGTCGTCGCGTCGAGCACCACGTCGACCCCGACCGCCGACGACCCGTCCGAGGTGGTCCGGACCATCGCGACCGCGGTCGACGACCTCGTGGCGGGTGCCCGGGTCGACGTGGACGCCGTGCTCGGGGTGGGCATCGCGAGCCCCGGTCCGATCGACGTCGACGCCGGTGTCGTGCTCGACCCGCCGTTCCTGCCGCGGTGGCGGGACGTCCCGCTGCGCGATGCGCTCGCCGAGGCGACCGGGTACCCGGTGCTCCTCGAGAAGGACGTCACGGCGGCGGTGATCGGTGAGATGTTCCTCGCCGGGGAGTCCTCGGCGCGGAACTTCGCCTTCGTCTACTTCGGTACGGGCTTCGGTGTGGGGCTCGTCGTCGACCACGAGCCCGTCCGCGGCGTCGGGTCGAACGCCGGTGACGCCGGGCACATCATGGTCGACCAGGGGTCGCTCGCCGGGACGCCGGACGGCGAGGGCACCCGCGGCGAGGTCGGTGCGGCGGTCGCCCCGGACCGTCTGGTGCACGTCGCGCAGGCGCGCGGCCTGGCACTCGGCGGCGCCCCGGCGGGCGTCGCGGCCGTCGACCGGGCCTGGGACGCACTCGGAGCGGCGATCGAGGCCGGGAACCCGGTGGCCCGTGGGCTCGCGGCCGAGGCCGGGACGGTGATGGGGAACGCGGTCGTCCTCATCGTGAACCTGCTCGACATCGACCGGGTGGTCTTCGGCGGGCCCTTCTGGTCGCGGATCGCGAGCGCCGCTCTGCCGGCCGCGCGCGAGGCGATCGTCGGGTCGCCGCTGCTCGTCCCGAAGCACCCGGTCGTCGTGACCGAGAGCGACCGCGGCGCCGACGTGGCCGCGGTCGGCG
The DNA here is from genome assembly GCF_050585845.1 of Curtobacterium sp. AB451. Classification (NCBI taxonomy): domain Bacteria; kingdom Bacillati; phylum Actinomycetota; class Actinomycetes; order Micrococcales; family Microbacteriaceae; genus Curtobacterium; species Curtobacterium sp. AB451. The sequence continues at coordinate 485,657 of NZ_JBOBQG010000002.1, forward strand.
CGGCCTGCCTCGTCCTCGACGCGGCGCTGTCGCCGCGGGCGAGCACCCTGCTCATCCGTCGCTGACGGAGGTCCGTCGCGCGCACCACCGGCCAGGAGGCGCGGTGCGGGGCCGACCCGCGCCTCCCGTCCGGCACACGGTGCCGTCCCGTGCGGTGCGGGCGACACCCGTCGTTCACCTCGACGCCACCGGCCGGATGCCCGGATGCTGAACAGTCGTGCAGGTCCCCCCTGAACACCCGAGAAGGACCCTGCATGCATCCCCGTGCTCTGCGCCTCGGCGCGTCCGTCGTCGCTGCCCTCGTCGTCGTCGGCGGCGCCCTGACGACGTCCCCCGCCTCCGCTGCCGTCGGTGACGACGACCCCACCGTGGGGGCGTCCGCCGCGAACGGACTGGTCGTCAACGAGGTCGAGTCGAACGGCGACGACACCGACTGGGTCGAGCTCGCGAACACGTCGTCGGCGGCGATCGACCTGTCCGGGTACGCGTTCCTCGACGACGACAGCTCCCACGAGGCGTACGTCCTGCCGACCGGCTCGATCATCGCCGCGGGCGGGTACTTCGTCCTCGACCAGCTGTCCGCGACCGCTCCCGGCTTCGACTTCGGGCTCGGCGGCGCCGACACCGTCAGGGTCTACGACCCGGCGGGCGACCTGGTGCTCCGGTACGCGTGGACCGCGCACGCGGCGGTCACGTACGGGCGCTGCCCGGACGGCACCGGTGCCCTCGTGGACACGACCGCGTCGACGAAGGGCGCGGCGAACGACTGCTCCTCGCCGGTGCGCATCAACGAGGTGGAGTCCGACGGCGGCACCCCGGGCGACTGGGTGGAGCTGACGAACACCGGGACGACGACCGTCGACCTCGGCGGGTACGTGTTCTCGGACAGTGACGACGCGCACGCGTACGCGATCCCGTCCGGCACGACCGTCGCTCCCGGTGGCTTCACGGTGCTCGACGAGCAGGACTTCGGGTTCGGGCTCGGCAAGGCGGACTCGGCACGGCTCCTCGACGCACGGGGGACCCTCGTCGACTCGTACTCGTGGACGGCGCACGCCGCGACGACGTACGGCCGGAACCCCGACGGCACCGGGGCGTTCGCCGAGACCGCCGCACCGACCAAGGGTGCCGCCAACCGGTTCGTCGGCGTGGTCACCGCCGAGGCGTGGCCCGGCGGTCCGGACGAGCGGGTGCTCGACGACGAGGACACCTTCACCGGTGACCTGAGCGGCATCGACTGGACGCCGTCGGCATCGGCGTCGACCCCGGCGTCGGCCGCGGGGCAGCTCTGGGCGGTGCAGAACGGCGACGGGCTGCTCTACCACCTCACGTCGGACGGGGCGGGCGGCTGGGCGCCGACGAACGCGGCCGGGACCGAGCTCCACTACGCCGACGGCTCCGGGACGCCGGACGCCGAGGGCGTGACCGTCACCTCCGACGACCCCGGTGCCGTGTACGTCTCGACCGAGCGGAACAACGACGTGTCCGGGACCAGCCGTCCCGCGGTGCTGCGCTTCGCGACCACCGACGGCTCCCAGACGACGCTGAACGCGACCGACGAGTGGAACCTCGCGGCGGACTTCCCCGGGCTCGGGGCGAACGCGGGCCTCGAGGGCGTCACCTGGATCCCGGACTCGTGGCTCACCGCACACGGCTTCGCGGACGAGCACACCGGCGCCGCGTACTCGCCGGCGACCTACGCCGGACACGGCGACGGGCTGTTCTTCGTCGGCGTCGAGGGCACCGCGAGCGTGTACGCGTACGCCCTGATGTCCGACGGCGGGTCCCAGCGGGTGGCGACGATCGCGACGCCGTTCTCCGTCGTCGCCGACGTGCAGTTCGACCCGACGCTCGACGCGCTCTGGGTGGTGTGCGACGACGCCTGCTCCGGCCGGACGGCACTGTACGAGGTGACCGACGGGGCCTTCGCCGCCACGACGGTGTACGAGGCGCCGACGAACGCGGACCGGACGCTGGCGAACGAGGGCTTCGCGATCTCGGGCGTCTGCACCGAGGGTGCGCGGGCGACGTTCTACGCGGACGACAACGACACGGACGGGTTCTCGCTCCGGACCGGCACCTACCCGTGCGACTCGTCGACCCCGGGTGACGGTGGGACTCCGGGTGACGGCGGGACGACGCCGCCGCCGACGCCGACGCCCACGCCGGGCGACGGTGGGACGCCGGGCGACGGTGGGACGCCGGGCGACGGCGGGACGCCGGGCGACGGCGGGACTCCGGGTGACGGCGGGACTCCGGGTGACGGCGGGACGACGCCGACCCCGGGTGGCGGGTCGACGCCCGCGCCGGGTGACACCGCGCCGGGTGGGTCGGCCCCCGGGTCGGGCACGTCGCCCTCGGGATCACCCATCGCGCCGTCCGAGGCGTCTCTGACCCAGGTGAACCGCGGCTCGCTCATCGCCCCGGCCACCGCGCGCCCCGGCGACACCATCACGGTCGGCGTCGGCACCCGGTACGCCGGGCAGCAGGTGCACGTCTGGATGTTCTCCACGCCGACGCTCCTCGGCACCGCCACGGTCGCAGCGGACGGCACGGTCACGGCGACCATCCCCGCCGACGCCCCCGCGGGGCAACACCGCATCGTGGTGACCGCCGAGGACGGCACGGTGCTCGGCTGGACGACGATCACGATCGACCCGGTCACCGGTGCGCTCGCGTTCACCGGTGCCGAGGGTCTCGGAGTCGCCGCGCTCGCCGCGTTCCTGCTGCTCGTCGCCGGTGCGGGCGTGCTCGTGCTCCGTCGACGCCGGGGGACCCCCGCCTCGGAGTGATCCGGTGAGCAGGAATGGTCGGGTTCGTGGCGCGGACCCGACCGTTCCTGCTCACGAACGCACGCCAGCGTCGCCTGACACCGGGGGCGACCTGCGCGGGCGACCTGCGTGGGGGCCTGTGGTGAGGCGTTGCGACATCGTGGTCGTCGTACGACAGCGACGATGTCGCCCGGGGTCCGCACACGCCGCACCGGGGGACGCCCGACGCGAGCAGCGCTCAGGATTCCTCGGTAGGCGGGACGTGTGCAGACCGAACCACGAGCAACCCAACCCCCGGTCGGCGTGCCGTGGCACGGTGCGACCTTCGTGTCGGCGTTCCCACGGTTCTTCCGCGGCTACACCGTGTTCCGGGGGCGCGCCGCACGACCGGAGTTCTGGTGGTGGGCGCTGTGGTCGTTCCTCATCGTCCAGGCCCTGCAGATCCCCTGGGCCATCGGCATCGTGACGTGGCGACCGGGCCCGGTGAGCGCAGCCGACTCGGCGATGCTCGACGACGCGATGCGCTCGTTCAACCCGTTCCCGGTGTGGGGGTACCTGCTGGGTTCCCTCCCACCGATCGCGCAGATCGGCATCGGGCTCTACGGCGTCGTCCTGCTCGTCATCGCGCTGCCCTGGATCGCGATCGCGGTTCGGCGCCTGCACGACTCGGGCCGTTCGGGATGGTGGGTGCTGCTCTACCTGGTGCGGATCGGCAACATCGTGCTGCTGGTGCTCCTGGCGCAGCCGTCCGACGAACGCGGGGCGCGGTTCGACCGACCGGCCTGACCGGGCCCGCGGGCCGCACGACGCCGGGGGACCCCCGCCTCGGAGTGATCCGGTGAGCAGGAATGGTCGGGTTCGTGGCGCGGATCCGACCGTTCCTGCTCACGAACGCACGCCAGCGGCCCGCGCGCCAGCGGCCCGCGCGCCCGCGGCCCGCACGCCAGTGGCCCGCACGCCCGCGGCCCACGCGCCAGCGAGGCCAAGCGCCCGGCGGTACCGTCGGATGGTGCGCACCGAGATCCTCCGCTACACCGCCTTCGCCGCCGAGCCCGGGGGCGGCAACCCCGCCGGCATCGTCCTGGACGCGTCCGGCCTGTCCGACGACGACATGCTCGCGATCGCGCAGGAGGTCGGCTACCCCGAGACCGCCTTCGTCACCGGGCGCACCGAGGCGGGCGCCCACGTGCGGTACTTCTCGCCGGCGGCCGAGGTCCCGTTCTGCGGTCACGCGACAATCGCCACCGCGGTCGTGCTCGCCGAGCGCGAGGGTCTCGGACGCCGGGTCTTCACGACCGCCGCGGGCGAGATCGCCCTCGACGCCACGGCCGCTGCGGACGGCAGCGTCCAGGTCGCGATGACGAGTGTTCCTCCCGAGTCCCGTCCGCTCGATCCCGACCTGCGCGATCGGCTGTTCGCCCTGCTCGGCCTGACGATCGACGACGTCGCGCCGGACTTCCCGGTGCTCGAGTCGTTCGCGGGGAACTGGCACCCGGTGATCGTCCTCGCCGACGTCGAGCTGTTCCACCAGTTCCGCTTCGCCCCGGAGCCCCTCGCTGCCCTGAAGCGCGAGGCGGGCTGGGCGGGGACGGTCACGGTGCTGCACCGGACGGGCGCGCTGGAGTACGAGGCGCGGAACCTCTTCCCGGCCGGTCGGATCACCGAGGATCCGGCGACGGGATCGGCGGCGGCGTCGACCGGCGCGTACCTCCGCGAGGTCGGCGCGGTCCAGCCCGACGACCGCGTGGTGATCCGACAGGGACGGCACGTCGGGCGGCCGAGCGTGCTGCTCGTCGACGTCCCGGCGACCGGCGGCATCACCGTGACCGGAGGCGCCACCCCGGTCTGAGCCGTCCGGGAGCGTGACCGAATCGACACGAACAGGCTCTTGACACGGATAAGTAAATACGGTGGAGTAATCCTGCGCGCGGGTGACGGAGCCCGCGAACATCCCGTGCAAAGGAGCACCGATGAAACGCCGCACCCGAATCATCGCCGGTCTCGCAGCCGTGGCAGTCGCCGCGGTCGGACTGGCGGGTTGTTCCAGCTCAGGGTCTGCCTCGAGCGACACCATCAAGATCGCCTACCAGAAGTTCGGCGCCTTCCAGCAGCTCGACGCCCAGATGAAGGTCGTCAAGAAGGAGTACGAGAAGGAGTACCCGGGCAAGAAGGTCACCCTCGTGCCGATCCAGGCGCAGGGCAACGACTACTACACGAAGCTCGCGCTCATGAACAAGGCGCCGGCCACCGCACCGGACGTTATGTACGAGGACACCTTCCTCATCAAGGCCGACGCCCAGGCCGGGTACCTCCTGCCGCTCGATGAGTACGTGGCCAAGTGGAAGGACTGGGACCAGTTCTACGACAACGCCAAGCAGGCCGGCGAGGGTGTCGACGGCAAGACCTACGGCGTCTCGATGGGCACTGACACCCGGGCCCTCTGGTACAACAAGGACATCTTCAAGAAGGTCGGCCTGCCGGTCCCGTGGCAGCCGAAGACCTGGGATGACGTCCTCGCCGCGGCGAAGACCATCAAGGAGAAGGACTCCGGCGTCATCCCGTTCAACATCTACTCGGGCAAGGCGCAGGGCGAGGCCTCGACCATGCAGGGCTTCGAGATGCTCCTGTACGGGGCGGACGGTTCCGGCAACACGCTCTATAAGGACAAGAAGTGGGTCACGGGCTCGAAGCAGTTCCAGGACTCGCTGCAGTTCGTGAAGGACGTCTACCAGGGCGGCCTCGGCCCGACACCGCAGCAGGCGCTCGACACGAACGTCGGCACGACCATCGCGCAGACGTGGCTGCCCCAGGGCAAGCTCGCGATCGACCTCGACGGCTCGTGGCAGTCCGGCACGTGGCTGAAGACCGGCACCGCGCCGTGGGCTGAGTGGAACGACGTGATGGGCCAGGCAGCGTTCCCGACGCAGAACGGTCAGGAGCCCGGCTACAACTCCATGTCGGGTGGTTGGACGCTCGCGATCGGCAAGAACTCGAAGGCCCCGCAGGCCGCGTTCGACTTCATCACGAAGTTCCTCGACAAGGACGGCTCGCTGAAGTACGACACCGAGAACAGCCAGATCGCCGTGCGCAAGGACGTCGCCGAGGACAGCGCCTACACCGACGCGAACCCCACGTTCAAGTTCTTCTCCGGGCTGGTGGAACACACCAACTTCCGCCCGGCGACGAGCGACTACTCGCAGGTCTCGAACGCGATCCAGGTCGCGATGGAGTCGGTCATGACCGGGCAGCAGACACCGAAGCAGGCGGCTGCCGCGTACGACACGGCCGTCGAACAGGTCGTCGGCAAGGACAACACCGTCTCCGCCGGTTGACGCTCGTCACCACCTGACGGACTGGAGGCGCGGCTCGCGTCGTGCGCCGCGCCTCCCGTCCGTCGCCACCCACCTTCGGAACCCTCTCCGCACCCGGAAGGCAACCAACCGTGTCCAGCACCCCCCTCGTGCCGACCCTGTCGGCGCCCGGTGCGCCGAAGCGCACCGATCCGCCGGTCCCGCGCAAGCGGAAGCCGCTGCGGAACGTCGGACGGGCCGTCCCCCTCCTGCCCGCCGTCGTCCTCCTCGTCATCTTCCTGCTCGGCCCCGTCATCTCGTCGTTCTACGGGTCGTTCACCAACTCCGCCCTCACCGGCGTCGGTGCCTCCGACCAGCAGTTCGTCGGGCTGAAGAACTACGTCGAGCTCTTCCAGGACCCGGACTTCCCGAAGTCCGTCATCCTCACCATCGTCTTCCTGCTCGCCTCCGCCGTCGTCGGCCAGAACGTGCTCGGTCTCGGGCTGGCCCTCCTCATGCGGAGCGCCAACAAGGTCATCCGGTCCATCGTCGGTACGTTCGTCGTCGCCGCGTGGGTGCTCCCCGAGATCGTCGCGTCGTTCGCCGCGTACGCGTTCTTCAACGACGAGGGCACGCTCAACGAGTTCCTGAAGACCATCGGGATCACCGGGCCGAACTGGCTGTACACGTACCCGATGCTCGCGGTCATCCTCGCGAACATCTGGCGCGGGACGGCGTTCTCGATGCTCGTCTACTCCGCCGCCGTGCAGGAGGTCCCCGAGGAGATCACCGAGTCCGCCGAGGTCGACGGTGCCGCCGGCTGGCAGCGCCTCGTGTACATCACGCTCCCGGTCATCCGGCGGTCGATCTCGACGAACCTCATGCTGACGACGCTGCAGACGCTGTCGGTGTTCACGCTCATCTTCGTGATGACCGGCGGCGGCCCCGGCACGAACTCGTCGACGCTGCCGATCCTGGCCTACCAGGAGGCGTTCAAGTTCTCGCAGCTCGGCTTCGGGACGGCGATCGCCACGATCCTGCTCATCGTGGGCGCGGTCTTCTCGATCATCTACATCAAGGCACTGAAGCCGGAGGTGGACTGACCATGGCCCTCACCGCTGACCGTCCGGTCTCGAACGCCACCCGCGCGGTGACAGCCCCCGGTGCGCTGCACATGACCTCGCCGCGCGGCCGCACGATGCGCTGGGTGTCGAACGTCGTGCTGCTCGTCATCGCCGTGTGCTTCGCCGTGCCGCTGCTGTGGCTCGTGCTCGCCTCGCTCGACACGCAGGCGTCGCTGTCCGTGAAGATGCCGACGCAGTTCACGCTCGACAACTTCGCGAAGGTGCTCACACCGGACCTGTCGTTCATCCCGCTCGGGAACAGCCTGCTGCTCTCCGGCGGCACGGCGGTCGTCACGGTCGTCGTCGCGATCCTCGCCGCCTACCCGCTGTCCCGGTACAAGATGCGGGTGAACAAGCCGTTCCTCTACAGCATCCTGTTCGGCACCGGCCTGCCGATCACCGCGATGATGGTCCCCGTCTACGCGCTGTTCGTGTCGCTGAACCTCATCGACAACGTGTGGGGCTGCATCTTCTTCCTCGCCGCGACCAGCCTGCCGATGGCCATCTGGATGGCGAAGAACTTCATGGACTCGGTGCCGATCTCGCTCGAGGAGGCGGCGTGGACCGACGGCGCCTCGATGCTCACCACGCTGTGGCGGATCGTCATCCCGCTCATGCGCCCGGGCATCGCCGTGGTGTTCATCTTCGTGTTCATCCAGGCCTGGGGGAACTTCTTCGTCCCCTTCGTGCTGCTCCTCTCGCCCGACAAGGTGCCCGCCGCGGTGAGCATCTTCAACTTCTTCGGGCAGAACGGCGCCGTCGCCTACGGGCAGCTCGCCGCGTTCTCGATCGTGTACTCCGTACCGGTCATCGCCCTCTACGTCCTCGTGTCCCGAGGCCTCGGCGGCGGCAACGCCCTCGCCGGTGGCATCAAGGGCTGACACACCCGTCCGCGGGCCGCGCCGTCGGCCCCTCGCCGGGCCGCGCCGCCGGCCCACCTGCTGGGAAGGAATCCCGCCATGCACTCCGACGAACCGCTCGTCCACGCCCGGATCGCCCGACTGGTCCGCGACCGCATCGACCCCGCCGTGCACCGCCGCTCGGCCCCGGTCACGATCGACGCCTGGCAGGTGCCGGACGAACCGGTGCCGTTCGCCACCGCCGTCGCCGCCGACTACACGCCGTTCGACGGCGGCGCCTGGGGCGGGAAGCCCTGGGGCACGACGTGGTTCCGGATCCGCGGCACCGTCCCGGCCGACTTCGGCACCGCGCCCGGCACCACCGCCGAGCTCCTCGTCGACCTCGGCTTCACCAAGCGCAACCCCGGCTTCCAGGCCGAGGGGCTCGCATGGCGTCCGGACGGCACGACGATCAAGGGCATCGAGCCGCACAACGACACCGTGCCGCTCGAGGTCGGGCCCGGCGAGTCCTTCGAGCTCTACGTCGAGGCCGCCGCCAACCCCGACATCGGCGGCGACTCGTTCCAGGGCGCGACACCGCTCGGTTCGAAGTCCACCGCCGGATCGGACCCGATCTACCGGGTCCGCCGCATCGAACTCGTCGAGCGCGACGACACCGTGTGGGAACTCCAGCAGGACTTCTGGGTGCTCCGTGGCCTGATGGGGGAGCTCCCCACGGACGGCACGCGTGGCGCCGACCTGCTGCGCGGCCTCGAGCGTGCCGCCGACGCCCTCGACCCCGACGACGTCGCCGGCACCGCGGCCGACGCCCGGGCCGTGCTCGCGCCGCTGTTGGCCGTCGGAGCGTCCGGGTCCGCCGGTCGCGCCGTCGCGGTGGGCCACGCGCACATCGACTCGGCCTGGCTGTGGCCGGTGCGCGAGACGATCCGCAAGTGCGCCCGCACCTTCTCGAACGTGCTCGACCTGATGGACCGCGACCCGGACTTCACGTTCGCGTGCTCGTCCGCCCAGCAGTACGCCTGGATCCGTGACGGCTACCCGTCGATCTGGGCCCGCATCAAGCAGCGCGTCGCCGAGGGCCGGTGGATCCCGGTCGGCGGCATGTGGGTCGAGTCGGACACGAACCTCCCCGGCGGCGAGGCCCTCGCCCGGCAGTTCGTCGCCGGCAAGCGGTTCTTCCTCGAGGAGTTCGGCATCGACACCCCCGAGGCCTGGCTCCCGGACTCGTTCGGCTACTCGGGCGCGCTGCCCCAGATCGTCCGCGCCGCGGGCTCGAAGTGGTTCGTCACGCAGAAGCCCTCGTGGAACGAGACGAACGTCATCCCGCACACCTCCTTCCACTGGGAGGGCATCGACGGGTCCCGCGTCCTCACCCACCTGCCCCCGGCGGACACCTACAACTCGGACGTCTCGCCCGCCGACCTGCACCGCGGCGAGCGGCAGAACAAGGAGCGCGGCGTCGCCAACACGTCGATGCTCCTGTACGGCTTCGGCGACGGCGGTGGCGGCCCCACCCGCGAGATGGTCGCAGCGGCACGGCGCCAGCACGACCTCGACGGATCGCCCCGGGTCGACCTCGGCACCCCGGCGCAGGTCTTCGAGGAGATCGAGGCCACCCTGCCGACGCCGTCGGTGTGGTCCGGCGAGATGTACCTCGAGTTCCACCGCGGCACGTACACGTCGCAGATCCGGACGAAGCAGGGCAACCGGCGCTCCGAGCACCTGCTCCGCGAGGCCGAGCTCTGGGCGTCCACCGCGGCCGTCCGCCTCGGGCTCGACTACCCGTACGAGGAGCTCGAGGAGGCCTGGCACACGGTGCTGCTGCAGCAGTTCCACGACATCCTGCCGGGGTCCTCGATCGCATGGGTCTACGAGAATGCCGAGGCGAACTACGCCGAGGTCGCCCGCGTCCTCGAGGGGCTGATCGGCAACGCCACGACGGCGCTCGCGAACGGCGGGGCCGCGGCGCTCGCCGGGGTCGGGGCGTCGTCGTCGACGGTGGCCGGCGGCGGCAGTGCGCTGCTCGACGCTCCGTCCGGCGCCGACGCCGTCGGCGGGAGCGGCTCGTCCGGGAACGTCGTGCGCTTCAACGCCTCGCCCGTCACCGCGGGGGACGCAACCGCCCTGGGTGGTTCGCTCGGCGACGAACCGCGAGCCGTGCCTCCCGTCCGGAACGGTGACCACTTCGTCTTCGACACCGGCGTCGTCACGGCGACCGTCGACGCGGCCGGTCACGTCGTGTCGCTCGTCGACCACGCGACCGGACGCGATGCCGTCGCACCCGGTGCGGCAGCCGCCGAGTACACCGTGTTCCGCGACACCCCGAACCAGTGGGAGGCGTGGGACATCGACCGCGCCTACCAGCGCAACGGCACGGTGCTCACGGCGTCCTCGGTCGAGGTCGACGGTTCGTCGCTCGTCGTGCAGCGGACCTTCGGGTCGTCGTCGATCACCACCCGGTACTCGGCGGTCGACGGCGAGGCCGAGCTGACCATCGAGACCGAGGTGGACTGGCACGAGCGGCAGAAGCTGCTCAAGCTCGCGTTCCCCCTCGACGTCCGTGCGTCGTCGGCCTCGAGCGAGATCCAGTTCGGGCACATCGACCGCCCGACGCACCAGAACACCTCGTGGGACATGGCCCGCTTCGAGACGAGCGCCCACCGCTGGGTGCACGTCGCCGAGCCGGGGTTCGGTGTCGCCGTCGCGAACGACTCCACCTACGGGCACGACATCACCCGGACCACCCGGGCCGACGGCGGGACCACGACGCTCGTCCGCGAGTCGCTGCTGCGCGCCCCGACGTTCCCGGACCCGCACGCCGACCAGGGGCACCACGTGTTCCGCACCGTGCTGCGGGTGGGTGCGTCGGTCCTCGACGCCGCCGACAGCGGCTACCGGCTCAACCTGCCGGTGCGCACGGTCGAGGGGACGACCACGGTCGACCCGCTCGTCACGGTGTCGTCGCCGCAGGTGTTCGTGGAGGCGGTGAAGCTCGCCGAGGACCGCTCCGGTGACGTCGTCGTGCGGCTCTACGAGGCGTCCGGTGGGCGGGCTGCCGACGTCGGCGTGGACTTCGGGTTCGACGTCGCCACGGTGACGGCGGTGGACCTGCTGGAACGTGGGCTGGGGGACTCGTGGGAGTCGGGGGAGCCGGTCGTGCTCACGCTCCGACCCTTCGAGATCGTCACCCTGCGGGTACGCCGGGCCTGAGGCAGCGGGGCCGGCGGGGGAGACCGCGGCGCCGGACGGGACTCGGGTGCGTTCCGTCCGGCGCCGTGCTGCGCTGGCGGGTGGGTGCTGGTGCTGGTGCTGGTACTGGTGGTGGTGGTACCCGGTCGTTCCGGGCGTAGCTGGTCGAATCGGGCGTACCTGATCGAAAGTTCCGACCAGGTACGCCCGATTCCGTCAGGGATCGCGCCCGTCATGGGAAGGAACGTTCACTCCTCCACACCAGGGCGGGCCTGGAGGCGCGTCCACAGTTCACGACGCCGGCCTGCTGAGCGCGTGGCTGGTCGGGCATCGTCGCGTGCATGGACGAACCGCTGCCCATCCTCCGGGCCTCCACCACCCGCGAAGCCGGCCTCGACGCCAGCACCCTGCGCCGACGGACACGGCTGCGCGGCGCCGGTCGGCTCGTTCGTGCGGGGCCGAACGCCTTCGTCGACGGCGCAGCCTGGGACGCCGCCGGGCCCCGGCAGCGGTACGTCACTCGTGTGTACGCGCGGCTCGGTCGGCTCGGCGCGCGGGCGACCATCTCCCACGCGTCCGCCGCCGCGGTGCACGGGCTGCCCTCGCTCGGCGGGTGGAGCATGCCCGTCCACGCGACCGTGCCGGAGTCGATGTACCGCGCCCGGACGTCGGAACTGGTCCTGCACACCCGTCCGGTGTCCGCCGCCGAGCGGATCCGAGCGGGCGACCTCGCGATCACCACGGTCCCGCGGACCGTCATCGACATCGCGATGACGGACGACCTGCGGACCGGTGTCGTCGTGGCCGACGCGGCGCTCCGCAGCGGCATCGGGCGAGACGACCTCTGGCGAGCCGTGCACCCGAGCGGCCGGGGACGGGCACGCGCCGCACAGGTCGTCGACCTCGCCGACGCACGATCGGGTTCGCCGGCGGAGTCCCTCGCGCGCGTGGTCTTCCGCGAGCTCGGGCTGCCCGTGCCCGTGCTGCAGCAGGAGTTCGTGGTCGGAGGTCGTCGGTTCGCCGTCGACTTCTGGTTCCCGGACGAGGGGGTCGTCATCGAGATCGACGGACGCGCCAAGTACACGCAGGAGCGGTACCTCGGCGGACGCGACCAGACCGAGGTGTTCCTGGACGAGAAACGTCGTCATGCCCGCCTGCTCACCGTGCCGGGCGTTCGAACGGTCCTCCGCGTCGAGTGGCGCGAGCTGTTCGACCTCGACGCACTGGCGGCCCGCTTCCGTGCCGCGGGTCTCCCTTGTGCGATCCGACCGGTGCGGAGCGCTCGACGCCCCGCGCCCACACCGAACCGGTGAGCCCGCTCGGTGTCCAACGCTGCTCGTTCTTTCCCAGAGCGTCCGCGATGCAAGGTGTTTCCGGGCGTACCTGCCCGAAACTTCGGACCAGGTACGCCCGAAACGAGCAAGTACGCCCGAAGCGATCAGGTACCGCCGAAGCTGGCGCGCCCGCGTCGCGGCGCGGCGCGGCGCGCCCCGCGGGTCAGGCGCGCAACGCCTCGACGGCCTTCTCGATCCGGCGCTGCCGGGTCTCCGGGGCCTTCGCCTGCTCGACCGGGTCGACGAGGGCCCGCTGCCGAGAGTTCGAGAGCGTGTCGAACGCGCCCCGGACTCCGGCCTCGTGCAGGGCCGTCGCCAGGTCCTCCGGCACCTCGATCACCCGCGGCTGCGCGTCGACCTCGATGGTGACCTCGACCGTGTCGCCGGCCGCGACTCCCGCAGCGGCGCGGTGCTCCGCCGACAGCGGGACGAGGGACTGATCGGCCATCACGCCGATCGACGAACGGTACGTGTAGGCGCCGTTCACGGTGACCACCACCGGTGGTCGGCGCCCCGCGCCCAGCGCCTCGACGACGTCGGACGGGACCGGCAGACCGGTCGCCGTCTTCCGCGCCTGCAGGACGGTCGTCGTGAACTGCATGCGTGCCTCCTGGACTGTGCCGGACCGGGCCGGCACCCTTGCCGACAGTCGAGACCGTACAGCCGCACCCGCTGTTCCGCCACCGTTCACCACGGCAGCACTGGTCGGAAACCGGCCGCGTCCACGATCGTCCAGGACCCGGATCCCGGGTCCGTCCCGATCACCCGAAAGGCACACCCCGTGCAGCACAAGCGCACCCTCGCCGGCATCGCCCTGGCCGCCGCCGCCATCGTCACCCTCGCCGGCTGCTCGGCCACGAGCTCGGCCAGCACCACCAAGGACGACACCGACTGGAAGACCGCCACGAGCGCCGAGTCCGCCGGGGGCATGGACGCCCTCGTGAAGGCCGCCAAGGCCGAGGGGCAGCTCAACGTCATCGCGCTGCCGCCGTCGTGGGCCAACTACGGCAAGATCATCGACGGTTTCACCAAGAAGTACGGCATCAAGATCACCTCCGCGAACCCGAACGGCTCGAGCGCCGACGAGGTCGCCGCCGTGAAGTCGCAGAAGGGCCAGTCGACCGCGCCCGACGTGCTCGACCTCGGCAACGCCGTGCTGCAGCAGAACCTCGACCTGCTCACCGACTACAAGGTCGCGAACTGGAGCGACATCCCCTCGAACCTCAAGGACGCGGACGGCGCCTGGACCCGCGACTACACCGGTCTGATGTCGATCGGCTACGACTCGTCGAAGATCACGGACGCCCCGAAGGACCTCGACGACCTGCTCGGCTCCGAGTACAAGGGCAAGGTCGCGATCTCGGGTGACCCGACGCAGGCGAACCAGGCCGCTTCGGCGGTGTACCTCGCGGCGCTCGAGAACGGCGGCTCGGCCGACGACATCACCAAGGGCGTGGAGTACTTCGGCAAGCTGAAGCAGGCCGGCAACTTCCAGAACGTGCTGCCGACGCAGGCGACGGTCGCCTCGGGTGAGACCCCCGTCGTCATCCAGTGGTCGTACAACAACCTCGCATGGGGCCCGGCCGCCGGTGCCTCCGGGAACAAGAACTGGAAGACCGTCGTCCCCGAGGGACAGGCCCTCGCCTCGTACTACTCGCAGGCGATCAACAAGGACGCCCCGCACCCGGCCGCCGCGCGCCTCTGGCAGGAGTACATCGCGAGCCCGGACGTGCAGAACCTGTACCTCCAGGCCGGAGCCTTCCCGTCCACCCTGGCCGCGCTCGAGAAGTCGGGCAAGGTCGACCAGGACGCCCTCGACGCCGCAGGTGGCGCGCCGAAGGACTCCGTCGAGCTGACCGACGAGCAGGCCACCGCCGCGGCCAAGGTGCTGTCGGCCAAGTGGGCCTCGACGATGGGCTCCTGAGCAGCATGACCACCGCATCGGCACCGGGCGCCGGCGGGAACCCGCTCGTCGGGGCACCCGGCCGTGGGACCGCTCCGGCACCCGTCCCTGCCGGACCCGCCGCGACGACCGCGGCCACCCCTCCGGCGACGACCGCCGATGCCACCGCCCGCCGCGCCGCCGGACCCCGTGTCCGGCGCCGCGGCGGCGTCGCGTGGCTCGGCCTCACCCCGTTCGCCGTCTACGTCCTGCTGTTCCTCGCCGTCCCCGCGGTGATCGCGGTCGGCAGTGGCTTCTTCACGAGCAGCGGCGCGTTCACCTTCGCGAACCTCGCCGCGTTCGCCGACCCGTCGGTGCTCCGCGCCTTCGGGGGCTCGTTCGGTCTGTCCGCCGTGTCCGCCGTGATCGGCGCCGTGATCGGCGCCGTCGTGTGCTGGGCGCTCGCCGCGCTCCGACCGGACGGTCTCGTCCGGTCGATGATCGACGCGGCCGCGAGCGTCCTCGCCCAGTTCGGCGGTGTCATGCTCGCGTTCGCGTTCATCGCCACGATCGGGGCGCAGGGACTCGTCACCACCTGGTTGGTCTCCGCCCTGCACATCGACCTCAATGCCGACGGCACCTTCCTGTACACGGTGCCCGGGCTCGTCATCCCCTACGTCTACTTCCAGGTGCCGCTGATGGTCCTCACGTTCATGCCGGCCCTCGAGGGCGTCAAGGCCCAGTGGGGCGAGGCAGCCGCCACCCTCGGGGCGTCGCGCGCGACCTACTGGCGACGGATCGCGCTGCCCGTGCTCGCGCCGGCGTTCTGGGGATCGCTGCTGCTCCTCTTCGCGAACGGGTTCTCGTCGTTCGCCACGGCTGCGGCGCTCATCTCCCAGGGCGGGATCGTGCCGTTGACGATCCGGACCCAGCTCACCAGCGAGACGATCATCGGGCTGCAGAACGTCGCCGGCGTGCTCGCCTTCGGCATGGTCGTCGTGATGGCCCTGGTGATGGGCGCCTACTCGCTGCTCCAGCGCCGGGCAGCGCGGTGGCAGCGATGAGCGCGGCCACCGGCGGGCGCACGGTCCGGCCGCGACGGACGGGAGGCGCGACCCGCGTCGGCCGCTTCGGCGCGGCCCCGTCGCGGGTCACCGCCGCGATCGTGCTCGTCGTGATCGGCCTCGTGTTCGCCGTCCCGCTCGTCGCCCTCGCGCAGTTCACCTTCCGCCAGGGGACCGACGGCAGCCTGACGCTCGCGCACTACACGGCACTCGTCGACCCGGTGAACGCGGCGACCTACCAGCCGGTGTTCGACGGGCTCGGCGCCTCGCTGCTCATCGCGCTCATCACCGTGGCGATCGTGCTGCTCGTGCTGCTGCCGGCCCAGATCATCACGGCCCTGCGGTACCCGAGGCTCCGCCGCGTCCTCGAGTTCGTGTGCATCGTGCCGATCACCGTGCCCGTGGTCGTCCTCGTCGTCGGGTTCATCCCCGTGTACCAGGTCGTCGCGCAGGTCTTCGGCTCGGACGCGTGGACGCTGTCCTTCGCGATCGGCATCATCGCGCTGCCCTTCGCGTTCCGACCGATCGCCGCGGCCATCACCGCGATGGACATGTCGGTGCTCTCCGAGGCCGCCCGGTCGCTCGGCGCCTCGTGGTGGACCGTGACGTGGCGGGTGCTCCTGCCGAACCTCCGTCGCGGCATCACGGCCGCCTGCTTCCTGACGATCACGGTCGTCCTCGGCGAGTACACCCTCGCCTCGTTCCTCTCCCGCACGACGTTCCAGACCGCGCTCCTGCTCGTGCAGTCGACCGACCCCTACGTCGCCGCGATCTTCTCGCTCGCCGCACTCGTCTTCGGATTCGTGCTGCTCGTCCTCATCGGCCGGGTCGGCTCCCGCCGCCGTGCCCCGAAGGAGTCCGCATGACCGTCACCGCCCCCGCCGCCCCGGCATCGCTCGCGACCGACGGCGCGATCGTCGAGCTCGACGGCGTCGAGAAGCACTACGGCGCGCACCGTGCCCTCGCCGGGCTGTCGCTCCGGATCGAACCCGGTGAGTTCGTCTCGCTGCTCGGCCCGTCCGGGTGCGGCAAGACGACCGCGCTCCGGGCGCTCGCGGGCCTCGAGGGCATCGACGCCGGGTCGATCCGCATCGACGGTCAGGACGTCGCCGACACCCCGGTCAACAAGCGGGACATCGGCATGGTGTTCCAGCAGTACTCGCTGTTCCCGCACATGACGGTCCGGCAGAACGTGGCGTTCGGCCTCGAGATGCGCCGCGTGCCGGCTGCTGCCCGCCGCGAGCAGGTCATCGACGCGCTCGACATGGTGCACCTCGCCGAGTTCGCCGACCGGTACCCGCACCAGCTCTCCGGCGGACAGCAGCAGCGCGTCGCCCTCGCCCGGGCACTCGTCACCCGGCCCCGCGTGCTCCTGCTCGACGAGCCGCTGTCGGCGCTCGACGCCAAGGTGCGGGTGTCCCTGCGCGACGAGATCCGGCGCATCCAGAGCGACCTCGGCATCACGACCGTGTTCGTCACCCACGACCAAGAGGAAGCGCTCGCCGTCTCGGACCGCATCGCGGTGATGAACGCCGGCGGCATCGAGCAGATCGGCACGCCGGAGGAGCTCTACCGCTCCCCGTCGTCGGCGTTCACGGCGGACTTCGTCGGGCAGTCGAACCGCCTCCGCGGCGACCTGCGCGGTGGGGACGTGTTCGTGTACGGGTTCCGTGTGCCGGCACTCGACGCTGCGGCACCGGACGGTCCGGTCCTCGCCTACGTCCGCCCGGAGGACGTCGCCTTCGCGTCGGAGGGCGTCACCGGCACGGTCGTCGCGTCGAGTTTCCTGGGGTCGATCCGACGGACGACGGTCCGGCTCGACGACGACACGGTCGTGACGGTGCAGCACGAGGTCGGGGACCGCCGCTTTGCCGGCGACGCGGTCGCCGTGCGGCTGCTCGGCGCCCCCGTCGCGGTCGCCCCGCTCGCGTAGCACCGACGAGCCACTCCGCTCGCGGAGCGGCGACGGGCTGCCCCGGCGAGACCGAGTCTCGGCTCGGCGGACAGTTCCGCGACGCTCGGACCGCGAAACTGTCCGCCTGCGCGAGACTCGGCTGCGCGCTGGCGGACGGGAGGCGCGGTGCGGGCTGGCACCGCGCCTCCTGTCCGAGCAGTCAGCGCTGGAAGCGCGTGGCCGGGTCGTCGGACAGGGCCGCGTCGATGCGTGCCCGCATGGTCGCGGGCATCTCGGGCAGGGCATCGAGCCGTGCCCAGAAGGCCTCGGTGTTCTCGCCGTCGGCGGGGAACGGGTCGCCGGACACGTACCGGCAGGCGAACACGAGGTCGAGGTACTGCGCCCGGTCGCCGTTCGGGTACGTCATCTCCGGCAGCACCTGCACCCATGCGAGGCGCTCGGCGACGGCGACGACGTCGGCTTCCTCGAGGACCTCGCGTTCGGCGGCGACCGCGGGTTCCTCGCCGGGGTCGACGATGCCGGTCACCGGCGTGAACGCGAGGTTGTCGGCCCGACGCACGACGAGGAGCTCACGGTCCGGACCCTCGCCGCGCGTCACGACGGCGGTGACCCCGGTGAGCCAGAGCGGGTCGTTCCCGATCTTCGAGCGGAGGGACAGGACGAAGTCAGGCGTGGGCATGCCGCCACGCTACCGACACCGCACCCTGTCGCGGACTGGTCATGACCAGTAGGCTGTCACCGTGGAGATCATCATCCTGCCCACGCCGGCTGAGGTCGGTCGCGTCGCCGCGGCCAAGATCGCTTCCGTCGTCGCGAAGAAGCCGTCCGCCGTCATCGGAGTCGCCACCGGGTCCAGCCCACAGGGCATCTACGCCGACCTGCGACGTCGCGTCGAGGCGGGGGAGATCTCGTTCGCCGAGGCCCGCGCCTTCGCGCTCGACGAGTACGTCGGCATCCCGCTCGAGCACCCCGAGTCCTACGCCTCGGTGATCCAGCGCGACGTCATCGACCCGCTCGGCTTCGAACCCTCCCGCGTCCGGGTCCCGGACGGTCGCGCCGACGACCTCGAGTTCGCGGCGAAGGAGTACGACGCCGCCATCCGGGCCGCCGGCGGGGTGGACGTGCAGATCCTCGGGATCGGCGCGAACGGGCACATCGGGTTCAACGAACCGACGTCCTCGTTCGCGTCCCGCACGCGCATCAAGACGCTCGCCCCGTCCACGCGTGAGGCGAACGCCCGGTTCTTCGACAGCCTCGACCAGGTCCCGACGCACTGCATGACGCAGGGGCTCGGCACCATCCTCGATGCTCGCGAGCTCGTCCTCGTCGCCCAGGGTTCGTCGAAGGCCGACGCCGTTGCCGCCGCGGTCGAGGGTCCGCTGTCGTCGTTCGTCCCCGGGTCCGCGCTGCAGCTGCACGAGCACGCGACCGTCGTCGTCGACGAGGAAGCCGCCGCGGGGCTCACGCTCGCCGACTACTACCGGTACACGTACGCGAACAAGCCGGCCTGGCAGCTGTTCGAGTGAGTCCCCGGCTCAGCCGCCCGTGCGCCGCGACCACGCGGTGTGCAGGCGGCTGAGTCCTTCGTCGAGGGTCTCGGCCGAGCACCCGAAGTTCAGCCGGGCGAAGCCGGCTCCCTGCCGACCGAAGTCCGGGCCGCTGCTGAGCGCCACCTTCGCCTCGTCGACGAGGTGTGCGGCGGGGTCGTCGCCCCACGGCAGCGCGCGCAGGTCGAGCCACGCCAGGTAGGACGCCTGCGGCTGCCGGTAGCCGGCACCGGGCAGCACCGCACCGATGCGCTCGGCCAGGGTGCGGCGGTTCGCGGCGAGCTCGGTCAGGAGCGACGCGAGCCAGGGGCCGCCCTCGCTGAACGCCGCCACGCTCGCGGTGTACCCGAGGATCCCGGTGCGCTCCACCACCTCGGTCGGCATGCCGTCGAACCACGCTCGCGCCCGGTCCGAGGCACCGACCATGAGCGCGCACTTCGTCCCCGCGAGGTTCCAGGCCTTGCTCGCGCTGGTCAGGGCGACGCCGAGGTCGGCGGCCTCGGGGCACGAGTCGAGGAACGGCGTGAAGGTCGCATCCGCGTGCACGAGCGGTGCGTGGATCTCGTCGGAGACGACCACCGCGTCCCACTCGGCGGAGAGCCGGGCGAGGGAGGCCAGGTCGTCCCGGGTGTGCACCAGCCCGAGGGGATTGTGCGGGTTGCACAGCAGCACCGTCCGGGCGCCGTCCGCGAACGCTCGGCGGATGCCGTCGAGGTCCATCCGCCAGCCGGCCGTGGTGTCGAACGGGTCCGCGGTGCCCTCTGGCGCGAGCAGCGGGACCTCGGTCACGGAGCCGCCGGCCTCGGCGACGTACTCCCAGAACGGCGGGTAGACCGGCGGCATGATGACGACCTGGTCGCCGGGGTCGATCACCCGGCGGAGCGTCTCCACCGCGGCCACCGAGACGTCCGTGGTCGTCCGGACCATGTCGGGGTCGAGCCGCCACGACCAGCGGGCCTCGGCGAAGTCGGCGAACGCCTCGGGGAGCGCCCGGCCGTGCCCGACGTAGCCGGTGTCGCCGTTCGTGACCGCGGCCACGAGGGCGTCCCGCACAGGCTCGGCGAGCATGCTGTCCATCTCGGCGACGAACATCGGCAGCACCTCCGGCGGGTGTGCCGTGTACTTCTCGCTGGTGCGGGTGCGGTGCGCATCGAAGAGGGAGACCATGACGCTCATGGGGCCATCCTCGCAGCGGACGGTGTGATCTGGACCTCAGTCGAGGTCGGCGAGGGTGTACGGTCCACGCCGACGTGAACAGCGGGGGAGCGCTCGGTGACCGACCGCACGTCCCCCGTCCGAGGGGTCTAGCGTCGCCGACGTGAACCGTTCCCGCGTGCACCGTCGCCCGCTCCTCCGTCCGCTGCCGCTCGCCGCGGTGGCCACGATCGCCGCGTTGCTCGGGACGGGGATGGTCGCCGCACCGGCGGTCGCCTCGCCCTCGGGACAGGTAGGGCAGGGGACCCGGACCGTCTCCGACCCCGCCCGGTACGTCGACCCGTTCATCGGCACGAGCGGCGACGGCAACACCTGGCCCGGTGCCACCGCGCCGTTCGGCATGCTGCAGTGGAGCCCGACCGGCACCGCAGGCGACCAGACCTCGACCCCGGTCGCGAACGGCTACTCGTACGACGTCGACCGGCTGCGTGGCTTCAGCCTGACGCACCTCAACGGCGCCGGCTGCGCACCTGGGGCCGCGGGTGACGTGCCGATCATGCCCGTCACGACCCCGGTCACGACGTCGCCGTCGGCCGACTCCACCGACGCGGTCTACGCCGCCGGCTACTCGCACGACGACGAGTCCGCGAGTCCCGGTCGGTACAGCGTCGCGCTCGACAACGGCGTCCGCACCGACCTCGCCGTCACGACGCGCGCCGGCGTCGGCGAGTTCGCGTTCCCGGCCGGCAAGGCCGCGAACCTGCTCTTCCGCACCTCGAACTCGATCAACGGCAGCGAGGCCGCGACCACCCGCGTCGACCCCCGTACCCGCACCGTGAGCGGCAGCGTCCTGACCGGCGGCTTCTGCAGCCGCCGTGCGAACGGCGGCGGCGCCACTAACCCGGACCGCCGCAGCTACTACCGCCTGTTCTTCACGGCCACCTTCGACCGGGCGTTCACGAGCACGGGAACGTGGCAGGACGGCACGGTCCAGCCAGGAGGCACGGCCTCCTCCGGTGGGGAGGGGTACCTGACCGGCGCCGACCGCGCCGGACGCGGCTCCGGCGCGTGGGTCGGATTCGACGCGCGTCGCGGTGCAACGGTGCGCGCGCGGATCGGCATCTCGTACGTGAGCGCCGCAGGAGCGATCGCGAACCGCGACGGCGAGGTGACCCCGCGCGCGACCGTCGCCAGCGTGGCGGCCGGCACCCGCGCCTCCTGGAACCGTGAACTGTCGCGCCTGCGCGTCGGGGGCGGCACGACGGACCGGACCACCCAGCTGTACACGTCCGTCTACCACGCACTCATGCAGCCGAACACGCTGAACGACCGCGACGGGCGGTACCTCGGGCCGGACCAGCGGGTGCACCGGATGGACCGGGGCCACCGGGCCGTCTACGGCACGTACTCCGGGTGGGACCAGTACCGCGCGCAGATCCAGCTGCTCGCCCTGCTGCGGCCGGACGTCGCCGGGGACATGGCCCAGTCGATGCTGCGGTTCGCCGAGCAGAACGGCGGTGTGTGGGACCGATGGCTGCACCTCGGTGCCCCGACGCACGTGATGACGGGGGACCCCTCGGCGGCGACGCTCGCCACCTGGTACGCCATGGGGGTCCGGAACTTCGACGTGCGGGCCGCCTACCAGTCGCTGAAACGTCAGGCGACCGTCGAGAACGCCGACGCCGAGAGCGACATCGGCTGCCCGGGACAGTGCCTCGCACAGCGGCCGGCGCTCGACGAGTACCTCGAGCGGCACTACGCCGCGAACGACGACTGCTCGTGCTGGGGTGGCGCTGCCGAGACGCTCGAGGACTCGATCTCCGACAGCGCGCTCGGGTACTGGGCGGGGTCCCTCGGGCTGGGCTCCGATGCGCGGATGTTCGCGGAGCGCGGGACCTACTGGAAGAACACGTTCGACCCGGCCGTCGGGTACCAGGCCGCTCGCCAGGCGGACGGCTCGTGGACGCCGGGCTGGTCGCCCTCGACCGGCACCGGGTTCGCGCAGGGCACGAGTGCGCAGTACACCTGGCTCGTGCCGCAGGACGTGCAGGGGCTGTCGACGGCGTTGGGTGGCGACGACGCGGCGGTCGCGCGACTTGACGCGTTCTTCCATGACAGCACCGGCGCGTTCGCGGTGACCGGCGGCGACCCGACGAAGTTCGACCCGACGAACGAGCCGGACATCCACACGCCGTGGATGTACAACGCGCTCGGGAAGCCGTGGAAGACGCAGGAGACCGTGCGACGGGTCGTCGACGATGCCTACACGACCGGTCCGAGCGGGCTGCCCGGGAACGACGACCTCGGCACGATGAGCGCCTGGTACGTGTTCGCGTCGATCGGGTTGTTCCCGCAGACGCCCGGGCGGGTGGAGATGCTCGTGGGAAGCCCGACGTTCACCACCGTCGACATCCGGCGGTCGAGCGGGGAGCGGATCGCGATCCGCTCGTCGAGCACGGACCCGTTCGTGCACGGTGCGCGGTTGAACGGGCGGACCCTCGAGAAGTCGTGGGTGCCAGCGTCTTTCGTGACCCGCGGTGGCACGCTGTCGCTCCGGGTCGGGGACACCGCGGACACGACGTGGGCGACCGGCGCTCGGGAACGCCCGATCGACCGCTGACCCGGGGTGATGCTCGTCCTTCGGTGGTGCGGTCGGCGGCGGGGTCTGTGCCGCGCGGTGCCGAGTGGCCGTGCGGTCTCCGCGCGCCGACGCTTTCGTCGCCCGCGGCGCAGGTCGAGCGGCAAGCCGACGGGCTTCGGCTTCGTGCTTCCCCCTGCCACGGGAACCAGGGTACGGCGCGCACCGATTGCTCAGAGAGCGTCGACGGAACAGCCGGCACGCTGGCCGGAGGGATCGGGTCCTGATGTGCAGGCCCTACGATCGACCCGACAGAGGGGGACCACCGTGACCGAACTCGCTGACTGGGAGACCGAGGGCGCCAAGGCCCGACCCGCGTCGCCGGACGAGCGGAACCGGGTACCAGCACCGGCCGCGCTCCGCGCCACGACCTGGATCGGGCTGCTGCTGCTCGTCGCGGCGATCTTCGTGCTCGCGGGTGCGTCGTACCTCGGCGTCCGCGAGGATGAGACCGAGTCGCACGCCCTCGCCCGACTCGTGATCGTCGTCGTCATCGGGGTCGGTGTCGCCGTGGTCGGAGCGGTCGCCCTGTTGCTCCGGCTCGTCGCAGGAGCACTCGCCCGGCGGTGACCGGGTCAGCCCAGTTTGCGCCCGCCGCCCCACACCCGCTGCACCTCGAGCGTCGGTGACAGCGCCACGAGGTCGGCCGCGTAGCCCGGCGCGAGCCGCCCCATCCGGTCGCCGAGCCCCAGTGCTGTAGCCGGCACGCTCGTCAGGGCCGCGACGGCCTCGGGCAGCGTCCGTCCGGCGAGCGAGACCGCGTTCCGCAACGCCACGTCCTGCGTCAACGTCGACCCCGCGATGGTGTTCGTTCCGGCGACGTGCGCGACGCCTTCCGTCACGGTGACGTCGAGCGACCCGAGCCGGTAGGAGCCGTCGGCCGCGCCAGCAGCACCCATCGCATCGGTGATGAGCGCCACTCGGCCCGGGGCAGCGCGCAGCAGGGTGTCCGCGACGACCGGGTGCACGTGCACGGCGTCGAGGATGAGCTCGAGCGTCACGCGGTCGTCCGCCACGGCGGCACCGATCGGCCCCGGCGCACGGTGGTGCAGCCCCGGCATCGCGTTGAACGCGTGGGTCAGCAGCGTCGCACCGGCGTCGAACGCGGCACGGGCCTGGTCGTAGGTGCCGACGGTGTGGCCGACGGCGACGGTGACCCCGGCGGCGACGAACCGGCGGACGGCGTCGAGCGCGCCGGGGAGTTCCGGGGCGACGGTGACCTGGCGGATGACGCCCTCGCCGGCTTCGAGCAGCGCCTCGACCGCGGCCGGCGACGGGTCGATCAGGAACGACTCGTTGTGTGCGCCCTTGTTGTGCGGGGAGAGGAAGGGGCCCTCGAGGTGGACGCCGAGCACGAGCGGGTCGTCGGCCATCACCGCGCGGATGCGGTCGAGCGACGCCGTGAGCGCGGGGACCGGGTTCGCGACGAGGGACAGGACCGAGCGGGTCGTGCCGTGTGAGCGGTGCACGGTGAGGGCGGCACCGACGGCTTCGTCCTCGTAGGCGACCCCGCCACCCCCGTGCCCGTGCAGATCGATGAAGCCGGGCACGAGGACCGCGTCGCCGAGGTCGACGACCTCGTCGACCGACGTCGCCGTCGGTCCCTCGGAACCGGAGCCGACCGCGTGGATGCGGTCACCGACGACGAGGACCCAGCCGTCCGCGGTGGAGCCGCCGGCATCGACGACGTGGGCCGACCGGAACAGGGTGCGCCGCGCCTCCTGGCCGACGGACGCGCCGGACGCGGCGGACGCGACGGACGCGCCGGATGCGGCGGACGCGCCGCCGCTCACCGGGTCTCCTTGCGGAACTGCACCACGCCCGACAACGCTGCGACCACGATGAAGACGATCCCGACGACCGGGTGCCCGATCGAGATCCAGGCCGCACCGGCCGCGATCACGAGCGCGACCTCGACGATGGTCTTGCCGACGATGTCCGTCTCGATGGGGGAGCGCGGCGACCGGAACAGGTACCAGACCACCGCGGCGAACACCGGCGCGCCGATCATGAACAGGATGCCCGGCACCGGGAACGGCCACGCGATGTAGCCCCAGTACGCCAGCGAGACCAGGCCGAAGGCGCACACGAGGACGCGGAGCACCGTCCAGCCGTCGAGCCTCCGCGGGCGGATGGCGTGCGGGTCCGGGGTGTCGCCCCAATCGACGGGGGACTGCGGTGCTGACATGCGGTGCCTACTTGAAGATGATGGTGCGGGCGCCGTCGAGGAGGACCCGGTCCTCCGCGATCCAGCGCACTGCCTGGGTGAGCGTGCGGGACTCCTCGTCCTGGCCGATCGACACGAGCTCGGCGGGGTCCTTCGTGTGGTCCACCCGCACGACGTTCTGCTCGATGATCGGGCCCTCGTCGAGGTCGCTCGTGACGAAGTGCGCCGTCGCACCGATGAGCTTCACGCCGCGGGCGTGGGCCTGCCGGTAGGGGTTCGCCCCCTTGAAGCCGGGCAGGAACGAGTGGTGGATGTTCACCGCGCGGCCCTCGAGCGCGGCGCAGAGCTCGGGCGAGAGGATCTGCATGTACCGGGCGAGGACGACGAGCTCGATGTCGTGCTCCTCCACCGCCTGCAGCACGCGGCGCTCCATCTCCTGCTTGCTCGCCGCGTCGGTCACCGGCCGGTGCTCGAACGGCACGGAGTAGAACGACGCGAGCTCCGACAGGTCCCCGTGGTTCGAGAGCACGAGCGGCACCTCGATCGGGAGCTGTCCGCCGCGCTGCCGGTAGAGCAGGTCGTTCAGACAGTGCCCCGCCTTCGACACGAGCACGAGGGTGCGCATCGGCCGGCCGACGAGGTCGAGCTGCACGCGCGCGGTGTAGCGCTCGGCGACGGGGGCGAGGGCGGCCTCGAACGTGGCGCGGTCGACCGGGGCCATCACCTGGAGGCGCATGAAGAACGTGTTCGTGTCGGCGCTCGAGAACTGCTGCGACTCGGTGATGTTCCCGCTCGCGGCGACGACTGCCCCGGAGACGGCGTGCACGATCCCGGGCTGGTCGTCGCAGACCAGCGTGAGGGTCCAGTGCGTGGGGGTCGTGGCGCTCGGGGCGGTCGGGTCGGTCACCGGTTCAGGGTACCGGGATCGGGCTGTCGGGAGGCGCGGTGCGGCCCCGCCGGTCGGGCTGCGGGTGCCGTCGGACCGGATCGTGCGCCGTCGCGCCGGATCGTGAGCCGTCGGGCCGGATCGTGCGCCGTCGGGCCGGATCGTGAGCAGGAATGGTCGGGTGCCGTGGCGCGAGGCGACCATTCCTGCTCACGAAGTGCGGCTCGCGGGCGCGGGGAGCGGCCGCGCCAGCGCCCGGTCGGCGATCGTCAAGACGCTGAGCAGCACCGCGACGCCCACGATCACCCACGCCAGCACGTGCAGGTCCGGCGTCGTCGGAGCCTGGCCGAACACCCCGCCGATCAGCGAGGACGCCGCGATCGCCCCGATGTACACGCTCGTACGGGACAGCCCCGCGGCCGTGCCGATGGACGTCGCTGGGGCGACCCGGTACAGCGCCGCCTGGTTCGACACCGACGCCAGCGCCTGCGGGACCCCGAAGAGCGCCGGTGCCAGCACGAGCAGGAACACGGGCGACCCGGTGTGCAGCAGGAGCAGGAGCAGCCCGCCGACGATCGGCACGACGGCCGCGACGGCGAGCGGCCCCCGCACGGCGGTCTTCCGGGCGATGAGGAACGACGCGACCCCGGCGACGACGGCCGCGGGCAGCTGGATGTACCCGGCGACGTCGCTCGAGTAGCCCGCGACGTCCTGCACCCACTGCGAGAAGCCGTAGGTCATCGTGTACGCGAGCATGTAGACGAGGAACAGGCGCACGTACGTCCGCGAGAGCGCGCCGTTCCGCGCGAGCATCCGGACGTCGACGAACGGTCGCGCCGCTCGGAGCTCCCAGGCCACGAGCGCCACCAGGAGCACGACGGCCGTGCCGAGCAGCCACCAGAGCCCGGCGGACAGGTCGAGCAGGAACACGAGCAGCGCCGAGACGGTCCCCGTCATGAGCAGCATGCCGAACGGGTCGAGCGCGGTGAGGACGGGTACGTCCTCGTCCTCCCGCGGCCGGAGCCGGTCCGACGGCAGCCACATCGCGGACACGACGATCCCGAACACCGCGAGCGGGACGTTCACGAGGAAGATCGCGTGCCACCCGAACGCCGCGATGAGCGCCCCGCCGAGGGGTGGTCCGGCGGCGGCGGACACGAGCGAGGTGATCGAGAGTGCGCCGAGCACGAGCGGCGGGGTGGGCTTGCCGATGCGGGTGGAGTGCTGGCGCAGGGTCGTCAGCGCCGCCGGGTACGCCGACGAGGTCCCGATGCCGATCAGGACGCGGGCGAACACCGCGCCGCCGAACCCGGTCAGGAACTCGGGCACGATGCCCGCGATCCCGACGATGACGAGCCCGGTCAGGAAGACCTTCTTCGGGCCGAACCGGTCGGCGAGCTTCCCCATCGTCGGCTGGGCGACGGCGCTCGCGAGGTAGAGCGCCGCGACGAGCCAGATCGCCTGCGCCGCCCCGATCCCGAGGTCACGGGAGATCGGCGCGAGGGCGACCGACACCATCGTCGTGTTGATCGGGTTGAGCAGCGGCCCGACGAGGACCGGCACGAGGAGCTTCGGGCCGAAGCCGCTGCCCTCCGGGTCGGCCGTGCGGGAGACGGGTGTGGAGGCGGTTGCGGTGGACGTGGCTGGCTGCCTTTGCGACTCGGGTCGCGTCGTGACGGCCAGGAGGCGCGGCTCGCGTCCATCGACGCGGGTCGCCCCTCCTGGTGGTCACGGTTCGACGAGCGGTTCGAGGATCTGGAGGGAGCGGACGACCACGGCGCGGTCGTCGGGGTCGAGCGTCGCGAGGCGCTCGGCGAGGAGGCGGGTCCGGGCGCGGTGGGACTCGGCGCGGGCGGTCCGGCCGGCGTCCGTCGCGGCGACGATGGTCCGGCGGCCGTCGGTCGGGTCCTGCGTGCGGGTCACGAGGCCGAGGTCCTCGAGCGCCTGCACGGTCGCGCCCATCGACTGCGGGCGGACGCCTTCGGCGCGGGCGAGTTCGGCGGTCGTGGTCGCACCGTCACGGACGAGCCGCCCGAGCGCCGCGGACTGGGACGCCGTGACCTCGTCGACCTTGCCGACGAGGGTGGTCCGGCGGATCTTGCCGTACAGCGTCAGCAACTCACCCGCGAGCGCGTCCGAGCCGACTGAATCCATACCGTCACGGTACTACTTCGACAGGCGAACTTGCAAGGCTTCCTTCTGATCGCAGTGCGTGCCACCAGCGCCGTCGTCCGTCGAGAAGGCGAGCAGCGCCTCCAGGTCGTCGCCGACCGGACGGAAGCCGAGGCTCATCGCGTCGCGGTCAGGGTGTCGACCAGGTGCTCCTGCACGTACCCCAGCCAGTCGTAGACGTCCCGCAGTCCGACGCCCGCGTCGGCGGTGTACGACCGTTCCTCGGTCGCGGAGTCCACGATCCCGAGCCGGTCCGCGATGGTCAGCCGCAGGTCGGTCAGGCAGCGCAGCCAGGCCTGCTCGTCCTCGTGGTCGAAGGCGCCGTCACGGGCACCGGTGAGGCACGCGTGCACGGTCGCCGCGTTCGTGCTCTTCCGCGCCACGAGGTCCGACTCGGTCCAGCGTCGGAACTCGGCGCTGGCCTCGGCGTCGTCGCGGTAGGCGTCCGGGAATATCCGTGCCGCGACCGGGTCCGCGGCGAGGTCCCCGCCGAGCACCTGCTGCAGCTGCTCGGTCAGCGACGTGAGCACGCCGCGCTCGCCGGAGGACATGGCGAGGTGCACGCCGTCGGCACGCCGGACGAACGGGATCACGGGGCGGGCGCCCGGTCGACCGAGGCCTGCAGTCCGTAGCCGTGCATCGCCTCGACGTGTGCCTCCATCGCCTCGCGGGGCCCGGTCGCCACGATCGCGCGGCCGTCGTCGTTCACCTGGCGCATGAGCCGCTCCGCCTTCGCCCGCCCGAACCCGAAGTGCGACTGGAAGACGTAGGTCACGTACGACATCAGGTTGACGGGGTCGTCCCAGACCACGGTCACCCAGGGGGTGTCGGAGCGGGTCGTCGTCCGCTCGTCGACGTCGGGGCTGAGCATGGTCATGCCTCCAGGGTGACACGAACCGGTGCGCTCGGTACGATCGTGGGGTCGCGACTGGCGTTGGATGGGTCACCATCGGGGAGCGACACCTGACACGGTGCGCGGCCGTACGCCTGGGCCGCGCCCAACCGTCCACCTCCGTCGTGCACGCGCGCGACGGGACAGACAACGAGGAGTCCCGTGTCCATCACCGATCTGCCCGCTGCGACCACGCAGTCCAGCTTCAACGCCCCGCTCAGCGAGGTCGACCCCGAGATCGCCCGCGTGCTCGAGCAGGAGCTCGGCCGGCAGCGCGACACCCTCGAGATGATCGCGTCCGAGAACTTCGTGCCGCGCGCCGTCCTCGAGTCCGTCGGCTCCGTCCTGACGAACAAGTACGCCGAGGGCTACCCGGGCAAGCGCTACTACGGCGGCTGCGAGTACGTCGACGTCGCCGAGCAGCTCGCCATCGACCGTGCGAAGGCCCTCTTCGGCGCCGAGTACGCCAACGTCCAGCCGCACTCCGGCGCGACCGCGAACGCCGCCGTCCTGCACGCCATCGCCTCCGCCGGCGACACCATCCTCGGGCTCGAGCTCGCGCACGGTGGGCACCTCACCCACGGCATGAAGCTCAACTTCTCCGGCCGCATCTACAACGCGGTGTCCTACGGCGTCGACCCGGAGACCTTCGAGGTCGACTACGACGACATCCGCGCGAAGGCCGTCGAGCACCAGCCGAAGGTCATCATCGCCGGCTGGTCCGCGTACCCCCGCCAGCTCGACTTCGCGAAGTTCCGCGAGATCGCGGACGAGGTCGGCGCGAAGCTCTGGGTCGACATGGCGCACTTCGCCGGGCTCGTCGCGGCGGGCCTGCACCCGTCCCCGGTCCCGCACGCGCACGTCGTGTCCTCGACCGTGCACAAGACGCTCGCCGGCCCCCGCTCCGGCATCATCCTGTCCAACGACGAGACGCTGTTCAAGAAGCTCAACTCGGCCGTGTTCCCGGGGCAGCAGGGCGGCCCGCTCATGCACGTGATCGCCGCGAAGGCCACCGCGTTCCTGCTCGCCGGCACCCCGGAGTTCAAGGACCGCCAGGAGCGCACGCTCCGCGGTGCTCGTCTGCTGGCGGACCGCCTCACGCAGGCCGATGCAAAGGCCGCCGGGATCGACGTCCTGACCGGTGGCACCGACGTGCACCTGGTGCTCGTCGACCTGCGCACCTCCGAGGTCGACGGCAAGCAGGCCGAGGACCTCCTGCACGAGGTCGGCATCACCGTGAACCGGAACTCCGTGCCGTTCGACCCGCGCCCGCCGATGGTCACCTCCGGTGTCCGCATCGGCACCTCGGCGCTCGCCACGCGCGGCTTCGGCGACGCCGAGTTCACCGAGGTCGCCGACATCATCGCGCTGACGCTCATGCCGAACCCGGACATCGAAGCGCTCTCGGCGCGGGTGAAGACCCTGACCGACGCGTTCCCGCTCTACGCGTGAGCGCCGCGCTCCCTCGTGAGCGCTGGGCAGGCGAGGGCAGTGCCGTCCGCATCGACGGCACCGCCCTCGCCGCCCGCACGCTCGACGACCTGAAGGTCCGCATCGACCGGCTGCACGACCACGGGTTCCGCCCCGGTCTCGGCACGATCATGGTCGGGCAGAACGCCGGCTCGGTGTCGTACGTCGCCGGCAAGCACCGCGACTCGGCGCAGATCGGGCTCGACTCGGTCCGCATCGACCTGCCCGAGACCGCGTCGGCCGCCGACATCCGGGCTGCGATCCTGCAGATGAACGACGACCCCCGGGTCACCGCGTTCATCGTGCAGCTCCCGTTGCCGCAGGGCATCGACCCGATCCCGATGCTCGAGCTGATGAACCCGGCCAAGGACGCCGACGGCCTGCACCCGACGAACCTCGGCGAGCTCGTGCTCGCCGTGCCCGGTGTTGCCGGCACGATCGACGCGCCGCTGCCCTGCACCCCGCGCGGCATCGTCGCGATGCTCGAGGCGTACGAGGTCCCGATCCGCGGGCAGCACGTCACGATCATCGGGCAGGGGCTGACGGTCGGTCGTCCGCTCGGCCTGCTGCTCACCCGGCTCGAGGCCACCGCGACGCTGACGCACTCGCTCACCGAGGACGTCGCCGCCGAGTGCCGCCGAGCCGACATCATCGTCGCGGCGGCCGGGGTCGCCGGACTCGTCAAGCCCGACTGGGTGCAGCCGGGTGCGGCGGTCATCGACGTGGGCATCAGCCGCGTGGTGTCGCCGGAGACGGGCAAGGCCAAGCTGCGCGGCGACGTCGACCCCGAGGTCGCCTCGGTCGCGGGCTTCCTGTCGCCGACGCCCGGGGGCGTCGGCCCGATGACCCGCGCGATGCTCATGAAGAACGTCGTCGAGGCGGCGGAGCGCCACCTGCACTAGCCGCGCGCGCGTGCGTGCGTGTGCGCGCCGCGATGTGCGCTTCGTGAGCAGAAATGGTCGGGTCCCGTCGTCGGACCCGACCACTTCTGCTCACGAACCACGTTCGGGAGGCGCGGGTCGGCGCCGCCACATCCGCGCGGGTCCGAGGTGGCCGGATTCGGGGCGACCCTCGGATGGGCGCTTCTGTGACGTCCGGCGCCGCGCTACCGTTCGAGCATGACCACGTCCGTCGCGGAACCCGGAGCGCGCGAGTCGCTCTTCACGAAGGACGCCCGCAAACTCATCTGGATCACACTGCTGTGCCTGTTCCTGCAGGTCCTCGGACAGAACTGGTCCGCCGACCCGCGGCTGCCGGGCAGCACGGACACGCACGAACTCGGCTTCGTGCAGTTCGAAGCCCGGCCGTGGATCGGGTGGGTGCTCCTCACCGTCGGCTTCGCGGTCGGCGGCTTCGTCGTCGGGGTCGCTCGACGGGGAGCCGCACGGTGGGACCAGGACCGCGTGCTCGCACTCGGTCTGACCGGGGTGGTCGGGGTGACCATGCTGGTGTGGGTGCTGTTCATCGTGCAATGGCAGTGGGTGTTCTGGGCCGTTGCGCACGGCGACGTGCACCCCGTCACGATCGGCGACGTCTCGTGGTCGATCCAGCGTCTCGAGGGCGCGCCGTGAGCGTCGACCGCGGTGATCCGGTCTCGCACATGGGGGAGCACATGCAGACCGCACCGGTGATGGCGCACGCCGGACGGAAGCTGCGACCGCGGGCATGGGGCCTCGTGCTGATCGGAGTCGTCGCGCTCCTGTCGTACCCGACGCTCACGATGTGGTCCGCCGCGGCGGAGTACGGCGGGACGGACGGCGACGGGCACTGGATCGACGACGCGGGCAACCTGCTGTCGAGTGCCCCACGCACAGTACAGGTCGAGGGACATCCAGCGCCGGCCGCGATCGCCGTCCTGCTGCTCGTGGTCGTCGTCGGCACGTTCCTCCCGCCGACGCTCGAGCGGCTCGGCAAGCGATCGCTCGGCGACGTCATCCGGTTCGCGGCGTACCTGGCCGTCCCGGTGGTGGTCGTGCTGGGCGTGCTGGTCTACACCGTGTGGCAAGGACACGTCGTGATCGACCAGATCCACCACGAGGTCCTGCACCCGCACGGGTTCCCGTGGGGCGGCGTGACGGTCACCACAGGGCACGCGACCCGCTGACCGGCGGCTCGACCGGCGCGGCGGAGGCGCGTCAGTCGCGCCGGGCGCCCTGCGCGGCGTGCACCGTGAACACCGTCGGCTCGCGGTACCCGGCAGCGGCGAAGGCGGCGGTGACCGCGTCTGCGATCGTCTGCCGCGCCTCCTGGTCGACCAACGCGATCGCCGCACCACCGAAGCCGCCGCCGGTCATCCGCGCGCCGACCGCACCGTGCGCCATCGCGGTCTCGACCGCGAGGTCGAGCTCCGGCACCGAGATCTCGAAGTCGTCGCGCATCGACGCGTGCGAGGCGACGAGCAGCGAGCCGATGGAGCGCGGTCCGTGCTCGCGCAGCGTGCGGACGGTGTCGAGGACACGCTGGTCCTCGGTCACGACGTGCCGGACGCGACGGAAGGTCTCGTCGTCGAGGAGTTCCTGCGCCCGCGGCAGGTCGTCGACCGACAGGTCGCGCAGCGCCTCGACGCCCATCACCGAGGCACCCCGCTCGCACGAGTCGCGTCGGGCCTTGTAGCCACCGGTGGCGTGGGCGTGCTCGACGCGGGTGTCGACGACGAGGACCTCGAGCCCGTTCGCCTCGAGCGCGAGGTCGACGACGGCGGTGTCGAGCGTGCGGCAGTCGAGGAAGACCACCGCGTCCTGCTCGCCGAGCAGCGAGGCGGACTGATCCATGATGCCGGTCGGCGCACCGACGGCGTGGTTCTCGGAGTACTGGCCGACGCGTGCGAGCTGCTTCCGGCTCAGGCCGAGCTCCCACAGGTCGTTGAACGCGAGTGCGACGCCGCACTCGATCGCCGCGCTCGAGGACAGGCCCGCGCCGACGGGGACGTCCGACTCGATGAAGACGTCGAAGCCGGTCTTGTCCGTGAGGTCCGCACCCGCCTGCTCACGCAGCGCCCACGCGATGCCGAGGACGTAGGCCGACCAGCCGCTCATCCGCGACGGCTCGAGCTCGTCGAGGCTCAGCTCGAACACCGAGGACGCGTCGAAGGCCGAGGCGACCCGCAGCACGCGGTCCGTCCGCGGGGCGATCGAGGCGGTCGTGCGACGGTCGATCGCGAAGGGCAGGACGTAGCCGTCGTTGTAGTCGGTGTGCTCGCCGATGAGGTTGACCCGACCGGGCGCGGAGTACCGCACCGTGGGCTCGTACCCGTAGACCTGCTGGAACGTCATGCGCGTTCGATCCCTCCTCGGATGAACTCGGCCGCCTTCTCGGGGACGAGGTCCCCGATCCACGCGCCCATGGCGGCTTCACTGCCGGCCAGGAACTTGAGCTTGTCCGCCGCGCGACGCGGGGACGTGATCTGGAGCATGAGCCGCACGGTGTCGCGGCCGGTGTGCACCGGCGCCTGGTGCCAGGCGGCGATGTACGGCGTCGGGTCGTCGTAGAGCTTGTCGATGCCGCGGGTGAGCCGCAGGTGCATGTGCGCCAGCTCGTCCTTCTCGGCGTCGGTGAGGCCGGCGAAGTCGGGGACGTGCCGGTGCGGGAGCATGTGGATCTCGATGGGCCAGCGCGCGGCGAACGGCACGAAGGCGGTGAAGTGCTCACCGGCGAGGACGACCCGGTCGGACGCGCGCTCGTTCGCGAGGTGCTGCTCGAACAGGTCCGGCCCGAACCGCTCGATCGACGAGAGGAGGCGCTGAGTGCGCGGCGTGACGTAGGGGTAGGCGTAGATCTGCCCGTGCGGGTGGTGGAGCGTGACGCCGATGGCCTCGCCGCGGTTCTCGAACGGGAACACCTGCTGGATGCCCGGGAGCTCGGAGAGCGCCGCGGTGCGGTCCGCCCACGCCTCGACCACGGTGCGGGCGCGCGACTCGGAGATCGACGCGAAGGAGCCCGCGGTCGCGGGCGAGAAGCACACGACCTCGCAACGCCCGACGCTCCGGAACTGCCGGTTCAGCCCGACGTCGGACAGGGAGTCGAGCGACGACGGTGCGTCGGCAGCCCCGTCCGGACCCGCGAGCTCCGGACCGAACGACGGCGAGCGGTTCTCGAACACCGCGACGTCGTACCGGCTCGGGATCTCGGAGGGGTTCTCCGGCGTCTGCGGGGCGAGCGGGTCCTGGTCGGCCGGCGGCAGGAACACCCGGTTCTGCCGGCTCGCCGCGATGGAGACCCACTCGCCGGTCAGGACGTCCTGGCGCATGCGCGCCGTCTCCGGCCGCGGGTCGAGCACGCGCTGGTCGATGCTGCGTTTTGCGGGCAGCGTCGAGTCGGCGTCGTCGAAGTAGAAGAGGTCGCGTCCGTCCGCGAGCTTCGTCACGCGCTTGGTGATCACCGCACCACCCTAGCGGCTCCGCGAAGCATTGCGAAAGTGTTCGGAAGCACGCGAAACTGGTGTCATGACCGACGACGACCTCGCCTTCCTGGCCGGTGCCCTCCCCGCGCCGCTGCGGCAGGACCGCATCGTCTCCATCGTCGACGGTGCGCCCGGCCTCGTCCGGACGGCCGCGTTGGCAGCGGCGCTCGGCACCAGCGAGGTGACCGTCCGACAGGACCTCGCCTCGCTCGACCAGGAGGCGCGGATCCGGCGGGTGCACGGCGGTGCGGTCCGCCTCGGGGCCGGTTCCACCGAGCGCCCCTTCGAGGAGACCGCCGTCGAGCACCAGGTGGCGAAGGCCGCCATCGGCCGCGCTGCGGCCGCCCTCGTCCGCTCCGGCCAGTGCGTCGTGCTCGACGTCGGCACGACGCCGGCCGCGGTGGCGACGGCCCTGGTCGCCCGGGAAGACCTCGTCGACGTCACGGTGGTGACCAACTCGTTGACGACCGCACTCGTGCTCGAGGCCGCGGTGCCGCGCTTCACCGTCATCGTCACCGGCGGCACACTGCGCCCGCTGCAGCACTCGCTGGTCGCGCCCTTCAACGGGGCGGTGCTGCCGATGATCGCGGCGGACACCGTGTTCCTCGGCGGCACCGGGCTCGACGTCGCCCACGGCCTCACCAACGTGAACCTGCCCGAGACCGAGGCGAAGCGGATGCTCGCGGCCACGGCTCGGCGTACCGTCGTGGTCGCGGACGGGTCGAAGTTCGGCCGAGCCCACCTCGGGGTGGTCCGCGCGCTCGAGGACATCGACGTCGTCGTCACCGCCGAGACCACGGCGGAGCAGGTCGCCCCGATCCGGGCGGCAGGCGTCCAGGTGGTCGTGGCGGACGAGCCCGCCGGTGGCGATCCGGCACGCAACGGAAGGAACCAGACCGCATGACCGCAGCGCCCACCGGAGGCCAGTACCACCTCCGTCACGCCGGCCCCGACGGCGTCGTCGAGGCGATCGTCACCGAGGTGGCCGCCGGCATCCGCGAACTCCGTGTCGCGGGCTTCGACCTCACCGAGCCGTTCCCGGTCACGTCGCAGCCGCCCGGGGCGAACGGGATCGTGCTCGCACCCTGGCCGAACCGCGTTGCCGGCGGTGTGTGGGAACTCGACGGCACGCGGCAGCAGCTCGACGTCTCGGAGCCGAAGTACGGCAACGCCTCGCACGGGCTGCTCCGCTTCGCCCCGTACCGCGTGGTGACCCAGACCGAGTCCGGCATCGTGCAGGAAGCCACCATCCACCCCCAGCACGGCTGGCCCTTCACCCTCGAGACGCGGGTGCACCACGAACTCGTCGACGACGGCATCCGTGTGACGCACGAGGTCGTGAACCGCTCCGGCGTCAAGGCGCCGTTCGCGATCGGGGCGCACCCCTACCTGCGTGCCGGTGACACCCCGGCCGACGACCTCGTCGTCCGGCTCGACGCCGCGACCGCGTTCACCGTCGACGACAGGAAGATCCCGAACGGCACGGTCCCGGTCGAGGGCACGCCGTTCGACCTGCGGTCCGGCGTCCGCGCCGGTGACGCCGACCTCGACACCGCCTACACGGACGTCACCCCGGACGCCGACGGGATCCGCCGCACGACGATGCACGGACCGGAGGGCGACGGCGTCGAACTCTGGCAGGACGGGTCGTTCCCGTACGTGCAGGTCTTCACGTCCCGCGAGTTCCCCCGCGGCGACGGCACCGGGCTGGCCGTGGCGGTGGAGCCGATGACGGCGCCCGCGAACGCGCTCAACTCCGGCGAGGGGCTGCGCTGGCTCGAGCCCGACGAGTCCTGGACCGGCAGCTGGGGCATCCGCCGCGTCTGGTCCTGACCCGGACGGTCGGCGAGGGCGAGCCGCACCCGAGACTCGGCTCGGCGGACAGTTTCGTGCCTCGTGCGCCGCGGAAGTGTCCGCGTGGGCGAGACTCGGCTCGGCGGGTGACGGGCGGTCGGGCTGCTCCGGACACGAACAAGGCCGCCCCGTGTGGGGCGGCCTTCGTCGTTCGGTGGGGCGGGGCTCAGGCGCGGCGCATGCGCAGCGCCTCGACCGCAAGCGACTCGCTCGC
This sequence comes from Curtobacterium sp. AB451, assembly GCF_050585845.1. NCBI lineage: Bacteria > Bacillati > Actinomycetota > Actinomycetes > Micrococcales > Microbacteriaceae > Curtobacterium > Curtobacterium sp. AB451. Next base: position 522,480 of record NZ_JBOBQG010000002.1, read on the forward strand.
GTACCGGCCGACCTCGTGCGCCCAGGCCGGGTCGTCCCCGCGGAGGGCGATGAAGTCCTTGCGCTGCCGGCAGACGTAGCCGAGCACCGAGGTGCCGGTCGCCACCTCGACGAAGTCCTTGCGGATGTGGCGGGTCGTGACCTGGGCGTTCCGGCGGAGCGTGTCGAGCAGGAGCTCGTTGCTCATCGTCGTGTTGGTCGCTGCTGCGAGCTCGACGATGCGGCGCGCGTCACCGGTGGTGCTGGTCTGCGTGGCTTCGATGGGCTCGATCACGGTGTACCCCGTTCGTTCTGCGATGGTGCGATGCTGCAGGATCCGTCGATCGGATCCGGGAACAACACTATCGGCGGTAGCCCAACAGTCGGCTGAACGCGGACTGAACTGTGCAGTGGAACCGCCATGAGACGACTGAAGGCGACTTGTACCCCATGCGGGAGCTCAGAGGCACTGCTCGCCGTCGGGCTTCGTCGCGAGGTCCTCGAGCTCGGCGTCGATCTTGCCCGCGAGGTACCGGTACCCGGCGTCGTTCAGGTGCTCGTCGTCGGTCGCGGCGTAGCTGCCGCTGTTCATCGCGGTGAACCACTGGCCGTCGAGGGCGTCGACGAACGGGACGTCGGCGGCTCGCGCGCCGGCGGCCACCGCGGCGTTGATGCCCGTCGTCGCCTGGGCCCGCGGCTGCGGCGCCGACGGTCCGATCGCGATGACGACGGCGTCGGGCCACTGTTCCTCGGCCTGCCGGAGCGTGCTCTCGACGGTCCGCTCGAGGGTGGCGGAACTCGTGAGCCAGTCGTTCTGGCTGCCCTGCACGAGGACGAGGTCCGGCGAGAGTGCTGCGCGCCGCTCGATCCTCGACTGGTAGATGGCCCGCGCCGACCTGGCCGCCCCACGGTTGACGTACCCGGTGCCGGGGCCGCCGTCGATGGTCGCGTCCCAGTCACGTTCGGCGACGAGGTCCTGTGCCCAGCCGTGGAGGTTGTCGGACGATCCGCGACCGGTCGTGTACGAGTCCCCGACGATGAGGACGTCGGAGCCCGGCGCCGTGGCGGCCGACACCTGCGCCGACGAGAAACGCGACGTCGCGGGGACGACCTGGCACGCGTTCGAGACGGCTGGCAGCAGGGCGAGGAGGCCGGCGATGCCGAGACCCATGGCGCCGATGGCGACCGCAGGGATCACCCGTCGGCGTCGGGTCTGCACGGTGGAACGACGGGAGCCGCCGGACCTGCCGCCGTCGGTTCGTCGGGCCACACCGGGATTGTAGAGGGTCACCCCGCAGAGCCTCGTGACCGGCCACGGCGAGGTGCTGAACCGTCAGACAGCCTGCGGCACCGGGGGCTTCGTTGACAGCGTCTTCGCGATCCGCTTCGCCAGACGGTGCGCGGGGAGCTCCACGAACCGCGAGAAGACGACGGCCACACCGAGCCCGATCGGGATCGCGACGACGATCAGCCACGACGGGAACGTGGCCGGCAGCAGGTTCGCGAGCGACACCGTCACCGGCTCGTGCACGAGGTAGAGGCTGAAGGAGAGGCGTCCGAGTTCCCGCGGGACGCCGCCGAGCAGGAAGCGCTCGGCGGGGAGCCACTTGCCGGCCAGGACGACGATGACCCCGGCCGACGCGAGCACGATCGCTCGGACGGCCGGCGACCACCATGCGTCGTCCGGCAGCCACCATTCGGCGGTGATCCCGGCCAGGGACGCGGGCAGGAGGACCCACCCGACGAGGGTGCCGACGTCCGGGATCCGTTCCCAGCCTGCGGCGAGCGCTGACCCGATGAGGAACATCGGCAGGTAGGTCAACCAGAGCACGTGTTCGTACCAGCCGATCGAGGACAGCACGATCCCGATGATCCCGGTCGCCCACCACCAGCGTCTCGTCACGGCGGCGATCGACACGAAGAGCGGGAGGAGGAGGGAGAAGAAGACCTCCCACGTGAGGGACCAGAGCGGGCTGTTCACCAGCGACGGCGACAGGAGCGTGACGTCGTTGAACAGGCTGTGCAGGGACAGCGGTTCGGCGTGCCGGTTGATCCAGTACGACTGGTGCGGTTGGTCCTGTCGGGGGACCAGGAAGAACAGGGCGAGTGCCAGTCCGATCGACACCAGCACCGGCAGGTAGAGGCGCACGAGTCGGCTCGGGTAGTAGGCGATCCAGTCCTGCGAGCGGCGGAGTGCCGGCAGGGTGAGCACGAACCCGCTGAGGACGAAGAAGACGAAGACGGCCTCGCTGCCGGCCCACAGCACGTGCGCCGGGGAGTAGACGAGCCAGCTGGCCCACCCGGGGACGGCTGCGCGGTAGTTGCCGTCGGAGAACGCCGGGATGGTGAGCAGCGTGTGGTGGACCACGACGACGGCTGCGGCGACGCCGCGGAGTCCGTCCAGTGAGCCGATCCTGCCGGTGGGGCGATCGCGCATGGGGCCGATCCTAAGCGACGCGCCTTGACGCGAGCGGTCGTGGTGGGGGACGTGGGCCGGGAGGGTGTGGGCTCCGTGGGGCTCGAACCCACGACCCTCGGATGAAAAGCCGGCGTTCGGGAGGGTGTGGGCCCCGTGGGGCTCGAACCCACGACCCTCGGATGAAAAGCCGGCGTTCGGGAGGGTGTGGGCCCCGTGGGGCTCGAACCCACGACCCTCGGATGAAAAGCCGGCGGCCGGGAGGGTGTGGGCCCCGTGGGGCTCGAACCCACGACCCTCGGATTAAAAGTCCGGTGCTCTACCAACTGAGCTAGAGGCCCTCACCCGCAAGGCTAGCGGGTGAGGGCCTCTGGGAAGAACCGGGTGGGCGGGTCAGCCGCGGCGTCCGGTGAGCGTGCGCAGCAGCCACAGGACCACCGCGACGATGAGCAGCACGATGCCGACCCAGAGCAGGAACTTCAGGCTCGCGGTGAAGCCACCGACGAACAGCAGGACGACCGCGATCACGGCCAGGATGATGAGCAGGGGGTTCATGGGAGTCCTCTTCCTTCGCGTGCGGGAGGAGCGCCTCCCGGTCAGTCACGGTACGCGCGGCGGAGGCGTTGCGTTCTGGGCGAACGACGCCCGGGCACGTCGCCGACCGTGCCTACACTGACGCGGTGCCTCGCGATCACCACCGTCCCGTCCACTTCACCGACCAGGAGTTCGCCGCGATCCAGGGCGGCGAGGACCCCGCCGTGGTGAACCGCGTCGCGCACGAGACCGCGAACGCCCTGCTCCACCGTGTGCGGCAGGACCCGGACCCGGCGGTCGTCGAGCGCCTGGTGACCTACACGGACGTGCACGGCATCGACGCCATCGCCGAGCTGTGGGCGCGGGTTGGGGCGCACACGCTCCCCGGCGCGCTGTGGCGGATCTACCTCGTCCGGACGGTGATCCGGCAGAACCCCGAGGAGATCGCGTACCTCTTCGCACGGGGCACGGAACGGATCGGGACGATCGACCAGGCCGTCGCCGGGGCCGAGCAGCCGACCGGTCCGGCGGAGATCCTGACCCTGGCGGACCGCATCCTGCACGGCCTCTACACGGGGGACCTCGCGGTGGCGCTCGACCGGGGCGCCGCGTTCTGCCGACTCACCGCGGCCGGGGCGACGGCCGTCGCGGACGACGCGGACCTGACGGCGGGCGCCCGGGCGTCGGAGCTCACGACCCGCGCGCTCCGCCTGTCGGAACTGGCGGCCGACCTCACCGAGGCGGCGTCGCTCTGGCGCCGCGACAGCTTGGACTGAGCGGCCAGCGGGGCGGGCGCGCACCGCGCCTCCCGGCCAGCAACGCGACCAGCCAGCAACACGACCGGCCGGCCGAGCGACCGGCCAGCAACGCGACCGGCCGCGAGCCGCGAGAGCGCCCGGGCCGACGACGCCACCCGCGACGCCCGACTCCAGGCATGGAAGAACCGGGCCGCAGAAGCGCCTCTCGGCGCGAGGCCGCTCGAAGCGGCGAATTTTGGAGCCCGGGGCTTGCTGCGGCCCGGCGACACCGAGTCTACGAGACGCTCGCGGTGCTCGTGGCCCTGTTCACTCTCGGTGGACAGATCCGCGCTCGGGCGTGCCCCGGGAACGAGGGGTGAGAACCGCTCCAATCCGCTCGGGCGAGGGTGCCGAATCATCACCGTGGCAGGTGATGAGCCGGCCACGACAGCGAGGGTCCCGTGCGACCCGGTCCGCTCCCTGGCGGTCAATTCCCTGCGGGTCACGCGGGCCCTCGCGCTCGACCGACCGCTGACCCGACCACGCGACCCGAGCGCGTGGTCGGGTCGCGGCCCACAACTCACAGCCAGATCGCAACCGAGAGGAGGGAAACCTGCAATGCTTGCCATCGTGGATAGCGACACCGAGAGCTGGAGTTCGACCGAGCCGGCTCAGGCGTCCCCAGACGACCTCCTCGCCCGCGTGGCGACCGGCGACCAGGCAGCCTTCTCCGACCTGTACGACGTCCTCTCCGGACGCGTGCTCGGACTCGTGACGCGGCTCCTCCGGGACCGTGCACAGTCCGAAGAGGTCACGCAGGAGGTCTTCCTCGAGGTCTGGCAGCAGGCCACCCGCTACGACCGCAAGCGCGGTACGGCAGCGAGCTGGATCCTCACCATGGCGCACCGCCGAGCGGTCGACCGGGTGCGGGCCTCGCAGGCGTCGCACGACCGCGACACGAAGATCGGCATCCGCGACTTCGAGGCCGGCTTCGACCAGGTGTCCGAGTCGGTCGAGATCCGGATCGAACACGAACGCGTCAGCCGGGCGCTCGCGAAGCTCACCGAGTTCCAGCGCCAGGCCGTGCAACTCGCTTACTACGGCGGCTACTCGCACAGCGAGATGGCCGACCACCTCGGTGTCCCGATCGGCACCGTCAAGACCCGTCTCCGTGACGGGATGATCAGACTCCGCGACGAGATGGGGGTGACATCATGACCGAACGACACGACGACCCGGCACTGCTGACCGGTTCGCACGCCCTCGATGCACTGTCGGACGAGGAGCGAGCACTGTTCGACTCCGCGCTCTCGACCGCGCCGGAGCTGCAGGCCGAGACGGACTCGCTGCGCGAGACCGCGCTGCAGCTCGCCTACGCGGTGACCCCGATCGAGCCGCCCTCGTCGCTCAAGGCGTCCCTGATGGCCCAGATCGCGACGACCCCGCAGGCTGCTCCGGTGGCCCCGCAGTCCGTTGCGTCGGCCACGAGCGCCCCAGCCACGACGACCACGGTCGACGACGCCGGCCAGGAGGCGCGGTTCTCCCCCGCCTCGACCCGCACCTCCACCGGTGGTGCGGCTTCGGACAAGGCTCGCCGCCGCTGGTTCCAGCGTCCGGCAGCGGCACTGTCCGCCGCAGCGGCCGTCGCCGTGGTCTTCCTCGGCGTCGGACTCGGCGTCGGCACGACCTTCGCTCCCTCGAACCAGCCCGGTCCGGGGACGACGCAGGCGTCCGGCGGACTCGACCGCATCTACGCCGCGTCGGACTTCAAGCGCACCACGGCGAAGGTCTCGGGCGGCGGGACGGCCACGGTCGTCTGGTCGAACGAGGTCGGCAAGTCCGCGGTCATCCTCGACGGGGTCCCCGCGGCTCCGGAGGGCAAGACCTACGAGCTCTGGTACATCGGTTCCGAGGGCACCGGCGGCAAGATCAACGCGGCCGGCCTGATGGACCACGTGTCCACCGGTGTGCACTCGGCGGTCCTCACCGGGACGCTCTCGCACGGTGTGACGATCGGCATGACGGTGGAGCCCGCCGGCGGCTCGGAGCAGCCGACGACGACCCCGATCATGGCGGTCCCGACCACCTCGGCCTGACCCGGGCGCCCTGGGCGTGCCCGCGAGGGCGTACCTGGTCGAAACGGGCGTACCTGGTCAGAACTTCTGACCAGGTACGCCCGTTTCCTCATTCCATCGCGGCCGTCCTGGGAAGGAACGTGCCAGCGTGCCCGGTCACGGGCGGACTCGGCGGGGCGGGAGCGGGCCGCGCCTCCCGTCCGCCGCCCGCCCCCGCAGCGCACACCGCCCCGTCACCCGTGCCGAAGCGGGCGTAGCTGACCGAAGCGGGCGTAGCTGACCGAAGCGGGCGTACCTGACCGAAGCGGGCGTACCTGACCGAAGCGGGCGTACCTGACCCAAAGCGGGCGTACCTGACCGAGACGGGCGTACCTGACCGAAACGGGCGTACCTGACCGAAGCGGGCGTGCCTGGTCGAAACTTCTCACCAGGTACGCCCGTTTCCTCATCCCCTCGCGCGCGTCCTGGGAAGGAACGACACGGAACGGCGACGGCCCCGCCGGACCGGAGTCCGACGGGGCCGTCGTGAAGGGGGGCGGTCGATCAACCGAAGCGGCCGGAGACGTAGTCCTCGGTGGCCTGGACGGACGGGTTCGAGAACATCGTGGCGGTGTCGTCGAACTCGATGAGCTTGCCCGGCGCACCGGTCCCCGCGATGTTGAAGAACGCCGTCTTGTCGCTGACGCGCGAGGCCTGCTGCATGTTGTGGGTCACGATCACGATCGTGTACTCCTTCTTCAGCTCCTCGATGAGGTCTTCGATCGCGAGGGTCGAGATCGGGTCGAGCGCCGAGCACGGCTCGTCCATGAGGAGCACGTCGGGCTGCACCGCGATCGCACGGGCGATGCAGAGACGCTGCTGCTGCCCGCCGGACAGGCCCATGCCGGGCTTCTCGAGGCGGTCCTTGACCTCGTTCCAGAGGTTCGCGCCCTGCAGGGAGCGCTCGACGATCTCGTCGGCCTCGGAGCGGGAGAGCCGCTTGTTGTTGAGCTTCACGCCGGCGAGCACGTTGTCCTTGATGGACATCGTCGGGAACGGGTTCGGGCGCTGGAAGACCATGCCGACCTGCCGACGGACGAGCACCGGGTCGACGCCCGCGCCGTACAGGTCGTCGCCGTCGATCTTGACGGAGCCCTCGACGTAGGCGCCGGGGATGACCTCGTGCATGCGGTTGAGGGTGCGGAGGAAGGTGGACTTGCCGCAGCCGGACGGGCCGATGAACGCGGTCACGGTGCGGGGCTCGATCGTCATGTCGACGCCCTCGACCGCCTTGAACTTCGAGTAGTAGACGTTGAGGCCGTCGACCTCGATGCGCTTGGACACTGTGTTCCTTCGGGGTGGGTGGTTCCGCGGGTCAGCGCGGGAGCTTGGGGGCGAACAGGCGCGTGATGAAGCGTGCGAGCAGGTTGAGCAGCATCACGATGAGGATGAGCACGAGCGCGGCGGTCCACGCCCGGTCGACGAACGGCACCGGGTTGGCGCCCTGCTGCGAGTACTGCGTGTACGCGAACACCGGCAGGGTCATCATCGGGTCCTTGAACAGGTCGTAGTTCAGGCTCGCCGTGAACCCCGCCGTGACGAGCAGGGGAGCGGTCTCGCCGATGACGCGGGCGATCGAGAGCATGACGCCCGTGGTGATGCCGGCGAGCGACGTGGGCAGCACGACCTTCAGGATCGTCAGGTACTTCGGGACACCCAGTGCGTACGAGGCCTCGCGGAGCTCCATCGGGACGATCTTCAGGACCTCCTCGGTGGAGCGCACGACGATCGGGATCATCAGCACCGAGAGGGCGACGGAGCCGACCAGGCCGAAGCGGGCACCCGGACCGAGGAAGAGCGCGAACAGCGAGTACGCGAAGAGACCGGCGACGATCGAGGGGATGCCCGTCATCACGTCGACGAAGAAGGTGATGCCCTTCGCGAGGACGCCCTTGCCGTACTCGACCAGGTAGATGGAGGTGAGCAGACCGATCGGCACCGAGATGAGCGCGGCGAACAGCGTGATCTCGAGCGTGCCGACGAGCGCGTGGATGGCGCCGCCGCCCTCGGAGATGACCCCGCGCATCGAGTACGAGAAGAACTGCGCGTCGAACCGGGCGAGGCCGTCGCCGAGCACCGTCCACAGCAGCGACACCAGCGGCAGCACCGCGATGACGAACGCCGTGACGACGAGCGAGGTGACGAGCCGGTCGACCGCCTTGCGGCCACCCTCGACGATGCGCGAAACCACGACGATGAGGACGTCGAACAGGACCGTGCCGAGGAACACCGCGGCGACGACGTTGAAGTCCTTGACCGCGCCGCCGACGTTGAGGAGGGCGAACACGAGGATCAGGGCGACCCAGGAGCCGACGAGGAGCAGCCACGGCACGGACTTGTGCAGCTTGCCGGTGGCGTAGACGTTGCCGGACACTCCGGACTGACGGATGGCGAGGGACATCGGGGCGGACCTCTCAGCTCACTCGCTTGCGGACGATGTACCGCGCGAGCATGTTGATGACCAGGGTGATGACGAAGAGGATCAGGCCCGTCGCGATGAGGGCGTTCAGGGCCGTGCCGGACGCCTCGGCGAACTGCAGGGCGATGTTCGCCGCGATCGTCGAGGGGTTCTGCGCGATGAGGACCTGGAAGGTCACGTTCGTCGACACCGACAGCACCAGCGCGACCGCCATCGTCTCGCCGAGCGCGCGGCCGAGACCGAGCATGATCGCGGACACGATGCCGGACTTGGCGAACGGCAGCACCGACAGACGGATCATCTCCCAGCGGGTGGCGCCGAGGGCCAGGGCGGCCTCCTCGTTGAGGGTCGGCGCCTGCAGGAAGATCTCACGCATCACGGCGGTCATGATCGGGATCGCCATCACGGCGAGCACGATCGACGCGGTGAGGATCGTGCGGCCCGTCCCGGTCACCTGACCGGAGAAGAGCGGGAACCAGCCGAAGTAGGTGTTGAGGAAGACGTAGAACGGCTTCACGAACGGCGCGAGGACCACGATGCCCCACAGGCCGTAGACGACCGACGGCACCGCGGCGAGCAGGTCGATGACGTAGCCGAGGACCGGCGCCAGACGACGGGGCGCGTAGTGCGAGATGAAGAGGGCGATGCCGAGCGCGAGCGGCACGGCGATCACGAGCGCGATGAGCGCGGACCAGATCGTGCCGAACACGAGCGGACCGACGAAGTCCCAGAAGTTCGTCGCGCCGTTGGGGAGCTCGCCGACCTTGGCGCTGAAGGCCGGGAGGCTCTGCCACACGAGGAACGCGGCGACGAGGATCAGGACGAAGAGGATGAGACCGCCGGAGATGACCGAGGCGGCGGAGAAGACGCGGTCGCCGATGCGGACGACGGGCTTCGGCTTGGGGGTGACGGTGGCCCCTGGCTGGGCCGGTGCGGTCGTCATGGGGCTCCTGTCGGAGGTACGCCGGGGGAGGCGGGAGGTCGGGTGTCCGGTGCTGCGGTGTCGCGCTCGGTTCCCCGAGTGGACGGGCGAGTGCCCGGACGCCGGTCGAGTGGGTGGGACCGGCGTCCGGGCGCTCAGGGTGCCTTACTTGATGGAGGCGACGGCCTTGGCGGCCTTCTCCGACAGGTCGGTCGAGAGGGCGGCCGACTTGGCCTCCTTCGCGGCGGCGTCCTGCGCGTCCTTCGAGACGACGTAGTCGAGGTAGCCCTTCACGAGCTCACCCTTCGCCGAGTCCTTGTACTCCTGGCACGCGATGGCGTAGGAGACGAGCACGAGCGGCCACGCGTTGTCGGCGGTGTCGGTGCGGTTGATGTCGATCGCGAGGTCGTTGTCCGCGCGGCCCTCGACGGTCTTCGAGTCGGCGACGACGGTGGCAGCACCCTCGGCCGAGATCGTGGTGGCCTTGTCGCCGACCATGAGCTTGGCCTTGTCGAGGTCACCGGCGCCGGAGTCGTCGATGTAGGTGATGGCGTTCGAGGCGCTGGCCATCGAGGAGGCGACACCCGAGGTCTTCGCGGCGGCGTCACCGACCTGGTACGGGAAGGTCTGGCTCGGGTCCTTACCCCAGACGTCCTTCGCGTTCGCGTCGAGGTACTCCGAGAAGTTCTCGGTGGTGCCCGAGTCGTCCGAGCGGTGCACGACGGTGATGTTCGCGTCCGGGAGCGTCGCGTCCTTGTTGAGCGCGGTGATCTCGGAGTCGTTCCACTTCGTGATCTTGCCGGAGAAGATGCCCGCGATGGTCTTCGCGTCGAGCGTGAGGTCCTTGACGCCGTCGACCTTGTAGGCAATCGCGATCGGGGAGATGTAGACCGGGATGTCGATGGCCTTCGAGTCCGCGGCGCAGGCGGCGAACGAGCCCGAGAGCTCCTCGTCGCTCAGCGCGGCGTCGGAGCCGGCGAAGTCCGCGGCACCCGAGATGAAGTTCTTGCGGCCGGCGCCCGAACCGTCGGGCGAGTAGTTGACCGTGACGCCCGAGGCGACGTTCTGGAAGCCGGCGGTCCAGGTGGCCTGCGCGGTCTGCTGTGCGGACGAGCCCGAGCCCGTCAGCGTGCCCGAGAGCTTCGAGTAGTCGGTGCCGGAGCTGGAGCTGGAGGACGGGCTGGTGCTCGCGCCCTCGTTCGCCGCGCACGAGGAGAGCACGACCGCGCCGGCGATCGCGATTGCCGCGACCGTACCGATTCGCTTGATGTTCACAGGGGTCCCTTCGGGAATGTCAGTGCAGGTGGGACCGCTGCTGGTCCCGTGGGCCGGTGCTGACCCGGGAGCGACTGTAGGGACACGAGGTGACGGGGATCACCCGCCCTGGTGAACGGGAGGTGAACGAGGGGTTGTCCCGGACGGGGCGACGTGCGCCGAGCCCGTGGCGGGTGCAGGATCGGGAACGGCGCGCCGAGAACGGGCGCATGCATGCGCATGCACCCCAGGAGCCGGGAGGCGCGGCTCGGCCCCGGCGTCCGGCCTACGCGGGGACGGGGTTGCGGTGCGTCTCGACGGCCACGAGCGTGCCGTCGGCGATGTGCATCACCGAGAAGTCGCCCACCGAGAGCATGGCGGCCCGGCGGAGGTCGAAGCGGCCGCTGTCGTCGGCCGTCGCGGTCGCGATGCGGGCGATGATGTCGGGCAGCACGGGACCGTGCGAGCACAGGACGGTGGTCTTCGCCTTGTCGAGCCGCTTCTGCACGACGCCCTTGACGTTGGCCGCACCGTGGTCGTGTGCGTCCTGGCTGATGTCCGGCGTGCTCGACACCCCGAGGTGCGTGCGGTCGGAGAGCGGTTCGACCGTCGCGAGGCACCGGGCGGCGGTGCTGCTGACGATCTTCTTCGGACCGAACGCGGCCACCGGCGACGCGACCGACTTCGCCTGCGACCGGCCGACGGGCAGCAGCGGACGGGTGGCATCCGGGCCGTTCCAGTCCGAGCCTGGCACCGTCTTGGCGTGCCGCAGGGCGATGAGTGCGAAGGTGCGGTGGTGCCCCGCGGCGACGCGGTCCGCGAACCGGTCGAGGATGGCGACGTCACGGTCGTAGGTCAGCCGGTGGCGGGCGTCGTCGAGGGTGACCCACTCGATCGCGGCGACCTCGTCGTTCGGGTGGAACCTGCCGGCGCGCTCGTACTCCTTGGAGGGCACCCGGGCGGACCAGTAGTGCACGACCTTGTCGCGGCCGCTCGGCAGCACGTACTCGGCCGTGCCCAGGGGTGCACCGAGGTGCACGCGGTACCCGGTCTCCTCGACGATCTCGCGCACGGCGGTCGTCGGGACGCTCTCACCCGGGTCGACCTTGCCCTTGGGGAACGAGACGTCCTTGTGGTGGTCACGGTGGATGAGCAGCACGAGCGGGATGCCGTCCTGCTCGCGCCAGACGACGGCACCCGCAGCGACGACCGGCCCTTGGGAGCCGCCGCTCACCGAGTGGAGCGCTTCCGCGCCGAGATCTTCCGCATGAGGACATTCTGCACGTCGTCGAGCGGTCGGCCGTCGTCGTCCGTCGAGTGGCGCGTCCACTCGCCGTCCGACTCGAGGTGCCACGAGCTCGTCGTGTCCGCCATCGCGAGGTCGAACATCTCGTGGACCTCGTTCACGTGCGCCGGGTCCGACAGCCGCACGAGGGCCTCGACGCGGCGGTCGAGGTTGCGGTGCATCATGTCCGCCGAGCCGATGAGCACGGCCGGGTCGCCGCCGTTGTGGAACGCGAACGCCCGCGAGTGCTCGAGGTACCGACCGACGACGCTGCGCACCCGGATGGTGTCGCTGACGCCTTCCATGCCGGGCTTGAGCGAGCAGATGCCGCGCACCCAGACGTCCACCGGCACGCCGGCCTGGCTGGCCAGGTACAGCGCGTCGATGATCTGCTCGTCGACCATCGAGTTGACCTTGATCCGGATCCCGGAGGGCTTGCCGGCCCGAGCGTTGTCCGCCTCGGTCTGGATGCGCTTGAGCAGCCCCTTCCGCAGGTGCAGCGGCGCGACGAGCAGGCGCTTGAACTTCTTCTCGATCGCGTAGCCCGACAGCTCGTTGAACAGGCGCGTCAGGTCCTTGCCCACGACGTCGTCCGACGTGAACAGCCCCATGTCCTCGTAGATGCGCGAGGTCTTCGGGTTGTAGTTGCCCGTCCCGATGTGGCTGTAGTGCTTGAGCGTGCCGCCCTCCTGCCGGATGACGAGCACGAGCTTCGAGTGCGTCTTCAGCCCGACCAGGCCGTACACGACGTGCACGCCGGCCTTCTCGAGCTTGCGGGCCCACGTGATGTTGTTCTGCTCGTCGAAGCGCGCCTTGATCTCGACGAGGGCGAGCACCTGCTTGCCCGCGGCGGCCGCGTCGATGAGCGCTTCCACGATGGGGCTGTCGCCGGAGGTGCGGTACAGCGTCTGCTTGATCGCGAGGACGTTCGGGTCGGCCGCGGCCTGCTCGAGGAACGCCTGGACGCTCGTCGCGAAGGACTCGTACGGGTGGTGCACGAGCACGTCCTTCGCCGCGATGGCGCGGAAGAGGTCGGGCTTCGTGTTCGGTTCGCCCGGCTGGAACTGCACCGGGGTCGTCGGCACGTGCTTCGGGTAGTGCAGGTCCGGACGGGCGATCTTCGCGATCTCGAACAGCCCGCCGAGATCGAGCGGCGAGGGGAGGCGGAAGACCTCTTGTTCGGTGATGTCGAGCTCGCGCACGAGCAGGTCGAGCGTCACCGGGTCCATGTCCTCGGTGATCTCGAGGCGGATGGGCGGTCCGAACCGACGACGGAGCAGCTCGCGCTCGAGGGCCTGGATGAGGTTCTCGGCCTCGTCCTCCTCGATCTCGACGTCCTCGTTGCGGGTGACCCGGAACACGTGGTGCTCGAGCACCTCCATCCCGGGGAAGAGGTCGTCGAGGTGGTTGGCGATGAGGTCCTCGAGCGGGATGAACCGCAGCAGTCCCGAGTCGTCGTCCGGCAGCTTGATGAACCGCGAGAAGTTCTGCGGCACCTTGAGGCGGGCGAACTCCTGCCGCTGCGACTTCGGGTTCCGCACGCGGACCGCGAGGTTGAGCGACAGCCCGGAGATGTAGGGGAAGGGGTGCGCCGGGTCCACCGCGAGCGGCATCAGCACCGGGAAGATCTGCTCGTTGAAGTACTCGCGCATCCGGAGCCGGTCGGCCTCGTCGAGGTCGGACCAGTGCTCGACGTGGATGCCCGCGGCGTCGAGGTCCGGCTTGAGGGACCCGATGAACGCCTGCGCGTGACGGTCCTGCAGCTCGTGCGCCTTCGTCGCGATGTCGCGCAGGACGTCGCTCGGAGCCCGGCCGACGTTGGTCGGGACGGCGATGCCGGTGTCGATGCGGCGCTTCAGGCCGGCGACCCGGACCATGAAGAACTCGTCGAGGTTCGACGCGAAGATCGCCAGGAAGTTCGCGCGCTCGAGCAGCGGCTGCGTGCGGTCCTCACCGAGTTCGAGGACGCGCTGGTTGAACCGGAGCCAGCTGAGCTCGCGGTCGAAGTAGCGGTCGGTGGGCAGCGACTCGTGCTCGATCTCGACGACCTCGTCGAAGTCGTCGAGGTCCGGTGCGACGGAGTCGCCGTCGAGCTGCGGTTCGGTGTCCATGCCCACATCCTGCCACCCGACCCCTGCGCCGGGAGGGCCCCACGTGGACGCTGTGGAAACCCGCGGTGAACGACGTGGTGCGCCGTCGGGCTCAGCCCGCGGCGTACTGCACGTCGATCGCGTGCTGCGTGAACCCGGACCGCCGGTAGAGCGCCAGCGCGGGTTCGTTGTCGCCCTCGACGTAGAGCGCGGCGGCGGTGAGCCCACGACCGGTCAGACGAGCGGTCCCCGCACGCATCAGGACGCCGCCGAGCCCCTGTCCCTGCAGGTCGGGCCGGACGGCGACGGCGTAGAACTCACCGATGCCGTCCTCGACCTTGAGCCAGCACGACCCCGCCAGGGCGTCGGAGTCGTCGCGGAGCAGGAGCAGGTCCTCGCCCGAGAACCAGTCGTCCGCCTCGCGGGCGCGCAGGTCCTCGAGCGTCATCCGGCCCTGTTCCGGGTGGTGGGCGAACGCGGCGGCGTTGAGCGCGAGCCAGTCGGCCTCGTCGCCCGGGTCGCCCGCGCGGAACGCCGACAGGGTGTAGCCGTCGGGCACCGCCGGGTCCGGGGCGACCGACGCGATCGGTGCCCGGAGCTGCAGGAGCGTCCGGACCGCCGTCCAGCCGAACCGCGACGCGAGCGCCCGCGCGGCGGGGTGGTCCCCGTGTGCCCACGCGAGCCGGGGCGCCGCGGCCCCGCCGCCCGGGGTGAGCGCCTGCCGGGCGAGGGCGGTCCCGAGGCCGTGCCCCCGCGCCTCCTGGGTGACCACGAGCTCCAGCTCGCCGTCGCGCACCACGGCGACCCCGCGCTCGTCGCCGAGCACGCTCGCGCGACCGGCGCGCACGTCGACCAGGGTCTGGTCGGAGAACGGCGGTGCCTCACCCGGGACGGCGAAGCGCGACAGGTCGACCACTACTGGCCCGCGAGCCGGTCGGCCTCGTCGTCGTAGACGTTGAAGCGGTAGCCGACGTTGCGCACCGTGCCGATCAGGGACTCGAGGTCCCCGAGCTTCGCGCGGAGCCGTCGCACGTGCACGTCGACCGTGCGGGTGCCGCCGAAGTAGTCGTACCCCCACACCTCGCTGAGGAGCTGCTCGCGGGTGAACACCCGCGACGGGTGCGTGGCGAAGAAGCGGAGGAGCTCGAACTCCTTGAACGTGAGGTCGAGCGGCCGGCCGCGCACCTTGGCCGAGTAGCTCGCCTCGTCGATGACGACACCGGACGCCTGGATCTTCGACCCGGTCTGGTTCTTCGAGGCGCGACCGGCGGTCAGGCGGATGCGGGCGTCGACCTCGGCGGGGCCGGCGGTCTCGAGCACGACGTCGTCGACGTTCCACTCGCTGTTGACCGCGGTCAGGCCGCCCTCGGTGACGACCAGGATGATCGGCGTGGTCGAGCCGCTCGTCGCGAGGATCTTGCAGAGGGCCTTGGCGCTCGCCAGGTCCGTCCGGGCGTCCACGAACATGAGGTCGCTCTGCGGGGCGTTGACGAGCTGGGCGGCCTCGGCGGGGACGTGGCGGATCCGGTGGCTCAGCAGACCGAGGCTCGGCAGGACGTCGCCGGGCGCGGCTGAGGTGAGTACCAGGAGCTGGGCCACAGGACCTCCAGGGCGTGGGGGAGTCGTGCACACATCCTAGTGATGCTCGGGAAGCCCCCTTCCCGGCCGGACGGTCGGGACGGGCGTTCCCGCGGCGGTCCTGTCATGATGGGGCGCGTGACCGAGCCCGTGCAGCCCACCGACCAGCGCCGCCTCCGGCTGACGTCCGTCCTGCCGGTCTGGCTGCTCGCGATCGTCGGGGCCGTGCTCGTGCTCACGCTGACCGAGAAGGACTCGTTCGCCTGGCTGCTCCTCGTGTTCGTGCTGTGCGTGCTGGTCAGCTTCGTGCTGCAGCTCATCACCGCGACGAAGGACGGGCTGGTCGAGCGGATCAGCATCGCGTCGTCGGGGGCCTTCGTCGTCGTGCTCGTCACCGCGGTCCTGCTGCTGACCCGGTGACCCGCCGCCCGACGGCTGGCGTCGTCAGGCGTGCCGCGTAGACTCGCGGCATGGATTCGCTGCTTGCGCTCGAGCTCTTCTACGTGGGCCTGCTCGGCCTCGCGTCGCTCGCGATCGCGTTCGTCTCGGTGACCGTCGTCGTGAAGCTGTTCAAGGGTCAGCGTTGATCGAACTGCCCGAAGGTCTCGCGCCCGAACTCGTCCCGCTGTCGTGGCTCGTCGGCGTCTGGGAGGGCACCGGCGTGGTCGAGTACCCGGTCGGCGACGAAGCCGAGCCCCGGAAGTACGAGTTCGGCCAGCGCGTGAGCTTCAGCCACGACGGACTGCCCTACCTCAACTACTCGTCGACGACGTGGCTGCTCGACGACGAGCACACCCCGCTCGCGGCCGAGATGGGCTACTGGCGGATCGACCGTCCGTCCGAGCCCGGTGACCGCGGCCCGGCGATGCTCCTCGGCGAGGGGCCGACGCCGTTCGGCACCGTCGAGAGCGTCGAGGCACTGCGGAACACCACCGACGGGTTCGACGTCGAGGCGGCGATCATCCACCCCACCGGCGTCAACGAGCTCTACGTCGGACGGGTCCGCAAGGGCCGGATCGACCTCGCCACCGACGCCGTGATGCGCTCGCCGAACGCCAAGGACTACTCCGCGGCGACCCGGCTCTACGGTCTGGTCGAGGGCAAGCTCTTCTGGGCGTGGGACATCGCCGCGCTCGGCAAGGAGCTGACCTCGCACGCCTCGGGGCAGCTCGCGAAGGTCGACTGATGTCCGCCTTCGCCGGTCGCGCCGGCTTCGTGGCGACGGACGCAGGCCCCGCCGCGCACTTCGGCAACCCGCTCGGCGAGCAGCGGCTGCTGGCCCGTGGCCGCGCCGTCGTCGAGCTCGGCCTCGGCGTGGTGACCGTGACCGGTCCGGACCGCCTGTCGTGGCTCAACTCGATCACGTCGCAGCTGCTGACCGGCCTGTCCGTCGGGGCGAGCACCGAGACGCTCGTCCTCGACCAGTCCGGCCGCGTCGAGCACGCGGCACGCGTCGTCGACGACGGTTCGGTGGCGTGGCTGCTGACCGAGCCCGCAGACGCTCGGCCGCTCGCCGCCTGGCTCGACTCGATGCGGTTCATGCTGCGCGTCGAGGTCGCCGACCGCTCCGCCGAGTTCGCGACGATCGGGTGGTTCGGCGACACCGCGCCGTTCGCCCCGACCGAGCTGCCCGAGACCCCGCTCGTCGAGTGGGTCGACCCGTGGGCGTCGGTCACGCCCGGCGGGTGGGGCTACGCCGTCCAGGAGGCGCACCCCGCCTCCGACTGGACCCTCCGCATCGCCGTGGTCACCCCCGGCACCGCCGACCAGATCGCCGCGTCCGACGAACCCGTCGCGGGGCTCCTCGCGTACGAGGCGCTGCGGATCGCCGCCTGGCGCCCCTCGCTCGCCGACGTCGACGAGCGCACGATCCCGCACGAGCTCGACTGGCTCCGCTCCGCCGTGCACCTGTCGAAGGGCTGCTACCGGGGCCAGGAGACCGTCGCCAAGGTCCACAACCTCGGCCACCCGCCGCGCCGGGTCGTGATGCTGCACCTCGACGGGTCCGACGGCGTGCTGCCGGCTCCGGGGACGCCGGTCGTCGCCGGCGAGAAGGAGGTCGGGCGCGTGAGCGCGTCGGGCATCCACCACGAGCTCGGGCCGATCGCGCTCGCGGTCGTGAAGCGCTCCCTCGACCCGGCGGCCACGCTGACGCTCACCGCCGACGACGTGGTCGTGGCCGCGACGCAGGAGGTCATCGTGCCCCCGGGCGCCGGCGCCACCGCGGACGTGCCGCGGCTGCCCCGGCTCGGCGCCGTCCGCCGCTCCTAGCCGCGGCTCGCGGATCGCGGCGGGCCGCGCCGAGTCTCGGCTCCGCGGACACGTCCGCGCGGCCTGGGCCGCGAAACTGTCCGCCCGGCCGAGTCTCGGCAGCGCGGGCATCGGCCGCGGCCGCGCGGCAGTGCGGCTGCGCCGGGCGGTCAGGCCGGGGCCACCGCGGCCCAGGGCACGCTGAGCTCCCCGAGCCGCCACCGCGTCACCCCGTGCAGCACCGGCCACCCCCGGTCCCGCATGCCCCGGACGGCCGCGATCCACCGCTGCCGGGGGCCGTACGTGCCGAGCGGTGCGGCGACCGCCCACGCCAGGTCGAGGTCGCCGAGGAACGCGTGCACCCGCTCACCCGGCACGTTCCGGTGGATGAGGGCCTTCGGCAGCCGTTCGGCCACGACCGAGGGCACGTCGAGTCCGGCGAGGCGGAGCGACACCGTGAAGGTCTGCGGCGCGACGTCGTCGAGCGTCACCCAGGACGCCACCCGTCCGACCTCGTTGCAGGTCCCCTCGACGAGTGCGCCGCCGGGCTGCAGCCGGTCCTGCATGATCCGCCAGGACGCCTCGACCTGGGACTCGTCGTACTGCCGCAGCACGTTGAAGGCCCGGATCACGGCGGGGCGGCGGCCCCCGGGTGTCGGCGTCTCGAAGCCGCCGAGCCGGAACGTCACGCCGTCCCGGGTGCCGGCGTTCGCGAGCGCGACCCGGGCCGGTTCGATCTCGATGCCGGTGACCTCGACGTCGGGGCGGACGGCGGCCAGGCGGTCCCGGAGCTCGAGGGTCGTCGTCGGCGACGCCCCGTACCCGACGTCCGCGACGAGCGGGTCCGTGCTCCGGCGGAGGGCCGGCAGCGTGGCGATCCACCGGTCGACGCGGCGGAGCCGGTTGTACCCGGTCGTCCCGCGCGTCACGTTCCCGATGGGCATGCCCACCAGGGTACGGGGCCGCGGAACGGGCGCACGGCGCTCGGTAGACTCGGGGCATGACCTCCACGCTCGTCCTGCTCCGTCACGGCAACAGTGACTGGAACCAGAAGAACCTGTTCACCGGTTGGGTCGACGTCCGGCTCAGCGAGCTGGGCGAGAAGGAGGCGAAGCGCGCCGGCGACCTCATCGCCGAGTCCGGCATCGTCCCCGACGTCCTGTACACCTCGCTCCTCACCCGTGCGATCCAGACGGCGGACATCGCGCTGCTCCAGGCCGACCTGGCGTGGCTGCCCGTGAAGCGCGACTGGCGCCTCAACGAGCGCCACTACGGCGACCTGCAGGGCAAGGACAAGGCCCAGACGCTCGAGCAGTACGGCGAGCAGCAGTTCATGGAGTGGCGCCGCTCGTTCGACGTGCCGCCGCCCCCCATCGCCGACGACGCCGAGTGGTCGCAGTTCGGCGACCGCCGCTACGCCGACCTCGGCGACCAGCTGCCCCGCACCGAGTCGCTGAAGCTCGTGATCGAGCGCCTGCTGCCCTACTGGGAGTCGGACATCACGAAGGACCTCGCCGACGGCGGCACCGTCCTCGTCACGGCGCACGGCAACTCGCTCCGCGCGCTCGTGAAGCACCTCGACGGCATCTCCGACGAGGACATCGCGGGCCTCAACATCCCGACGGGCATCCCGCTCGTGTACGAGCTCGACGACGACTTCCGTCCGACGAAGCCGGCGTACTACCTCGACCCCGAGGCCGCCGCGGCGGGTGCTGCGGCCGTGGCCGCCCAGGGCGCCAAGAAGTAGCAGTGCGTCCGAACGCCCCGCCTGGTCACCAGGCGGGGCGTTCGTCGTCTCGTCCGCTCACACGAAGTGCGACGCGATCTCCTGCACCAGTGCGCCGACGTCGTACGGCTTCGTCGTGTCCACGCGGACCACGGGGACGCCGGGCAGCCCGACCGGACCGGCCGTGGCGGCGTGCTCGTCCCAGAACGCGAGCACGCCGGCGAGGTCACCGTGCACCTCGTGGCGCACCGGCACGGTGCCCGGGTCGTAGCGGTCCCGCAGCCGCTCCTCGGCGGTGGCGCGGTCGGTGTCGCACCACACCTCGACGGCGCGCGGTGACCCGGCGGAGGCGAGCCGCGCCTCCAGGAGGGCACGGTCGCGCGAAGGCAGCCAGACGGCGTCGAGGACGACCCCGTTCTCGACCGCGTCCGCCATCGACCACATCGTGTCCATCGCGATGCCGCCGAGCGGACGCGAGGCGATCATCGGGCCGACGAGGTCGGCGAGGGGCTCCTTGATCCGGTCCTTCGACAGGAACGGGCAGCCGAGCACCTCGGCCAGCGCCGCCCCGATCGTGCTCTTGCCCGAACCGGGCATCCCGTTGACGACGATCGCGACCTGTGCCATGCCTCGATCCTCGCAGAACGCAGCGAGCGAGCAGAACGCAGCGAGCGAGCGGAACGCATCGAGCCGGCGGAACGCGGCGAGTGGGCAGAACGCAGCGAGCCGGGCGGACCGTGTGGTCCGTCCGGCTCGGTGACGCCGCAGCGTCGGGTCAGGCGGGCGACACCGTCACCGAGGACGCGCCGGCCCAGTCACCCGTCGCCAGGTACTCGACCTTCTTGGCGATGGACACCGCGTGGTCGGCGAACCGCTCGTGGTAGCGCGAGGCGAGGGTGGCGTCGACCGTGTCGATCGGCGCGCCCTTCCAGGTCTCGCCGAGCACGAAGTCGAACACGCTCGCGTGCAGCTCGTCGATGGCGTCGTCCTCGTCGCGGATCTCCCCGGCGAGGGCGATGTCCTCGGTGGCGAGCAGGCGCGTGAGCTTCTGCGCCATCGCGACGTCGAGCTGGCCCATCTTCTTGAAGGTGCCGCGGAGGCCCTTCGGGACGACCTTCTCGGGGAAGCGCTGGCGGGTGAGCTGGGCGATGTGCTCGGCCATGTCGCCCATGCGCTCGAGCGACGAGCTGACGCGCAGGGCGGTGACGACGACGCGCAGGTCACGGGCGACGGGGGCCTGACGGGCGAGGATGTCGATCGCGATCTCGTCGAGGCTGTTCGCCGCCTCGTCGATCTTGGCGTCGTCGGCGATCACCTCCTCGGCGAGGGCCACGTCGGACTCGCTGAACGACTGCGTGGCTCGGGTGATGGCGGACTCGACGAGCCCGGCGATCTCGGTCAGTCGCTCCTGGACGTCCTGGAGTTCCTGCTGGAAGACTTCGCGCATGGGGGAGTACCTCTCTCTGCGTACCGGTCGAGTGTCGTCAGGTCAGGTGAACGAACGGTGACGTCCGGCTGAACGCTTCGCGATCCGGACCGGGAACCACGCCGGACGCGGGTGAACGGGGTCGGAACCGCGTGTGACCATCCCTACACTGACGGCATGGACAACGCGTGGCTGGTGCCACTGTCGATGCTCCTCGGCGGGGTCTTCGGAGCGGGCGTCGTGGTGCTGATCATCACCGCCGAGCGCACGGCTCGTGCTGCCGACGTGGCGGAACGCACCCTGCCCGACGGCGTCGCCGCGGTCATCGCCACGATGCACAACCCGGCCGTGGTGGTCGACCCCTCGAACACGGTCGTCGCGGCGTCGCCGCAGGCGCTCACGGTCGGGCTGGTCGTGCGGCGCAAGCTCGTGCACCGGGAACTCGTCGACCTCGTCGACCGGGTGCGCCGGAGCGGTGAGATGAGCGCCGAGGACCTCGAGCTCCCGCGTCGGAACAGCGACCAGATCGGCTACCTCAGCTTCCGCGCGGCGCAGCTCGGCAACCGCTACGTGCTCGTCACCGCCGACGACCTCACCGAGACCCGGCGCATCGACGAGGTCCGGCGGGACTTCGTCGCGAACATCTCGCACGAGCTGAAGACCCCGATCGGTGCGATCGGCCTGCTCTCCGAGACCCTCGTCGCCGCGGCCGACGAACCGCAGCACGTCCGGAAGTTCGCCGCGCAGCTCGTCACCGAGTCGGAACGGCTGGCCGCCCTCACGAAGGACATCATCGAGCTGTCCCGCCTGCAGTCCGTCGACACGCTCGAGAACAGCGAGGAGACGTCGATCGACCGCATCGTGCAGGCCGCGGTCGACGCGAACGAGATCGTCGCCCGCGCACGGGACATCGAACTCGTCCGGGCGAAGAAGTCGAAGCTGCGCGTGATGGGCGACCCCGCCCTGCTGCAGATCGCGGTGTCGAACCTCATCGCCAACGCGGTCAAGTACTCGCCGGACCACACCCGCGTCGGCGTCGGCGTCCGGTCGACCAAGGGGTTCGTCGAGATCGCGGTCACCGACCAGGGCGTCGGCATCCCCGAGGCGGACCTCGACCGGGTGTTCGAACGCTTCTACCGGGTCGACCCCGCCCGCTCCCGTGCCACGGGCGGCACAGGGCTCGGCCTCGCCATCGTGAAGCACGTCGTCGGCAACCACGGCGGGGACGTGCGCGTCTGGTCGCAGCCCGGCAAGGGCTCGACCTTCACCATCCGCCTCCCCGAGGCGGACCCCGAACTGACCACAGCACTCGAAGAGCAACTGGAAGAGCAGCCATCGTGACCAAGATCCTCATCGTCGACGACGAGCCGGCCCTGAGCGAGCCCCTGGAGTTCCTGCTGCAGCGCGAGGGGTACGACACCTCCGTCGCTGCGGACGGCGTGACCGCGCTGTCGAAGTTCGACGCGGAGAACCCCGACCTGGTGCTGCTCGACCTGATGCTGCCGGGGCTGTCCGGCACCGAGGTCTGCCGCCAGATCCGGACCCGGTCGAACATCCCGATCATCATGCTCACCGCGAAGGACTCCGAGGTGGACATCGTCGTCGGGCTGGAGCTCGGCGCCGACGACTACGTGACGAAGCCGTACTCGACCCGCGAGCTCCTCGCCCGCATCCGTGCCGTGCTGCGGCGCCGCACCGAGGACGACCCGGCGGACAGTGGCATCCTGCAGGTCGGGGGCATCCGGATGGACGTCGAACGGCACACCGTGGCGGTGGACGGCTCGGAGACGCCGATGCCGCTCAAGGAGTTCGAGCTCCTCGAACTGCTCCTCCGGAACGCCGGGCGCGTGCTCACCCGTGGGCAGCTCATCGACCGGGTATGGGGGTCGGACTACTTCGGCGACACCAAGACGCTCGACGTGCACATCAAGCGCATCCGGTCGAAGATCGAGCGCGTCCCGAGCGCCCCGGAGATCCTGGTGACGGTCCGCGGGCTCGGCTACCGCATCGAGGGCTGACGCGACGCGTCGCGTCGGCTGACGCACTGGAGGCGCGGTGCCGGTCCCAGGGACCGGCACCGCGCCTCCAGTGCGTGCGGCGGGTGCCTACTTGCCGGTGGCGTCGTCCGACGGCGTGGCCTCGGGCGTCTCGACCGGCAGGGTAATCTCGCTGGTCGGCTCCGGCGAGGAGGTCGGCGCGAGGGTCGCGTACTCCTCCTGCTGGCTCGTCAGCACCGGGACGCTCGCCGAGACGCCCTCGGCGCCCGAGTACGAGAAGTAGACCTTGACGAGGGAGCCCGGCTTGGTGTCGGCGTCGTCGAAGACGACCTCGCGCGATTCGCCGGCGGCGGTGCCCTGCGTGGTGCCGTTGTCGTTCTGGGTCGACGTGGTGGCCTGCTCGGAGGGCTCGGCGGCACCGCCGAGGTCGATGTGCGTGTTCGCCGGGACGGTCACGGTCTGGGTGTCGCCCCCGACCTCGATCGAGAGCGTCACCTCGCCACCGTTGTTCACGAGCGTGCCGACGAAGCGGGCGCCCTCGGAGTCGTCGGCGATGAGGAGGGCGTTGCGGATGTCGACCTTGCCCGTGGTGACGTTGACGCCGTCGGTGATCTGCTTGATCTCGGCCGTCTGTGCGGGCGACATGAACTCGCAGCCGGTGGCGCCGAGCGCGATGGTTGCCGCAACGGCGACGGACACGAGTACCCGAGCTCGCAAGAGATTCCTCCGGAAGATCACGATGTGGACCGGACGGTCCGGATCCATCCTACCGATGAGCGCGGGTGCCAGGTGTCACGAGCCCATTACCCGAACAACGCTTGTGGTAAACTGGGTGTCTCGGAACGGAGCCTGATACATGCAATTCGAGGTCGGCGAGACCGTCGTCTACCCCCATCACGGGGCGGCAACCATCTCTGAAGTCAAGACGCGCGTCATCAAGGGTGAGGAAAAGGTCTACCTGAAGTTGCGGGTCACCCAAGGTGACCTGACGATCGAGGTCCCGGCGGACAACGTCGACCTGGTCGGGGTCCGTGACGTGATCGGCAAGGAAGGCCTCGACAAGGTGTTCGAGGTCCTGCGTGCCCCCTTCACCGAAGAGCCCACCAACTGGTCGCGCCGGTACAAGGCGAACCTCGAGAAGCTCGCTTCCGGCGACGTCATCAAGGTGTCCGAGGTCGTCCGCGACCTCTGGCGTCGCGACCAGGACCGTGGCCTGTCCGCGGGTGAGAAGCGGATGCTGGCCAAGGCGCGCCAGATCCTCATCTCCGAGCTGGCGCTGGCCGAGAAGACCGACGAGGACAAGGCATCGACCGTCCTCGACGAGGTCCTCGCCTCCTGAGCGCACCGAACCACTGAACACGACCCCGACCGTTCTGTTCCCCTCCGGGGTGGACAGGGCGGTCGTCGTCGTTGCGGCCGGTTCCGGCACCCGGCTCGGCATCGGGACGGCCAAGGCGTTCGTGCCGGTCGCCGGCACGCTGATGCTCGCGCGGGCGCTCGAGCCGCTGTTCGCCCTGCCGTCGCCGACGCTCGTCGTGGTGGTCGCGCCGGCGGCGCTCCTCGACGACTGCCGACAGCTGGTCGCGTCCGTCGCCGGGGCTGCGGTCGCGTACACGGCCGTCGTCCCCGGAGGCGCGGATCGCCATGCCTCGGTCGAGGCCGGCCTGGCCGTGCTGCCGGACACCGTCACCGCGGTGCTGGTGCACGACGCGGCGCGGTGCCTGACGCCGGCCGCCCAGTTCGAGCGGGTCTTCGACGCGGTGGCCGGATCGCTCGCTGCCGGTGCCGGTGCCGGGTTCGTCCCCGCGCTGCCCGTCACGGACACCGTCAAGCGCGTCGAGGGGGACGTCGTCGTCGAGACGGTCGACCGCGCGGCGCTCGTCGGGGTGCAGACCCCGCAGGGCTTCCCGCTCGGAGCGCTCCGGCGGGCGTACGCGGTGTCCGAGCGCGCCGAGACCGACGACGCCGGGGTGTTCCAGGCCGCCGGTGGCACGGTGCGGTCCGTCCCGGGCGACGCCGACGCCTTCAAGATCACCACGGCGTGGGACCTCGGCCGCGCCGAGTCGATCGTCCGCGCCCGCAGCAGTGCGCCCGTGCACACCCGGGTCGGCCTCGGGGTGGACGTGCACGCGTTCGACGACGCCTCACCGTGCCGGGTGGGGCTGCTCGACTTCCCCGGCGAGCCCGGGCTCTCCGGCCACAGCGACGGGGACGCGGTCGCGCACGCGGTCTGCGACGCCCTGCTCTCGGCGGGCGGACTCGGCGACATCGGCGGAACGTTCGGCACGTCGGACCCCGCCTACGCCGGTGCGTCCGGTGACGTCTTCGTCCGGGGCGCGGTCGCGATGCTGGCGTCCGCCGGACTCGTCCCCGTGTCGGTCACCGTGCAGGTCATCGGGAACCGCCCGCGCATCGGCGCCCGACGCACCGAGATGCAGGACGCCCTCGGGGCCGTCGTCGGAGCCCCGGTCGCGGTCTCCGGCACCACGACCGACGGTCTCGGCTTCACCGGGCGCGGCGAGGGGCTCGCCGCGATCGCGACGGCCGTCGTCCGGGCGGCATGACGTCCGTCGTCGGGCGGCATGACGTCCGTCGTCCGGGCGGCCTGACGTCCTAGGCTTGGGGGCGTGACCGTTCGCCTCTACGACTCCCGCGCCGCTGCCGTCGTCGACCTCGTCCCGCTGGTCGACGGACAGGTGAGCATGTACGTGTGCGGTCCGACCGTGCAGTCGTCGCCGCACATCGGGCACCTCCGTTCCGCCCTCGTGTACGACATCTGGCGCCGCTGGCTCACCCACCGCGGCCTGCACGTCACGCTCGTGCGGAACGTCACGGACATCGACGACAAGGTGCTCGACCTGGCCGCCGGCACCGACGAGCCGTGGTTCGCGCGGGCCTACCGCGTCGAGCTCGAGTTCACGGCCGCGTACAACGCGCTCGGCATCCTGCCCCCGACGTACGAGCCGCGGGCGACCGCGAGCGTGCCGCAGATGCACGACATCATCGCCAGGCTCATCGACCGCGGGCACGCCTACGCCGCCGCCGACGGCTCGGGCGACGTCTACTTCGACACCGGCAGCTGGGCGTCCTACGGTGCGCTCACCCGGCAGCGCCGCGAGGACATGGTCGAGGCCGCCGACGCCGACCCCCGCGGCAAGCGCGACCCCCGGGACTTCGCGCTCTGGAAGGGCGCCAAGCCGGGTGAGCCGTCGACCGCGAACTGGGACTCGCCCTGGGGACCCGG
This sequence comes from Curtobacterium sp. AB451, assembly GCF_050585845.1. Taxonomy (NCBI): domain Bacteria; kingdom Bacillati; phylum Actinomycetota; class Actinomycetes; order Micrococcales; family Microbacteriaceae; genus Curtobacterium; species Curtobacterium sp. AB451. Next base: position 548,450 of record NZ_JBOBQG010000002.1, read on the forward strand.
CCGACCGGGGTGGCACATCGAGTGCTCGGCGATGTCCCGCCGGTACCTCGGCCCGGCGTTCGACATCCACGGCGGTGGTCTCGACCTGCGCTTCCCGCACCACGAGAACGAGCTCGCGCAGTCCACGGCTGCGGGGGACGCGTTCGCGTCCTACTGGCTGCACAACGGGCTCGTGACCGTCGAGGGGCAGAAGATGTCGAAGTCGCTCGGCAACTCGATCTTCGCCGCCGACTTCCTCGGGTCCGCTCGGCCCGTGGTCGTCCGGTACTTCCTCGGCGCCGCGCACTACCGCTCGTCGATCGACCACCACGACGGCTCCCTGGCCGAGGCCGAGGCGGCGCTCGACCGCATCGACGGCTTCCTGGCACGGGCCGCCGCACGGCTCGAGGGCGTCCACCTGGCCGTCGCCCCGGGTGTGCCCGATGCCTTCGCTGCGGCGATGGACGACGACCTCTCGGTGCCACAGGCCCTCGCCGTGCTGCACGAGACCGTGCGCGCCGGGAACGCCGCCCTGGACGCGGACGATGCGGAAGCGCTCGGAACCGCGTACCATCAGGTGGCTGCGATGGTGGAAGTGCTCGGCATCGACCCGCGAGCCGCCCACTGGTCGGGCGGCGGCCACGACGCATCGGCCGCACCGCTCGCAGCACTCGTCGAACGCCTCGTGCAGGAGCGCGCCGACGCCAGGGCGGCACGCGACTTCGCCACGGCCGACCGCGTGCGCGACGACCTCGCATCCGCGGGCATCACGATCGAAGACACCGCAGCAGGTACACGCTGGAGCATCGCCTGACAACGGCAGTGCCGGACAGGAGAGAGCAATGAAGAACGTCTCGGGCAGCAAGAAGGGACGGCCGGGCGCCGTCCGCTCAGGCCGCAAGGGCAACAAGCAGGTCGGCTCCGGCGGCCAGGGCGCACAGGCGCTCGAGGGTCGCAAGCCGACCCCGAAGGCCGAGGACCGTCCGTACCACCCCGCCGGCAAGCGCAAGGCCGCGAAGGAGCGCTTCGAGGCAGCCCGTGGGCGCCACGGCGCGTCGAGCTCGCAGCAGCAGCGCTCCGGCCGCCCGCCGCAGCGCAAGACCGACGACTCCGAGCTGGTCACCGGCCGCAACTCGGTGCTCGAGGCCCTGCGCACGAAGACCCCCTCGACGACGCTCTACATCGCCGCCCGCATCGAGGTGGACGACCGCGTCAAGGAGATCCTCGCGCTCGCCAACCACCGCGGCGTCCCGATCATGGAGATCATGCGTCCGGAGCTCGACCGCATCACCGGGCACGACAGCGTGCACCAGGGCGTCGCGCTCAAGGTCCCCGCGTACGAGTACGCCGTGGCCGAGGACGTCGTCGAGCGGGCGTTCGCGAAGGACGAGGTCCCGCTGCTCGTCGCCCTCGACGGCATCACCGACCCGCGCAACCTCGGCGCGATCATCCGCTCCACCGCGGCGTTCGGCGGCCACGGTGTCGTCGTTCCGCAGCGCCGGTCCGTCGGCGTGACCGCGTCGGCGTGGAAGACCAGCGCCGGTGCCGCCGCCCGCACGCCCGTGGCGATGGCCCCGAACCTCACGCAGACGCTCAAGTCGCTCAAGTCGATGGGCCTGTTCGTGCTCGGCCTCGACGGCGACGGTGACGTGGAACTCGACGGCCTCGCGCTCGCCGACCGACCGATCGTGATCGTCGTCGGGTCCGAGGGCAAGGGGCTGTCGCGCCTGGTCACCGAGACCTGCGACGCGATCGTCTCGATCCCGATCTCGAGCGCGACGGAGTCCCTCAACGCGGGCATCGCCGCGAGTGTCACCCTGTGGGAGGTCGCCCGGCGCCGTCGCGCCGAGTAGCCGCGCACGTCCGACGCCCCGCGATCGTCCGGCGAGCGTGCAGGACACGCCGTCTGCGCGACGTCCGTCGGGCAGGATCTGCCGCTCGGGTCGCACGAACGTGACAGAGAAGGCCCGCTCGCGGAATCGCGAGCGGGCCTTCCGCGTCTGCGCGGCGCGAGGAGCGGGCGCGCGTCAGACGCCGGCGCGCCAGTCCTCGACGTCCTCGGACTCCGCCGCGTCGTCGACGACCGGGATCGGCAGCGTCATCGAGGACGTCGGCGGGTTGATGAGCAGCCGCTCGTCGCGGCGGTGCCGGAGCACGTCGTTGATGTACGCGGTCGTGGCCTCGGGGAGCGACACCGACCGCTCCTCTTCCTGGGACATGAACCAGCGGTGCTCGAGCAGTTCGTGGAACACCTCGGCCGGCTCGAGCCGCCCGCGCAGGTCGCGCGGGATCGAGCGGATCACCGGCTCGAACACCCGCGAGACCCACTCGTGCGCCACCATCTCCTCGTCGAGGAGGTCGCGGCCGTTGCGCGCCCGGTACGAGTCGAGGTCGTTGAGGAGCCGTCGCGCCTGGTTCTCGCCGGCGTCGAGGCCGGTCAGACGAAGCAGCCGTCGCTGGTGGTGGCCGGCGTCGACGACCTTGGGCTGGATGCGGACCTGCGATCCACCCTCGGTCGTGTGGATCGACAGCTCCTCGATGTCGAAGCCGAGCGCGTTGAGGCGTTCGACCCGGTCGTTGATGCGCCAGCGCTCCCGGACGTCGAACTGCTCGGTGCCGGTGAGTTCCTTCCAGAGCGTCCGGTACTGCGCGACGATCCGGTTCGAGACGTCCACGGCGTCGGCGTTCTCGTCGAGGCGGCCGCCGGCCTCGAGGTCGAGGAGCTCGCCGGCGATGTTCACGCGCGCGACCTCGAGGTCGTTCTCCCGCTGCCCGTTCGACAGGCCGCCGGGGTAGAGCTTGCCGGTCTCGGCGTCCACGAGGTACGCGGCGAAGGCTCCGGCGTCGCGCCGGAACAGCGTGTTCGAGAGCGAGACGTCGCCCCAGTAGAAGCCGATGACGTGCAGCCGGACGAGCAGGAGCGCGAGGGCGTCGACCAGGCGGGTGGCGGTCTCGGGTCGGAGCGTCTGCGAGTACAGGGCGCGGTACGGCAGCGAGAAGCGCAGGTGCCGGGTGACGAGGACGGGGTGCAGGGCCTCGCCGTCGGCGCTGACCCGGTTCGTGATCACCGCGACGGGGTCGACGCACGGCACGTCCATGCGCTGCAGCGTGCGGAGCATCTCGTACTCCGAGCGCGCCACCTCTTCACCGGTCTCCTTCACGGCGACGACGTACCCGCCGAGCTGCACGAACCGGACGAGGTGCCGGGAGATGCCCTTCGGGAGCGCGACGATCGTGGAGTCCGGCCAGTCGGCCAGCGGGAGGTCCCACGGCAGGTCGAGGAGTCCGGGGTCGACGGTGGCGGCGGTGATGGACATCGAGTCGGGCACGGTTGGTTCCTCTGGTACGTGTGCGACGGACGGGAGGCGCGGTGCCAGCTGGCACCGCGCCTCCTGTTGGGACCTTCCAGCGTTACGCGCTGACGACGGCCTTGTCGTCGAGGCGTTCGCCCGACTCGGTGTCGAATGCGTGCACGTGGCCCTGCTTCGGCGTGACGACGATCGTGTCACCGATCGACGGGTGCGAACGCCCGTCGACGCGGGCGACGATGTCGACGCGCGACCCGTTGACGTCGGCGTGACCGTAGAGGTAGCCGTCGGCGCCGAGCTCCTCGACCACGTCGACCGTGACCGGCAGGCCCTCGCCCGACTGCGCCACGACGACGTCCTCGGGGCGGATGCCGACGGTGATCTGACCGGAACGCGCGTTCGAGAGCGTGTCGCGGTCGATCGGGTGGTTGAGCGTGCCGAACTTGATGCCGCCCTCGACCACGTCGGCCGGCAGGAGGTTCATGGCCGGCGAGCCGATGAAGCCGGCGACGAACACGTTGTTCGGCTTCTCGTAGAGGTCGCGCGGCGAGCCGACCTGCTGCAGGATGCCGTCCTTGAGCACCGCGATGCGGTCACCCATGGTGAGGGCCTCGGTCTGGTCGTGCGTGACGTAGACCGTGGTGACACCGAGACGACGCTGCAGCGAGGCGATCTGGGTGCGCGTCTGGACGCGGAGCTTGGCGTCGAGGTTCGACAGCGGCTCGTCCATGAGGAACACCTGCGGCTGACGGACGATCGCGCGGCCCATCGCGACGCGCTGACGCTGACCACCGGAGAGCGCCTTCGGCTTGCGGCCGAGGTACTGCTCGAGGTCGAGGAGCTTGGCGGCTTCCTGCACGCGGGTGGCGCGCTCGTCCTTGCCGACGCCGGCGATCTTGAGCGCGAAGCCCATGTTCTCGGCGACGGTCATGTGCGGGTACAGCGCGTAGTTCTGGAACACCATCGCGATGTCGCGGTCCTTCGGCGGGACGTCCGTGACGTCGCGGTCGCCGATGCGGATCGCGCCGGAGTTGACCTCTTCGAGGCCGGCGAGCATGCGCAGGGAGGTGGACTTGCCGCAGCCCGAGGGGCCGACGAGGACGAGGAACTCGCCGTCGGCGACGTCCAGGTCGAGGGAGTCGACCGCGGGACGGTTGCCTCCGGGGTAGAGACGGGTTGCCTTGTCATAGGTGACGGACGCCATGAGCGTTCGGTCCTTCCTTCACCGGCAGGTACGTGCCGGACGATCCGAGTGAAGCGGTTGCCCGTGGGGGCCCCGGATGGTCGCCGTCGACCATCGAGGTTCATACAACACGATCTCTCCCGGGAACGCCAGCGTTCACACCTGGTTGGGTGGTTCCCACCGGGCCCCGGTACGATCGGCGGGTCCGTCCGGCCCGCGGGGGAGGCCGTCCGGACGACGATCAACGTGAGGACACTCGACGCATGACCAACCGCCCCGAGGGTGACGCCCGCGCCGCGCGGAACGAACGACGCGAAGCCGCCCGACAGCGCGCCCAGCGTGCCCGTACCCAGCAGAAGCGCCGCCAGCGCGGACTCCGACTCGGCCTGCAGATCGGCATCGGTGCCGTCCTGCTCGCCGCCGCGACGGTCGTGACCCTCGTGCTCGTCGACTCGGTGCAGCCTGCCGGCCCCGGCCCGGCGAACACGTCGCAGGGCGGCATCACCATCGGGCAGGACCTCAAGGCGGTCACGCCGACGTCCGGGTCGCCCGCCCCGACCTCGACCGACGCCGCCGGTTCCGTGCGCATCACGATGTACATCGACTACCTCTGCCCGATCTGCGGCCAGTTCGAGGACGCGAACGGCGAGTACATCCAGAACCTCGTCGACTCCGGGGCCGCGACCGTCGACATCCACCCGATCGCGATCCTGTCGAACCGGTCGCAGGGCACGAAGTACTCGCTCCGTGCCGCCAACGCCGCCGCCTGCGTCGCCGACAACTCGCCGGACCAGTTCTTCGCCGTCAACCAGGCGCTGTTCGCGAAGCAGCCGGAGGAGGGCACCGCCGGCCTCACCGACGCGCAGCTGACCAAGGTCGTCACGGGTGTCGACGGCGTGCAGAAGCGCTCCGCGATCACGAAGTGCATCGCGGACCAGACGTACAGCAAGTGGATCGACGAACGGACCACCGCGGTGACGAGCGGCGACATCCCCGGCTCGTCGCTCCAGGAGTTCCCGGGCACGCCCCTCGTGCTCGTGAACGGGCAGCGCTACGAGCTCACGTCACCGATCACGAACGACGACTTCCGGACGTTCGTGGTGACGGCGGCCGGCGCGACCGACGCGACGCCGACCCCGACGCCGACGCCGAGCGCCACCCCGACCGCGTCCCGGACGCCGAGCGCCACCCCGTCGAACTGAGCGGGTCCGGCCCGGCCTACAGGGACGAACCCGGCACGCTGAACGTGTCGCACGCCGTGGCGCCGCGCTGGTAGCCGCGCAGGAACCAGTTCTGCCGCTGCTCGCTCGACCCGTGCGTGAACGAGTCCGGGTCCACCCGGCCGCTCGACCGTTCCTGGATGCTGTCGTCGCCGACGGCACTCGCGGCGGACAGGGCGTCCTCGACCTGGCTCCGGGTGATCGGTTCGAAGAAGGTCCGGCCGTCCGCGTCCTTCGTGGTCGCGGCGTCGCCGACCCACGCACCCGCGTAGCAGTCCGCCTGCAGTTCGACGCGGACGCTGCCGGACGACGCCCCGGTCCCGGAGCGGTCGGTGTTCGCGAAGGTGCCCTGGAGCTGCTGGACGTGGTGGCCCCACTCGTGCGCGACGACGTACATCTGGGCGAGCGGACCACCGGACGAGCCGTACGTCGACTGCAGGTCGTCGTAGAAGGCGGTGTCGAGGTAGATCGCCCGGTCCGGCGGGCAGTAGAACGGACCGGTCGACGCCGACGCCTGCCCGCACCCGGTGCTCGTCGACCCGTCGAACAGGACGAACCCGGGGGTCGTGTAGGAGATGCCGAGCTTCCGCGACTCGGCCGTCCAGTAGCCGTCGAGCGACTCGGCGGCACCCTCCATGCGGCACTCGATCTGCAGGTTCGCGTCACGACCGGTCCGGCACTCGGCGGCCGCGTCGACGGTCCCGCCCTCCTGCTGGATCTGCGTCGTCCCACCGCCCCCGTCGATGAACCCCGTCAGGTCGACGCCGGTGAACTGTGCGATGAGGAACACGACGATGGCGCCGACACCGACCGCTCCACCGCCGATCGCAGCGCCGCGCCCGCGCCGCGTGACCTTGCCGCCCTGCAGCTTGGAGTCGTCGTTGAACGTCATGCCCCGAATGTACGGATGCCCGGGACATCGTGCCCGGGGTGGCGAGTAGACCGGAGGACATGCCCGTCCTCGACGAATCACACCCCCTGTTCCTCTTCGCGATGGACCAGCGGTCCTCGCTCCTCGAGCACACCTACGACGAGTCCGGCGGGGAGCCGCGGGACGAACCAGAGGCCGAGCGCGTGTGCGCCGGCAAGCAGCTCGTGTACCGCGGCGTCCTCACGGCGCTCGCCGCCGGGGCCGCCCGTGACCGCACCGGCGTCCTCGTCGACGAGCGCTACGGCGCCGACGTCGCCCGGCTCGCCAAGGAGGCCGGCCTCCAGCTCGCGATGCCGATCGAGCGGTCGGGCCGCGAGTGGTTCGAACTCGAGTACGGCGACGACTGGACCGCCCACGTGGACGCGTTCGACCCGGACTGGGTGAAGGTGCTCGTCCGGGACAACCCCGACTTCGACGCGGACCGCCGGGAGCGGCAGGCGTCCGACCTCGCCCGGGTCGCCGCGACGCTGCACGACGCGGGGCGGCCCTTCCTGGTCGAGCTGCTCGTACCGGCCACCGACGAGCAGCGGGCGTCGGTCGAGGACTACGACCGCGACCTCCGCCCGGACCTCGTCGTCCAGGTCGTCGAGTACCTGCAGGACCACGGCGTCGAGGCGGACGTGTGGAAGCTCGAGGGCCTCGACACGCGCGCGGACGCCGAGCGCGTCGTCCGGACCGTCCGTCGGGACGGCCGCGACCGGGTGCAGTGCATCGTCCTCGGTCGGGACGCCCCCGCGGAGCAGCTCGACCATTGGCTGCGGACCGCCGCGCCGGTGGACGGGTTCGTCGGGTTCGCGATCGGTCGCAGCAACTGGGAGGAACCGCTCGACGACGTCGTCCGCGAGCACCTCGACACCGAGGCGGCCGAGGGGCTCATCGCCGCGAACTACCGGCACTTCGTCGACACCTGGCTCGAGGCGCGTCCCGACGTCGAGCACGGCGTGGACGCCGGCGGGGTCTGAACCGTCAGGTGCGGACCAGCGGCTCCACGGCCTGCAGGTCCGCACCGATCCCGACGTCGACCAGCTCGATCCGACCGGCGAGCGTCGCGCCCGGTCCGCGGAGGAGCCCGGCCTTCACCCCGCCGAACGTCACCGTGACGTCCGCCTGCAGCACGTGGTCGTCCGCGATCGCTCCGGTGTCGACGTCGATCCCGCTCGGCACGTCGACGGCGACCACGAACGGTGCGCGCTGGTCCCGTGCGAGCTGCCGGACCGCCGCCACGACCTCGCGCGCCGGGGAGCGGAGGGCCGCGGCACCCCGCACGCCGATCCCCAGGATCCCGTCGAGCACCAGGTCGGCGTCGAGCGCGGCGTCGGTCGCGACCGCCGCCGGACCACGGTCGCCCCAGCGGGCGACGGCGGCGAGCACGTCCGCCGCCGGGCGGGCCTGCCCCGGCGCACCCGACGGGTCGTCCACGAGCCGGGCGCCGGCGTCCAGCGCCGCTGCCAGGCCGGCCGCGTGGACCCGCGAGCCGACGCGCAGGACGGTGACGCGCCTCCCGTCCGCCGCCAGGCGTGCACCCGCGAACAGGGCGTCACCGCCGTTGTCGCCGCTGCCCACCAGCAGCAGGACCGACCCCGGGCCGTCTCCCGGACGCACGGCCGGGTCGTCGAGCAGGTCCCCGACGATCCGGGCCAGCCCGTCCGCCGCACGCTGCATGAGGGGTTCACCCGCGTCGAGGTGCGGCCGCTCCGCCGCCCGGATCTGATCGCCGCCGTAGCCGTTCATGCCGACCACCCTGCGCCGGTAGCCTGGAGGGGACATGTCACTCGTCCCCGAAGCGCCCCGTCCCCGCGTCGTGATGTCACCCGACGGGCTGAAGATCGCGACCTACGACTTCGGCGACCCCGAGGCACCTGCGGTCGTCGCCGTGCACGGGTTCGCCTCCGGGGCGCTGCTGAACTGGCACGCCGCCGGCTGGACGCGCGACCTCGTCCGGTCCGGCCACCGCGTCGTCGCCCTCGACCAGCGCGGGCACGGTGCCTCGTCGAAGCCGCGCGACCCGTCCGCGTACTCGATGGACCTGCTCGTGGCCGACGTCACCGCCGTGATCGACACCTACCTGCTCGACGACGTCGCGTTCCTCGGGTACTCGCTCGGCGCCCGCGTCGGCTGGCACACGGCCGAACGACTGCCGGACCGCATCACCCGCGCGGTGTTCGGCGGCATCCCGGACGCCGACCCGATGCGCCGCGTGCGCGTCGACCAGGCCAAGGCGTACCTCGCCGACGGCACGCCGATCGAGGACCGCGTGACGAACGGCTACCTCACGATGGCCGGGAACGTCGACGGGAACGACCTCGGCGCGCTCGTGGCGATGGTCGAGGGGATGCGCGACAGCATCGAACCGACGCCCGGGAACGCCCCCGCGCAGCCGGTGCTCATGGCCGCCGGCAGCGAGGACGGCATCAAGGACAGCGCCGTCCGGCTCGCGGCGGCCGCGCCCGACGCGTCCTTCTTCGAGATCCCGGGGCGGAACCACTTCAATGCGCCGACCTCCCGGGCCTTCCGGGACGCCGCGATCGCGTTCCTGACGGACCCGGACGTGTCCGCCGCGCGCTGAGGGGTACTCGCAGGTCCTCGCGGGCACGATCGGCCGCGCGTACCGTCCCGGCCATGGACTACAGACTCCTCGGCAACAGCGGGACATCGGTGTCGACGCTGACCCTCGGCACCATGACGTTCGGCAGCGAAGCCGACGAACCCACCTCGCACACCATCATCGACACGTTCGTCGCCGCGGGCGGCACGCTCGTCGACACGGCGGACGTGTACTCCGGCAACGAGTCGGAGCGCATCATCGGCCGGTGGCTCGCCGCGCACCCCACCGAGGCGCAGCAGGTCGTCCTCGCGACCAAGGGGCGCTTCCCGCAGGGCGACGGGCCGAACGACCTCGGACTGTCCCGCCGTCACCTGCGGGTGGCGCTCGACGCGTCGCTCGAGCGGCTCGGCGTCGACCACATCGACCTGTACCAGATGCACGCCTGGGACGCGCTCACCCCGATCGAGGAGACCCTGCGCTTCCTCGACGACGCCGTGGCGGCCGGCAAGATCGGCACCTACGGGTTCTCGAACTACCTCGGGTACCAGATCACGAAGGCCGTGTACGAGGCGAAGGCGCACGGGTGGGCTCCGCCCGTGACCCTGCAGCCGCAGTACAACCTGCTCGTGCGCGACATCGAGCACGAGATCGTCCCGGCCTGCCTCGACGCCGGCATCGGTCTGCTCCCGTGGTCGCCCCTCGCCGGAGGCTGGCTCTCCGGCAAGTACCAGCGCGACGAGGCCCCCACCGGCGCGACGCGCCTCGGCGAGAACCCGTCGCGCGGCATGGAGGCGTGGGAGGCCCGGAACGGCGACGAGCGCACCTGGGCCGTCCTCGACGCGGTGTCCGACATCGCCGACGCGCACGGTGCCTCGCGGTCGCAGGTGTCCCTGGCCTGGCTGCTCGCCCGACCGGCGGTGACGAGCGTCATCCTCGGCGCCCGCACCGTCTCGCAGCTCGAGGACAACCTCGGCGCCGCCGACCTCGTGCTCGACGACGCCGAGCTCGCCCGGCTCACCGAGGTCAGCGCCCCGCGCATCGACGACTACCCGTACGGCACCGCCGGCGTCGCCCAGCGGGAGCGGAAGATCACCGGCGGGCGCTGAGCGTCCTCCGAGGAACGCGTGCGGCTTCCCGCGAGCTTGACGACGGGTGTGGACACTGCGTCGTCACCGGTGCAACGATCGCTGGAACGACCGGCTGGTTACCGTGTCGAGCGCTCGGAACGCCCCTGATCCGCGTCCCGACGCGCCGAAGGCCCCGGGTGCATCCACCCGGGGCCTTCGTCGTCGGGGCCGGCAGCGGGACTCGAACCCGCAACCCCCGTATTACAAGTACGGTGCGCTACCAATTGCGCCATGCCGGCTGACGCGCCCATCCTAGCGGCGGACGCGTCGGGCCTCACCCGCGGAGCGGCGCGTGCCTCACTCGCTCTTCTCGGAGAAGTTCAGCGAGATCGAGTTCATGCAGTAGCGGTCACCCGTCGGCGTGCCGAACCCGTCGGGGAACACGTGGCCGAGGTGCGAGCCGCAGTTGGCGCAGCGGACCTCGGTGCGGGCCATGCCGAGGGAGTTGTCCTCGAGGAGCTGCACCGCGTCGGGGTCGACCGACTCGTAGAACGACGGCCAGCCGCAGCCGGAGTCGAACTTCGTGCCGCTCTTGAACAGCTCCGCGCCGCACGCCGCACAGGTGTAGACGCCGGCGCGCTCCTCGTCGAGGAGCTCACCCGTCCACGGGCGCTCCGTCCCGGCCTGCCGGAGGACGGCGTACTGGTCCGGGGAGAGCTCCTCGCGCCACTGGGCGTCGGACTTGTCGACGTTGTATGCCATTGCTTCCTCCTGCTCTCGTCGCCGTTGCCGGACGACCACTTCGGGCCGTTGTCGGACGACCACTTCGGTAAACTCCAGACGATGTCCGAACATTCCGTGCACCACGCCCGTTGGGACCGTCTCACGACGGACGAACTGTACGGCATCGTGGTGCTCCGGAACCGCGTGTTCGCACTCGAACAACGCGTGACGGCCGAGGACTTCGACGGCCGTGACCGCGAACCGGACACCGAGCACTGGTGGTTCGGCACCGACGACGATGCGGTTGGGTACCTGCGGCTCATCCGTCCGGCTGCCGACGAGGTGCACCCCGACGGTGCCGCGGCGCCCGCCTGGGTGATCGGGCGGGTCGCCACCGACCCCGCGCACCGCGGGAGCGGGATCGCCGGTCGACTCGTCGCCGCGGTGCTCGACGCCCACGGACACGAGCCGTTCGTGCTGCACGCCCAGGAGTACGTCGCCGGGCTCTACGAACGCCACGGCTTCAGCCGCTTCGGGGAGCCGTACGACGAGGCCGGCATCCGGCACGTCGGCATGCACCGCCCCGGTGTCACCCCGACCGAGCGCTGATGGACACCCGCGCCCGGTACGCCGCCTACGCGGACCGCATCGCTCCGACGTCGCCGACGTACGCCGCGTGGGCGCGTTCGCTCGACGACGGGGTGGTCGCCGCGCTCGCCGAGGTCCCGGAGTCGAAGCGGCAGCCGGAGCTCCTCTTCGCGGTCGCCCGCCGCCTGGGTGCGGACCCGGCCGACGCCGGTGCGCTCCGCACGCTGGTCCGGGAGGCGCGACCCGCCCTGGTCTCGGCCCTCGCCTCCGCAACGGTGCAGGCGAACGACCCGCGACGCCTCGCCCCGGTGGTTCCCCTCTTCGCGGCGCTCGCCGCGCGGGTCGGCGGCCCGCTCGGCCTCGTCGACGCCGGTGCGGCGGCGGGCCTCTGCTCGATCCCGGACCGGGTGACGCTCGACTACGTCGTCCGCACCGACACCGATCGCGCCCTGCGGCGAACCGTGCACCCCGGAACGACGGGGCGCGGGGTCCGACCGGGGACGCGGACCGCGGTCGTCCGGATGCACACCGCGCCCGTGGAACCCGCCCTGCACCTCGTCGCCGAGGCCCGCGGGGCCGTGCCGGCTCCGGCAGCGGGTCCGATCGACGTCCGGGCGCGTGTCGCCCTCGACCCGAACCCGATCGACCTGGCTCGACCCGGGGCGTTCGACCGGCTCGTCGAGGCCGTCCCGCCCGAGGCGACGGACCGCACCGCCCTGATGCGCGAGGCGCGGCGCGCGACGCTCGCCGTGCCTCCCGTCCGCATCCGGGGCTCCCTGCCGGGCGACCTCGACCGTGCACTCGACGCCCTGCCGGACGACGTCACCCCGGTCGTCCTGACCACCGGGACCCTCGTGTACGTCCCCGGGGTGGACCGCCAGCGCGTCGTCGACCGCATGCGTGAACGCGGCGTGCACTGGATCGCGCTGGAACGTACGGGGATCCTCGCCGGGGTCGCCCGGACCCTGCCGGACGACGTCGACCCCGCCGATCCGGACGCGTTCGCGACCGCGTCGCTCGACGGTGTGGCCGCGGCCGTCTCCGATCCCTTCGGGGTCCGCGTCCGGTGGCTCGCCGACCCGAACCTGTGACCGGTCTTCGCGACAGTCCAGCGGCGTGCCAGGGTCCGGATGCCCTCCACCCCTACGATGTGCGAGACCCGCCCTGACCGCGATCGGAACCGCAGTGACCGCCACACCCGCCCACGAGCGCAGCGCTGACCAGCTCAGCGCCGACCCGCTCAGCGAGCTCGCGAGGCACGTGCTCGCGTTCGAGCAGGAGCGGGCGCGGCACGACCGCACGAAGGAAGCGGAGATCCGGGTCGAGTTCGACATGTCGCCGGCTCGGTACTACCAGGTGCTGAACCGCGTGATCGACTCGCCGGCGGCGCTCGCGTACGACCCGCAGCTGGTCTCCCGGCTGCAGCGGCTCCGGTACGCGCGCACCAGTGCCCGGGCAGCGCGCACCTTCGTCGCGCCCGGCCCCGCACCCGAAGGACGTGAAGAGGAACGATGACGACGAGATACCCCCGAGACCGGTTCGACGACGTCGCCGACGGCCCGCGGGTCGGGGCGCACCGTGGGGCGCAGCGGCGGGGACGCGGCTGGATCGCGTTCGCGTGGGCGGCCCTCGCCACCGGTGTCATCGTCGCGATCGGCGTCGGGGCGCTCGCGCTGCTGAACGGCACCTACTCGTTCGACAGCGCCGGATCGCCGTCCGCGTCGGCCTCGGCGTCGGCGTCCGCCTCGGCGAAGCCGTCGGCGTCCGCGTCCTCCCCGGCGTCCCAGGCCCCGGCGGCGGCGACCCCGGCCGACCAGGGTGCGACGACGCTCGTCGTGCTGAACGGCACGTCGACGACCGGCCTCGCGGCGAAGGGCAGTGCGGCGCTGACCGCTGCCGGGTGGAAGGTGACCTCGACCGGTGACGCCGGCACGACCGGGACCACCGCGACGATCGTCTACTACCAGCAGGCGGCGCAGGCCACCCTGGCCCAGGGGATCGCGAAGTCGCTCGGGGTGACGGCCGTGCAGCAGTCGGCGGCGTTCCCGAACGCGGACATCAGCGTGGTGCTCGGCGCGGACTACGCCGGCTGATCGGTCCGGACGCATTCCGTCGGTCCCGACGCATTCCTGGGTGCGTTCTCCGGACGATTGATCGTGCATTTGTGACGAGTGTGTTTCCGGCACGTTGATTCTTGTCGGAATCGACGTTGAACAACGTCACACCTCTTGCCCTGTCGGCATTGTTCGGCAAGAGTCGTGCCGGGACGGCGACAGCGCCGTCCGCATCAGCACCACCGCAGGGAGCAAGAGATCATGGCCAACGGAACCGTGAAGTGGTTCAACGCCGAGAAGGGCTTCGGCTTCATCACCGTCGATGGAGGGGGCCAGGACGTGTTCGTGCACTACTCGGCAATCGACATGTCGGGTTACAAGGTCCTCGAGGAGGGCCAGGCAGTGACGTTCGACGTCGGCACCGGGGCGAAGGGGCCGCAGGCCGAGTCCGTCCGTCCCGCCTGAGTCCGAACCACCGCGAACGCGTCGTCCCCACCGGGGCGGCGCGTTCGTCGTGTCGGGGCCGGTGCGTGACGCGCCGCTCGTGCCGGGCCGGCGTGTGACGGGCCGGTGCGTGTCCTGGGAACTCGACCCGCGCCTCCCGGCGGTGTTGCACTCGACCCCTGCGAGTGCCAGAATCGGCGTTGGCACTCGCTCACGCTGAGTGCCAGCACGACCCCCATGACGACGTCCGGGAGGGACGAGAAACTCACATGGCTAAGATCATTGCTTTCGACGAGGAGGCCCGCCGTGGCCTCGAGCGCGGCCTGAACATCCTGGCTGACGCCGTGAAGGTGACGCTCGGCCCGCGCGGCCGCAACGTCGTCCTCGAGAAGAAGTGGGGCGCCCCCACGATCACGAACGACGGTGTCTCCATCGCCAAGGAGATCGAGCTCGACGACCCGTACGAGAAGATCGGTGCGGAGCTCGTCAAGGAGGTCGCCAAGAAGACCGACGACGTCGCCGGTGACGGCACGACCACCGCGACCGTCCTCGCCCAGGCCCTCGTCCGCGAAGGCCTCCGCAACGTCGCCGCCGGTGCCGACCCCGTGTCGCTCAAGCGCGGCATCGAGAAGGCCGTCGCCGCCGTCTCCGACCAGCTCCTCGCCAACGCGAAGGACATCGAGACCAAGGACCAGATCGCCGCCACCGCGTCGATCTCGGCCGCCGACCCGACCATCGGCGCGCTCATCGCCGAGGCCATCGACAAGGTGGGCAAGGAAGGCGTCGTCACCGTCGAGGAGTCGAACACCTTCGGCACCGAGCTCGAGCTCACCGAGGGCATGCGCTTCGACAAGGGCTACCTGTCGCAGTACTTCGTCACCGACCCCGAGCGTCAGGAAGCCGTCTTCGAGGACGCCTACATCCTGATCGTCAACTCCAAGATCTCGAACATCAAGGACCTCCTGCCGGTCGTCGACAAGGTGATCCAGGCGGGCAAGCAGCTCCTGATCATCGCCGAGGACGTCGACGGTGAGGCCCTGGCCACGCTCGTCGTGAACAAGATCCGCGGCATCTTCAAGTCCGTCGCCGTCAAGGCTCCGGGCTTCGGCGACCGCCGCAAGGCCATGCTGCAGGACATCGCGATCCTCACCGGCGGCCAGGTCATCTCGGAAGAGGTCGGCCTCAAGCTCGAGAACGCGACGCTCGACCTGCTCGGCAAGGCCCGCAAGGTCATCATCACCAAGGACGAGACGACCATCGTCGAGGGTGCCGGCGACGAGGAGCAGATCGCGGGCCGCGTCCGTCAGATCCGCTCCGAGATCGAGGCGACCGACTCCGACTACGACCGCGAGAAGCTCCAGGAGCGCCTCGCGAAGCTCGCCGGTGGCGTGGCCGTCATCAAGGCCGGTGCCGCGACCGAGGTCGAGCTCAAGGAGCGCAAGCACCGCATCGAGGACGCCGTCCGCAACGCGAAGGCCGCCGTCGAGGAGGGCATCGTCGCCGGTGGTGGCGTCGCGCTCATCCAGGCGTCCGTCGTGCTCGACACCCTCGAGCTCGAGGGTGACGAGGCGACCGGTGCGAACATCGTCCGCGTCGCGATCGACGCGCCGCTCAAGCAGATCGCGCTGAACGCCGGTCTCGAGCCGGGTGTCGTCGCCGCCAAGGTCCGCGAGCTCGAGTCGGGTCACGGCCTCAACGCCGCGACCGGTGAGTACGTCGACCTCGTCGCCGCGGGCATCATCGACCCGGCCAAGGTCACGCGTTCGGCGCTGCAGAACGCTGCGTCGATCGCCGGTCTGTTCCTCACGACCGAGGCCGTCGTCGCCGACAAGCCCGAGAAGTCCCCGGCCATGCCGGCCGGCGACCCCACGGGTGGCATGGACTTCTAGTCCGTCGTTCCGGAAGGGCCCCGCACGCTGCGCGTGCGGGGCCCTTCCGCGTGCGGGGGCCCTTCCGCGTGCGTGCGGGTGCCGGCCGGCCGTTGCACCGAGCGGGCGAAATACGTCACGCTCGGGGCGCTCCGGCGGCGTATCCCGCCCGCTCGGCGCTCAACGCGCGGCGTGTCCTGCCCGCCCGGTCCGCGGGTTCCTCACGCACAGGAGGCGCGGCCCGGCGGTTCTCCACAGGTTGCGGTTCCGAGAGCTCACGCCGAGCGCCTCGTCGAGACGATTGAGCGCATGCGTGATGCTTCCCATCTTCCGGATCCGTTCCGCCATGCGCCGTTCCGTGTGCGGGACGCCCTCGCGCGGCACGTCCCTGCCGGCCGACTCCGCCGACGCGACCTCGAATCGCCCGTGCACGGTGTGCGCACCCGGGCGGGCTCGGCCACCAGTCGGATCGATGCGATAGCCGTGGTGCTCCGAATCGATCAGCACTTCAGCCACACGAGCGCCGCGGTCATCTGGGGTGCCCCGTTGCCGTCGGCGGTCCGGGAAGGGCCGCTCCACGTCACCTCGACCTCGGACACCGCGATGCGCCGCAACGGCGTGGTGGGCCATCGCTCCGCAGCACCGGACGTCCGGCAGCGTGGCGGCAAACGGGTGAGTGCGCCGGCGCAGGCCTGGTTCGAGTGCGCCGGGATCCTCGACCTTGTCGATCTCGTGGTGCTCGGCGACCACTTCGTGGGGCGGAGTGGACTCTCGACCGTCGATGAGCTGGCGAATGCGATCCGTCCTGGTGCGCGGGCGTCTCGAGCGGCACGCGCAGCGCTGGCCCTGGTCCGTGTCGGTGCAGAGTCGGCGATGGAGACGCGCTTCCGGCTCGCTGTGGTCCACGCGGGATTCGCCGAGCCGCAGCTCAACATCGACGTCCTCGATGAGGCCGGTGTCTTCCTCGGACGAGTCGACATGGCGTGGCCGGAGTACCGGATCGCACTGGAGTACGACGGCGACCACCACCGGGAGCAGGAGACCTTCCGGCACGATCAACGCCGCCGCAACGGCTTCGAGGTGAACGGGTGGCTCGTGATCCACGTCACCGCCGCGGATGCCGCGCGCCCGGCTGTCATGTTCGAGCGACTGCGGCAGGCGTTCGTGCTGCGAGCGGGCGGGACACGCCGCAACCTCGACGCCGAGAGGGCGCTTCTCGCCGATTCGGATCGCCGAGTGTGACGTATTTCGCCCGCTCGACGACGCATGCCGGCGGGGCGGGGCGGGCCCGACGGGGCGGGCTCGGTGGGCGCGGGCCCGGCGGGCCCGGGCGCGGGCCCGGGCGCCGCGCGGCGCCCGCGCTCAGGCGCCGGCGGGCGCGGGGGCCGCGGGCGGGGTGTAGTCGCGGGGGAGCAGGGGGAGCCACACGCGGAAGGTCGCGCCGCCGCCCTCGGTGTCGAACACCTCGACCGAGCCGTTGTGCGCCGCGACGATGCCCGAGACGATGGCGAGTCCGAGCCCCGAGCCACCGGTGTCCCGGGCCCGCGAGGTGTCGGCACGCCAGAAGCGCTGGAAGATCTTGTCGCGCAGCTGCGGCGGGATGCCCTCACCGTGGTCGATCACGTCGATGTGGGCCATCCCACGCTCGTCGTCCACGCCGATGCCGATCTCGATCGGGTCGTCGTGCTCCGTGAAGCGCATGGCGTTGCCCATGAGGTTCGTGACGATCTGGCGGATCTTGTTCTCCTCCGCCAGGACGATCGGCGGCCGCTTCGGCAGCACGACGGTGGGCAGCGGCGTGGTCTCGTCGGAGGGGGCAGCCGTGCCGTCGACGCCCATCGCGCGGGTGCGGCGGGCGCGGAGCCGCGCGATCGTCTGGCGCGAGAACGCGATCGGGCCGGTCGTGTTCGCGGACGTCGGCGATGCCGGGGGCCCGTCGCCGGAACCGGGGGCGGAGGCGGGAGCCGACGCCGGACGGACGGCATGCGGCACGCTCTCGCCGGTCACCGAGTCTTCGACGAGCACCTGGATCTCGCGATCGGGGTTCGACGCCATCGTGTCGAGCGCGGAGTCCCGGGCGATGGCGACGAGGTCGACCGGGCCGAGCTCGAGCGGCTTCGACTCGTCGATGCGGGCGAGCTGCAGCAGATCCTGCACGAGGAGGCCCATGCGCTGGGCTTCCTTCTCGATACGCTCCATCGCCTGGGCGACGTCCTCTTCCTTGCGGAGCGCGCCCATCCGGTAGAGCTCGGCGTAGCCGCGGAGCGACACGAGGGGCGTGCGGAGCTCGTGGGAGGCGTCCCCGACGAACCGGCGCATCTGGTCGATGGTGCGCTGCCGGTCCTCGAACGCGGAGTCGATGCGCTCGAGCATGGAGTTGAGGGACCGGTTCAGCCGACCGACCTCGGTGTTGGGGGTGTCGGCTTCGAGGCGCTGGTTGAAGTCACCGGCTGCGAACCGGGCAGCGGTGTCCTCGACGTCGCGCAGGGGGTCGAACGTCGCCGTCACGAGGAGCCGCGTGAGCATGGCGCCGAGCAGGATCACCGAGGCGCCGAAGCTCAGGAAGATGGCGGTGAACCGCAGGACGGTCTGGTCGGTGTCGGCGCTCGACACCGCGACCAGGACGTACCCGGCCTGCGTGGTGCCGGTCGACTGGTCCTGCAGCGATGCCGGGATGACCTGCGCACGCCACTCGTGGTTGTGCTGGCTGTCGTACAGCGAGAAGCGCGAACTGGTCTGCGCCGCGGAGGAGAAGTCGAGTTCGTGGATGTCGGGGCGGCTCGACGCCGGGGTCTGGCAGATCTGCTTGCCGGCGGAGTCGTAGGCGGCGACGTACGCGCTCTGCGAGAGGACGACGGAGAGCTTGCAGTACTGCTCACCGTCGCTGATGTTCTGACCCTCGAGCTGTTCCGTCGTCTGACGGACGTTGTTGTCCAGCTGCGCCATGAGGTACGTCGACAGCACCGTCATCGTGCCGAGCCCCGCGACGAGCAGTCCGAGCGCCACCAGGAGCACCGTGATCCCGGTGATCTTGGTGCGCAGGGAGATCCCGTCCCACCAGCGGCTCATTCTCGTGTGCATGCTTCCCCAACGATAGACAGCGGTCGCCCGGTGAAACCGGACGACCGCCGTGAAGTCGAGCCCCGAGGAGCCCGGACGCGCTACGGGGCCTTGGAGGCCTTCAGCATGTAGCCGAACCCGCGCTTGGTCTGGATGATCGGCTCGGCCGAGTACTGGTCGAGCTTGCGGCGCAGGTAGGAGATGTACGACTCGACGATGCCGGCGTCGCCGTTGAAGTCGTACTCCCACACGTGGTCGAGGATCTGCGCCTTCGACAGCACGCGGTTCGGGTTGAGCATGAGGTAACGGAGCAGCTTGAACTCGGTCGGGGAGAGCTCGATCTGCGCGTCGCCGATGGTGACCTCGTGCGTGTCCTGGTCCATCGTGAGCTCGCCGGCGCGGATGATCGCGTCTTCCTCGTCGTTCATCGTGCGACGGAGGATCGCCTTGATGCGGGCCACGATCTCGTCGAGCGAGAACGGCTTCGTGACGTAGTCGTCGCCGCCCACGGTGAGGCCGGTGATCTTGTCCTCGGTGTCGTCCTTGGCGGTGAGGAACAGGATCGGGGAGGTGTAGCCCGACGACCGCAGGCGCTTGGTGACGCCGAAGCCGTTCATGTCGGGCAGCATGACGTCGAGGATGATCAGGTCCGGCTCTTCCTCGAGCACGGCGGAGATCGCCTGTGCTCCGTTGCCCACTGCGCGCACGGCGAAACCGGCGAAGCGCAGCGAGGTCGTCAGGAGGTCGCGGATGTTCGGCTCGTCGTCGACGATCAGGATCTTGGGGCCATCGCTCATGGTCCTATCTTCTGACCGTTCCCTAGTGGTTTCCTGAGAGCGGTTGGTGCGTCAGCCAACGACCGCCTGGACCTGATCGGCGTCGAGGATCGTGTAGGAGTACCCCTGCTCGGCGAGGAAGCGCTGTCGGTTCTGCGCGAAGTCCTGGTCGACGGTGTCGCGCGTCACCAGCGTGTAGAACGACGCCGGCAGCCCGTCCTTGTTCGGGCGCAGGAGTCGGCCGAGTCGCTGGGCCTCCTCCTGCCGGGAACCGAACGAGCCGGACACCTGGATCGCGACCGTCGCGTCGGGCAGGTCGACCGAGAAGTTCGCGACCTTCGAGACGACGAGCACGTCGATCGTCCCCTCGCGGAAGGCCTGGTAGAGCCGCTCCCGCTCGTCGACGGGCGTCGCACCCGTGATCTCGGCGGCGTCGAGGGACGCAGCGAGGTCGTCGAGCTGGTCGATGTACTGCCCGATCACGAGGATCTGCTCACCGCGGTGCTTCTCGATGAGCTCGCGGACCACCGGGGTCTTCGCCGGTGAGGTCGCCGCGAGCCGGTAGCGCTCGTCGTCGCTCGACGCGGCGTACTCGAGGCGGTCCTGGTGGGGCAGGTCGATGCGCACCTCGTAGCAGGCTGCGGGGGAGATGTACCCCTGCGCCTCGATCTCCTTCCACGGGGCGTCGTAGCGCTTCGGTCCGATGAGGGAGAACACGTCGCCCTCGCGGCCGTCCTCGCGCACGAGGGTCGCCGTGAGACCGAGTCGGCGCCGCGCCTGGAGGTCGGCGGTGAGCTTGAACACCGGTGCCGGCAGCAGGTGCACCTCGTCGTAGACGATGAGGCCCCAGTCGAGGGCGTCGAGGAGCGACAGGTGCGTGTACTCGCCCTTCCGGCGGGCGGTGAGGATCTGGTACGTCGCGATCGTGACGGGCCGGATCTCCTTCACGCTGCCCGAGTACTCGCCGATCTCGTCCTCGGTGAGGGTGGTGCGGCGCAGCAGCTCGGACCGCCACTGCCGGGCCGAGACCGTGTTCGTGACGAGGATGAGCGTCGTGGCCTTGACGGTCGCCATCGCCCCGGCTCCGACGAGCGTCTTGCCGGCGCCGCACGGCAGCACCACGACGCCCGAGCCCTGCGCGAAGAAGGTGTCGACCGCCTGCTCCTGGTACGGCCGCAGGTGCCAGTCGTCGGTGTCGAGGTCGATCGGGTGCGGCTGGCCCGGCGTGTAGCCGGCGAGGTCCTCGGCCGGCCAGCCGAGCTTCACGAGCTCCTGCTTGATCTGCCCGCGGGCCCACGGCAGGAGCTCGACCTCTTCCGGGGACCGCATGTCGCCGAGCAGCGGCTTGATCCGCTTCGACCGGATGACCTCGGCGAGGATGGTCGGCTCAGACGCGGTGAGGAGGAGCACCGGCTGCCGTTCGAGCTCCTCGGTGGGGGAGTTCGCGACGGCGGGCGCGTCTGGGCGTTCCTCACGCCGGATGACGAGCCGACCGTAGCGCGCCACCGTGTCACGGATGTCCACGGTCACGCTCTGCGGGACGGGGAACTTCGCGAAGTGCTCGAGCGTGTGGATCATGCTCTCGGCGTCGTGTCCGGCGGCGCGCGCGTTCCAGAGGCCGAGCCGGGTGATGCGGTACGTGTGCACGTGTTCCGGCGCGCGTTCGAGCTCGGCGAACACCGCGAGGTCGTGCCGTGCGTCCTCGGCGTCGGGGTGCGCCACCTCGAGGAGCACGGTGCGGTCGCTCTGCACGATCAGCGGTCCGTTCATGACGGATCAGCCTAGGCCGCTCGGCTGCGAGCCAGCGCGGATCGGCTCAGCGGTGGATCAGGCGTCACTCTCCACGGCCACCACGAGGGAGAGCGGGAGCGTGCGTTCGACGTCGGCGGTCGTGTCGCGCCCCCGCACCCGGCCGGCCGCGACCGACGTCGGCACGATCGAGAACGGCCGCTCGGAGCCGTCCGGCATGCGCACGGTCAGACGGATCGGCGTCCGCCCGCGGACGGCCAGGTCGATCTGCCGTCCCAGCCACTCCTGTTCGGGCTCGGCGTCGCCCCGCTCGGTCGTGACGCGGAGCCGCTCCACGAGTGCGTGCGCCGCCTGCTCCGGGTTGCGTCCGGTGGTGCGTCGTCGGACGGGAGGAACGGATCCCGCCGCGGGGCGGGCTGCGGCCGTCAGGACGGCCGGGTAGCGCTGGCCCTCGAGCGCCGTGTGGACCACGTGCGGCGGGTAGCGGGTCACCAGGGTCGTGAGGTCGCTGCGCTCCCACGCCAGCTGGCGGAGCTCGGCGTCCACACCGACCAGGTCGAGCTGGTCCGGGGTGCCGTGCACGCGGGCGCCGATCCCCTCGGGCCCGACGTCGACCACGATGCTGCCGTCGCGGGAGGACACCTGGTCGACGAGGTACGACAGCGGCTGCGGGACGTCCGTCGCCGACAGCCGTTCGAGCAGGGCGACGACGTCCTGCCGGGTGTGCCCGGCCCGGAACGCCCGGCGGAGCGAGTCCTCGGAGATGCGGTACCGCGCGGCGAGACCCGGGGCCTCGAGCACGGCGACGGTCCGGAGCGCCGCGTCGTCGACCGGGGCGAGCGGGCCCGGGGCGATGACGGTGAGGTCGTGCTGCAGGTACACGGCGTCCACCGTGCGGGGGAGGTCCTCGGCCGCGGGGGTCGGGTCCCCGTCGAGCAGTGCGCGCCCGGTGCTCGTCACGAGCCCGTCGTCGGTCACGCCGAGCGCCGCCGCGGTGCCCGCGACGTCGAGCAGCACCGCGTCGAGCCAGCGCGAGCCCGCGGGGTAGGCCCACCGGCCGACCGACACGAGGTCGCGGAGGTCGTCGCCTGCCACGTCGAGCACCGTCCGCACGGCGGGGTCGAGGGCGTCCCGCCACGCCGAGACGAGCGTCGACCAGCGGTCCGGCCAGCCGGCGACGAGCCAGGCGTCACCCGGTGCCGTCGTCGCCCACGTGCCGTCACCCGGCGCGGCGAACCCGACCCGGTCGAGCAGCGCCAACCGGTCGGGCACGAGGGTCGGGTCCGCCCCGGCCCGATCGCCGAGCGTCTTCGCGAGCGGCGTGCCGATGCCGCCCTTCACGAGCTCGCGGACGGCGCCCTCGGACACCGCCCGCAGCAGTTCGGCGAGCACGGTCATCGTCTCGAAGGCGCGCTCCGCGCCGGTCGTGCGTGACCGCTCGTCATCGTCCGTCCCGCGGGCGGGAGTGACGGGGCGGGGCTGCGCCGCGCCTCCCGGGAGTCCCGCGACCTCGTCGTGGGCGGCCAGACGGGCCGACACCGCGTCGTCGACGCCGCCGTCCTCGTCGGCGAGGCCCAGCGCGACCGCGGGGGCGAGGTCGTCGGCCGACCCCGCGCCGTCGCGCAGCGCGAGCAGCGTCCGGCGGGGCAGGTGCTCGATCGCGGCGTCCACCGCGTCGTCGGTGCGGAGCGCCTCGGCGAGGTCGAAGAAGTCCGAGACGCGCAGCGGACCGGTCTCGGCGAGGACCGCCGTGGGGAGTCGACGCGCCACGACGAGCCGTTCGAGGGCGTCGTCGGGCATCGCCCGGAGCCGGGCGGCCAGGTCTGCGGTGGTCGTCATCGTCCGCCGCGATCGTTCGACGCGGGCCTCAGCGACTCGCTCGGTTCTCACGGGCACGTCGAGTCCAGACGATGCCGAGGAGCACGAAGAGGAGGACCATGCCGATCGGGAACCCGTACAGCGGGATCGCGAGCACGACCGGCCACGGCATGGAGCCCGCGGCGCCCGGGGCCGTCAGCCAGACGATGATCATCGCGACGAAGCAGAGCAAGCCGAGGATGATGATCCCGCCGACCATGAACGCGAGGGCGCGTTCGGTACGATTGAACGTCACCGGGGGTTGCGCGGAGTCCTGCGTGTTCCCGGCGGATCGGGTCGGCTTGGCCATCGACCCAGGATATCCGACGCACCACGGCCGTTCCACGATCACGAGGAGACCGACGAATGCCCACCGGCAAGGTCAAGTTCTACGACGACCAGAAGGGGTTCGGGTTCATCACCGGCGACGACGGCGAACCCGTCTTCCTGCACGCGTCCTCGCTCCCGGACGGCGTCACGTCGGTGAAGGCCGGTTCGCGGCTCGAGTACGGCGTCGTCCAGGGGAAGAAGGGGTCGCAGGCGCTGTCCGTGCGGCTCCTCGACCCGCAGCCGTCGCTCGCGAAGATGTCCCGCCGATCGGCGGACGACATGGCCGTCATCGTCGAGGACCTCGTGAAGGAGCTCGACCGGATCAGCGGGGACTTCCGGCACGGCCGGTACCCGAAGAACGGCACCCGAATCGCTGCGATCCTGCGGCACGTCGCTGACCAGTTGGACGCGTGATGACCGATACCTCCCCCGTTGCCCCGGCTCCCTCCGAGGACCTCACCGCGCTCGCCCGGACGGCGCTCGTCGAGGTGACCCCCGAGTCGACCGTCGGCGCGTTCGCCGGCACCGTCGACGAGGGCGACGGCGTCGTCTCGGTGCTCTTCGCCAACCGGATGGCCGGCTACCCCGGCTGGCGCTGGACCGTGTCGATCGCCCAGGTCGCCGGTGACGAGCCGACCGTGCTCGAGGTGGAGCTCATGCCGGGCGACGGTTCGCTGGTCGCACCGGAGTGGGTGCCGTGGTCCGAGCGGCTCGCCGAGTACCGGGCCGGGCAGGACGCCGACGGCGCCGCGGGCGAGCACCCCGACGAGGACGACGAGTTCGACGGCGACGAGGACGAGGACGACGACGCGGACGAGGACGCCGACTACGACGACTCGGACGACGACGAGTCGGACGACGACGAGTCCGACGACGAGGACGACTTCGACGCAGACGAGGACGACCTCGACGAGTCCGACGACGACGACATCGACGGGGTGGACGTCGACGAGCTCGACGGCTCGACGGAGGACGACACCGACGACGCCCCCGAGCAGGACGCACCCGCCGAGCCCGTCCGCGGCCGCCGACGGACCCAGCGGGTCCGCCCGGTCGACCCGGACGCCGACCTCGAGCTCGATCGACTGGACGCCGGCGAGGTCGACCCGGAGCACCACCGCTCCTGACCGGTGACCGACCGGTCCCCGGGAAGGACAGGAGGCGCGGTGCCAGCTGGCACCGCGCCTCCTGTCACGAGGACCGACCGCCTCAGCGCAGGGCGTCCACCGTGAAGTCGATCGCCCGCACGAGCTTGGCGACGTCGTCCGGGTCGATCGCGGTGAAGGTCGCGATGCGCAGCTGGTTGCGACCGAGCTTCCGGTACGGCTCGGTGTCCACGATCCCGTTCTGGCGGAGGGTCGCGGCCACGGCCTTGGCGTCGATCGCGTCGTCGAGGTCGATCGTGGCGACGACCTGCGACCGGGCTGCGGGGTCGGTCACGAACGGCGTCGCGTAGTCGACCGACTCGGCCCAGTCGTAGAGCGTGGACGACGAGGTCTTCGTGCGCGCGTCGGCCCAGCCGAGCCCGCCGGACTCGTTGATCCACCGGACCTGGTCGTCGAGCAGGATCAGGGTGGCGAGTGCGGGGGTGTTCAGCGTCTGGTTCAGCCGCGAGTTGTCGACGGCGTTCTTGAGCGACAGGAACTCGGGGACGTAGCGGTCGCTCGCGGCGATCCGCTCGACGCGCTCGATCGCCGCGGGGGAGAAGAGCGCGAGCCACAGGCCGCCGTCCGAGGCGAAGTTCTTCTGCGGGGCGAAGTAGTAGACGTCCGTGGCGCCGACGTCGAACCGGGCACCACCGGCGGCGCTCGTCGCGTCGACCACGGTCAGGGCGCCGGGGTCACCCGCGGCGCGGACGACCGGGGCCATGACGCCCGTCGAGGTCTCGTTGTGCGGGTAGGCGTAGACGTCGACGCCCTCGACCGGCTCGAGCGACGCGAGGGACCCGCCGGGGGCCTCGACCACGTGCGGTGCCTCGAGCCAGGGGGCAGCCGCGGCCTTGGCGAACTTCGAGCCGAACTCGCCGAAGGACAGGTTCTCGGCACGGCGCTCGATGAGCCCGAACGCGGCG
The DNA here is from genome assembly GCF_050585845.1 of Curtobacterium sp. AB451. NCBI lineage: Bacteria > Bacillati > Actinomycetota > Actinomycetes > Micrococcales > Microbacteriaceae > Curtobacterium > Curtobacterium sp. AB451. Next base: position 574,203 of record NZ_JBOBQG010000002.1, read on the forward strand.
GCGTCCCAGAACGCGGTCGAGCCGCCGTTGCCGAGGACGACCTCGTAGCCGTCGGGCAGCTCGAAGAGGTCGGCGAGGCCGGCGCGGACGCTGCCCACGAGGTCCTTGACGGGCTTCTGACGGTGGGAGGTGCCGAGGATCGTCGCGCCGCGGGTCACGAGGGACTCGAGCTGGGCGCCACGGATCTTGGACGGTCCGCAGCCGAATCGGCCATCGGTCGGGAGGAGTTCGGCGGGGATGACGATGTCTGCCATGCACCGATCCTAACGAGCGGTATCCCAGCGCGAGTGACCGTGTACCGGCCGGACGGGGCGGGCCGACACCGCGCCTCCTGGCCGCATCACGCACGTCCTTCCTTGCGTCGTGCAAGCGTCGGTCGCTCCATGTCGTCCCGAACAAGTAGGGTGGGGCGCGCTGGGCCCAGACATGAGAGGCGGACCGTGACCGATCTCGTCGACACCACGGAGATGTACCTTCGCACCATCCTCGACCTCGAGGAAGAGGCGATCGTGCCCCTGCGCGCTCGCATCTCGGAGCGCCTCGGCCACTCGGGTCCCACGGTCTCGCAGACGATCGCCCGCATGGAGCGCGACGGCCTCGTCGTCGTCTCGGGCGACCGTCACCTGGAGCTCACCGACGAGGGACGGTCCCGCGCGACGCACGTGATGCGCAAGCACCGGCTCGCCGAGCGGCTGCTCTCCGACGTCATCGGCCTCGACTGGGCGTTCGTCCACGACGAAGCATGCCGCTGGGAGCACGTGATGAGCGAGCAGGTCGAGGTCCGGCTGCTCGAGATGCTCGGCAACCCGACCGAGTCCCCCTACGGCAACCCGATCCCCGGCCTGGCCGAGATCGGCGGACCGGCGGCACCGGGCTTCCTCGACGGCGTGCAGAACATCGTCGCCGCGACCGAGGGCACCGACGCCGTGGCGACCGGGATCATCCGCCGCCTGGGCGAGCCCGTGCAGTTCGAGCCGGAGCTCCTCCACCAGCTGCGGTCCGCCGGGGTCATGCCCGGCCGGGTCGCGAGCGTGCAGCGCGCCGGCGCCTACGTGGCGGTGCGTGTCGACGGCGAGGACGCCGGCATCGAGCTGCCGACCGAGGTCGCGCAGCACGTCTACATCGAACGTTCCTGAGGCGTCTGCCCCCGGAACTGGGGCGAGGCCGATTCCTGCGCGCTGATCAGGGCTTCTTTACCGTTCTGTTACAAACGGGCGTTTTCATCTCGACAAGGTAACGGTCGCCACGTACACTCGTCCGAGTCCGCCGGCCACCCACGAGGCCCAGGACCCGTGACAGGACGTCTCGAACCCGTCTCCTGTCTCGATCGGAAACGATGACGAACGGATGGGGTTGCACGGCCGGCGATCACCCCCGCTGGCAGTGGTGACGAGACGCCGGAGACACCCCTTGACGCAGACCGGTTCCGCCGCGGACGACCAGACGCCCGCGAACCCGACGAACACCGTGATCGCCACCGACGCCCCCGTCTCACGCCGCGCAGCGCGCACCGTGACCCCGGTTCGCGACGCCCCGCTCCCCGGCGGTCGCCGCGCAGCCCAGGCAGCCCGTGCCGCCGCGACGACCAAGGCGAGCTCGTCGGCCCGCAAGCGCCGCTTCCTCGCGCCGGTCGTCCTGACGGTCGCCGCCGGCATGTTCGGCACCGTCGCGGTCGCCCCCGCGTTCGCCGCGACGTCGCAGTCGACCGGTACCGACGCCGCCGCCGCGCAGCGCCAGGTCCGCACCACCCAGGCCCAGAACTTCTCCGTCTCCGACGCGGTCGCCCTCGCCGGCACGAGCCGCGACGGCTACGGCGCGACCTCCCAGTCGACGCTCGACGCCGAGGCCGCGAAGAAGGCCGCCGACGCCGCCGCGAAGCAGGCCGCCGCGCAGGCTGCGGCCACCCAGGCGGCCCGCGCCCAGACCGCGTCGCAGTACGCCTCGTACACGGGCCCCAGCGCTTCCGACTACGTCGCCTCGTCGACCGCCGCGAACACCCCGTTCTCGCTGCCGGCCGTGGTCGCCACCGCCAAGCAGTACATCGGCACCCCGTACGTCTTCGGCGGGGCCGACCCGTCGGGCTTCGACTGCTCGGGCTACGTCATGTTCGTGTACGCGCAGTACGGCATCAACCTCGCGCACTCCGTGCCGCTGCAGGACCAGGCCGGCACCACGATCCCCGAGTCCGAGGCGCAGCCCGGTGACGTCGTCATCTTCAACAACGAGGCGCACGACGGCTTCTACATGGGCAACGGCATGATCATGGACGCCCCGAAGCCCGGCGGCTCCGTCTCGATCCGTCCGATCTGGACCAGCGACTACCACATCGTCCGTTTCGGCATCTGACGACGGGGCGCCCACGGGGCACCTCGGCCGCGACGACCGAGCGTCGATCCCGTGAACATCGCCGGAACCGGCCCGTGCACCCTCGTGCCGGGCCGGTTTCTGACGTACCCTGACCCTGCACCGGCCCGAACGGTCCGAGCAGGGAGACCCCATGTCAGCGTTCCGCACGACCCGCACCATGGGTCGGCGCGCGCACGTCGACATATGGTCGACCACCGCCTGCGTGCACGAGCACGCCCCTGCATGACGAGAGCACTGCCCATCCGGGTGGTGCTCTTCGTGGTTCAGGGGCCGTTCGCGCGAGCGGAGGTCACCTGCGCGGTACCCCGGTCCGACGCACCCGCACAGCCTGGAAGCCGTCCAGGCACGTCGGAAGGGAACCCATGCGCACTCTCGTCCTCAACGCCGGTTACGAGCCCCTCGCGGTGATCTCGTTCCGTCGGGCCCTCGTGCTGGTCATGAACCAGAAGGCCGCCATCGTCGCCGCCGACCTCGACCACCCGGTCACGGGATCGACGTCGACCTACGACCGTCCGTCCGTCATCATCCTCACCCGGTACGTCCGCATCCCGCACTCGAGGCTCGTGCCGGTGTCCCGCCGGGGCGTCCTGCGCCGGGACGCGAACCGGTGCGCGTACTGCGACCGGCACGCCACGACGATCGACCACGTGCAGCCCCGCTCCCGCGGTGGCGAGGACTCGTGGGAGAACCTCGTCGCCTGCTGCCTGGCGTGCAACAACACCAAGGGCGACCGCACCCCGCAGGAGATGGGGTGGCGGCTCCGCTTCCACCCGAAGGCGCCGCACGGGGCGTCGTGGGTGGTGCGGGGCATCGAGCGTCCGCAGTCGGAGTGGGACGAGTACCTCGTGGCCGCGTAGCGGCTGATGCCGCGGCTGACGCCGTGGCGGACGGGAGGCGCGGGTCGGCACCGGCCCGCGCCTCCCGTCCGCCGGGATCCGCGTCGGACTGTCGGGACCCGCGTCGGACGGTCGGGCGCTGCCTGCGCGCGCGATGCGTCCGCCGGGACCCGCGTCGGAGTGTCGGGTGCGCGGCGTAGCGTGCCGCCATGGCCGAGACCCCGTGGATCGACGACGACACCATCGCGGACCTCCGTGCGCGGCTCCGGGCCACCCGGTGGCCCGACGCCCCGGTCGGCACGGGCTGGTCGCTCGGGATCGACGTCGACGAGCTGCGGGCGCTCGTCGCGTACTGGGCGGACGGCTTCGACTTCGCGGCGCACCGAGCGACGCTCGCCGCCCTGCCGTCGCGTCGGACGGTCGTCGACGGCATCGGCATCCACGTGCTGCACGTGCGCGCGGCGACACCGGGAGCCCTCCCGCTGCTGCTGGCGCACGGCTGGCCGGACTCCGGGTGGCGGTTCCGCAAGGTGGTCCCGATGCTCGTCGACGCCGGGTTCGACGTCGTCGTGCCGGACATGCCCGGGTACGGCTTCTCGGACGCCCCGCCCCGCGTGCTCGACGCCCGCGAGGTCGCGGGCCTGTGGGCCACGCTCATGACCGACCTCGGGTACGAGCGGTTCGCGGTGTCCGGCGGGGACATCGGCTCGCACGTCGCACGGTACCTGGCGCTCGACCAGCCCGACCGTGTCGTCGCCGTGCACCGGATCGACGGCGGGCTCGCGTGGCCCGGCCTCGACGCATCAACGCTCTCCGCCGCCGAGCAGGAGTTCGTCGCCGCGACCGACCGCTGGCGCACCGCTGAGGGCGCCTACGCGATGCTGCACCGCACCAAGCCGCAGACCGCCGCGGTCGGGCTGACGGACTCACCAGCCGGGCTCGCGGCCTGGATCGTGGAGAAGCTCCGGTCGTGGAGCGACTGCGGCGGCGACCTCTGGTCGGTGTACACGCGAGACGAGGTGCTCGCGCTCGTCACCGAGTACTGGGCGACGGCCACGATCGGGTCCTCGATGCGGATGTACCACGCCAACGCGGCGATCCCGGCGTCGCAGCTGGCCCGTCGGGTCGAGGTGCCGTCCGGGTTCTCGATCTTCCCCGGCGACATCGTTCGGGCGCCCGTGGAGTGGCTCGAGCGGACGACGAACCTCGTGTACCACCACGAGCTCGACCGGGGCGGGCACTTCGCGCCGTTCGAGCAGCCGGTGCTCTTCGTCGACGAGGTGCGGGCCTTCCTGGAGCCGTTCCGCCGCTAGAGTGGTGGGGCCAGCCTCTGTAGCTCAATGGAAGAGCAGTTCCGTCCTAAGGAAACGGTTGGGGGTTCGAGTCCCTCCAGGGGCACCGAATCATCGTGGGGGTTCGAGTCCCTGCAGCGCCTCCAAGGGGCACCAACGCTGGCCAGCGGCGCCAGTCGATGTACCGGCTGGACTCCCCGTACGATTGACGTCGTGTCCAAGGTCCTGAGCAGTCTCCCCGTCGGCGAACGAGTCGGCATCGCGTTCTCCGGAGGTCTCGACACCTCCTGCGCGGTCGCCTGGATGCGCGAGAAGGGAGCGGTGCCCTGCACGTACACGGCCGACATCGGCCAGTACGACGAGCCGGACATCGACGCCGTCCCGGGGCGCGCGCACGAGTACGGTGCCGAGATCGCCCGCCTCGTCGACGCGAAGAGCGCCCTGGTGGAAGAGGGCCTCGTCGCCCTGCAGACCGGCGCGTTCCACATCCGTTCCGGCGGCAAGACCTACTTCAACACGACGCCGCTCGGCCGCGCCGTGACGGGCACGATGCTCGTCCGCGCCATGAAGGAGGACGGCGTCGACATCTGGGGCGACGGCTCCACCTACAAGGGCAACGACATCGAGCGGTTCTACCGCTACGGCCTGATGGCGAACCCGCGGCTGCGTGTCTACAAGCCGTGGCTCGACTCCGAGTTCGTCGAGGAGCTCGGCGGCCGCAAGGAGATGAGCGAGTGGCTCGTCGCCCGTGGCTTCCCGTACCGCGACTCCGCCGAGAAGGCGTACTCGACCGACGCCAACATCTGGGGCGCCACGCACGAGGCGAAGAGCCTCGAGGAGCTCTCGAGCGGCCTGGACATCGTCGAGCCGATCATGGGCGTCGCCGCGTGGCGTGACGACGTCGAGGTCGCGACCGAGGTCGTGTCCGTCCGCTTCGAGGCCGGCCGCCCCGTGGCGATCAACGGCGTCGAGTACGCGGACGCCGTCGCCCTGGTGTACGAGGCGAACGCGATCGGTGGCCGCCACGGTCTCGGTGCGTCCGACCAGATCGAGAACCGCATCATCGAGGCGAAGAGCCGCGGCATCTACGAGGCGCCGGGCATGGCGCTGCTGCACATCGCCTACGAGCGCCTGCTCAACGCGATCCACAACGAGGACACGGTTGCGTCGTACCACAACGAGGGCCGCCGCCTCGGTCGCCTGATGTACGAGGGCCGGTGGCTCGACCCGCAGTCGCTCATGCTCCGTGAGTCGCTGCAGCGCTGGGTCGCCTCGGCGGTCACGGGCGAGGTCACCCTGCGGCTCCGTCGCGGTGACGACTACACGATCCTCGACACCACGGGGCCGGCGCTGTCGTACCACCCGGACAAGCTCTCGATGGAGCGCGTGGGCGACGCCGCCTTCGGTCCGGACGACCGCATCGGCCAGCTGACGATGCGCAACCTCGACATCGCGGACTCCCGGGCACGCCTCGAGCAGTACGCCGCCGCCGGCCTCATCGGTGGCGCGACGGGCGAGCTCGTCGGGCAGCTCGAAGCGGGTGAGTCGGAGGAGATCCTCGGCGGCACGGTCGTCACCTCGGACGCCGACGACGCGCTCGGTCGTCGGACGGACCTCGCGTCCGAGGGCGCAGCGTTCGACTCCGGCACCGACTGACCACGACACGGTACGACGAAGGGGGCCTCCGCGACGTGCGGAGGCCCCCTTCGTCGTGGTGTGCTGCGCCCGGGCCGGCGGACGGGCCGGGGTCGAACGACATTGTCGATGTCGTACGACATCGATGACGTCGCTGCCGGGCGTGTGCAACTGTTGCAGCCGCGGGCGAACGACATGGTCGACGTCGAACGACATCGACGTTGTCGTTCCGGGGCGGCAGCGCGGACGGTGCAGACGACCCGAGCGCCCGAGCGCACCCTCGCCCGACGCGGACGCACGACCCGCGTCAGCGCGCCTCCGCGGTCTCCTCGCGCTTCTGGCGCCACGGGCGTGCCGGCTGGTCGGGCCCGTCCCACACCTGGATCGCTCCCCAGGCGGCGGCGAGCAGCGGCACCGAGATGATCGCGCCGGTGATGCCCGCGAGCACGGTGCCGGCGGTCAGCCCGATCAGGATGACGAGGCCGTGCAGCTTCAGCGTCTTGCCCATCAGGACCGGCTGCAGCAGGTTGCCCTCGAGCTGGTTGACGAGCACGACGATGCCGACGACGATCAGCGCCGGGACCGGACCGAGTGCGACGAGGGCGACGAGCGCGGCGAGGATGCCGGCCGCGGTGGCGCCGACGATCGGGATGAACGCCGTGATGAACACGACGACGGCGAGGGGGAGCGCGAGCGGGACGCCCACGATCGCGATGCCGACCCCGATGCCGATCGCGTCGACCGCGGCGACGGTGGCGGTGCCGCGGACGTACCCGCCCAGGGTCAGCACCACCCGGTCACCGACGCGACGGGCCCGGTCGTAGCGTGCGCCGGTGAACGGGCGGAGCAGGAACTCCCAGATGCGCGGCCCGTCCTTGAGGAAGAAGAACAGCACCACGATCATCAGCACGAGACCGGTGAGGAAGTTCGCCGTGGCCGACGCCCCCGCGAGGGCGCCGGAGCCGAACTGCGAGCTGGTGACGAAGTCCTGGATGCCCTTGACGGCCTCGTCGATCTGCGACTGGTCGATCGAGATCGGCAGCGTCGACGCGAAGTCCTGCAGCTGGTCGAAGCCGCGCAACGCGGACTTCTGCAGGTCGGGCCACTGCGAGACGACGGCGACGACGATGAGCCAGCTCACCAGCCCGAGCACGACGAGCACGCCGATGAGGACTGCGAGGGTCGCGAGCACGGACGGCACCCGGTGCCGGCGCAGCCACGACACGACGGGGTGCATGGCGGACGCGATGATGAGCGCGAGGAGCACCGGGATCGTGACGACGCTCAGCGTGGCCGCGGCGTAGACGATGCCGATGACCACGACGAGCAGGACGATCAGCTGCAGGCAGCGGGTGGCCAGACCGCCGAACGAGTCCGACCAGAGCTTCGTCACCCTGCTCGGCGGGGTGTCGGGGTGCGGGGTGTGCGGGCTGCCGAACAATGGCATGGGGCTCCTCGGGGTACGGGTGTGCCCGCCCACCGTACCGGCGCGGCGACGATCCGGGCCGGGGTGTGTCGACGGGGCCTCGATGCGTGTTCCGGACGGTTCTCGTGCCGAGGGTCGCGCGACAGTACGCTGGTGGACATCGGACCGACTCAGGGTCCCGTCGTCACGATGCTCCTCGCGGTCTGCGGGGTCTGGCGTGACGGGACGGTCCGATCGGATCCGGAGTGCGCATCACTCCGACGAAGGGCTGGTCACGTGACCGCCACGCTCCACACGTTCTCGCACCCCGTCGAACTGTTCGCCGGTTCGCCCCGCACGCCCCTCGGTCCGCTGGCCGTCTCCGTCGTCGAGCTGGTGCTCGCGTGACCGACCGCCGCCAGGAGGACTGGCACCGCCACGGCATGCGCTCGCCCGAGGACATCGCCGACCTGCTCGCCGCGCGGCTCGGTGGTTCGGACGAGACGCTCCGCGCGGTCGGACCGACGTGGGACGAGCCGTCCTACGCGGACTTCCTCGGCGAACAGCTCTGAACCGACCGCTGACGCGCCGCTGACGCGCGTGCCGGACGGGAGGCGCGGTGCCGGCTGGCACCGCGCCTCCCGTCCGTCGTGGCGTCCGGTCAGACCGCCGCCGCCTCCTCGAGCGCGGCGTCCGCCCGCTCCGGTGACCCCGCGGCGAGACCGCGGGCGATCCGTCCGCGGGACAGCGCCCACAGCACCAGCGCCGCGACGAACACGAGCACCTCGGTGACGGTCAGTGCCCAGATGATCCCGGCGAGCCCGAACCACAGGTTCCCGACGAGCACGATCGGGATGAACAGCACGCCCTGCGCCATCGAGAGCACCATAACGGGCAGCACCATCCCGGTCGCCTGGAACAGCGACGTGAGCAGGCCGGTGAAGCCGTTCACGATCGTGGCGACGAGTTGTGCGGTCAGCATGGTCAGGCCGATCGCGAGCACCGAGCGGTCGCCCGAGAAGATCGTGAAGACCTGCTCGCGGAACACGAAGACCGTGCCGGAGAACACCAGGACGATCGTCCCGACGGTGAACGCGGCACCACGGAGCGCGGCGCGGAGCCGGTCGGCGTCACCCTTGCCGAACGCGTAGGCGAGCAGCGGCAGGACGCCGATCGTGACGCCCATCACGAGGAACTCGGGCACCTGGGCGATGCGGACGGCGACGCCCATCGCCGCGAGCGGGTCGCCCCCGTACCCGGCAGCGAGGTTGTTCAGCACGAGGGTCGTCACGATGAGGAACCCGGCCTGCAGCAGTTCGCTCGAACCGATGCCGAACACCGGCCCGACGACGTCCCTCCGCAGCGTGAACCACTTCGGTGCGAAGCGCACGTTCGCGCTGTTCCGCTGGAGCCAGACGATCCAGTAGCCGATCGCCACGACGTTGCCGAGGCCGACGGCGAGGGCGGCGCCGGCGACGCCCCAGTGCAGCACGAGGATGAAGAGCACGTCGAAGACGAGGTTGCCGACGGTCGACAGGACGAGCCCGATCATGGCCTGCCGCGCCGCCCCTTCGGAGCGGACGATCTGCTCCAGCGTGAACGACGCGGCGAGCACCGGCACGAACGCGAGCATGACGGCGACGTAGGCGCTCGTGGCGGGCGCCGCGGCGGCGTCGGCACCGAGCACGGCGACGAGCGGGTGCAGGAACACCAGGCCGAGCACGGCGAGGACGACCCCGGTGGCGACGGCTCCCCAGAGGGCGAAGGCGGCGACGCGCTTGATGTCCTCGGCCTGGGCGGGATCGTGTTCCGAGGCCCCGAGCATGCGCGACATGAGGGCGCTGCCGCCGACGCCGAACACGCCGCCGACGGCCATGATGATGCCGAGGAGCGGGGTGCCGAACGTGATCGCGGCGAGCAGCGAGGTGTCGTGCTGCGATCCGACGAAGCCGGCGTTGATGACGTTGTAGACGGCGCTGACGACCATCGCGGCGGCCATCGGGACGCACAGGTGGACGAGGGCGCGGCCGATCGGGGCGGCGGACAGGTACCAGCGGTTCCTCGCCGCGGCGGTGTCGGGTGCGGTGGTGCTCATGGCTGCCTCCTTCTGGGCACGGCGGAGCGCGCGCCGACCGTGGGTCGGCGCCGCAGGGCATGACGGATGACGCGATCGGCGTGGGCCGACGCGCGTGGGTGGGTCGCGCCTCCTGGACGGGCCTGGAGGCGCGGGTCAGGTCACCGGGTGGGTTCCGGCAGCTCCGCGGTCACCTTGTGCAGGAGCGCCTGCAGGGTGGCGCGCTCGTCGGCGTCGAGCGGTGCGAGCAGGACGTCGTCGAGGGCGACCATGGCGTCCTCGAAGCCGGCGATGAGGGCGATCCCCTCGTCGGTGGCGAAGACGCGCTTCGTCCGGGCGTTCCGGGCGTCCGCCCGGCGTTCGACGAGCCCGCGCCGCTCGAGCCCCTGCAGGAGGCTCGAGACGCTCGCCGCGCTCGTCCGGGTGATGTCGGCGATGTCCCGCTGGATCGCGCCGGGTGTGTGCTGCAGGTACCCGAGGACGAAGCTCTGCTCCTGGGTGAGGTCGCGTTCGCGGACCCACTCCTCGGCAGCCTTCCGTTGGGCCCACCCGATCCAACGCATCTGCTGGAGGGGGGAGTCGAGCCGAGGTACCTGGTGCTTCATGATCAGAACACTAACCGTTCGACATCTAACTGTCAACGATCGAACATCGAATCCCGTGCGCCCCCGAACGGGGGTATCGCCAGCACCGGGGAAGCGCCTTGTAGATTGCTCAGGAAGCGCGGTCTCACCAACCGCACATCCTCAGCTCGACGACGTCGCCGAGCCCACCCCGGGGGGATCAGGACATGGCACGAGGACGAACGATGCGCGCACGATCGATGCGCCCGTCCGTGGACGCTGCCTGCACCGCTCACCGCCTCGCCGGAGGTGATCACTCCGGATAGCCGCGCCCGCGCGCAGCACGACGCGCACACGTGACTCCGGGCCGCCCCACCAGCGCGCCCGTCGGATCCCCCGCCCACCAGCGGGGGATGGATCAGCAGGCGGACGACCTCCGCCTGGAGGAAGAGGCACCATGCCACGCACTGCAACACGCTTCGCGCTCCGCGCGGGCGCCACGGCCACCGTCGCGGCCGTGATCATCGGGGGAGCAGCCCTCCCCGCGCACGCCGCCGCGAGCGACGTGACCCAGGCCGAGGGTCGGCTCGTCGCCGGCAGCGGAACCGTCGACCTCGACACCGTCGCGGCGCTCGCCGGGTCCTTCGGGGCCACAGCGCCCGGCGGGACGACCGCCGGGCAGTCGGACCCGCTCGACCTCTCGGTGCTGGACAGCCTCGGGATCACCGTCCCCGGCGGCATCCAGCTGCTCGGCCAGAACGGCCTCGTGAACGTCGGCGTCGCCGGCCAGGTCGCGAGCACGGACACCACCTCGGCGGTCGCCGCCGCCGGCGCGGTCGGTGCCGACGGCGCGATCCAGGTCGGCCCCGGCACCCCCGGCGCCGGCGCGACCGTCAACCTCACCCCGCTGCTCGGCGGGCTCGACGTCGACGACGTCGTGAGCGAGCTCTCGGTCGGTCTCGGTGCCCTGTCGGCCCGTGCCGAGGCGACGCGCACGTTCGACGGCTCGGACGTCTCCACCGACTACCAGGTCGCGGGTGCGCAGGTCCGGCTCGTGAGCCCGGCCGTCCAGCAGCTCGTGACCTCGCTGGACACGACGCTCGGCACGACCGACGACACCGTGAACACGGCGATCGGCGAGGACGGTCGCACCACCGAGCTCACCGACGCGCTGCTCGACCCGGTGACCGACGCGGTGAACACCCTCGGGCTCGGCACGCTGACGCTCGAGGACACCACCGCCCAGCTGACCGCGGACATCGACCTGCAGGGCGCGCTCGCCAGCGTGACGCAGCAGCCGCTCACCGACGGGCCGGTCACGATCGACCTGTCCTCCGGCGTCGTCACGATCGACCTCGCGCAGCTCTACACGCTGAACGACCTGCCGGCGAACACCACGCTGCTCGACGACGCGACGATCAACGCCCAGATCACCGGCGCGATCTCGGACATCCTGACCGACCAGCTCCCCGCGCTGCTCACCACCAGCCTCACGAACGCGCTGGACGTCGCCGACGTGCAGCTCGTCGTCAACACGGGCGTCGACCTCCTCGGCGCGGACGTCGCGGGCCTCACCCTGACGGTCGACACCACGGTCGGCGACCTGCTCGGCACCGGCGACGGCGCCACGCTCGCGGTCGCCGGGACCGGGATCCTCGCCCCGGTGCTCGACGAGCTCGACCCGCTGCTGCAGCCGCTGCTCGGGTCGACCATCGTCCCGGGGCTCACCGGCATCCTCGGTGACGTCCTCGGCGGCGACTTCGTCGCGGAGACCGTGCAGACCCTGGTCACGACGATCACCTCGACCGTCACCGCTCTCGACCCGCTGCTCGACGTCGTGAACGAGGTCGTGTCGGTCACGATCAACTCGCAGACCGACCCGTCCTTCACCGAGCCGACGGCCGACGACACCGGGGCCACCACGGTCCGGGCCGTCCGCCTGCAGCTCGTCCCGGCGGCCGACCTGGCGACGGTCGACCTCGCCACGGCGACCGTGCAGGCCGACCCGTTCGCGGGCATCGTCATCACCTCGCCCGAGGACGGCACGGACTACGCCGTGGAGACCGACGACGACACCACCGACGTCCCGGTGACGGGGACCGCCGAGCCGGGCGCCGACGTCGACGTCACGCTCGACGGTGACGACGAGGGCACGCAGTCGACCGTCGCCGACGAGGACGGCACCTGGACCGTCACGTTCCCCGGGGTCGCCGTCGGTGACCACGAGGCCGAGGCGATCGAGACCATCGGCACGCTCGTGAGCGACCCCGACACGGTGACCTTCGCGGTCGCCGCGGCCCCGGTCGACCCGACCGACCCGACCGACCCGGGCACGCCCGGTACGCCCGGCACGCCGGGTGCCGGCGGCGGCACGGGCGGTGGCGGTGTCGGCGGTGTCGGGAACAGCGGTGCTGGGACCGGCAACCTCGCCTTCACCGGTGCCGAGGTCCTGCCGATGCTGCTCCTCGCCGGGCTGCTCCTCGCAGCCGGTGGCGGGACGCTCGTCGCCCGTCGCATGCGTCGGGTCTGACCCTGACGGGCGTCGGTCGTGACCGGCGCCCGTCTCCCGGGCCCGCGGCGCGTTTCGGGTCGTCGCGGTCCCGCCGGTGCGGTGGTGGTTCGGGCCACCACCGCACCGGCACCCCTCCTGCTGCTCCTCCGGCCGACCGGTCCCACCGGTCGGCCGCTCCCGCTCCTGCTCCTGCTCCTGCTCCTGCTCCTGTTCCCGCTCGCGACGTGAGGACCTCCGTGCACGACCACGACACCCACCCGCTCGACCGCCACGTCGGACCCCCGCACGTCGAACGCTTCGTGCTGACCCGGGCCCAGGAGACCATCGGCGTCGTCTGCACCTGCGCGATCGGTGCGGACCACGACAACACGATCCGGCCGATCGGCGCGGATCGCGTGCACTGAACCCTGTGCACGCGGCCGGTGCAGCGGGATACTGGGGTGGTGCGTGAACTCCAAGCCCAGATCGCGGCGGACCTCGACGTCCAGCCGACCATCGACCCGCAGCAGGAGATCGACCGCCGGGTCGGGTTCCTCCGCGACTACCTGCTCACCACCGGCGCGAAGGGGTACCTCCTCGCGATCAGTGGCGGGCAGGACTCGACCCTCGCCGGCAAGCTGACCCAGCTCGCCGTCGAGTCGCTCCGTGCCGACGGGCACGACGCGTCCTTCACGACCGTGCGCATGCCGTACCGCGTGCAGGCCGACGAGGACGACGCCCAGCTCGCGCTGCGGTTCATCGGCGCCGACCCGGGCATCACCGTCAACATCGAGCACGGCGTCGACGGCGTCGTGCAGGACACCGCGGCCTCCGGCGTGGAGCTGAGCGACTTCGTCAAGGGCAACGTGAAGGCCCGCATGCGCATGGTCGCGCAGTACGCCGTCGCCGGGCAGCGCGGCCTGCTCGTCGTCGGGACCGACCACGCGGCCGAGGCCGTGACCGGCTTCTTCACGAAGTACGGCGACGGCGGCGTCGACCTCACCCCGCTCACGGGCCTGACGAAGAGCCAGGGCCGACAGCTGCTCGAACACCTCGGCGCGCCGGCGCGGCTGTACGAGAAGGCCCCCACCGCCGACCTGCTCGACGAGACCCCCGGGCAGACGGACGAGGCGAACCTCGGCCTGTCCTACGCCGAGATCGACGCCTACCTGCAGGGCCACGACGTCCCGGTCGAGGTGGCCGAGGCGATCGAGTCGCGCTACCGGGCGACCGAGCACAAGCGCCAGGTCCCGGCGACACCCTTCGACGCGTGGTGGCGCCAGGGCGCGTAGACGCTCGAGCCACCCCGTCCAGGAGGCGCGGTGCGGGTCCGACCCGCACCTGGGCCCCGCCGGCCGGTTCCGGAGCGACGCGCCAGCGGCGGTTCGGCCGTGCCCGGTGGGAGCCTCCTGTCCGGCCCCGCGCGCTCCTAGGATGGAGACCGACAGAACAACAGATGCGGAATCCAGGTCGCCGCCGGTGACCCGTTCCGCGAGGGGGAGTCATGGAAGTCCTGTTCGCACTCGGAGCCGTCCCGCTGATCGTCGTGGGGATCGTCGTCCTGGCGGTCGTCGTCCTGATCTACGCGAAGCTCGTCTACCGGAACGCCGGCGCCGACGAAGCACTCATCATCACCGGCAAGCGGTCCCGCAAGGTGAAGAACCCGGACGGCACCGAGACGGTCGAGTCCGGCATCAAGGTCGTCCTCGGAGCCGGTGTGCTGGTCCGGCCGTTCTTCGAGCGGGTCGCCAAGATCTCGCTGAGCTCGCGGGCCATCGACATCAACGTCAACGCCCAGGACTCGCGCGGCGTGACCATCGACGTCGAGGCCGTGGCACTCGTCAAGGTGGGCGAGGCCGACGCCTCGATCCGGGCGGCAGCACAGCGCTTCCTCGGCCAGGAGAAGAAGATCGACGACTTCGCGCGCGAGGTCCTGTCCGGTTCCCTCCGTGCGTCGATCGGTGCGACCGACGTGTCGACGATCATCCGCAACCGCGACCAGCTGACGGTCGCCGTGCTCGACGTCGCGAAGGACGCGCTGCACAGCCAGGGGCTCGACGTCGACTCGTTCGAGATCAAGGGCATCTCGGACCGCAACGACTACATCAGCGACCTCGGCCGTGCCGAGCGCGCCCGGGTCCGGCTCGAGGCCGAGAACGCCGAGGCCCAGGCCGACCGCGAAGCCCGCGAGGCCCGTGCCACGGCCGACCAGGCGATCGCCGAGGCGGAGAACACGCTCGCGATCCGCCGGGCCGCCCTGCAGCTCGACGCCGATCGTGCCTCTGCCGAGGCGGCCGCCGCCGGCCCGCTCGCCCAGGCGCGTGCCGCCCAGGGCGTCGTCGAGCAGGAGCAGCTGACCGCGCAGAAGCGTGCCGAGCTCCGCCGCGCCGAGCTCGAGTCCGAGGTCTCCGCCGTCGCCGAGGCCCAGGCCCGCAAGACCCGTGTCGAGGCAGAGGCCGCCGCCGCCGCCCAGGTGGAGACCGCCCGTGCCCAGGCCGAGGCCCGACGCATCTCGGCCGAGGCGATCGCCGCCGAGGCCCAGGCGGAGTCCGAGGCTCGCAAGCTCGCCGCCGACGCCTCCCGCGCCGAGGGCGAGGCGGCAGCCGACGCGATCCGTGCCAAGGGTCAGGCCGAGGCCGACGCCACCAAGGCCCAGGCGGACGCCCTCGCCCAGCACTCCGAGGCGGTCCTCCGGGTCAAGGCCATCGAGACGCTGCCGAGCATCGCCCGCGAGCTGGCGGCACCGATGGGCAACATCGACAAGCTGACCGTCGTGTCCTCGGACGGTGCCGGCGCGCTCTCGAAGAGCGTCGTCAGCCAGTTCAGCGAGGTCGACGCCCTGCTCGGGACCACCGCGGGCTTCACGTTGAGCGACATCGTGAAGAGCACCACGACGGGGCAGGCCGCGGCCCGTGCGGTCGTGCGTGAGCAGGAGTCCGCGACGGCCGAGTAGCCGGTCACGCGCCAGGTGCGGGCGCGGCGGGGATCAGTCCGCGTCGCGCCCGTCGTCGTCCCGACGGTCGCGCTGCTGGCCACCGGCGTCCTCGCGCTCGCCCCGACCGTCGTGCTCGCCCGGGTCGCGCTCCGCGCCCCGACGCTGGTCCGCCAGCCGTTGCTGCCAGACGACGCTCCGCGCGGCCCCCTCGAGGACGTCGTCCACGCTCCGGCCGGTCTGTGCGGCGAGGGCTCCGCCGAGGCCCGCCGTCAGGGTGCCGCCGGCGGACGCGAGTCGTTCGACGACCTGCTCCTGCCGGTCGGTCAACGGTTCGTCGATCATCTCGTCGACGGTGTCGCGGATGTTCTGCTCGCTCGCGTCCAGGGCCGCCTCGTCACCCGAGTGCAGCGCTGCCGCTTCGCCGACGACGACGAGTCCGAGCCGCGCGGCATCGTCTTCCGGGCGCTGGCCTTCGTGCTCGTCAGTCATGAGCGGGACCGTACGCTCGACCGGATCACGCTTCCTGGACAGCGGGGTACGCCGGCGGTTCCCCCGACGGCCGTTCCGCCCACCGTCGGAGCAGCCACTCGGCCGCGGCCAGCCCTTCGCGCCGCTGGAAGTCCCGGAGCGTCGGCATGTGCGGGATGTCCGGCCGCGCCGCCTTCTCGAAGAACGTGCCGGCCAGTCCGGCGAGGACCGCGTCCACGCTCGCCGACGACAGACCGGTGAACACCGGGTGGGTGGCGAGGTGGTGCTCGACGTCGGCGTCCTCTCCGCGGACGAGCACGTCGAGCAGGTACGTGAGCGGGTCGAGCCAGTGCGCGCCGACCGAGGCCCACGGCCAGTCGACGATCCAGACCACGTCGTCGGCGTCGACGAGCAGGTTGTCGGCTCGGCAGTCCACGTGCGCCAGCGACTGCCCGTCCGTCGCTGCGGCGGCTCCGCGAGCGGCCTCGGCGAACGCCGCTGCGGCGGCCACCACGTGGGCCGGGACGACCCCGGGGAACCCGCCGTCGAGCATCCGGTCCCACGCGGCGAACTCGACGACGAGGTCGTCCGCGACCCGGGGGAGCCGCGCGAGGGCTCCGATGGCGGGCGGCAGGGTGTCGAGGGCGTCGAGCACCGCACCGATGTCCGAGCCGTCACGGGCGCCGCCCGGGTGGCGACCGTCGACGTCCTCGATGACGAGGGCGATCCAGTCGTCGCCGTCCACGGTCGCACGGAGCACCGTGTGGAGTCGCGGTGCCTGCACGGTGGACGGCAGGTGCCCGAGCACCTCGGCCTCGCGCTCGTGCATCCCGAAGGCGTCCGGGTTGCGGGACCGTGCCAGCGTCTTCACGAACGCGCACCGGCCGCCATCGGTCACCACCCGGTCGGCACCGCCGGGGGAGTACCCGCCCGCCTGCGACACGGCGTGCACCACCGCGCCGCCGAGCGCCGTCTCGATGCCCTCTCGCACCACCGCCGGCACGTCGGTCCAGGTCGTCCGCCCCATGCGGTCCGACGATACCTGCGAAGACGTTCACCAAGCATGCACAATGGGAAACATTGCGTTGCGGGCAAACCTGCTGGTGGTGTAAAGTTGCAGCGTCTGCAAGGTTGACCCGCCGTCATCGGCCCGCCACACGCTCCGGCGTCCCTCGCGACCACCTCCAGCCACCACACCCATCCCTGAAGGACCCGCATTGTCCACTGCCACCGCTCCCGTCGAGGTCCAGCGCGGACGACAGGACTCCCCGGCCAGCGCGCCGGGGAAGCCGATCATGTCGCACCGCCAGATCCTCCTCGTGATCTACGGCCTCATGGCCGGCATGTTCCTGTCCTCGCTCGACCAGACGATCGTCGGCACCGCGATCCGCACGATCGGTGACGACCTGCACGGCCTCGACCAGCAGGCCTGGGTCACCACGGCCTACCTGATCGCGTCGACGATCACCACGCCGATCTACGGCAAGCTCTCCGACGTCTTCGGTCGTCGCCCGCTCTACATCTTCGGCATCGCGGTCTTCATCATCGGCTCGCTGCTGTCGACGATGTCCACGTCGATGATCATGCTCGCCGCGTTCCGTGCCTTCCAGGGCATCGGCGCCGGTGCGCTGATGTCGCTCCCGCTGGCGATCATGGGCGACATCCTCGCCCCGCGTGAGCGTGCCAAGTACCAGGGCTACTTCCTCGCGGTGTTCGGCATCTCGAGCGTCATCGGACCGCTCATCGGCGGCCTGTTCTCGGGCGCCTCCACCATCCTGGGCGTCACCGGCTGGCGCTGGGTCTTCCTGATCAACGTGCCGATCGGCATCGCCGCACTCCTCATGGTGATCGCGTTCCTGCACCTGCCGAAGTTCGGCGACGCCAAGGCGAAGCCCCGCATCGACTGGTGGGGTGCCACCTCGGTCATCGTCACGCTCGTCCCGCTCCTCCTCGTGGCCGAACAGGGCCGCACCTGGGGCTGGGGCTCGGCCGGCGCGATCGCCTGCTACGTGATCGGTGCCCTCGGCCTGGTCGCCTTCCTCGTCATCGAGACGCTCATGCAGGACGACGCGATCATCCCGCTCAAGCTCTTCCGCTCGGGTACCTTCTCGATGGCCACGGTCCTCGGGTTCCTGGTCGGCTTCGCGATGTTCGGCGCCATGCTGACCATCCCGCTGTACCTGCAGATCGTGACCGGCCTGACGCCGACCGAGTCGGGCTTCGCGACCCTGCCGATGATCGGTGGGCTCATGATCGCCTCGATCGCGTCCGGTCAGATCGTCGCCCGCACCGGCCGCTACCGGATCTTCCCGGTGATCGGCACCGCGCTCGTGTCGCTCGGCTACGTCGTCCTGACGTTCATGACGATCGACAAGCCGCTCTGGTTCCTGATGATCGGCATGTTCCTGATCGGCCTCGGCCTCGGGCAGCTCATGCAGAGCATCACCCTCGCCTCGCAGAACTCGGTGCAGCCGCGTGACATGGGTGTGGCGACCAGCTCGGCGACGTTCTTCCGCCAGATCGGTGGCACGCTCGGCACCGCGGTGCTCCTGTCCGTGCTCTTCTCGATCATGCCGGCGAACATCCTGCACGCCACCGCCGACCAGAAGAACCTCACCGGTGCGCTCGACGCCGCGCTCGACCCGACCGTCGCCACGGCGAAGGCGAACCAGGGCGTGATGGACCAGATCTGGAACCCGATCGTCACGCCGATCAAGCAGCAGGTCCAGTCCGGCCTCGACCAGGCCACCGCGCAGGTGACCCAGGCCACCGCCGGCGCCCCCGAGGCCGTGCAGCAGCAGGCACTCACCGCGGCGGCCGACAAGGCCCACGCGTCGGCGCAGGACGGCAAGCTCATCGTCGACTGGTCGGACGACGCCCAGCGCACCTACTGGGTGAACGACCTCGCGCCGACCCTGTCGAAGCAGATCGAGAAGGGCACGGGCGACTCGGCCTCGTCGAGCAGCGAGACGAGCGACACGTCCTACCTGAACGGCGCGGACGCGGCGCTGACCCGCCCGTTCATGTCCGGGTTCAACGCCTCGGCCGTCACGGTCTACTGGGTCGGCTTCGCGGTCATCCTGCTCGCGTTCGTCCTGAGCTGGTTCTTCAAGGCGCCGCCGCTCCGCAAGAGCTCGGCCCTGCAGGAGCAGGCGGACAGCGCGAGCACCGCGGACGACCTCGAGGTCCAGGCGGTCAAGGCCGCCGACACCATGGGCTCGCCGACCGCTCCCGGCACGGGGTCGATCCCCGTCCAGCGGGACCGCGTCTAGCAGCGGACACCGGGGCCTCCCGTCACCGGACGGGAGGCCCCGACCCGCACCAGGAGCAGCAGTGAGCACGATCGAGTCCCACCCGGTGGCCGACAGCGGCCTGCGGGAGCGCAAGAAGCAGCAGACCCGGGCTGCCATCCACCGGTCCGCCCTCGAGCTCGTCACCGAACGCGGACTCGCCGGCGTCACCGTCGAGGAGATCTGCGCGGCCGCCGACGTCTCGCCCCGGACCTTCTTCAACTACTTCCCGTCGAAGGGCAACGCGGCCCTCGGCCTGCCGTCGACCACCGTCCCGGACGACGCCCGCGCGCGGTTCCTCGCCGGTTCCGGTGCGCTCGTGTCCGACCTCTGCGACCTCGTGGCGCAGACCGTGACCCTGCCCGAGGACCGCCGCCGGATGAAGGCGCTCGTGCAGGCACGGCCGGAGATGGTGCCGACGATGCTGCAGTGGACGGCCGACGCGCGGACGGCGATCGTCCGGGTGGCCGCCGAGCGGGCTGACGCCGACACGGCCCGGACCGCGGTGACCCTCGTCATGGCCGCGGTCATCGAGGCCGCGCACCGGTTCACGGTCGCGTCCCGCGACGACCTGGCGGACCGGCTCCGCGGTGTGGTCGCGGAGATGGGTCTGCTCGCCACCGCCTGAGCGGCGCGACCACGTCCACGAGGAGCGCCCCGCCGGCCGGTACCGGCGCGACGAGCCGGCGGCGTGGCGGCCGTGACAGGAGGCGCGGTGCGGGTCCGACCCGCACCGCGCCTCCTGTCTGTCTGCCCGCCGTCTCACGCTGTCATCCGATCACTCGCCGCGCTTCGTGGCCGGAACATCGCAAAAGTCCCTCTTGACAGGCAAGACATCGGATGTTTCGATGAGTCCGTTCGGTCGACGGTGACCGGACGGGTAGGAGAGACGATGAGCCGCATCACCGGTCTGCGCGTCCGCGACGTCCGGTTCCCGACCTCGCGGGACCACGACGGATCCGACGCCATGAACCCGGCGCCCGACTACTCCGCCGCCTACGTCGAGATCGCGACGGACGCCCTCGACGGGCACGTCGGCGCCGCCTTCGTCTTCACCATCGGACGCGGCAACGAGGTGCAGGAGGCAGCGATCGCAGCGCTCCGCGAGCACGTCGTCGGAGCGGACGCCGAAGCGGTCCTCGCCGACATGGGCGGGACCTGGCGCACCCTCGTGCACGACTCGCAGCTGCGCTGGCTCGGTCCGGAGAAGGGCGTCATGCACATGGCCATCGGGGCCGTCGTGAACGCACTGTGGGACCTCCGGGCGAAGCGCGCCGGACAGCCGCTGTGGGCACTGCTCGCCGACCTCCGCCCCGAGGAGCTCGTCGACCTGGTGGACTTCCGCTACCTGAGCGACGCCATCACCCCGGACGAGGCCCTCGAGCTGTTCCGGACGGCCGAACCCCTCCGCGCCGAGCGGCGCCGGCGGTTGGAGCAGACCGGCTACCCGGCGTACACGACCACCCCCGGCTGGCTCGGCTACGACGACGAGAAGCTCGCACGCCTCTGCCGCGAGGCCGTCGACGAGGGCTTCACGCAGATCAAGCTCAAGGTCGGCGGTGACCTCGACGAGGACGTCCGACGTCTGGGGATCGCCCGCGCCACGGTCGGTCCGGACGTCCGGATCGCGATCGACGCCAACCAGCGCTGGGACGTCGACGAGGCCGTCACGTGGATCGAGCGCCTCCGTCCGTTCGACCTGGCGTGGGTCGAGGAGCCGACGAGCCCCGACGACGTCCTCGGGCACGCCGAGATCGCCCGCCGCATCGCCCCGATCCCGGTCGCGACGGGCGAGCACATGGCGAACCGGGTGATCGCGAAGCAGCTCATCCAGGCCGACGCGATGTCCGTGCTGCAGATCGACGCGACGCGGGTCGCCGGGGTGAACGAGAACCTCGCGATCCTGCTCCTCGCCGCCAAGCACGGGGTCCGGGTGTGCCCGCACGCCGGCGGGGTCGGCCTGTGCGAGGCGGTCCAGCACCTGTCGATGTTCGACGCGGTCGCCCTCACCGGGGACCTCGACACCCGCTGCATCGAGTTCGTCGACCACCTGCACGAGCACTTCGTGACCCCGGTCGACGTGCACGACGGCCGCTACTGGCCGCCGACCGCCCCCGGTGCCGGGACCGAGATGCTCGCCGACAGCCTCGACGACCACGCGTTCCCGGACGGTCCGGTCTGGGCCGCCGTCGACACCGACGTCCCCGACGCCGTGCGCGTCGCCTGACGCCTCCCGATCCGCTCCATCCCTCACCCCGATCACCACGACGAAGTGGAGACTCCGATGCACCGACGCCGAATCGTCGCGGGACTGGCGGCCGCCGCCGCCACCGCGCTCGTCCTGGCTGGTTGTTCCTCCGGCAGCAGTGCCGGTGGCAGCCAGTCGAAGGACGCCATGACCTGGTCCATGTGGATCGCCGGGAAGGAGGACAAGGCCGCCTGGCAGAAGGTCGCCGACACCGTGAAGAGCGAGGACGGCATCACCCTCACCATCCAGGGCGCCCCGTTCGAGAACTACTTCACGAAGCTCAGCACGCAGCTCAGTGCCGGCAGCGCGCAGTGCATCGTGAGCATGCAGTCGCTCCGCGCGGCGAACTACACGTCGTCACTCCTGTCGCTCGACGACCTCGCGAAGAACGACGGGCTCGACCTGTCGGCGTACGACAGCACGGCACTCGACGGCATGAAGGTCGACGGCAAGCTCTACGGTCTGCCGTACGACACCGGGCCCATCCTGATGTTCTACAACAAGGACCTCTTCAAGCAGGCCGGCGTGGCCGACCCGGAGCCGGGCTGGACCACCGACGACTTCGAGCAGGCCGGCAAGGCGCTCAAGGCCAAGGGCATCACCGAGTTCGGCTCGACCGTCGGCGACCTCAACCTCGAGTCGATGATCTACGGCTACAACGGCGGCCGCGTGATCACCGAGGCCGGCAAGGTCGACGCCACGGACCCGAAGTTCGCGGACGGCCTGGACTGGCTCGCCAGCCTCGTGAAGAAGGGCTACGCGACCGAGGCGTCGTCGGACACCTCGACCCCGGGCAACGACTTCGCCGCGGGCAAGGTCGCGATGTACACCGACGGTCCGTGGTCGCTCATCAGCCAGAAGGCCAAGGTGCAGTTCGACCTCGGCGTCACGACGCTGCCGGCCGGGACCTCGGGCCCGTCGACCTTCGCCGCCGGTTCGGGCTTCGGCATCTCGAAGCAGTGCAAGTACCCGGAGCAGGCGTTCAAGGCCGTCCAGACGATGACGAGCGAGAAGGTGCTCACGTCGCTCGCCGAGCAGGGACGCGCCTTCCCGGCACGCACCGCGGCCCAGGGGGCGTGGTACTCCAGCGCCGGCATCGACGGGGCGGAGACCGCGCTCAAGGCGGCCCTCGCGAAGTCCTCGCCGCTGCCCGGCAACAAGCAGAGCGACCAGCTCGGCCAGCTCTTCACGCAGTACGCGCTCCAGGCGATCAACGGGCAGACGTCCGGCAAGAACACGATGTCCTCGATCGCCGGCCAGCTCGGCACGCAGTGACCGACGTGACCGTCTGACGGACGGGAGGCGCGGGTCGACCCCGCCCCGCGCCTCCCGTCCGACCCACCCAACAGGAACCGGCGAACGACGAGGAGGTCGTCCATGACCACCATCCAGGACCCACCGGCGGTCCCCGCCGTCGCGACCGCGGTCGCGACGGGCACGGCGACGCCTCGCCCCAGGGGCGGCGACGCCGCGGGCGTCGTCGGACGACGATCGTGGTGGGGCGCCGCCTTCGCCGCGCCGCACTCGATCGGCCTCGTCGTCTTCACGGCGTTCCCGATCATCGCGTCGCTCGTGGTCAGCTTCATGAACTGGCCGATGCTCGGCGAACGCAGCTGGGCGGGCGTCGAGAACTACGCGCGGCTGTTCCAGGACCCGGTGTTCCGGACGGTGACGCTCAACACGGCCCTGTTCGTCGTGCTGTACGTGCCGCTCAACCTCGTCGTGTCGCTCGGGCTGGCGGCGTGGTTGACGCCCAGGATCGCCGGTCGGCACGTCTTCCGCGTCCTCTTCTTCATCCCGACCATCACGCCGATCGTCGCGAACGTCGTGGTCTGGCGGATGCTCTACCAGCCGGGCGGGGCGATCGACGCGAGCCTGCGGTCGACCGTCGGCGTCGGGGCTCCGAACTTCCTCGCCGACGAGCACTGGGCGATGCTCGCCATCGTCGCGATGAGCGTCTGGCAGGGCTTCGGGTACAACATGCTCATCTTCTCGGCGGCGCTCGACGCCGTCCCCGAGAACCAGATCGAGGCGTCGCAGCTCGACGGGGCGAACGCGTGGCAGACGTTCTGGGCGATCAAGTTCCCGCTCATCTCGCCGTCGGTGTTCTTCGCCACGATGATGACCCTCATCACGTCGTTCCAGGTGTTCGTGCAGCCCTTCGTCCTCACCAAGGGCGGACCGGGCACCGCGACGGAGACCCTCGTGCAGTACATCTACAACACGGGCTTCCAGAACCAGCAGCTCGGGCTGGCCTCGGCCGGCGCCTGGGTGCTGTTCGTCATCATCCTCGGGATCACGGCCGTCCAGTTCCTCGGACAGAAGCGGTGGGTGCACTATGAGTGAGCTGACCCGACCCCGCACGAGCGGGTTCACCACGGCGAACCGGACGGTCAACCCGCGGTCCGTGCCCCGGACCGCCTCGGCGCCCCGCCCCGGACGCGTCCGGCACGCGATCGGCTACGCGCTGCTCTGCCTCGTCGCGCTGCTGTTCGTGTCGCCGCTCGTCTACATGGTCGCCACGAGCCTCAAGCCGGCGGACCAGGTGTTCACCACGCCGCCGACGCTCTGGGGGCGGTCCCTCGAGTGGGACAACTACGTGCAGGCGTTCACCTACCTGCCGTTCGCCCGCTTCATCCTCAACGGGATCCTCGTCGCGGCCGCCGGCACCGCGATCAACGTCGTCGTGGCGGTGCTCTCCGGCTACGCCTTCTCACGGCTGCGCTGGCGGGGCCGGAACACCGTGTTCCTGCTCTTCCTCGTGACGCTGATGATCCCGCAGGACGTCCTCGTCATCCCGATGTACGTGATGATGCAGGGCTTCGGCTGGGTCGACACGTTCCAGGCGCTCATCGTGCCGTGGGCGTTCACGGCCCTCGGGGCGTTCCTGATCCGGCAGTTCTTCCTCACCGTCCCGCAGGAGCTCGACGACGCCGCACGCGTGGACGGCGCCGGCGCGATCCGGACCTTCGTGTCGGTGATGCTGCCGCTCGCCCGGCCGACCATGGCCGTGCTCGCCGTGTTCTCGTTCATCTCCTACTGGAACTCGTTCCTGTGGCCCCTCGTCGTGGTGAACGACGTCGAGGCCCACGGCACGATCCCGCTCGGTCTGCAGCAGTTCTTCGGACAGCAGGGTTCCGAGTGGAACCTCGTCATGGCGGCGTCGGTGATCTCGATGCTGCCCACCGTGATCCTGCTGATCCTGCTGCAGAAGCACCTCGTCAAGGGCATCGTCACCTCCGGCCTCGGTGGCCGGTAGCCGACCTCGCCAGGGCGCGCCGCGCCTCCCGACCGTCACCCCTGAAAGGAAACCGCCCCACATGACCATCACCGCACCCGCAGAGCCGCAGACCGCGACCGACGCCTCCGGGCTGCCCGCGTGGTTCCGCCACGACCGGTTCGGCATGTTCATCCACTGGGGGCTGTACGCCCTGCCCGCCCGGCACGAGTGGGTGAAGAACCGCGAGCGGATCACCGACGCGGACTACCAGAAGTACTTCGACCACTTCGACCCGGACCTGTTCGACGCCGCCGACTGGGCACGTCGCGCCCGCGAGGCCGGCATGAAGTACGTCGTGCTCACCACGAAGCACCACGAGGGCTTCGCGCTCTGGGACTCCGCGCTCACCGACTACAAGTCCACGAACACCCCGTTCGGCCGCGACATCGTCCGCGAGTTCGTCGACGCCGTCCGCGCCGAGGGCCTGCGGGTCGGCTTCTACCACTCGCTCATCGACTGGCACCACCCGGACTTCACCGTCGACGGTGTGCACCCGCGCCGGGACGACGGCGACGAGGCGATCGCGGCGTTGAACGAGGGCCGTGACATGGCGCGGTACCGGGAGTACCTGCACGGCCAGGTGACGGAGCTGCTGTCGGACTACGGGCGGATCGACTACCTGTTCTACGACTTCTCGTACCGCGACAACGACCACGAGGACATCTGGGGCGGCAAGGGCCGCGACGACTGGGGCTCCGAGGAGCTCCTGGCGCTCACCCGACGGCTCCAGCCCGGCATCATCGTCAACGACCGCCTCGACCTGCCGGGGGACATCGTCACGCCGGAGCAGTACCAGCCGGACAAGCCGATGGAGGTCGACGGCGTGCCGGTGCCGTGGGAGGCCTGCCAGACGCTGAACGGCTCGTGGGGCTACGACCGCGACAACCTGAACGTCAAGAGCACCGACCTGCTCGTGCGCATGCTCGTCGACGGCGTCTCGAACAACGGGAACATGCTGCTCAACGTCGGGCCAACCGGTCGCGGCGAGTTCGACGGGGTCGCCCGCACCGCGCTCGCCGGGATCGGGGAGTGGATGCGTCAGCACGCCCGGTCTGTGTACGGCGCCGGACCGTCCGCGTTCACGGCCCCGGCGGGGACCGTCCTCACCCAGAACGGGAACCGGCTGTACCTGCACCTGTTCACGTGGCCGTTCGAGCACGTGCACCTCGCCGCCCTGGCCGGACGCGTCGAGTACGCCCAGCTCCTGAACGACGCGTCGGAGATCCACTTCCGTGAGATCCCGCCGGGGACCCGGGCGCAGAACACCGGGCTCGGCGGGCAGCCCGCGGGGACGCTGACGCTCACGCTGCCGATCGTGCGGCCCGACGTCGCGGTGCCCGTGGTCGAGCTGTTCCTGCGCGACTGATGCAGCGCGTGCTGACCCGCACCCGGTTGCGGGCGGGGAGCGAGGCGGCGTACGAACGTGTGCACGCCTCGGTCCCGCCCGAGCTGGCCGCCCGACTGCGTGCTGCCGGTGTGCACGACTGGACGATCTGGCGGGACGGGCAGGACCTCGTCCACCTCGTCGAGGTCGAGGACTACCGGGCGATGCGGAAGGCGCTCGCCGACGACCCCGTGAACGCCGAGTGGCAGGCGGTCGTGAACCCGCTGCTCGAGGTGGACGACGACTACTCCGGCAGCGACGACGGGATCCCGCGGGTCTGGTCGCTCGCGGCGCAGGTGGACGCGTGACCGGCGGTCTGCCGGACCTCGACCGCGGGCCGTTCTGGTTCGGTGGCGCCGGGATCGGCAACCTGCTGCGCGAGGTCTCCGACGAGGACGCCCGTGCCACGGTCGACGGGGCCTGGGACGCCGGGGTGCGCGGGTTCGACACCGCGCCGCACTACGGGCTCGGGCTGTCCGAACGACGGCTCGGCCGGGCACTCGCCGAGCGGCCGCGGTCCGACTACCTGGTGTCGACGAAGGTCGGACGCCTGCTCGTGCCGGGGCGGGGAGCCGGGGACGACCTGGCCTCCGGCGGGTTCGCCGTGCCGGACGACCTGGTCCGGCAATGGGACCCGTCGCCGTCGGGCGTGCGGCGGTCCCTCGACGAGTCCCTCGGGCGACTCGGGCTCGACCACGTCGACGTCGCGTACCTGCACGACCCGGACGTGTACTCGTTGCGGGACGGGTTGACGCAGGCGCTGCCGACCCTCGCGGAGCTGCGGGACGAGGGGGTCGTGCGGGCGGTCGGCGTCGGGTCGAACTCGGTCGAGGCCCTGGACGCGGCGGTGTCCACCGGCCTGTGCGACGTCGTGATGCTCGCGGGGCGGTACACGCTGCTCGAACAGCCGGCGGCCGCCCTGGTCGCACGGTGCGAGGACCTCGGGGTCGCCGTGGTCGCGGTCGGCGTCTACAACTCGGGGCTGCTCGGGCGGGAGCGGCCGGACGCCACGGCGACGTACGACTACGCGGCTGCCCCGCGGGCGCTCGTCGACCGGGCGAACGCGATCGCGGACGTCTGCGAACGGCACGGGGTCACGTTGCCGGAGGCCGCGCTCGCGTTCCCGCGCCGGGCCGCTGCGGTCCGGGCGATCGCGCTCGGAGCGCAGTCGGCCGAGCAGGTTCGGTCGAACGTGGCCCGGGTCGCGGCGACGGTGCCCGAGGCGCTCTGGGACGACCTGCGCCGGGAGGGCCTGCTCGCCGTCTGACGCGCCGCGGCCGCGCGGGGTGGAACCACGAAACCGACGTCGAACCAGCAGCAGTGGCTGGTTCGACGTCGGTTCCGTGGTTCGACGTGCGTCCGACTAGCGGGTGCGGGCGCTCCGGCCGGCGAAGCGCGTGTAGATGAAGAGCACGATGACCGCACCGATGATCGAGCCGATGATGCCGGCCGGCTGGAAGAAGCCGTCCATCGGGTCGTGCTGGAAGATCAGGAACCCGAGGAACCCACCCACGAACGACCCGATGATGCCGAGCAGGATGGTCATGGGGATCGAGATGTGCTGCTTGCCGGGGACGATGAGCCGGGCGAGTGCGCCGGCGATGAGTCCGATGATGATCAAGCTGATGATGAGACCGAGCACGGTTTCCTCCTCGTGGGTGCGGTTGCCGCGGCATGGTTTGCCGGAGTCAGCGCCGAGGTCAGACCCAACTCGCCCCTGCCTGGGAGGATTGTCGGCTTCAGTCGAGCGACCGCCGCAGCCAGCGCTCGACGCCCTCGACGTGCGCCACGACGAGCGCCTGCACGAGCTGGGGGTCGCGGCGCTGCATCGCGTCGACGATCGCCGCGTGCTCGTCGAGCGTGCGCTGCACGGAGCCGTTCTGCGTGAGCCCGCGCCAGACCCGCACCCGCACGGTCTTGCTCGAGAGCGCGTCGAGCAGGCCGGACAGGTACTGGTTGCCACCGATGCCCGCGATCGTGGAGTGGAAGAGGAGGTCGTGGGCGACGAGGTCCTCGACGCCGGTGTCCTCGCCGACGGACTGCATGAGCGCGTGCAGGTCGTCGATCTGCTGCTGCGAGGCGCGGGCGGTCGCGAGGACGGCGGACGCCGGTTCCAGGATGCGCCGGACCTCGAGCAGGTCCACGAGCGAGCGGTCGTGGTGCATGTCGACGACGAACGAGACCGCCTCGAGCAGGACGGCGGGCTCGAGCGAGGTGACGTAGGTCCCGTCACCGCGTCGGACGTCGAGCACGCGGATGAGCTCGAGGGCCTTCACCGCTTCGCGCAGGCTGTTGCGGGACAGGCCGAGCGACTCGCTCAGCTCCTTCTCGGGCGGGAGGCGCTGCCCGGGTTGGAGCTCGCCGCTCACGATCATCTGCTGGATGCGTGCGATCGCATCGTCGGTCAGCGACGCCACGTCACCACCTCCTGCTCGGCCGCTCGCGGACGCGAGCGGACAAGACGACGATAGCCGCGCCTCCGGGCACCATCAGGCCGGACGGAGCCGGAGTGCCTGCATCCCGCCGTCGACCGCGAGGTCGACGCCCGTCGTCGACCGGGCGAGGGGACTCGTGAGGTACGCGACGGCCTCGGCGACCTCGTCGGCGGCGACGAGGCGTCCGTGCGGTTGGCGCGCCTCCAGGGCGGCCCGTTCCGCCGCCGGGTCCGCCGCCGTCGACAGCAGTCGCGCCACCCAGGGGGTGTCCGCGGTGCCGGGGTTCACAGCGTTGACGCGGATGCCCTCGCGGATGTGGTCCGCTGCCATCGCACGGGTGAGTGCGGCGACGGCGCCCTTCGTCGCGGAGTACAGCGCCCGCTGCGGCAGCCCGGCGGTGGCCGCGATCGAGCAGGTGTTCACGATGCTCGCGGCGTCCGACTCCCGCAGGTGCGGCAGGCAGGCGCGGGACAGGCGGACGGCGCCGAGGACGTTCACCTCGTACACACGGCGCCACTCGTCGTCGGGGTTGTCCTCGACGGTGCCCTGGGCGCCGATGCCGGCGTTGTTCACCAGCACGTCGAGACCGCCGAGCGCGTCGACCGCCTCCCGCACCGCCGCGCGGACGGAGTCGTCGGACGCGACGTCACAGCGGAACGACAGGTCGTCGTCGCCGGGCTGCAGGTCGAGCACCGCCACGCGGGCACCGCGGTTCTGCAGGGCGGCGGCGATCGCGGCACCGATCCCCGAGGCGCCGCCGGTGACGATCGCGCGCAGGCCCTCGTGGGTCCCGGCGGTCACGCCGCACCGACCGTCTGGCGCTGCGAGCCGAGACCCTCGGCGGTGAGCTCGACGACGTCGCCGGGCCGCAGGTAGGGCGCACCGCTCCCGAGCGCGACCCCCGCCGGCGTCCCGGTGCTGATCACGTCGCCCGGGTACAGCACCATGAACTGCGAGAGGTACCGGACGATCTCGGCCGGCCGGAAGATCATGTCCCGGGTGCTGCCGTCCTGCCGCAGGTCGCCGTTGACCCGGAGCTGCAGCGTCAGCGCGTCCGGGTCGAGCCCGTCCGCCTCGAGCGCTGCCGGGGTGACCAGCCACGGGCCGAGCGGGTTGAACGTCTCGCACGACTTGCCCTTGTCCCACTGCCCGCCGCGCTCGAGCTGGAACGCCCGCTCGGAGACGTCGTTGGCGATGGCGTACCCGGCGATGTGCGCCGCGGCCTCGTCCTCGGACGCGCAGTACCTGGCCGTCGTGCCGATCACGATCGCGAGCTCGATCTCCCAGTCGGTCTTCTCGCTGCCGCGGGGGACCAGGACCTCGTCGTCGGGGCCGATCACCGTCATCGGGTCCTTCATGAACACGATCGGCTCGGTGGGGATCTCGGCACCGGTCTCGGCGGCGTGGTCGCGGTAGTTCAGGCCGATGCAGACGACCTTGCCGGGCCGGGCGACGGGCGCTCCGCGCCGGAGGTCGTCCGCACGGTCGAGCACGGGCAGGTCGCCGGCGGCGCGGGCGTGCCGGACGAGCGCGTCGGGACCGGGGTCGGACGCCAGGAAGCCACCGCTGATGTCGCTCGTGAGGTTCCGGAGGTCGAGGACCTCGCCGTCGTCGTCGATTGCCACGGGGATCTCGCTCCCCGACGGGCCAAGTCGTGCGAACCGCATCGTTCCTCGCTCTCCTGCTGCGGCGGTGCAGCGGAAACATCCTATGTCTGCGTCGGCGCTCCGGCAAGGTACACACGCTCGGCCGTTCCCCGGAAGACCGTGTCGCGTTCGGCCGGCGAGAGGTCGGCGAGTGCGTCGCCCGTCGTCCGCAGCACCTCGGCGTACCCGGCGGCCAGCGTCGACACCGGCCAGTCGGACCCGAACAGCGAGCGGTCGGCGCCGAAGTGCTCGATGACCATGCGGGCGTACCGGGCGACCGGACGCTCCCGCCAGTCGGTGCCGGCCTCGGTGAGGAGCCCCGACACCTTGCACGTCACGTTCGGCCGGGCGGCGAGCTCCCGCATCCGGTCCGGCCACGCGGGGTCCCCGGTGTCGATCGTCGGCTTGCCGGCGTGGTCGAGGACGAACGACCCCTCCGGTACCGCGTCGACGAGGGCGACCGCCGCCTCGTGCTCGCGGGCACGGACGAGCAGGTCGAACGCCAAGCCGGCGCTGGCGACCGCCCGGACGCCACGGACCACCTCGGGGCGGGCGAGCCAGGCGGGGTCGGGCTCGTCCTGCGCCTGGTGCCGGATGCCGACCAGCCGGTCGCCGCCGGTGCTGCTGCGGATCGACGCCAGCCGATCGGCCACGTCGGACGCGGTGAGGTCGACCCACCCCACGACCCCGGCGACCGGTGCCGGTTGCGCCAGGAGCCAGGCGGTCTCGTCGGCATCGTGCACGGCCTGCACGGCGATCGTCCGGCGGACGTCCGTGCCCGCCGTCGCCCGGCGCAGGTCGTCCACGTCGAAGCGGCGTCGGATCGGGGCGACGGAGTCGTCCATCCAGGGGTACGGCCGGTCGGCAGGGTCCCAGAGGTGGTGGTGAGCATCGATGATCACGCGGCCATCATGCCGGATTCATCCGATGTCCGCGCACAACGGACGTCGACGCGACCAGCGGACGGGAGGCGCGGTGCGCGTCGGACGCACACCGCGCCTCCCGTCCTGGTCGCGTCGCGACCCGACGTCAGACGACGCCGGCGGCCTCGAGCTCCGAACGCAGCTCGGCGTCGGACGGCTCGACGAAGTGCTTGCCGTTCGGCAGCACGACGACGGGGATGTTCTTCCGCCCGCTGATCTCCTCGGCGCGGTCCGCGGCCGTCAGGTCCTGCTCGACGTCGACGTACTCGTAGTCCACGCCGAGCGTGTCGAGCAGCGCCTTGGAACGGCGGCAGTCGCGGCACCAGTCCGCACCGAACATCGTGACCTTGTCGAAGGATGCATCGCTCATGCCCAGAGACTACGTCCGGCGCCCCCGCCGCATTCCCGTGACGACCCGCGCCGCCACGGAGCAGCATGGCCCCATGAGCCTGTCCACGGACGTCCGCGCCGTCCACCCGCACCACCGCCACGGCTGGTGGTGGAAGACCCTGCTCGTCGGGTTCCTGCTGTGGGTCGTCACCATCGTCGTCACGATCACGACGCTGAACGCGAACCTCGTCCCGACGATCATCCTGCTCGGCAGCTTCCTCGTGCCCTTCACGGTCGTGCTCTTCGTCATCGAGCGGGTGACCGGCTCGGTGAGCACGATGCAGCTCATCGTCGCGTTCTTCGTCGGCGGGATCCTCGGCGTCCTCGGGGCGTCGTTGCTCGAGGCGAACCTGCAGCAGGACGCCCTCGTGTACATCGTCGTCGGCTTCGTCGAGGAGTTCGTCAAGGGTGTCCTCCTGCTGTTCGTCGGGTGGCGCGTCCGTCCGAAGACGGCCAGGCAGGGGGCGCTGCTCGGGGCGACGGTCGGTGCCGGGTTCGCCGCGTTCGAGTCGGCGGGCTACGCGTTCAACGCGGCGATCACCGCGCGCGGCATCGACCTGGCCTCCCTGCTGCAGACCGAGGTCGTCCGGGCCGTGCTCTCGCCCGTCGGGCACGTGCTCTGGACGTCGATCCTCGGCGCGGTGCTGTTCGGCGCCGCCCGCGGCCGGGACCGCTTCCGGTGGTCCTGGGCGCCGCTCGTCGCCTACGTGGGGGTGTCGCTGCTGCACGGGCTCTGGGACTCGAACTCGACGATCTCCACGCTCCTGGCGTTCGTCGTGACGGGCACCCCGTTCTCGGCGGCGCGGAACGGGTACGTCCCGGCGTCGATCGCCGGTGTCGCCACGACCCTGTACGTCATCGGGCTGGCGATCGTGTCGGCCGTCGGCGTCGTGGTCCTCGTCACGGTGCTGCGTCGGCACCGCCGGCTCGACCGGGCGGGGACCGCACCCGATGCCTGGCCCGCGCCGTGGCGGTCGGGGCCGGCGGACGGCGGCTGGGACGGCACACCGCCGCCGCACGTGGTGCGCTGAGCGCCGGCGCCTCCCCGCCACCCGCTCGCCCTACGATTGGGGCATGCCGTCAGGAGCCGACCCCGAGACCCGCGCCTGGGCCTCGGCGGCCGTCCGACGCTTCACGGGCGCGACGAACCTGCTCGTCGCCGCTCGTCGCTTCCGCATCGTCGGCGGCGACCCCCGCGACGTCGCCGCCCTCCGCGCCCTCCTCGCCGGACTCGGCGCGCGCGAGGCCCTGCCCCACGAACCCGTCGACCAGCTCTGGTGCGCCGGGTCACCCGAGGACTCCACGCCCGTCATCGAACGCGAGGCCGACCGACCACGTGGAGCCACCCTGGTCGTGGTCGACGCCGGACGGCACCTCCCCGCCGTCGACGAGGACGCCTTCGGCCCGGTCGCGATCGCCCGTCCCGGCGTCCTCGCGGTGCCGATGCTGTCCGACGACGTCTTCCTCGTCTCCACCGGCCGCGACCCCGAGGACGACCCCGCGGCCGAGGCCCGCCTGCGCTGGGCCCGCCGGTCGATGCCGGTGTCGCGTGCGGTCGCCGCCGAGCTCCGGGACGGTGGACTCCTGCGCGGCACCCGGATCGGCGTCGCGATGGTCCTCGAGCCGAAGACCGCCGTGCTGAGCCTGCTCCTCCGGGACGCCGGTGCCGAGGTCGTCGTCTACGCGCACGCCGACGAGACCGACGACGCCGTCGCCGACGCACTCCGCCGTGCGGGGCTGACGGTGCACGCGAACAGCACCGCCTCGCTCCCCGAGCAGCGGGCACTCGCCCTCGCGATGCTCGACACCCGGCCGCACGTCCTGCTCGACGACGGCTCGCACGTGATCCGCCTCGCACACCAGGAGCGGCCGGACCTGCTGCCCACGATGCTCGGCGCCGCGGAGGAGACCACGAGCGGCCTCCGCCCGCTCCGCACCATGGCGGCGCGCGGGGAGCTCGGCATCCCCGTGGTCGCGGTGAACGACGCCCGCACCAAGACCTTCTTCGACAACCGGTACGGCACCGGCCAGTCCACGGTGTTCGCGGTGCTCGACCTGCTCGACCGGCTCCCGTCCGGCACGCACCGCGTGGTCCCGGGAGGCGCGGCGGTCGTCGCCGGGTTCGGGCACGTCGGCGAAGGGGTCGCGCTGGTGCTCACGGCGCTCGGCCTGCGCGTGACCGTCGCCGAGACGGACCCCGTGCGCGCCCTGCAGGCGCTCTTCGCCGGCCACGCCGTCGCGCCGCTCGCCGAGGCGGTGCAGGACGCCGACCTCGTGATGAGCGCCACCGGGGTCGCCGACACGATCGACCTCCGCGCACTGCGGTCGTGCGCGGACGGCACGGTCGTCGCGGTCGCGGGCGGGGTGGAGCACGAGGTGGCACTCGACGACGCCCGCGCGGCCGGCGCCGAGCGGACCGTGGTCGGCCCGAAGGCCGAGCGGCTCGTCTTCCCCGGTCGGGACGACGGCCCGATCGTGCTCGACGGCGGCGGCTGCATCAACATCACCGCAGCCGAGGGCAACCCGGTCGAGATCATGGACCTGTCCTTCGCCGCACAGCTCGGTGCCGTCCGGATGCTCCTCGAACGCGGCGACGAGCTCGACCGCGCCGTCGTGCCGATCGACCCCGCGGTCGACGACGCGACCGCCCGCGTGGCGCTCGCCGCGTTCGGAGCGCCGGCCGCGCCTCCCGGACCGCTCGCCGAGCAACCCGCCGACCGCGAGCCGGACGTCCGGACCCACCGGTTCGGAGACCCCGCGTGAGCGGCGCGCACCCCGTCACCGTGCACTCGGCGCGCGTCGTCGTGCCGATGACCGCACCGCCCATCGCGGACGGCGCGGTGGCGGTGCGGGACGGTCGCATCCTGCACGTCGGCGACCGCTCCTGGGTCGTCGACCAGCTCGCCGGCTCGGGCACGCCCTTCACCGAGCGCCCGTGGCGGGGCGCCCTGCTGCCGGGGCTCGTGAACGCGCACTCGCACCTGCAGTACACCGGCATGGCCAGTGTCGGCCAGCGGCAGTACACCGGGTTCGAGGACTGGGCCGCCGCGTTCAACGAGGACTACGCCGAACCGCACGACTGGCACGCCGAGGCGACCCTCGGTGCGACGGCGTCGATCCTCGCGGGCGTGACGAGCATCGCCGACATCGTCACGGACATCGAGGCGTCGACCGTGCTCGCCGAGGCCGGACTCGGGGGCATCGCCTACTGGGAGGTCATGGACTGGGAGAACGCGGCGTGGCAGACCCACGGCCGCGACCAGGTCCTCGCCGAGCTCGAGCGGATCCCGACGGACCCGGGCGCGGGGCTCTCGCCGCACGCGCCGTACTCGCTCGACGTCGCACCGCTGCTCGAGCTCCCCGACATCGTGCGTCAGCGCGGACTCCGGCTGCACCTGCACCTCGGCGAAGCCGCGTTCGAGGGGGAGCGCACCGCCCTCGGTCCCGTCCCCGGACTCGAGGGGGTCGACGGGGTCGGCCACGGCAACGACTGGCACCTCGCCAACGTCCCGTCGTTCCGGGCCATGCGCGCCCTCGGCTTCGGCGCGAGCGCGACCGCGTTCGTCGACCGACTCGGTGTCCTCGGGCCGGACTGCCACATCGCGCACGGCGTCTACATGACCGCCGCCGACCGGGCACTCCTCCGCGCGCGGGGGACCGCGGTCGCACTCTGCCCGCGCTCGAACGCCGTCATCGGACTCGACCCACCGCCCGTCGCCGACTACCTGCGCGAGGGCAGCCCGATCGCCATCGGCACGGACTCGCTGTCCTCGTCGCCGTCGCTCGACCTGATGGCCGACGTGACGGCCCTGCACCGGATCGCCCGCGCCCAGGGATACGGACACCGCGACCTGCACGAACGGCTCCTCGCCGCGGCGACCCTCGGCGGCGCGCACGCGATGGGGCTCGCCGTCGGGCCGGACCGGATCGGGCACCTCGCCGTGGGGGCCCGTGCCGACCTCGCGGTGTTCGACGTCGACGCCCGGACCGTGCCGGACGCGCTGGCCGAACTCGTCGAGGACGGTGCCGGCCGCGCGGTCGCGACCGTCGTCCGCGGCACGGTCCGCGCCGTCGAGGGCGCGCTCACCGCCGTCCCCACCACCCCTGGACGTCCCCTGGAGGAATCGTGACCGAGACCGCACCCCGCCCCGGCATGGCCGCCCGTCGCACCGTCGACGGCACGCTGATCGAGTGGCTCGACGTGCCGAAGCGCGCCGTCGCCCTCGGCATGGAACCGCACCCGGAGGGCGGCTGGTACGTCCGCACCTGGACCTCGCCCGCGACGGTGTCGACGCCCGCCGGCGACCGCCCCGCGGCCACCCTGATCCACTTCCTGCTGCCGCCGGGTGAGGCGTCCGCCTGGCACCGGGTGACGAGCGACGAGATCTGGATGTGGCACGGACCCGACGCCGTCGACCTGCAGCTCGGCGGCGACGGCGACCAGCCGGAACCCGGCGCGACGATCACGCTCGGCCCGGACGCCGGACGCGACCGGGTGAACGACGCGCAGGCGTTCGTGCGCGGCGGCGTGTGGCAGCGGACCCTGCCCGGCGAGGGCGAGGTGCTGCTGAGCTGCCTGGTGTCGCCCGGGTTCTCGTTCGAGGACTTCACGCTCGCCGAGTAGTCGCGAGACATCCGTTTCGCGTTGGTATCCCACCGCGAAGTACACTTCGTCCTGCCCCCACCCCCTCGCACGAAGGCCCGACCGTGACCCGATCCCTCCGCCTGACCATCGCCGTCGCGACCGCCGCGGTCGCCGCCCTCGCCCTCAGCGCGTGCTCGACCGGCAGCAGCAACGCCGCGGGGACCGTGACCGACGGCAAGCTCACCATCGCGACCGGCCAGCCCGCGTACTCGCCGTGGGTCGAGGACAACAAGCCGCAGTCCGGCAAGGGCTTCGAGGCCGCCGTGGCGTACGCCGTCGCGAAGGAGATGGGCTACGCGAAGTCCGACGTCGTCTGGAAGCGCAGCACCTTCGACAGCGCGATCGCCCCGGGCCCGAAGGACTGGGACCTCAACATCCAGCAGTTCTCGATCGACGCCAAGCGCAAGAAGGCCGTCGACATGTCCACCGCGTACTACACGACCACGCAGGCCGTCGTGACCACCGAGTCCTCGAAGGCCGCGGGCGACACGACCATCGCCGCGCTCAAGCAGGACGCGATCGGCGTCGCGACCGGTTCGACGAGCATCCAGAGCGTCAAGGACGTCCTCGGCGTGACCCCGCAGGTCTTCAACTCGAACGACGACGCGATCCTCGCGCTCAAGTCCGGGCAGATCGACGCGATCGTCACCGACCTGCCGACCGCGTTCTACATGTCCGGCGCGCAGCTCGACGGCAAGGGCACCGTCTCGGCGCAGTTCCCGGCGGACGGCTCCGGCGACCAGTTCGGCTTCGTGCTGCCGAAGGGCTCCGAGCTGACGAGCAAGGTCGACGAGGCGCTGACGGCACTCAAGGCGGACGGCACGCTCGAGGACCTGCAGACCAAGTGGCTCTCCTCGGAGACCGGCACCCCGGTCCTGAAGTAGCTCCGTGAGCCTGCCAGCAGGCGCCGGGTCCCCGGTGACCGCACCCGCGCCGAGCCAGGTCGAGCTGGAGCGTCGGCTGTACCGTCGCCAGCGCGGGCGGCGCTCGCTCGTGGTGTCCGTGGTGTCGACGCTCGTGGTCGTCGCCGTCGTCTACTTCGGTGTCGTGAACACCCCGGGGTGGGCCGCGGTCCAGCAGTCGTTCTTCGACCCGCAGACCGCGATCGACTCGTTCCCCGACATCCTGCTGGGCCTCTGGCTGAACATCCGGATCCTGTTCTTCAGCGCGATCGGCGTCGCCGTGTTCGGCACGCTGCTCGCCGTCGTCCGGGGGCTGCGGAGCCCGGTGTTCTTCCCGCTGCGGATGCTCGCCACCGGGTACACCGACCTGTTCCGCGGGCTGCCGCTCATCATCGTGCTGTACCTGGTCGGCTACGGGATCCCGGGGCTCGGGGTCTTCCCCCGCCTGCCCGCCGAGGTCTGGGGCACGATCGCGATCATCCTGACGTACTCGTCGTACATCGCCGAGGTGCTCCGCGCCGGCATGGAGGCCGTGCACCCGTCGCAGCGTCTCGCCGCCCGGTCGCTGGGGCTGTCGCACGCGAAGACCCTGCGCCTGGTCGTGCTGCCGCAGGCGATCCGCAAGGTCACCCCCGCGCTCATGAACGACTTCGTCTCGATGCAGAAGGACGTCGGCCTCGTGTCGATCCTCGGCGCCGTCGACGCCGTCCGGTCGGCACAGATCGCCCAGGCGGAGACCTACAACTTCACGCCGTACTTCGTCGCCGGTCTGCTGTTCGTGCTGATCAGCCTGCCGCTGATCCGCGTCACGGACGCGATCGCGCGCCGGCAGCAGCGCCGTGAGCAGATCGGAGGGACCGTGTGAGCGAGGTCAGCCAGGAGGCGCGGGTCGCGCCCGACACGTCGGCTCGCGTCCTCGAGCTGCGCGGGGTGCGCAAGTCCTTCGGTGAGCACGAGGTGCTGCGCGGGATCGACCTGGCGGTGCACCGCCACGAGGTCATCTGCGTCATCGGCGCGTCCGGCTCCGGCAAGTCGACGCTCCTCAAGACGGTCAACCTGCTCGAGGGCATCGACGACGGCGAGATCCTGCTGCAGGGCACGGACATCGCGGACCCGCGGATCGACGTCGACGCGACCCGGGCGCGGATCGGCGTCGTGTTCCAGCAGTTCAACCTGTTCCCGCACATGAGCGTGCTCGACAACGTGACGCTCGCCTCGCGACAGGTGCACGGCGTCGGCAAGGCCCCGGCCGAGGCGACCGCGCGGCGGCTGCTCGACCGGATCGGTCTCGCCGACTTCGCCGGGGCGTACCCGGACCGACTCTCCGGCGGGCAGCAGCAGCGCGTCGCCATCGTCCGGGCGATCGCGTCCGACCCCGAGCTCCTGCTGCTCGACGAGGTCACGAGCGCCCTCGACCCGCAGCTCGTCGGCGAGGTGCTCGACCTCGTCACCGAGCTCAAGCGTCAGGGATCGACGATCCTGATGACCACGCACGAGATGCACTTCGCGCGGAACGTGGCGGACCGGATCGTGTTCCTGCACCGGGGCGAGGTCGTGGAGCAGGGCGCCCCCGCCGACGTCCTCGACGCACCGCAGCACCCGGCCCTCGTCGCGTTCCTCGCCCGCGTCCACGCCTGACCGCGCGCCTAGGGCGTCAGCAGCACCTTCCCGACGACCTCGCCGTCGCGGACCCGGCGGTGGGCCTCGGCGGCCTGGTCGAGGGGCAGGACCGAGTCGACCACCGGACGCACCCGGCCGTCGGCGACGAACGGCCAGACGTCCCGCCGAACGGCCTCGACGATCGCGGCTTTCTCGTCGAGGGGGCGGGCACGGAGCGTCGTCGCGCTGATCGTCGCCCGCTTCCGCATCATCGCGCCGAGGTCGAGCTCGGCGGTGCTCCCGCTGCCCGAGGCGATCACGGCGACGTGCCCGTTCGGGGCGAGGACCTCGAGGTTCCGCGCCAGGTAGTCGGGTCCGACGACGTCGAGCACCACGTCGACCCCGCGGCCGTCGGTGAACGCGAGCGTGCGCGCGACGAAGTCCTCGGTGCGGTGGTCCACCACGAGGTCGGCGCCGAGCTCCCGTGACGCCCGGACCTTCCGCTCGCCGCCGGACGTGGCGACGACCCGAGCGCCGAGCGCCTTCGCCCAGAGCACCGCGTGCGACCCCATCCCGCCGGTGCCGCCGTGCACGAGCAGGGTCTGCCCCGGTCGGAGCCCGGCGAGCATGCCGACGTTCGAGTACACCGTGCACGCGGCCTCCGGCAGCCCGGCGGCCTCGATGAGGTCGACCCCGTCCGGGACCGGCAGCACCTGGGTGGCCGGGGCGACGACGAGCGACGCGTAGCCGCCGCCGGAGAGCAGGGCGCAGACCCGGTCGCCGACGGCGAACCCGTCGACGCCGTCACCGAGCGCGCGGACCACGCCGGACACCTCGAGCCCGAGGACGTCGGAGGCACCGGGCGGCGGCGGGTAGTTGCCGGCGGCCTGCTGCAGGTCGGCGTTGTTCACGCCGGCGGCGGCGACCTCGATCAGGACCGCACCGGCGCCGGGGACCGGGTCCGGGACGTCGTGCAGGTCGAGGGTGCCGTGCTCGGAGGTGATCGCTCGCATGCACCCGACGGTACTCAGGGCCGGTGAGCCGTCCCCGTGGGCCCGTCCCTCCTGTGCGTCTCCCATGTAGCCTCGATGCGGATCCGCACCCCGTCCGGGGTCGCGGGCACGATCTCCGGGGGACCATCACCATGCGCACGAAACTCGTCTCGCTCACCACCGCCGTCATCGCCGTCGCACTCCTCACCGGTTGCTCGGCCGGCGGCTCGGGGTCGGGGTCCGACGCCACGACGGCCGCCGAGTCGACGCCGACCGCGACCCAGACCAAGGCCGAGGCATGCAAGCTGTTCACGACCGAGGTCACCGACGCCACCAAGGGCATGCAGTCGCAGCTCACCGAGCTGCAGAGCGACCCGCAGGCCGCGATGGCGAAGCTCGACGAGTTCGACGCCACGCTGAAGGAGAGCGCCGACAAGGTGACGAACACCGAGGTGAAGCCGAAGACCGATGCGTTCGCCGGCGCCTTCTCGGACTTCGTCGGCATGACGAAGGAGCTCGCCGCCTCGAAGGACCCGTCCGCGCTGTCGAGCTCCGGCTTCACCGAGGGCCTCCAGAAGCTGGAGACCACCGGCAAGGAGTTCCAGCAGGTCTGCCAGTCCTGACGCTGGCCGACACGCGCGCGCGACCCGCGCCTCCTGGACCGTCACGGACCGTCCTGGAGGCGCGGGTCGCGTCGTCTACGCAGCCGCCGGTCGCGACGCGTCCAGGCGGGCGACGTCCTCCGGACGGAGCTTGACCGTCGCGGCAGTCACCGAGTCGAGGATCGACTGCGGCCGCGAGGCGCCGGGGATCGGGACGACGACGTCGCTCTTCTGCAGCTCCCACGCCAGCGCGACGACCTGCGGGGTGACGCCGCGGTCGCGGGCGATGGTGGCGAAGTCCTCGTAGGCGGTGCCGAGGGTCGCGGCGTTCGCGATGCCGCCGAGGGGGCTCCACGGCAGGAACGCGATGCCGAGCTCGTCGCACAGCGCGAGTTCCGGTTCGCTCGAACGGAACTTCGGGGAGAACTGGTTCTGCACCGAGGCGAGCCGGCCGCCGAGGACCTCGTTCGCCGTGCGGATCTGGTCGGGGTCGGCGTTCGAGATGCCGGCCATCCGGATGACGCCCTCGTCGAGGAGCTCGGCGAGCGCGCCGATCGAGTCGGCGTACGGCACGGCCGGGTCGGGACGGTGGAACTGGTAGAGCCCGACCGCGTCGACTCCGAGGCGCTTCGCCGAGGCCTTCGCGGCCTCCTTGAGGTACTCGGGACGGCCGTCCTGGGCCCAGGCGCCGGGCTCCGGGCGGAGGTGTCCGCCCTTGGTGGCGATGAGGACGTCCGAGGTGTCGCCGTGGAAGCCGCGCACGGCCTTGGCGATGAGCTCCTCGTTGTGCCCCACCTCGTCGTGGGCGGCCAGGTGGTAGGCGTCGGCGGTGTCGATGAGCGTCACGCCCGCTTCGAGCGCCGCGTGGATCGTCGCGACGGCCTGCCGCTCGTCCGGACGCCCCTCGATGGACATGGGCATGCCGCCCAGCCCGATGGCACTGACCGACACGTCTCCGATGACTCGTTGCTTCATGCCCCCAGCATGCGCCGGAGGGGCGTGCACGCGCCCAGGTGCGTCAGGGGCCGGTCACACCGTCGGACGTCGTGCCCACACCGGTGCGTGCTCGGGGAGCGGACCGAAGGCGATCCCCCGCGCGTAGAGCCCCCGCACCGGCGGCACGTACCGGGCGAGCAGGACGGGGAGCAGGGGCGGCCCGTCCCGGAGCGCCCCCGCGAAGGCCCGGGCGAACACCACCCGGTGCAGCACCGCCTGCGCCGCCTGCACCAGGACTGCCGGTGGGGTCCGGCGACGCTGCACGGCGGCGAGGGTGCCGTCGAGGGCCGCGCCGCGGAGTCCGCGCCCGAGCGCCGGGGCCAGGACCGCGGCCGTCGCGACGGCGTCCTGCACCGCCAGGTTGATGCCGACGCCGCCCGCGGGGGACATGGCGTGCGCGGCGTCGCCGATGCAGAGCAGCCCCGGACGCCACCACCGGGGCAGCCGGTCCATCCGGACGTCGAGCACGTGCACGTCGTCCATCGAGGCGATCGCGTCCACCCGGTCGGCGAAGTCCGGTCGGAGCCTGGCGACGCGTTCCCGGAAGGACGCCAGCCCCTCGGCGCGGAGCGCGGCGTCCGAGCCCTTCGGGGCGAAGTACGCGACCTGGTGGTGTTCCGGTCGGGGGAAGCTCAGCAGGACGTCCGTGCCGGAGAACGCCGGGACGAGGGCGGTGGCCTGGTCGCCGGGTTCGCGGGGGAGCCGGAACCACCACGTGTCGAACGGCACCGGGAACGACCGCGGGCGGAGTCCGGTGGCGGCGCGGAGCACCGAGTCGCGGCCGTCCGCGGCGATCACGACGTCGGCGCGGAGCTCCTCGACGGGGCCGTCGGGATCGCGGTACGGGCGGAGGTGTACGCCCGTCACCACCCCGTTCTCCTCGATGGTGCCGGTCGCTGCGAGGCCCATCGAGATCCGGAACGACGGTTCCTCGCGCGCGGCGGTGACGAGCAGGTCGAGCAGGTCCCACTGCGGCACCATCGCCACGTGGTCGTACGGGGGTCGCAGGCGGGAGAAGTCGCCGAGCAGCAGCCGTGACCCGTCCGGCATCGGCAGGGAGAAGTCGTCGAGGCGCGACTGCGGCAGGCGCCGGAAGCGGGCACCGAGTCCGAGCTCGTCGAGCAGCCGGATCGTCGACGCGTGCACGGTGTCACCGCGGAAGTCCCGGTTGAAGTCGTCGTGCTTCTCCACGACGCGGACGGCGATGCCGGCGCGGGCGAGCAGCAGGCCGAGGACGACCCCGGCGGGGCCGCCGCCGACCACCGCGACCGTCGTCCGCGAGACCGTCACCATGCCGGGGACGCTACGCCGATCGGAGCGACGTGCGCCCTACGCGCTCGCGGAGACCGAGGACGAGGCCGACGGGCCGTCGGCGGCGTCCGCGAACACCACGCCGCCCCACGCGATCACGACGATCGCGAGCACGAACCCGATCGCGGCGATCCACCACGACGACCGCCGGCGGATCCACGCGCCGATCGACAGCACGAGCGTGGCGACGCCGACGACGAAGGCGCCACCGACCGCGATCGCCGCCCCGCCGAGGTAGCCGCCGGGTGTGCACCCGGACGTGGCGTCGCACGTGGCGGTCGCCGACACGACCGCGATGATCCCGACGACCGCGGTGACGATCGTCATCACCGCGCCGAACGCCAGGAGCAGCACGGTCGAGATCCGGTCGGCGAGCTTCGCGGGTGGGAAGAGCGTCGTGCCGCCCCGCTCCCAGGCGCCGCGCTGCGGGTCCCGGGGGTCGGGCGATGACTGCGGCGGGCCGCCGGGGACGTTGGACCAGGTCATGGCTGCAGTCCTACCGCGCCTCGACGCCGAACGCCTGTGCGAGGCGCTGGATCTTCTGCGCGCGCCCGAGTCGGGGCAGGTCGGAGCCGTCACGGATGACGCGGCCCCGTGCCTCGAAGTCGTCGAGGAAGTCCTGCGCCCAGGCGACGTCGGTCGGCGTGGGGGAGATGACCTCGTTGATGACCGGCAGCTGCTCAGTGTCGAGGCACAGCTTGCCGGTCAGCCCGAGCGAGACCGCGACCTGGGACTGCTCGCGGAGGATCGGGTGCGACGACCCCACCGTCGGGCCGTCGATCGGTCCGGGCAGGTCACCGACGCGCGAGGCCACGACGAGCTTCGAGCGCGGGTACGCCATCGCGAGCGTGTCCGCGCTCGTCCCGGTGTCGCGTCGGTAGTCGCCCGAGCCGAACGCCAGGCGGAACGCGCCCTGTGCCTTCGCGATGGAGACCGACTCCTCGATGCCGAGCGCCGACTCCACCAGGGCGATCACCGGGGTCTGCCCGCCGAGCCGGTGCCACGTGTCGGTGACCTGCGCCGGGGACTCGGTCTTCGCGAGCATCACGCCCTGCAGCCCCGGCAGGCCCCGGAGCTCCTCGACGTCGTCGGCCCAGAAGTCCGTCGTCACGTCGTTGATCCGCACCCAGGCCTCGCCGCCGCCCGCGAGCCAGGACGCCACGGTGCCGCGGGCCTCGGGCTTCGCCGCCGGGTCCACCGCGTCCTCGATGTCGAGGATGATCTGGTCGGCACGGGACCGCTGGGCCTTCTCGAAGCGGTCGGCGGCGGTGCCGGCGACGAGGAGCCATGAGCGTGAGATCTCGGCGGGGACCGATCGACGCCGGTTCGGCGTGGGGGTGGGAGGGGCGGTGCGGTCGTCGATGGCCATGCCCCGTTGGTACCACACCGGCGCGCCCGGTCGCGCGTCGGCGGGGTCCGGAAAGTCCGAAACCTCGGGTCATTGCCAGAGTGCCAGCCCGCTTCCGCCTACAGTGTCGGATGTGTG
This sequence comes from Curtobacterium sp. AB451, assembly GCF_050585845.1. Lineage (NCBI taxonomy): Bacteria > Bacillati > Actinomycetota > Actinomycetes > Micrococcales > Microbacteriaceae > Curtobacterium > Curtobacterium sp. AB451. The sequence continues at coordinate 618,398 of NZ_JBOBQG010000002.1, forward strand.
GCGAGCGGACAGGGTGACCGACGGCGAGGACGACGTGAACGACGACGTCCCCGTCGAGGGCGCCGACGCGCCCGCGGACGGGCGGGACGGACAGCAGGGGGAGCAGGACCAGCGGGGGCAGCAGGAAGAGACCGCCGTGACGGACGAACCCGACCGCACCCTGCGCCCGGAACTCCAGCTGACGAGTCCGCAGGCGATCAGCCTGGGTGACCCGCGCCTCCAGGCCGGCAACGCCGCCGAGCCGGTGTGGGACGTCTGGCGCGGCCAGCTCGCCGGCGTCGGCGGCACGAGCCCCCTCACGCACTTCAGCGACCACCCGCGTGCCCGCATCGAGCTCTCGACGACGCACCCCGGTGGCCTCGCACAGTTCATCACCGGCAAGACGACGCTCCTGTCGAGCCTGATCCGCGACGAGGTGGCGCTCCGTGCTGCCCGCATCGCCGCCGGTCACGTCGAGGCCAAGGGCACCGAGCTGTCCACCGTGCGCGGCATCGACGCCGTCAAGCTCGGCATCGGCATGGCCGACTGGCAGCACGGCGACGAGCAGTTCCGCGGACCGGTCCTGCTGCGCCCGCTCGCGATCCGTCGGCACGGCCGCGACTTCGAGGTCCGCCTGCTCGGCGAGCCCGTCCTGAACCCCGGCCTCGCCGACGCCCTGCACGAGCAGTTCGGCGTCATCCTCGACGCCCAGTCCTTCGTGGCGTTGGCCCAGCAGGACGGCTCGTTCACGCCGAACCCCGTCATCGACCGGCTGCGCGGCCTCACCGCGCACATCCCGGGCTTCTCGGTGCACGCACGCCTCGTCGTGTCGACCTTCGCCGAGGTCGCGACCGGCATGGTGGAGGACACCGAGGACCTGTCGCACCCCGTGCTCGACGCCCTCGCCGGCAACCCCAGCGCCAAGTGGCAGGTCGAGCAGTCCTACCACCCGGTCGAGCAGACCCCGTCGGACGAGCGGAGCCCGGAGACCGACACGCTCCTGCTCGACGCCGACGACGAGCAGGAGAACGTGATCGCGCAGATCACGGCCGGCAACTCGATCGTCGTGAAGACCCTCCCCGGCACCGGTGGCACGCAGACGATCGTGAACGCGCTCGGCGGTCTCGTCGCGGCGAACAAGCGCGTGCTCGTGGTCAGCCCGCGCCGGGCGACCCTCCGCGGCATCGCGGCGCGCTTCGCCGAGGTCCAGCTCCCCGGTGTCGCGGTCACCCCCGGCACCCTCCGCCGTGACGTCGTCCGCGCGATCGCCCGCAACGAGAAGGCGTCTCGTCCGAACCTGCGCGAGGTCGACGACGCCCTGGTCCGGCTCCGCAAGGTGCTGAAGGACTACCGCGGTTCGCTGACCCGCGTCGACCCGGACTTCCGGGTCTCGGTGCTCGACTGCCTCGTCGAGCTCTCCCGCCTGTCGCTGCTGCCGGTCCCGCCGTCGACGACCGCGCGCCTGTCCGCGACGTCGGTGACGAGCATGGTCGAGGGACGCTCGCGCGTCGCCGAGACGATGGTCAGCGCGGCGAACCTCGGCGAGTTCCGCTACGGCCCCGACGACTCGCCCTGGTACGGCGCGAAGTTCTCCACGAGCGACGGCGCCCAGCGGGCACACCGCATCGCGAAGGACCTCGACGCCGACGCGCTGCCGACCCTGCTCCGCCGCGCCCACGACCTCGTCGCCACCACCCACATGCGGCAGTTCACGACGATCAACGAGCTCGGCATCTACCTGCGCCTGCTCACCGAGATCCGCGACACGCTCGACCGCTTCCTGCCCGTCGTCTTCGACCGCTCGGTCTCCGAGCTCGTCGCCGCCACGGCCCCCCGGGGCGAGGGCGCGCCGATGTCGTCGACGAACCGGCGCCGGCTGAAGAAGCTCGCCCGCGAGTACGTCCGCCCGGGTGTGCACGTGTCCGACCTGCACGAGGCGCTCACCCGCGTCCAGCAGCAGCGCGTCCTGTGGCAGCGGTACGTCGCCGCCGGGGTGAACCCCGAGGTGCCCACCGGCATCGCGGACGTCCAGGTGCTGTTCTCGAACGTGGTGGAGGACCTCGCGCGCCTCGACGAGCCGCTCGGCCGCACCGCCCGCGAGACCCAGCTGGCGAACGTGCCGATCGACGAGCTCGTCCCGACGATCGCCCGCCTCGCCGAGGAGTCCGACGTCCTGCACAACCTGCAGGAACGCACCGAGCTCATGCAGACCCTGCGCGACCTGCAGCTCGAGCCGCTCATCACGGACCTGGCGAACCGGCACGTGCCGGACACCCACGTCCCCGCCGAGCTCGAGCTCGCGTGGTGGCAGTCCGCCCTCGAGACGATGCTCGAGTCCGACCGGGCGCTGCTCGGTGCGAACACCGACATGCTCGACCGGGTCGAGGCCGACTTCCGGCTCGTCGACGACGCCCACGCGGCCGGGGTCTCCCAGGGCCTCGCGTGGCAGCTCGCCGAGAACTGGAAGGTCGGACTCGTCGACTGGCCGGACGAGGCCACCGCCCTGAAGACGCAGCTCAAGGAGGGCGCGATCACCTCGCGTCTGCTGCAGGACTCCGCGCCGCACCTGTCGCGGTCCATCGCGCCCGTCTGGCTCGCGAGCCCGTACGAGGTGTCGCAGATCGCCGACACGATGCCCTTCGACACGGTCATCCTCGTCGACGCCGGTGCCGTCACCATCGCCGAGACGGTCGGTGCGGTCCGTCGCGCCCGACAGACCGTGGTGTTCGGTGACCCGGTCACGCAGACCCCGTCGCCGTTCCGGATCGCCGTCGACCCGGCGCACCGTGCGCTGCAGGTCGACGAGGGCACGCTCGACGCCTTCCACGCCGACTCCGCGCTCGCCAAGCTCTCCACGCTCCTGCCGACGCTGTCGCTCACGCGCTCGTACCGGGCCGGCGGCGAGGACCTGGCCGAGCTCGTCAACCGTCGCTTCTACGGCGGTCGCATCGAGTCGCTCCCGTGGGCCGGCTCGTTCCTCGGGCACGGCTCGATCGCGCTCGACTACGTCAGCGACGGCAAGGCCGTGCCGGACCCGGAGTCCGGAGCGGTCGAGAGCGTCGACGCCGAGGTGGACCGTGTCGTCCGGCTCGTCATGGACCACGCCCGCACCCGTCCGACCGAGTCGCTCATGGTCATCACCGCGTCGGCGAAGCACGCGGTCCGCGTCGAGCAGGCGGTGCTCACCGCAGCCCAGGGGCACAAGGACCTCACCGAGTTCGTCATCGGCGACCGCGCGGAGCCGTTCATCGTCGCGACGCTCGAGCAGTCCGTCGCCCAGAGCCGCGACCGCGTGGTCTTCTCGATCGGCTACGGCCGGACGCCGCACGGCCGGGTGCTCCGCGACTTCGGCCCGCTCGGCAAGCCCGGCGGCGAGCGGCTGCTCGCGGTCGCGATGACCCGTGCGCGCCGCTCGATGGTGATCGTCACGTGCTTCCAGCCGTCGGACATCGAGGCCGAGCGCATGGGGCACGGCACCGTCGCCCTCGCCGAGATCCTCGCCGAGGTCCGCGCGCGCACCACCGCCGAGTACGTGCCGGACGACTCCGACCCGCTGCTCGTCGACCTCGCCCGCCGGCTCGAGATGCGCGGCATCCCGGTCGCGCTCGGGCACCGTGGCAAGCTCGGCCTCGTCGCCGCGCACGGCGGGGTGTGCGTCACGATCGAGACCGACGCGACGCTCGTGCAGGGGTCGCTCCGCGAGTCGCTGCGCCTCCGCCCCGAGGTCCTGCGCCGACTCGGCTGGCACTACGTGCGCGTGCACGCGTTCCAGCTCTTCTCCGACCCGGACCGCGTCGCGAACACCGTCGCCCAGGTGCTCGGCGTCGACCGCGGCGTGACGCAGGAGATCTCGATCCCGCCGATCCCCGCTCGCCGATGAGCACGTCGGATCTCGATCCCGGCGTGCCCGCCACCGGGCCCGCCCGCCGATGACCCCTCGGCCGAGCCGGCGGGCCTCCCGGCCGGCCGGTCCGGTGACGCCGGAGACCGACCAGCTGGTGGGCACGTGGTCGCGGGCCGACGACGCGTCGTCAGCCGCGCCTCCCGACCGCCCGGCGACCGACGGCGGCGAGCCGGAACCGCGTCCAGGAGGCGCGGCTCGGCCCCGCCGCCGCGTCACCACCCAGCCGGTGCCGGGGTACGACCCGGTGGCGCCGCCGGAACCGGCGCGGCACCGCGACGGGGAGAACGACGACCAGCTCCGGCGGGACGTCCCGCCCCACTGGTAGCGGGTAGCCTGTCCTGCGATGACTGACACCGTGCGGGAGCGCCCCGACTGGCAGACCTGGCCGAACCTGATCTCCCTGGTCCGCCTGCTGCTGATCCCGGTGTTCGTCTGGCTCGTCGTCGCCGGACACCCCGGCTGGGCGCTCGTCACGCTCGTCGTCATCGGCGTGAGCGACTGGGCGGACGGCTTCATCGCCCGCAAGTTCGACCAGGGCTCGAAGCTCGGCAAGGCCATCGACCCCGTCGCCGACCGCCTCGCGATCATCGCGATCGTGCTGTCGCTCGTGCTGACCGGGCTGCTGCCGTGGTGGGTCGTCGCCGTGGTGGTGCTCGTCGACCTGGTGCTCGTCGTGCTCTCGAGCGTGCTGTTCCACGGCAACCCGGACCTCGACGTCACGTGGACCGGCAAGATCCGCTCCGCACTGCTCTTCGTGGGCCTGCCGGTGCTGCTGTTCTCGGCCGTGCACACCGTCGACGAGAACGCCCCGTGGGTCCGGGTCGTCGCCCTGGTGTTCGTGTACCTCGGCACCGTCGGCCACGTGCTCGCGGGTGCGCAGTACGCGGTGGCGATGTTCGCCAAGCGCCGCTCGGTCGCCGCCGCGCGCTGACGCCGCGCGCCGCCGCTGCGCCCCGCACGACGAAAGTCCGCCCGAGCCACGCGATCGCGCGGTTCGGACGGACTCCGGTGGTGCGCCGGACTAGAGCTTCGTCGTGCCCCCGATGCCGGGACCCTCGGGAGCGGTGGACGGTGCCACGTGCGCACCCCCGCCGGTGGCCACGGCGCCGCCGTTCTGCGAACGGAGCAGGTCGCGGATCTCGAGCAGCACCTCGACGTCGGTGGGCGGGACGTCCTGCGGCGTCTGCTCCTCGTCGTTCTTGACCCGCTCGAACGCCACCTTCTTGAGGTGGTTCACCGGCAGCACGAGGGCGAAGTAGACCACCGCGGCGACGATGACGAAGTTGATGACCGCGCCGATGATCGCACCGAACTTGAGCTCGGCGGGATCGGTGCCCGTCGCGGTCGGGATCTTCAGGATCAACGCCGTGTCGAGCGAGGACGCGTTGAACACGGCCCCGATGAGCGGGTTGATGAGTGCGTTGACGATGACGGTCACGATGGCGGTGAACGCCGCACCGATGACGACTGCGACGGCCAGATCGATGACGTTGCCGCGGAGCAGGAACTCCTTGAACCCCTTCACGGGACTCCTTCCGGGTCGAGGACGGCCGCCGGACGGCGACGCTCTCAACCTACCGAGGAGTCCGGACGACGGTCAGGACGCGGCGGGCTTCGGCGTGGTCGAGGCAGCGGGCTTGGCGGCTGCGGGCTTCGACTCGGTCTTCGCGGGCGTCGACGACGACGAGCCGGACGAGCCCGAGCCCGACGAGCCAGAGCCGGACGACTCCGACGAGCCCGACGACTCCTTCGGGGCCGGACGGGAGTCGGTGCGGTAGAACCCGCCGCCGTTGAACGTCACGCCGACCGGCGAGAAGACCTTGCGCAGGACGCCGCCGCACGCCGGGCACTCGGTGAGCGTGGCGTCGGAGAAGGACTGCTTGATGTCGAAGGCGTTGCCGCACTCCGTGCAGCGGTACGAGTAGGTGGGCACCCTAGCTCCGGAAGGTGATGATGCGGGACGGCGTGATGATGCCGTCGACGGGTTCGTCGTGGGTCTCGCGCGGGACCTCGTCGAGGTACTCCGCGTCGAAGATCACAGCATAGACGGGCGGTCGGTTCGCCATCGACCCGAGGGTCTTGTCGTAGTAGCCGCGTCCCCAGCCCATCCGGACGCCGTCGTGGCCGACCGCCGCGGCCGGGGCGAGGATCGCGTCGACGTCGTTGATCGCGAGGGGGGAGAGGACCTCACCGACGACCTCGGGCACACCGGCGATCCCCTCGGTCTCCGAGACGCCGTCGCCGACCGCCCAGTCGAGCAGCCCGTCCTCGCGCGTGATCGGCAGGAGCACCCGGATGCCGCGCTCGAACGCCCAGTCCAGGAACGGCCGGACGTCCGGCTCGTCCGGCGCCGAGAGGTACACCGCGATCGACTCGACCTGCCGTTCCTCGGCGAAGCGCTGCAGGGTCGCCGTGAGCGCCTCGGTGTCCGTCTCGCGTTCGGTCGTGGTCCGGGTGCGCCGCCGCTGCCGGAGCTCGGCTCGCAGGGCGCGCTTCTCGTTCCCGAGATCGGCGGTCATGCCGAGGAGTCTACCGAGGGCACGTGTTGCGGCTTTCCGCCGCCGAGCGCGGGAAGCCGTGTCCTCCGTAGCGACGACATGCCCCGTCCAAGGGTCATCCGATACCGTCCAGGCATGGGCTTCCAGATTTCGAAGGCCGTGATCCCCGCCGCAGGCCTGGGCACGCGCTTCCTCCCCGCCACCAAGGCGATGCCGAAGGAGATGCTCCCCGTCGTCGACAAGCCGGCCATCCAGTACGTGGTGGAAGAGGCCGTCGGCGCAGGGCTCACCGACGTGCTGATGATCACGGGCCGCAACAAGAACGCGCTCGAGAACCACTTCGACCACGTGTCCGAGCTCGAGGAGACCCTGAAGAAGAAGGGTGACCACGAGAAGCTGCAGAAGGTGAACCAGTCCACGGACCTCGCCGACATGCACTACGTCCGCCAGGGCGACCCGCTCGGCCTCGGCCACGCCGTGCTCCGCGCGAAGATGCACGTCGGCCGCGAGCCGTTCGCCGTGCTCCTCGGCGACGACATCATCGACGCCCGCGACCCGCTGCTCAAGCGCATGATCGAGGTCCAGGGCGAGAAGAACGCCACCGTCGTCGCGCTGCTCGAGGTCCCGGAGTCGCAGACGCACCTGTACGGCATCGCCACGGTCGAGGAGACCGACACCGACGACGTCGTGAAGATCACCGGGCTCGTCGAGAAGCCCCCGCAGGGCGAGGCGCCCTCCAACCTGGCGATCATCGGTCGCTACGTCATCCGCCCCGAGGTCTTCGACGTCCTCGAGAAGCAGGAGCCGGGCAAGGGCGGCGAGATCCAGCTGACCGACGCGCTCATGAAGATGGCGAACGCCGAGGAGTGGACCGGCGGCGTGTACGGCGTCGTGTTCCGTGGACGCCGGTACGACACCGGTGACAAACTCGACTACATCAAGGCGATCGTCCAGCTCGCCTCGGACCGCGAAGACCTCGGCCCCGACCTCAAGTCGTGGCTCAAGGAGTTCAACGCGGGCGAATAGACGACCCGTCGCCGAACGGGTCCGGGGATCATCCCCGGGCCCGTTCGACGCTCCCGGAGGAACCAGCGCGATGACGACGATCCCGACCCTGTCCCACGGGCGGGTCACCATCCGGCCCCTCCGCCTCCGTGACACCCGTGACCTCGACGTCGCCCTCGCGACCAACCGTTCCTGGCTCCGCACGTGGGAGGCCACGAACCCCTCCGGACACGTCTCCACCGACGTCCGCGGCAGCATCCGCGCGCTCCAGGCCAACGCCCGCGCGGGGCTCGGGCTCCCGTTCGCGATGGAGCTCGACGGCCGCTTCGTGGGGCAGCTGAACGTCTCCGGCATCACGTACGGTTCGCTGGCCAGTGCGTCGATCGGCTACTGGGTGGTCGAGGACGCCGCCGGCCACAACGTCACGCCGATCGCCGTCGCACTGGCGGTGGACCACTGCTTCCGCGTCGTCGGCATCCACCGCATCGAGATCTGCATCCGCCCCGAGAACGCGCCGTCGCTGCGCGTCGTCGAGAAGCTCGGCTTCCGGTACGAGGGGCTCCGCCGCCGCTACATCCACATCAACGGCGACTGGCGCGACCACTTCTGCTTCGCGCTCGTGGCGGAGGAGGTCCGCGAGGGCGTCCTCGAACGCTGGGTCCGCGGCCAGGTGCCCCCCGGGCTCGGTTCCGTCCCGCTCGCGGCACGCGACGAGGCGGCGATGCCGCTGCACACCACGCCCCGCGTCTGACCCGAGGGTCCGGTCCGTCCAGCGGCACGGCCGGGGAGGCGCGGCTCGTCCCCGGTGATTTCGTCGCGACACGCGCAACACGCGTCCGGCAATCACCGGACGGGGGAACCCCCGCCCCTACCGTGTCCCCATGGCAGGTATCGGCTCCTGGGGCGGCGGCATCGTCCTGCTCATCGCGGCCGTGCTCTGGCTCGTCTACCTCATGCCGTCCTGGGCGGCCCGTCGGCAGTACCTCGCCACCGAGCGGAACGCGATCCGGCTGCAGCAGACCCTCCGGATCCTCGCGCAGACCGCCGAGCTGCCGGACGAGGTCCGCATCGAGATGAACGCGAAGTCCCTCGCCGAGGCCCAGCGGGTCGCGAAGTCGGAAGAGGCGAAGCGCACCGCGATCGTCCGCGCGCACGAGGCCGCCCGGCAGCGCGAGATCACCCGTCGCCTCGCCGAGCAGGCGCCCGTGCTCGAACGTGCCTCGTCGGTCCCCGCCCTCACCGCGATGCGCATGCGCCGGTCGCGGCTCGGCGCCACCCTGCTCGGCACGGCGGGTCTCGTCGTCGCCGTCGTCGTGTTCGTCGCCGTGCCCACCGCCTGGCTCGTCGGCGTCGCCGGTCTCGTCGCCGTCGGGGGATCCGCAGCGGTCCTCGCGCAGCTGCACCAGGTCGCGACGGCGCGGAAGGCGCGGACTGCGACGGCCGTGCCGGAGCCCAGCCGCGCCTCCAGGCCCGCGAGCGAGTGGACGGACCCGGCGCCGCCGCTGTCCACCGAGCAGGCCGCCGAGCCCGCTCGTGACCGCAGCTGGACGCCGAACAGCATGCCGAAGCCGCTGTACGTCGAGCGCCCGAAGGTGCCGGTGGCATCGCCGGAGTCGTCGGCGGAGCTCGCCGCGCGACTCAGGGAGCGCGTCGCCGCGGCCAAGGCGGAAGCCGAGGCCGAAGCGGCCGCGATCCGTGCCGCCGAGACCGACCCGTCGCTCGCCCGGGTGTCGCGCATGCGCCCCGACGTCGAGGAGGCCGTCGCGTCGCTGTCCGCGCACGACCAGGGCCGACTCGCGGAGCGTCTGGGACTCCGAGCCCCCGTGACGGAAACGGCGGCCGCCGAGCCGTCGATCGCACCGTCGCCCGCACCCGCCGCGCCCCCGGCACCGCCGAGCAAGTGGGCGGGGATGGGGGTCATCGACGACGACGGCTACCAGCAGACCGACCTCGACGCGATCATGCGTCGGCGGCGCGCCGTCTGAGTGGTCGATTTCGGATCGACCGCGCGCTGGTGCTAGTGTGGTCGAGCACTTGGGGCTATGGCGCAGTTGGTAGCGCGTCTCGTTCGCAATGAGAAGGTCAGGGGTTCGAATCCCCTTAGCTCCACTCCACGGCAGAAGGCCACCCGATCGGGTGGCCTTCTCCCGTTCCCGGGGTCGTCCGACGTCAGCCGGGGACGCTGTCCGTCAGGACGCCCGCGTGCGCGAGGTCGATGTGGATCGCGTTCGCGGCCTGCTCGAAGGCGCGGTTGCCCCGTGCGATCCCGAGCGCACCGCCCTTGAGCGCCGACTTCCCGGCACCGCGCAGGAGCCGCGCGACCGTCCGGCCGTCCGGTGTCACCATGATCTGCACGTCGAGCCGGGTGTGGAACGTGCGGTCGTTCGCCATCCCGCCGATCAGCAGGGTGAGGCCCATGCTGCCGCGGGTGGCGCGGAGGGCTCCCTGCTCGCCGTCCTCGACGGTGTAGCCCTCGCGGGCGAGGGCGCCGCGGACGCGGGTCCGGACCGAATCGGGGTCGGCGGCGACGAAGAAGTCGTGGCTCTCGGGCATGTGCGTGCTGATCCTCTCGATGGTGGTTCCTGCCAGCGATCATGCCGTGCCGTCGCCTACCCTGGGAACCACCATGACTGCTTCCCTGACGCGCCGCTCCCTGCTGTCCCTCGCCGGGGTGACCGGGATCGGGCTCGCCGTCGCCGCGTGTTCGTCGGGAGGCGACGGCACGGGCACGGGCGGGAGCACGGGTCGTGCCGCGTCCGGCAGCGGATCGGCCACGCCCACCGCGAAGCCGGTCGCGAAGGCGCTCACCCCGGCGAAGGTCCCGCTCGCCGGCGGCGTGACGATCACCGTGGCCGGCTCCGGGCTGGCAGCGGTCAAGGGGGTCACGGTCGGTGGCATCGCCGCGCGCGACGTGGCGGCGACCGCCACGAAGGTGACCTTCACGGCACCGCACCAGGCGATGTACACGCCCGAGTCGGCGGACGTCGCGCTCTTCACGACCGCGATCGAGCCGTCGCCGTCGGCGAACCAGTCCTCGGACGGCAACGGCAGCGCCGCGAACGACGGGCAGACCGGGGCGACCCAGGACTCCGCGACCGCCACGCCCACACCGACCACCGCGCCCGTCCCGGATGCTTCGACCGCGGTCGCGACGACGAGCCTCGCGTACGCGGCGCTGACGGACGTCGACCGGCAGCTCGAGTACGCCATGGCGCACTGGAAGGACTACAACCTCGCCGAGTACGGCACCATGAACCCGATCGGCGGCGACTGCGCGAACTACGTCTCGCAGACCCTGATCGCCCGCGGCTGGCAGCAGCGCTCGGACTGGTACAACCGTGCGGCCGGCGCCGAGCACTCCGCGACGTGGACCTACTGCCCGACGATGGACCCGTGGCTGAGCGCGAACGCCGCCGAGTTCGGGCTCACCCGTCGGTCCCTCGACGAGCGCGACAAGGTCAAGGTGGGCGACATCGTGTTCTACGACTGGAACGACAACGACTCGCCGGACCACACCACGATCGTCTCCGAGGTGTTCACCGAGCCGGACGGCACGATCCGCATCAAGTCGGCGAGCCACAACCAGGACGGCCCGTACCGCGACCTCGACGAGATGATCACGGTGCAGCACCCGGGCGGCACCGCCTGGTTCCACACCTTCGACGCGTAGCGCCCGCGCCGCCGCGCGCCAGGCGCGCATCAGGACGCCGCCGCCCGTCAGGGGTAGCCGAGGAACCAGAGCAGCACGACGGCGACCGGGTGCAGGCACACGCCCACGACGAGCCACGCGACCGCCCGGCGTCGCGTGCCGACGAACACGTCCGACCCGAGCAGCGGCGCCGTCGGCATGAGCAGACGGGGCAGGGACTGCTGCGGCAGGAACACCGCCACGAGGTACAGCCCGTACGCCGCGGTGAACGCCCACACGTCGACGCCGAGCGCACGGACCGACCTCCGGGTCCAGAACCACACCGCGCCGGCGAGCACCGCCACCACGAGCACGATCCCGAACGGCCCGAGCCACGTCCGGGCCATCGTGAACCACGGGGTGAGCGGCGCGAAGTGCTGCCGGCCGACGAAGCCCACCCACCAGGACAGCTCGGTGTCGAGGTACGCGTTCGGCCGCCCGGTCACGGCCGAGGCGATCACCGGCCACGCCAGCCCGGCCGCGGCGACGACGAGCCCCGACACGACGATCGCGACGGCGTCCCGGACCGGCAGCGTCCGGCGCTCCGCGACCCACCGCGCGACGAGGTGCACCGCGAGCGCGACGGCCAGCGCGAGCACCCCGGGCTTCGTGAACGCCGCCACGAGCCCCAACGGCGCGATCAGCCAGTACCGCCGCCGGACGAGCGCCAGGAGCGCCCCGAAGAGCAGCAGCAGGAACGTGCTCTCGGCGTAGGCGACCTGCAGCAGGAAGCCGGTCGGCCCGAAGGCGAAGAGCGCGGTCGCCCAACGTGCCCGGTGCGAGCAGCCCACGGCCAGCACGAGCCGGTACAGCAGGACGCACGCGCCGGCACCGGCGAGGGTCGCGACGAGCACACCGGCCACCCAGAACGAGCCGCCCGTGAGCGGCATGACCGCGCGCACGATCGTCGGGAACACCGGCAGGAACGCCCAGGCGTTCGGCACGACGTGCCCCGCGTCGTCGAGGGGGAGGGTCGTCGGGTACCCGTGCTCCGCGATGATCCGGTAGAACGACGCGTCCCACGACCCCGAGAACGTGAAGAACGACGGGTCGCGTCGGACCGACGCGAACGGCCAGCCGTTCGCGGTCGCCACGCCGTAGACGGTGGCGAGCAGGACCGTGCTGACCACGCGTGAGGCGAGCCACAGGAGCAGGGGAGTGGTCCAGCCGCCGTGGCGCGCCTCCGGGGCCGGCCGGGAGGCGCGGGTCGTCTCCGGCGCGCTGGTCACCGCCCGATCCTCGCACGTCCAGGGCGCCGCCCCGGTGTCCGCAAGGCGTACACGACCAGCGTCGGCGCAGTGCGCGGGGCGTTGCATGGACCGCGTTCCCTGGAAGACGCAACCACAGGAGGCACCATGCCGTTCATCACCGTCGGAGCCGAGAACGGGCACGACATCGACCTGCACTACGACGACTTCGGGTCGGGCGACCCGGTCGTCCTCATCCACGGCTGGCCGCTGTCCGGCCGCTCGTGGGAGGGGCAGGTCCCTGCTCTCGTCGAGGCCGGGCACCGTGTCATCGCGTACGACCGCCGTGGCTTCGGCCAGTCGTCGCAGCCGTGGGGCGGGTACGACTACGACACGTTCGCGGCCGACCTCGAGTCGCTGCTCGACCAGCTCGGGTTGACCGAGGTCACGCTCATCGGGTTCTCGATGGGCGGCGGCGAGCTCGCCCGCTACGTGTCCACCTACGGCACCGGCCGGGTGAAGAAGCTCGTGTTCGCCAGCGCGGTGCCGCCGTACCTGTGGAAGTCCGACGACAACCCGGACGGCGGGGTCGACCAGGACCTCGCCGACTGGTTCTCGAACGGGATCACCGGGGACCGCCCCGCGTTCCTGCACGAGTTCGTCGACCTGTTCTACACGGCGGGGGAGCCCTCGCCCGCGAACGAGCCGCTCGTCTCCGCCGACCAGCGCGCCTACGACCTGGCGATCGCCGAGCTGGCGTCGCCGAAGGGCACGCTCGACTGCACGGTCGCGTTCGCCACGACGGACTTCCGCGACGACCTCACCAAGGTCGACGTGCCGACGCTCGTGATCCACGGCGACTCCGACGGCATCGTGCCGTTCGAGGTGTCGGGCAAGCGAACCGCCGCGGCGATCCCGGACGCGCAGACCCACCTCATCGCGGGTGGGCCGCACGGCGTCCTGGCGTCGCACCGGGACGAGTGGAACGAGGCCGTGCTGCGGTTCCTCGCCTCCTGACCCTCGCCTCCTGACCCGCGCCGAGACGCCGCGTGGGTCTCGCGCCGATCTCCGCGTCTCGTGAGCAGCAGTGGTCGGGTCCGTTCGACGGACCCGACCACTGCTGCGCACCGAGGACGTGCCTCCCGGCTCCTGCGCTCGGTCAGCGCCCGGTGACCGCCTGTCGGATCTGCTCGATCGGCATCTTCGGGGTGCGGTCGGCGTGCAGCAGGCCGTTCGTCTCCTGCATCGTGTCCGTCAGCTGCGTGTAGCAGGACCCCGCCAGGAACGAGCTCGCCCGGATCGCGTCGTACAACGCGGTGATCCGGGCGATCCAGTCGTCACCGTCGGCCGCGGTCGTGTAGCCCCAGCCGTCCTCGCGCTGGACGCCCGGCTGGTGGTTCACGCCACCGAACTCGGTGAGCATGACCGGCTGCCCGCGGTCGACCGCACCGCCGACGAGCACCAGGCGGTCCGCCGGCCCCGTGCCGTAGAACAGCTCCGTCCGAGCGGCCTCGTCGGCGTACGTCGCGGCGAGCCGATGCCCGTCGCCCTCGTAGTCGTGGATCGTGGTGATGTCGGAGTCGACGTGCTCCCAGCCGTCGTTCGAGATCACCGGGCGGGTCGGGTCGATCGCCCGGGTGACGTCCGCCAACGCCCGCGCGTAGGCCTGCTGCGCCGGGTCGGTCGCGATGTGCTGGACCCCCCAGCTCTCGTTCGCGGGGACCCACGTGACGATCGAGGGGTGTGAGGCGTCGCGTTCCACGGCGTCCATCCACTCCCGCATCAGCCGCTGCACCGCCCGCGGCGAGAACGCGTAGGCGCCGGGTGCCTCGCCCCACACCAGGATGCCGAGCCGGTCCGCCCAGTAGAGGAACCGGGGGTCCTCGATCTTCTGGTGGTTCCGCGCGGCGTTGAAGCCGAGCTCCTTGATGAGCTCGACCTCGCGGCGGAGGGCAGCACGCGACGGCGCCGCGATGTGCGAGTCCGGCCAGTAGCCCTGGTTGAGGACGCTCCGGACGTCGTAGCTCCGACCGTTCAGCAGGAACGCGCCGCCGCCGACCCCGACGGTGCGGACGCCGAAGTACGTCGAGACGGCGTCGAGGCTCCGGCCGTCCGGGTCGAGCAGTGCAACGGTCGCGTCGACGAGCCGCGGCGTCTCCGGGGACCAGTGCAGTTCGTCCTCGGCCTGTCCGTTCGCCTGCCGCGCGATGGGGACGAGCACGTCGAACTCGGTCCCGGTGTCGCCGAGCGTCGACTCGATGGTCGCGAGGTGCTCGTCCTGCTCCTCCCAGCGGGCGTCGACGCGGAGGCGCTCGCCGCCCACCCGGGGTCCGGCGGTGCGGACGGTCAGACGGAGGGTCTGATGGTCGACGGTCGTCCAGCGGAGGTACTCGATCGACGTCGTGGGCACGGCCTCGAGCCAGACCGTCTGCCAGATGCCGGTGGTGCGGCGGTACCAGATGGCGTGCGGCTCCTCGTGCCAGTCCTGCTTGCCGCGGGGCTGGGTGAGGTCGTGCGGGTCGTCCTCGGCGCGGACGACGAGCGTGTGCACGGCGTCGGCGCCCGCCTGGCCGTCACCGCCGGCCTGGCCGTCGATGCCGCCCGCCGTCAGCGCGTCCGTGACGTCGAACGAGAACGGCGTGTGGCCGCCCTCGTGCGCCCCGACGAACCGGCCGTCGATGAAGACCCGCGCGCGGTGGTCCACGGCGCCGAAGTGCAGGAGGAGCCGCGGAGCCGCGTCGCCGTGGCCGGCTGCCTGCAGGTCGGCGCGGTCGATGGTGCGGGAGTACCAGACGACCGGGTGGAAGCCCGGCTCGTCGATGCCGGACGCGACGGACTCCGGTGGGAACGGGACGACGATGTCCCGCGCGTCCGGGAAGCCCGCCCGCCACCGGGGGTCGTCGCCGTCGTTCCGGAACGACCAGGTGCCGTCGAGGTCGGCCCAGTGCGTGCGGAGCATCTGGGGTCGGGGGTACTCGCCGTCCTGCCGGGTGGCGAGCGGGAGGGCGTCGGGGGAAGCGGTGGCGGGTGCGGCGACGATGCCGTCGAGCGAGCTCATGGCACCATGCT
The DNA here is from genome assembly GCF_050585845.1 of Curtobacterium sp. AB451. Classification (NCBI taxonomy): domain Bacteria; kingdom Bacillati; phylum Actinomycetota; class Actinomycetes; order Micrococcales; family Microbacteriaceae; genus Curtobacterium; species Curtobacterium sp. AB451. The sequence goes on from NZ_JBOBQG010000002.1 coordinate 633,728, forward strand.
GGCGTGCTCCGTACATCGTTGTAAAGGGCACGTCGCCGATTGCCGGAGCGTCCGTCGGGGTCGGCCCGGCGGCTCAGTCGATCGCGGCGTCCCGGGTGAGGACCATGACGTCCATGCGGCCCTGCTGCACGAGCTCACCCCGCTGGTTCCGGAGCGAGACGGTCCGCTCGACGATGCCCGTCCGCCCCGAACTCGTCAGCCGGGTCGACAGGATCTCCACCTCGCACGTCAGGGTGTCCCCGATGAACACCGGCGCGGTGAAGCGCCACTGGTCGATGCCGAGCAGGGCGACCGCCGACCCCTCGAAGACCCCGGTGCGCGCGATCAGCCCGAGGCAGAGCGAGGTGCCGAGCAGTCCGTGCACCACCCGCTGGCCGTACCGGGTCTTCGCGGCGAACTCGACGTCGGTGTGGACCTGGTTGTTGTCGTTCGTCCACGAGGCGAACGACACGACGTCCGCCTCGGTGATGGTCCGGCCCGGGGTCGTGAAGGTCTGTCCGGCGGCGAGGTCCTCGAGGTAGTGCGGCACCCGGTCATCCTCGCAGACCGGCCGTGGGCCGGCGCCGCGTGCCGAGCCGGACGCACCACCCTCAGGCCCCGGCGCGTACGGTTCGCCCCATGAGCGACGAGGCACCCGTCCCCGCCCCCGGCGAGCCCACCGACCGCACCCTCGCGGGCTGGATCGCCCACCAGCGCTGGTACACCGCGAAGGGCGGGACCCCCCGGCTCCGCACCCTCGCCGAGCCCGCCGGGACCCGGCTCGTGCTCGACGACGTCCCCACCGGCCCGGTCCTCTACCAGGTGCCGGTCGGCACCGACGACACCGGGGCGGTCCGCGACGCGACCACCGACCCGGACTGGATCCGCGGCCTCGCGGCACGCATCGACGCCGACGACGAGAGCCTCGTCCCGATCGGCTCGGTGCGGAGTTCCCGGGTGCTCAGCGGCGAGCAGTCGAACACCTCGGTGATCTGCGAGACCGACTCCGGGGCCGAGGTCATCGTGAAGGTCTTCCGCGTGCTGCACCACGGCGACAACCCGGACGTGACCACGCAGCTCGCACTCTCGGCGGCCGGCAGTGCCCGGGTCCCGCGCGTCCACGGCGCGCTCCGGGCGTCCTGGCCGGACGCGGGCCGTGCCGACGGCACCGCGACCGGGCACCTCGCTTTCGCGCAGGAGTTCCTGCCCGGCCTGCAGGACGCCTGGCGCGTGGCGCTCGGCGACGCCCGCGACGGCACCCCCTTCGCCGCCGACGCCGAGCGGCTCGGTGCCGCGCTCGCCGAGGTGCACCGCACCCTCGCCGAGGTCCTGCCGACCGAACCGGCCGACGAGGCACGCCGCACGGCCGCGATCGCCACGATGCACGGCCGGCTGGACGCCGCGGCACGCGAGGCCCCGGCGATCGCCGAGCACGTCGACGCCGTCCGCGGGGTGTACGCCCGGGCAGCCGACGCCGAGTGGCCGGACCTGCAGCGGATCCACGGCGACCTGCACCTCGGACAGGTGCTCGCCGCCCCGGAGCCCCGCGGCTGGGTCTTCCTCGACTTCGAGGGCGAACCGCTCCGCCCGCTCACCGAGCGCTCGCTGCCGGACGTCACGCTCCGCGACGTCGCCGGCATGCTCCGATCGTTCGACTACGTCGCCGGTGCGCTCGCGCAGGACGCCGAGCCCGTCGATGCCGGGGCGTGGGCACACGACGCGCGGTCGGCGTTCCTCGACGGGTACCAGCGGGGGACGGGATCGGACCTGCGGGCACACCGCGAACTGCTCGACGCGTTCGAGCTCGACAAGGCCGTCTACGAGGTCGTCTACGAGACCCGCAACCGTCCCGACTGGGTCGGCATCCCGCTCGCCGCGGTCACGCGCCTGGTCGCGCGCAGCGCGGCCTGACCGACCGACCGAGGGCTGCGGCCCGGGACGGGACCGGACGACGCACGGGAGGCGCGGTGCCAGCCGGCACCGCGCCTCCCGTCCGTCATCGGATGACGCCCGTCAGGTGACGGGGCCGGTGTACTTCTCGCCGGGGCCGGCGCCCGGCGCGTCCTGGATGCTCGACGCCTCGCGGAACGCGAGCTGCACCGAGCGGAGGCCGTCACGCAGCGGACGGGCGTGCTGGTCCCCGATCTCCGTCGCGGCGGCGGTGACGAGCCCCGCGAGCGCGGTGATGAGCTTCCGTGCCTCGTCGAGGTCGGTCTGCTCCTCGGGGTCGTCCGCGAGGCCGACCTTCACGGCCGCGGCGCTGAGGAGGTGCACGGCCACGGTGTTGATGAGTTCGACGGCCGGCACCTCGGCGATGTCGCGGGCGGCCTCGCCGGGCTCGGGGGATGGGGTGTCGGTCACGGTGCTCCTCTGCTAGACTCTTCCGCGGCAGATGCTGTCTGCGTGCCCGGACTCGTGCGAACGAGGCCGAACACGTGCTCAGCGTCACGAAAGAGGAGTCTCTCCCACCCGCGGCCGCGCACCACAGGCTACCGGGTCCACACCGCTCCACCGGCGTCCGCGCCGGTCGGCCGTCCCGCAGGGGTCGGCGTCGGGCGGCTGCCGAACGGGTCGAAGATCCGTGCGTCAGATCTCCTCTCTCGTGCCGTCGCCCAGGGCAAACGCCCCGGACGGCCACCACCTGATTGAAGGAGCTCCGCATTCCCGATCCCCGTACCAACGACCGTATCCGCGTCCCCGAGGTCCGACTCGTCGGCCCCCAGGGCGAGCAGGTCGGCGTTGTCCCCATCGCCGTCGCACTGCGCCTCGCGCAGGAAGCCGAGCTGGATCTGGTCGAGGTCGCGCCGAACTCGAAGCCGCCCGTGGCGAAGATCATGGACTACGGCAAGTTCAAGTACGAGGCCGCTCAGAAGGCCAAGGAAGCCCGTCGCAACCAGGTGAACACGGACCTCAAGGAAGTCCGGTTCCGCCTGAAGATCGACGTGCACGACTACGAGACGAAGCGCAAGCGCGCCGAGGGCTTCCTCCTCGGTGGCGACAAGGTGAAGGCGATGATCCTCTTCCGTGGTCGCAAGCAGTCGCGTCCGGAGCAGGGTGTCCGTCTCCTCCAGAAGTTCGCCGAGGAGATCGCCGAGTTCGGTGTCGTCGAGTCGCGTCCGACCCAGGACGGCCGCAACATGACGATGATCATCGCCCCGCTCAAGAACAAGTCCGACGTCAAGGGCGAGCAGAACGCCAAGCGCGCTGCTCAGAAGGCCGAGCGTCGTGCGTCGGAGCACGCTGCGAAGGGCAAGGAGACCACGGACGTGGCTCCCGAGTCCGAGCAGGCCGAAGCTCCCGCCGAATAGGTCCCACCGACCGATCCCGCAACGACGCGGCCCCCCATCCATCCCACGGAAAGGCACCACCATGCCCAAGCAGAAGACCCACTCCGGGTCGAAGAAGCGCTTCAAGGTCACCGGTAGCGGCAAGATCATGAAGCAGCAGGCCGGTATGCGTCACAACCTCGAGGTCAAGAGCGCCAAGCGCAAGGCCCGCCTCAACGAGGACCAGGTCCTCGCCAAGGCTGACGCGAAGAACGTCAAGAAGCTCCTCGGCCACTGAGCCCCGCAGAACGTAAAGGAATAGATCAATGGCACGAGTAAAGAGAGCGGTCAACGCCGCCAAGAAGCGCCGCGTCATCCTCGAGCGCGCCGAGGGCTACCGCGGTCAGCGTTCGCGTCTGTACCGCAAGGCCAAGGAGCAGGTCACCCACTCCCTCGTCTACGCGTACCGCGACCGTCACGCGAAGAAGGGCGAGTTCCGTCGCCTCTGGATCCAGCGCATCAACGCCGCGTCGCGTGCGAACGGCCTGACCTACAACCGCCTCATCCAGGGCCTCGGCCTGGCCGGCGTCGAGGTCGACCGTCGCATCCTCGCGGACCTCGCGGTGAACAACCCCGAGACCTTCGCGGCGCTCGTCGAGACCGCCAAGAAGGCGCTCCCGGCCGACACCTCGGCCCCGAAGGCTGCGTAGTCAGTTCTTCTGCTCCCGAAACCCCCGCCGGTCCGGCGGGGGTTTCGTCGTTCCTAGACTTGTCCCGTGAGCGATCTCCTCGAGAACCCCAAGGCCGGCCGTGTCCGCGCCGTCGCAGCGCTGTCGAAGAAGGACGTGCGCGCCGAGACGGGCCTGTTCCTGCTCGAGGGGCCGCAGGCGGTGCGCGAGGCCATCGAGTACCGCCCGGAGCTCCTCCGCGAGCTCTACGTGACCCCGACGGCCGCCGCGCGCTACGGCCTCGACGACGCGCCCGTCGACACCTGGTTCGTCACGGAGCAGGTGCTCGACGCGATGGCCGACACCGTGACGCCGCAGGGCGTCGTCGCGGTGTGCCAGCAGTTCCCGACGTCGGTGAAGGACGTCTTCCCCGACCCGGGTGCGGTCGTCGAGACCGACGACGACGCGGGCCAGGAGGCGCGGGGCGGCCTGCCGGGGATCGTCGCGATCCTCGAGGAGGTGCGTGATCCGGGCAACGCCGGCACGATCATCCGTGCGGCCGACGCCGCCGGCGCCGACGCGGTGGTCCTCACCGGGCGCAGCGTCGACCCGTACAACCCGAAGGTGGTCCGGTCGACCACGGGATCGCTCTTCCACGTCCCGGTCTCGGTCGGCGTGACCCTCGCCGACGCGGTGTCCCGTGCCAGGGGCCTCGGCTACACGATCCTCGCCGCCGACGTCTCGGGCGACGACCTGCCGGAGGTCCGCGCCGACGGCATGCTCGACGGCCCGACCGCCTGGGTGTTCGGCAACGAGGCCCGCGGCCTGACGAGCGAGGACCTCGCCCTCGTCGACCGTGCGGTCAAGGTGCCGATCTACGGCCGGGCAGAGTCGATGAACCTCGCGACCGCGGCGTCCGTCTGCCTGTACGAGTCGGCGTTCGCCCAGCGCACGGCCCGGTCCTCCACAGCCCACTGACACGCCGGGTCGATCCACCCGTCCGGCGGGACGGGCCGCGGTATCCCAGGGGCCGGTAGGCTTGGGCCTCGTGTCAGAACCTCTCGAGATCAGCGAATCGGCCGTCGCCGACGCCGTGGACCGGGCCCTCGCTGCGGTCCGTGCCACGACGACCGTCGCCGAGCTGAAGCAGGCCAGGGCCGAGCACACCGGCGAACAGTCCGCGCTGGCGCGGATGAACGCGTCGATGCGCAGCGTGCCGCCGGAACAGAAGGCCGCCGCGGGCAAGCTCGTCGGACAGGCCCGTGGCCGGGTGAACCAGGCGGTCGCCGAGCAGGAGTCCGTGCTCGCCGAGGCCGAGGAACGCGCACGGCTCGACGCCGAGCGCGTCGACGTCACGGCGCTCCCGACCCGCCGGGTGCCCGGGTCCCGGCACCCGCTGTCGCTCCTCAACGAGACCGTGGCCGACATCTTCGTCGGCATGGGGTGGGAAGTGGCGGAGGGTGCCGAGCTCGAGCACGAGTGGTTCAACTTCGACGCGCTGAACTTCGACCCGGACCACCCCGCCCGTGCCATGGCCGACACGATCTTCGTCGAGCCGGTCGAGCGGCATCTCGTCATGCGCACCCACACCTCGCCGGTGCAGGTGCGGTCGCTGCTCTCGCGCGACCTGCCGCTCTACGTCATCGCACCGGGGCGGGTCTACCGCGCCGACGAGCTCGACGCCACGCACCTGCCGGTCTTCACCCAGGTCGAGGGCATCGCGATCGACAAGGGCCTGACCATGGCGCACCTGCGCGGCACGCTCGAGCACTTCGCGCGCCAGATGTTCGGGGCCGAGGCGCAGATCCGTCTCCGTCCGAACTACTTCCCCTTCACCGAGCCCAGCGCCGAGATGGACGTCTGGCAGCCGAACGCCAAGGGCGGCGCGCGGTGGGTCGAGTGGGGCGGCTGCGGCATGGTCAACCCGAACGTCCTGCGAGCCGCCGGCATCGACCCGGCCGAGTACCAGGGCTTCGCGTTCGGCATGGGCATCGAGCGGACGCTGCAGTTCCGCAACGGCCTGAACGACATGCGTGACTTCCTCGAGGGCGACATCCGCTTCTCGCAGCAGTTCGGAACGGTGGTCTGATGCGCGTCCCACTCCGTTGGCTCGGCGAGTCCGTCGACCTCCCCGACGACGTCTCCCTCGAACACGTCCACGCGGCGCTCGTGTCGGTGGGCTTCGAGGAAGAGGACGTCCACACGTACGACCTCACGGGTCCGATCGTCGTCGGCCGGGTGCTCGAGCGTGAGCCCGAGCCGCAGAAGAACGGCAAGACGATCAACTGGTGCCAGGTGGACGTCGGCGAGCCCGAGCCCCGCGGCATCGTCTGCGGCGCGCACAACTTCGACGTCGGCGACCTCGTCGTCGTGACGCTCCCGGGTGCGGTCCTGCCCGGGCCGTTCCCGATCGCCGCGCGGAAGACGTACGGGCACGTGTCCGACGGCATGATCGCGTCGGCCCGCGAGCTCGGCCTCGGTGACGAGCACGACGGCATCCTCCGCTTCGCGGACCTCGGCATGGAACCAGAGGTCGGCGCCGACGCCATCGCGCTCCTCGGGCTCGACGACGCCGCGGTCGAGATCAACGTCACGCCGGACCGCGGGTACGTGCTGAGCATGCGCGGCGTCGCCCGCGAGTACGCCCACGCGACCGGTGCGACCTTCCACGACCCGGTCGAGCGCGTCACGCCCCGCTCGGGCGAGGGCTTCCCCGTCACGATCGACGACACCGCGCCGATCCGGGGCCGGGTGGGCGCGCACACGTTCGTCACCCGCGTCGTCCGCGGGATCGACCCGACCGCGACGACCCCGGCGTGGATGGTCTCGCGTCTCGCCCTCGCCGGTGTCCGGTCGATCTCGCTGCCCGTCGACGTCACGAACTACGTCATGTTCGAGCTCGGCCAGCCGCTGCACGGGTACGACCTCGCCACGCTGCAGGGTGGGCTCGGCGTCCGTCGTGCGATCGCCGGCGAGACCCTGACGACCCTCGACCACGTCGACCGGACGCTCGACCCCGAAGACCTCGTCATCACCGACGACGCCGGTCCCGTCGGCCTCGCCGGCGTGATGGGTGGCGCCCGGACCGAGATCTCCGACCGGACCACCGACGTCCTGATCGAGGCGGCGGGCTTCGACCAGGTGTCCATCGCCCGGACGGCGCGTCGGCACAAGCTCCCGAGCGAGGCGTCCCGACGCTTCGAGCGCGGCGTCGACCCGCTCGTCGCCGAGGCCGCCGCGAACCGTGCCGTCGACCTGCTCGTCGAGCTCGCCGGCGGCACCGCCGACGCCCTCGGCTCGACGCTCGTCGACACCGAGCCCCGCCCGACGGTCACGATGCGCATCGCCCGTCCGTCCGAGCTGGTCGGCGTCGACTACACCGACGCCGAGGTCGTCGACACCCTCCGCGCGATCGGTGCGTCGGTCGACGTCGACGGCGACACCCTCGCCGTCACCCCGCCGACCTGGCGCCCCGACCTCACCGACGACACCACCCTCGTCGAAGAGGTCGCGCGCATCGTCGGCTACGACCGGATCCCGAGCGTCCTCCCCGTCGCACCGCCCGGCCGCGGGCTCTCCGGGCACCAGCAGGCACGGCGTCGCGTCGCCGCCGCACTGGCCGCCGACGGGCTGGTCGAGGTCGTCACCGCACCCTTCGTGTCCCAGGCCACGCAGGACGCGTACCCGGGCATCGACGGCGCGGGCGGCCCGAGCGTCGTCCTGGCCAACGCCCTCGACAGCGAGCAGAGCCTCCTCCGGCGCAGCGGCGTCCCGGCGCTCGTCGACGCCGCCCGCCGCAACGTGTCCAGGGGGCTCGTCGACGTCGCGCTGTACGAGACCTCGCGGGTGTTCCTGCCGGTCGCGGGCGAGACGCTCGGGACCGACACGGTGCCGGCCGGTGCGGCCCTGCCCGACAGCGACACCCTGGCCGCGCTCGACGCGTCGCTGCCCGCGCAGCCGTTCCACGTGTCCGCGCTGCTCACCGGCAACCGGGTCGTGAAGCAGCCCGGCGTGCAGCCCGAGCCGTACGGCATCGCGGACGCGCTCGACGTCGCCCGCTCGGTCGCCTGGGCCGTCGGCGTGGACCTCACGGTCGCGCAGACGACGCACCCGTCCCTGCACCCTGGTCGCGCGGCGGCGCTCCTCGTCGGCGGGCGCGTCGTCGGCGTCGCTGGCGAGCTCCTGCCCGAGCTGACCGAGGCCGCGGTGCTGCCGCGGGTGGTCGCGGTCGTCGAGCTCGACCTCGACGCCCTCGTCGCTGCGGCACCCGAGCTCGTGTCGGTCGCCCCGATCGTCTCCTACCCGGCGGCGACGCAGGACCTCTCCCTCGTGGTGGGTGCCGACGTCCCGGCGGGTGACGTGCTGGACGCTGTCCGCGGTGGTGCCGGAGACCTGTTGGAGTATGCTCGGCTCGTGGACGACTACCGGGGCTCCGGCGTGGACGAGGGACAGAAGTCCCTGACGTTCGCGCTGCGCTTCCGCGCCACGGACCGCACGCTGACCGCTGCCGAGGCCACCGAGGCCCGTGACGGCGCAGTCCGACGTGCCGGCGAGCGATTCGGGGCGACCCTGCGCGACTGATCCCATCGGGACCAGCACCGCCCGGGGCCGCCGCCTCCGACTCTCTCGACGACCAGTCCGACCAAAGGTGGAATCCCATGTCCGTATCCGTCGCCGTGGCGGGAGCCTCCGGCTACGCGGGCGGTGAGCTCCTGCGCGTGCTCTCCGCCCATCCCGAGTTCGACGTCAGGACGGTGACGGCGTTCTCGAACGCCGGACAGCCGCTCATCGCGACGCAGCCGCACCTCCGCTCGCTGTCGCACCTGACCCTCGTCGAGACGACGGCGGAGAACCTGCGCGGACACGACGTGGTGTTCCTCGCGCTGCCGCACGGGCAGTCCGGCGCGATCACCGAGGAACTCGGTGGGGACGCCCTGGTCGTGGACTGCGGGGCGGACCACCGGCTGACGGACCCGGCGGCGTGGGAAGCGTTCTACGGCGGCGAGTACCACGGCGCGTGGACCTACGGCCTGCCGGAGCTGCTGCACGCGGCACCGACGCCCGGGTCGGCCGACGAGTGGCGGGACGTCGACGACATCGAGACGCAGGGACGGCAGCGCGCGGCCCTCGTCGGGACCAAGCGGATCGCCGTCCCCGGGTGCAACGTGACCGCGGTGACGCTCGGCATCCAGCCGGGCATCCAGGCCGGCCTGGTCGAGTCGGACGACCTCGTCGCCGTCCTCAGCGTCGGTCCGAGCGGTGCCGGCAAGAAGCTCGCGACGACGTACCTGGCGTCCGAGATCATGGGCTCCGCCAGTGCCTACGCGGTCGGCGGGACGCACCGGCACGTCCCCGAGATCCAGCAGAACCTCGTGGTCGCCGGGGCCGCCGACGTCACGATCTCGTTCACGCCGGTGCTCGTCCCGATGGCCCGTGGCATCCTCGCGACGACGACCGCGAAGCTCGCCCCCGGCGTGAGCGCACGCGACGTCCGCCTCGCGTGGGAGCAGGCCTACGCCGACGAGCCCTTCGTGCACCTCCTGCCCGAGGGCGAGTTCCCCCGGGTGGCGGACACGATCGGTGCCAACACCTGCCTGGTCGGCATCGCGGTCGACGAGGCCGCAGGCCGCGTCGTCGCGGTCAGTGCCCTCGACAACCTCGCGAAGGGCACCGCCGGAGCGGCGGTCCAGTCCACGAACATCGCCCTGGGCTTCCCGGAGACCCTCGGCCTCAGCACGGACGGAGTCGCACCGTGAGCGCAGACGCAACCCAGTCCACCCAGGGCGACCCGGGCCTCCAGGGCGTCACCGCGGCAGCGGGGTTCCGCGCTGCGGGCGTGACGGCGGGGCTCAAGGCGAGCGGCACGCCGGACGTCGCCCTCGTCGTCAACGACGGACCGGCGGCCGCGGTCGCCGCGGTGTTCACGAGCAACCGGGCACAGGCACACCCCGTCATCTGGTCGCGCCAGGTCGTCGGTGACGGTGTGGCGCGCGCGGTGGTCCTCAACTCCGGCGGTGCCAACTGCTTCACCGGCCCCTTCGGCTTCCAGACCACCCACCTCACGGCCGAGGCGGTCGGCGCGGCACTCGGCATCGGCGCGGGTGACGTCGTCGTCTGCTCGACCGGGCTGATCGGGGTCGGCGACCAGACCTTCCGCGACAACGTCCTCCGGGGCGTCGACCTCGCGAGTGCGGCCCTGTCGTCCGACGGCGGCCCGGACGCAGCGACCGCGATCATGACCACGGACACGAAGCCGAAGCAGTCGGTCGTCTCCGAGGACGGCTGGACCGTCGGCGGGATGGCCAAGGGCGCCGGCATGCTCGCGCCGGGCCTCGCGACCATGCTCGTCGTCATCACGACCGACGCGGTCCTCGGCTCCGACGACCTCGACCAGGCGCTCCGCGCGGCCACGCGGGTCACGTTCGACCGCGTCGACTCCGACGGCTGCATGTCGACGAACGACACCGTCGTGCTGATGTCCTCGGCAGCGAGCGGCGTCACCCCCGAGGTCGGTGACTTCCAAGAGGCCCTGACCGCCGTCTGCGCGAACCTCGCACGGCAGCTGCAGCAGGACGCGGAAGGCGCGAGCCACGACATCGCGATCGAGGTCGTGCACGCCGCGACCGAGGACGACGCCGTCACGGTCGGGCGGAGCGTCGCCCGCAACAACCTGTTCAAGGCCGCGGTGTTCGGCAACGACCCGAACTGGGGCCGGGTGCTCGCGGCGATCGGCACCACCGACGCCGAGTTCGACCCCTACGCCGTCGACGTCTCGATGAACGGCGTGCGCGTCTGCCACGCCGGCGCACCCGACGAGCCGAGCGACCGCGTCGACCTGACCCCACGCGACACGCACGTGCTGATCGACCTCGGGGTCGGCCCGCACGCGGCGACGATCCTGACGAACGACCTCACGCACGACTACGTGCACGAGAACAGCGCGTACTCCAGCTGATGGCCGACGACACCGGATTCCTCTCGAAGGAAGAAGAGCACGAGCTCGCGACCGTCAAGGCCGCGACGCTCATCGAGTCCCTGCCGTGGCTGAAGCGGTTCTCGGGCAAGATCGTCGTCGTCAAGTTCGGCGGCAACGCGATGATCAACGGGGACCTCAAGCGCGCGTTCGCCGAGGACATGGTCTACCTCCGCTACGCCGGCCTGCACCCGGTCGTCGTGCACGGCGGCGGCCCGCAGATCTCCGCCGCCCTCAAGGAACAGGGCATCGAGTCCGAGTTCCGCGGCGGGTACCGCGTCACCACGACCGAGGCGATCACGGTCGTCCGCGACGTGCTCGCGGGCGAGGTCAACCGCGAGATCGTCGACCTGGTGAACGAGCACGGCGAGGGCCTCGCGGTGGGCGTGTTCGGTGACGGCGGCTCACTGTTCACCGGCGAGAAGAAGGGCGTCGTCGTCGACGGCGAGCACTTCGACCTCGGACACGTCGGCGACATCACGCACGTGGACCCGTCCGGGGTGCTCGCCGCGATCGAGGCCGGTCGCATCCCGGTGGTGTCGAGCATCGCGATCGACGACGCCCACCCCGACCAGGCGCTCAACGTGAACGCCGACGCCGCGGCCGGAGCGCTCGCGATCGCCCTCAAGGCGTCGAAGCTCATGATGCTCACCGACGTCCCGGGCCTCTACCGCAACTGGCCGGACCGCGACTCGATCGTCGACCTCATCGCGGTCGAGGAGCTGCGCGCACTCCTGCCGTCGCTCGAGTCGGGCATGATCCCCAAGATGACCGCGTGCCTCGACGCCGTGGTCGGCGGGGTCGGCGGGGCGACGATCATCGACGGGCGCATCCCGCACTCGATCCTGCTCGAGGTCTTCACCCTGCGCGGTGCCGGCACCGAGGTGATCCCGGACCCCAGCCGACGCACCGAGAACCAGATGACCCACGCCGAGATCGGCCGACGCGTCGCAGCACCGTCGACCGACAGCGGCACCGGCCAACACGTGGCCAGCACGACCGAGAAGGGACAGCAGCAGTGAGCACCGAGACGCAGACCGAGACCTGGAACGACCGGTTCGGGGCGTCGCTCATGCGATCCCTGACCCCGCCGAAGATCATGCTCGAACGTGGCCAGGGCTGCCGCGTCTGGGACGTCGACGGCAACGAGTACCTCGACTTCCTCGCCGGCATCGCCGTCAATTCGCTCGGCCACGCGCACCCCGCGCTGGTCGAGGCGATCAGCGACCAGGCCGCGAAGCTCGTGCACGTCTCGAACTACTTCGCGACGCCGCCGCAGCTCGAGCTCGCCGAGCGACTCAAGCGCATCACGGGTGCCGGGGACGCCGGCCGGGTGTACTTCGGCAACTCCGGCGCCGAAGCGAACGAGGCCGCCTTCAAGCTCGCGCGCCTCAACAAGGGCGCCGACGGTCGGAAGACCCGCATCCTCGCCCTGAAGCAGGGCTTCCACGGCCGCACGATGGGTGCGCTCGCGCTCACCGGCAAGCCCGCCCTGCAAGAAGACTTCCTGCCGATGGTCCCGGGTGTCGAGCACATCGACACGTCCGTCGACGCCCTCGAGGCGGCCCTCGACGACACCGTGGCCGCGCTGATCCTCGAGCCGATCAAGGGCGAGGCCGGCGTGGTCGACCTGCCCGAGGGCTTCCTCCTCGCCGCCCGCCGCCTGACGGAGGAGCACGGCGCGCTGCTGATCCTCGACGAGATCCAGACGGGCGTCGGCCGCACCGGCAACTGGTTCACGTACCAGGGGCACGGCTTCCAGCCGGACGCCGTCACGGTCGCCAAGGGCATCGCCGGCGGGTTCCCGATCGGGGCGCTCGTCACCTTCGGCTGGGCGTCCGACCTGTTCTCGGCCGGCCAGCACGGCTCCACGTTCGGCGGCAACCCCCTCGGCACCCGGGTGGCGAACGCCGTCCTCGCCGAGATCGAGCGCGCGGACCTCGTGTCCGGTGCGGTGACGAAGGGGGAGCGCATCCGCGCGGGCATCCAGGGCATCGGGTCACCCCTCGTCGAGGAGGTCCGCGGATCCGGCCTGCTCATCGGGGTCGGACTCACCGGGCCGATCGCCGCCGCCGTCAACGCCGCCGCGCTCGAGCGCGGTCTGATCATCAACGCCCCGAACGAGTCGAGCCTGCGCATCGCGCCGCCGCTCATCGTGTCCGACGCCGAGATCGACGAGTTCGTGTCGATCCTCGGCGAGAGCCTCGCCGCAGTCGCCGCCGAGCAGGGCACCACCACCCAGGAGACCTCAGCATGACCCGTCACTTCCTCCGGGACGACGACCTCAGCCAGGCGGAGCAGTCCGCGATCCTCGACCTCGCCGAACAGATGAAGGCCGACCGCTGGGGCGCGAAGCCCCTCGCCGGGCCGCAGAGCGTCGCCGTGATCTTCGACAAGTCGTCGACGCGGACGCGGGTGTCGTTCCACGTCGGGATCTCCGACCTCGGCGGCAGCCCGCTCATCATCTCCACCGCCAACAGCCAGCTGGGCGGCAAGGAGACCCCGACGGACACCGCGCGGGTCCTCGAGCGCATGGTCTCGGCGATCGTGTGGCGCACCTACGGTCAGGCCGGACTCGAGGAGATGGCGGCGAACACGAGCGTGCCCGTCGTCAACGCCCTGTCCGACGACTTCCACCCGTGTCAGCTGCTCGCCGACCTGCTGACCATCCGCGAGCACCGCGGCACGCTCGCCGGGCAGACCGTGGCGTTCGTCGGCGACGGCGCGAGCAACATGGCGCAGTCCTACCTGCTCGCCGGCGCCACCGCCGGCATGCACGTGCGGGTCGCTGCGCCGTCCACGTTCTCGCCCGCCGCCGATGTCGTCTCCGATGCCGAGCGCCGCGCTGCCGAGACCGGCGGGTCGGTCCTCGTCGTGACGGACCCGGTCGCGGCCGTCGCCGGTGCGGACGTCGTCGTCACGGACACCTGGGTGTCGATGGGCAAGGAAGACGAGAAGCAGGCGCGCCTGGACACGTTCAACGGGTACCGCGTGGACGACGCGATGATGGCGCACGCCGCCGACGACGCCGTCTTCATGCACTGCCTGCCGGCCGACCGGGGCTTCGAGGTCACGGCCGAGGTCATCGACGGTCCGCGCAGCATCATCTGGGACGAGGCGGAGAACCGGCTCCACGCCCAGAAGGCACTGCTCGCCTGGCTCCTGGCAGCGAACGCGACCGGCGCCCCGGCGACCGGCGCCACCGCGACCGGCGCCTCGGCGACCGGTACCCCCGCGATGACCAGCGCCCCGGCGACCGCCTGACCGAGGGAGACCACCGTGGCAGACCGCGTCGTCCTCGCGTACTCCGGCGGACTCGACACGTCCGTCGGCATCGGCTGGCTGCGTGAGGCCACCGGCAAGGACGTCGTCGCGCTCGCGGTGGACGTGGGCCAGGGCGGCGAGGACCTGGCGGCGATCCGGCAGCGCGCACTCGACTGCGGCGCCGTCGAGTCGATCGTCGTCGACGCCAAGGACGAGTTCGCGGACGACTACCTCGCGCCCGCGCTGCAGGCGAACGCGTCGTACCAGAAGCGCTACCCGCTCGTCTCCGCGTTGAGTCGGCCGCTCATCGCGAAGCACCTGGCGCTCACGGCGAAGCAGCTCGGCGCCGACAGCGTCGCCCACGGGTGCACGGGCAAGGGCAACGACCAGGTCCGGTTCGAGGCCGCGGTCGCGGCGATCGCCCCCGACCTGACGAGCATCGCGCCCGTCCGGGACCTCGCGCTGTCCCGAGACGAGGCCTTCGCCCACGCCCGGCAGCGGGGTCTGCCGATCGGGCAGTCGGAGCGGTCGCCGTGGTCCGTCGACCAGAACGTGTGGGGTCGTGCGGTCGAGACCGGGTTCCTCGACGACCCGTGGACCGCGCCGGTCGAGGAGCTCTACGCGTACACGCAGGACCCGACCGTCCCGCGTGACCCGGACGAGGTGACGATCACCTTCGAGCGGGGCGTGCCGGTCGCCATCGACGGCCAGCGCTTCAGCGTCCTGCGCGTCGTGCAGGAGCTCAACGCGCTCGCCGGCAAGCACGGTGTCGGCCGCATCGACGTGGTCGAGGACCGCCTCGTCGGCATCAAGTCGCGCGAGGTCTACGAGGCCCCGGCTGCCGTGGCGTTGATCACGGCGCACGAGGAGCTCGAGAACCTGACCCTCGAGCGCGACGTGAACCGGTACAAGCGACGCGTCGAGTCGGACTGGGCCGACCTGGTCTACGACGGACTGTGGTTCAGCGGACTCAAGCGGAGCCTCGACGCCTTCATCGCCCACACCCAGCAGCACGTCTCGGGCGACGTCCGGCTCCGGCTGCACGCGGGCCGTGCGGTCGTCACGGGTCGTCGGTCGAGTCAGAGCCTCTACGACTTCGAGCTCGCGACCTCCGAGACGAGCGACGCCTTCGACCAGTCGCGGTCGAAGGGCTTCATCGACATCTGGTCGCTGCCGAGCAAGATCTCCGCCCGACGCGACCTCGCGAACTGACCCGGACCCCAGACCGCGAACCCCGGACCCGGCACCCCGAACCCCGACCCCGAACCCGAACCCCGGACCGCGAACCCCGGACCCGGACCCGGCACCCAGCACCCCGACCCGCACCACCGCCCCAGCACCGCTCGACCGGATGACGAGAGAACCATGACCGACGCGAACCAGCCCGCCGCCAAGACCGACGCCACCAACACCGGCGCCCTCTGGGGTGGCCGCTTCGCCGACGGCCCGAGCGCCGAGCTCGCCGCCCTCTCCCGATCGACCCACTTCGACTGGCAGCTCGCCCCCTACGACATCGCCGGTTCGAGGGCCCACGCCCGGGCCCTCGCCACCGCCGGGTACCTGTCGGCGGACGAGCTCGAGCGGATGCTCGCCGGACTCGACCGCCTCGAGGCCGCGCACGCCGACGGCTCCCTGCAGCCGGCCGACAGCGACGAGGACGTGCACGGCGCCCTCGAGCGCCTGCTCATCGCCGACCTCGGCCCCGAGCTCGGCGGCAAGCTGCGGGCCGGCCGGAGCCGCAACGACCAGATCGCCACGCTCGGCCGGATGCACATGCTCGACCACGGCCGCCGCATCGGCCACCTCGTCATCGACCTGTTGGACGCGATCTCGCAGCAGGCGAGCGAGCACCCCGGCGCGATCATGCCGGGCCGGACGCACCTGCAGCACGCACAGCCGGTCCTGCTCGCACACCACCTGCTCGCCCACGCGTGGCCGCTCGTCCGCGACCTCGAGCGACTCCGGGACTGGGCGGACCGCGCGAGCGTCAGCCCCTACGGTGCCGGTGCCCTCGCCGGCAGCTCGCTGGGACTCGACCCGTCGGCGATCGCCCACGAGCTCGGCTTCGCCCGCCCCGCGGACAACTCGATCGACGCGACGGCGGCACGCGACGTCGTCGCCGAGTTCGCGTTCGTCCTCGCCCAGATCGGCATCGACGTGTCCCGCCTGGCGGAGGAGGTGATCCTCTGGAACACGAAGGAGTTCGGGTTCGTCCGGCTCCACGACGCGTTCTCGACCGGGTCGAGCATCATGCCGCAGAAGAAGAACCCGGACATCGCCGAACTCGCCCGGGGCAAGTCCGGTCGGCTCATCGGCAACCTGACGGGCCTGCTCGCGACGCTCAAGGGCCTGCCGCTGGCCTACAACCGGGACCTGCAGGAGGACAAGGAGCCCGTCTTCGACTCGGTCGCCACCCTCGAGGTCCTGCTCCCCGCCTTCACCGGCATGATCGCGACCCTGACCTTCGACACCGACCGGATGGCCGAGCTCGCTCCGCAGGGCTTCTCGCTCGCGACGGACGTCGCCGAGTGGCTGGTCCGGCAGGGGGTGCCGTTCCGCGACGCGCACGAGGTCTCCGGCGCCCTGGTCCGGTACTGCGAGGAGCGGGGCGTCGAACTCGACGACCCCACCGACGACGAGTACCGGACGGTCTCCGAGCACCTCACCCCCGAGGTCCGCGGCGTCCTCACGATCGAGGGCTCGGTCGCATCGCGTGCGGGGATCGGCGGCACGGCGCCGGACCGGGTCGCCGAGCAGCTCGCGTCGCTCACCCGGCGCGTCCACGACCTGGCGGAGGGCGCGCCCTTCACCCGATGACCCACCCCACGCTCGCGCTGCTCTCCGAGCCGGCACCGGTCTCCGCACCCGCGCTGCTCGGTGCGACGATCGCGGGCAGGGGTGTGACCCTGCGCATCACCGAGGTCGAGGCCTACGCCGGCCCCACCGACCCCGGGTCGCACGGCCACCGCGGTCCGACCCCGCGGAACCGTCACCTGTTCGGACCGCCCGGGACCCTCTACGCCTACCGTTCGTACGGCATCCACACCTGCGTGAACGTGGTCGGCGGTCCGGACGGCACGTCCTCCGGCACGCTGCTCCGCGGGGCGCAGGTCGTCGACGGGGTCGAGACGGCGCGGGCCCGACGTGGCGCGGCCGTCGCGGACGTCGCCCTGGCGCGTGGGCCCGGCAACCTCGGCGGCGCGCTCGGTGCGGTCCTCGGCGAGGACGACGGCAGCGGACTCCTCGACGGGTCCGGCCCGTACCGGCTCACGTTGGCTCCCGGCCTGGAGGCGCGGCTCGCCTCCGACGGCCCGGCTCGCGTCGTCGAGGAGCTCCTGTCCGAGACGGTGCCCGGCCCGACCGGGACGGGCACCGTCCCACGGATCTCGCGCGGACCGCGCACCGGTGTCGCCGGCGTCGCCGGCGGCGCGCGGTTCCCATGGCGCTTCTGGCTCACCGGCGACCCGACGGTGTCGCCGTACCGGCGGCACAGGGGTGCGCTCGACTGATCCCCACCGGCACGGCCGACCCGCGCCTCCTGGCCCGTCTGCGCCGCTACAATGGCTGGGTGTCCAGTGAATCCGCTCACGATGTCCTGACGCGCCAGCAGAACGACCCGACCTTCGCCTCGGTCTGGGACGAACTGCGCTGGCGTGATCTGGTGCACGTCTCCACCGACGAGACGGCACTCGAGGAGGCCCTCGACGGTGAGCCGATCACGTACTACTGCGGCTTCGACCCGACCGCGGCCTCCCTGCACTGCGGCAACCTCCTGCAGCTGCTCACGATGCGTCGGATCCAGCTGGCCGGCCACAAGCCGCTGGCACTGGTCGGCGGATCCACCGGCCTGATCGGCGACCCCCGGCCGACCGCCGAGCGCACGCTCAACACCCGCGAGACCGTGGGGGAGTGGGTGACGCGTCTGCAGGGGCAGGTCTCACGGTTCCTCAGCCCGGACGGCGAGAACGGCGTGCGGTTGGTGAACAACCTCGACTGGACGGCACCGCTGTCGGCGATCGACTTCCTGCGGGACATCGGCAAGTACTTCCGCGTGAACTCCATGCTCAAGAAGGACGCCGTGGCCGCGCGTCTGAACTCCGACGCGGGCATCAGCTACACCGAGTTCAGCTACCAGATCCTGCAGGGGCTGGACTACCGCGAACTCTTCCTGCAGTACGGGTGCACGCTGCAGACGGGTGGGTCGGACCAGTGGGGCAACCTCACCTCGGGGACGGAGCTCATCCGACGGACCGAGGGTGCGACCGTGCACGCGCTCGGCACGCCGCTGATCACGAACTCCGACGGCACGAAGTTCGGCAAGAGCGAGGGCAACGCGATCTGGCTCGACCCGGAGATGACGTCGCCGTACGCCTTCTACCAGTTCTGGCTCAACACGGCGGACGCCGACGTGGTCGCCCGGCTGCGGCAGTTCACGTTCCTGTCCCGCGCCGAGATCGAGCGGCTCGAGCAGGCCGTGGCCGACGAACCCTTCCGACGAGAGGCGCAACGGACCCTCGCGTTCGAGGTCACGGCCGTCGTGCACGGGGTCGAGGCGACGCAGGCGGCGATCGATGCGTCGGCGGCCCTGTTCGGCAACGGCGACCTCGGTGCGCTCGACGCCGGCACGCTCCGGTCGGCGATCGCGGAGCTCCCGGGGTCCGTGGTGTTGCCGGGTGACGCCGACGTGGCCCGGGCCCTCGTCGACACCGAGCTGGTGAAGTCCCTCGGCGAGGCCCGCCGCGCGATCGACCAGGGCGGCGTCTACGTGAACAACGCCCGAGCCGACGACGCGACCGCGCAGCTGTCCGGCCTCGCCCTGCCCGGCGGGGTGGTCGTGCTCCGTCGTGGCAAGAAGACCCTCGCCGGCGTGACGCTGTCCTGATCGTCCCGGCCCGTCGATGCCCGGTTCCCCTGGTGGGAGCCGGGCATCGCTGCGTTCGGCGCCGGTTGTTGCACAACGCGACACGCCCGGGATGTGGCGCGTCTTGGCGCACCCGCTCAGAGCTGCGTATAGTTCTTACTCGTCACCCCAAAGGTGCGGCGGAGCGGCTGGAGCGAGAGCCCAGAGCCTGCCGGCCTCAAGCGGGACCATCCTCCACTGAAGTTCAGACCTGGCCTTGCGCTGGATCGCTTCGACGCCTAGGATGACTACTCCACCGGTTCTCTCCCTCGGGATGAGCCACAGGACCTCCGGGTCCGACGCAGGCTGCGTGCCTGGCCGGTGACTACCAAGAACGAATGCCTCTCTGGCGGAACCTC